>CAZUWH010000004.1:0-15668 GCA_964624075.1 uncultured Rhodobacterales bacterium
GGGGGGGGGGGGGGGGGGGGGGGGGGGAGAGACGGGGCCTCCCCACAACATCGCCCTGGCGGACCGGAGCGGCAGGAGGTATGCCGTTCGTGGCTGGTCCCTCGGGAAGCTGATCATAAGGCGCCCGGGCGGGTATCCGTGGGAGGGACTCGGGAATCTCTGTCACGGGAAACCAGCCGTTCTGGCGACAGGGGCGGTCCTTTTTTCTGGTCCGTGACATGAGCGGTCACCACACAGCGACGTCCATTCTCAACAAAAGGCCGATCCGCATACACGATGCGCCGCCCATCAGCACATGCAACCACCCATTCCCGCTGAGAATCATCCGCTCCTGCAGGTCACGCCTCGTATTTCCGGATCACCTCCAGAAAGCGCAGAATACCCTCCCGCATCACCTGCATGGCTTCTGGTTTGGACGACTCCTCCCCGTGGCGCCAGATGAACTTGACCAGACCTCAGCCGGAGCCTTCTACCTCCACATCGCCGCGGCCTTTCCAGCCGCCGCGGGCAATCACCGTTTCCTCGATATCCTCTGGACGGATCGCCCCACCAGGGGATCGTCCGCCGGGCCGGTGGGGCGCGCGTGCACTTCCGAATAGGCGCGCGCAAGAGCCTCAACTTCCTCTCGCACGGTGTGCGGCAACGTATTGCCCTTGACGGGCAAGCGGGAGGATGTGTCAAACACGGGGCGCCCCGGTATTGTTCTTTCCGGAGCTACCGTCCCTGGTCCTGGTGCGTCGCAAGGTGGTCCCGATGCGGGCAAGCTGCAACAAGGTTCGGCCGCACAGAGCCTGGTCTGGCATGCCCGTGGTCTTGCAATTGATCTCGGCCTGTGTCAGCAGATCAAGCGCTCCGGCTAGCCTGTCCTCTGTCCATACCAGGAGCTGGGCCCGGAAACGATCCCTGACCTTGAAGAAAAGCGAAGGTTTCAGGGCGGCCATTGCCTGATCGATACTGCTGCCCCGGACCATGAGGCTGGCCGCTAGATGCAACCTCTGGAAGTGACGACTCAGGCTGCGCAAGACGCCAACCGGGCCCATGCCCTCCAGCACAAGTCGCGCATACATGCGATCCGTTCTGGCCTGGTCCCCGTCGGCGACAACGAACGCGAGGCTCTCCAGGGTCAGGGCGGTGCTATCGCCGATGCAAGCCATGGCTTCCGTAAGCGTCACCACATTGCCGCCCGCCTGGACATAAAGCGCCAACTTTTCCAGTTCCCGGCGGCTTTGCAGACGGTCACCGCCCAACCGCCCCATCAGATAAGTTACGGCGGCTGGTTCCGCCTTGAGTTCAAACCGGTGCAGCATGTCGTGAATGACCGGTGCCAACGTTCCCGCGTCATCCAGGTAACAGGGCAGGGCAATGGCGTCCCCGGCCGCCTCGAACAGCTGACGCAGCTTTGAAGTTTTCCCAAGATCACCGGCAGCCACCACGACAAGAGCCTCGCCCCCGGGCGTCGCCAGAAAATGCTCCAGCACGCCGGCAATCGCGTCGTCAGCTTCACGAAGCCGTACCACCCGGCGCCCGCCCGTCAAGACCAAGGCAGCGGCTTCGTCGGCTAGGCGGGCCGGATCAGCCTGCACCATGGCGGCGCTCAGCTCGCTGACCTGGAACGGGTCCCTGCGGTCCGTGACGATGGCGCTCGTCAGGGTGTCCAGGACCTCACGCACCTGCCCGTTGTCGGGGCCGTAGATCAGGACCGCCCGCACCGCCGGATCGGGGTGACGCAGGAAGAATCCTGTCTGGGCGGGTTTCAGCTTCATGGTGTCTCCACCGTCTTGGAATGTGCCTTGCGGGCTTCATCCGCCCCCGTGTGGGTATGCATGCCCAGGAAATGGATCGCCAGGCGATCGACAATGGCTTCAGCCAGTTGCTGTGCCGCCTGCTGCTGGGCATCGCGTTCTGCCACCACCGTGCTGTACTGGGCCTCAAGCACGTCGTAACCGATGACGGTGCGCGCCTTGTCGGAGAACACGATCGGCTGTTCGCTCTCCCCGAAGCCACGCAAATGATAGAGGGCCACGACGGTCAGATTGATACGCAAGACGGTGTTGTCCTTGCGGCTGCTGATTTCCTGGCTGGACGGCGTGAGCACGACCGAAAGCGCATAACGGGGCCTCTTTGGCACGCCGCCCATGCGGTCGATCATGGCGTTGCGCAGGATCTGGCCCATGCGATCCCCGATCGGGTTGATCCGCACCTGGGCCAGTTCAGCCGGAATGTTTTTTTCATGCTGCCTGGCATACAAGGGATGAAACCCGCACCCCCCCAACAAGGGAGCGGCCACGAATCCAATCATGCCGGCAGCCAGCCAGAACAGATGACGGCGTTGAGCGTCGCACACGATCGACACCACGAGAATGACTATGACAACATGACGATATTGACGATCCGATCAGGCACGACGATCACCTTGCGGACGGATCGTCCCGCGATGAAAGGCTGCACGGCAGGCAGGGCAAGAGCAGCCGTTTTCGCAGTGGTCGTGTCCACTCCATTCGCAACTGTCATGGTTGCACGCAGCTTGCCGTTCACCTGCACGGCCATGGTTACCGTTTCATCGACCAATTGGGCCGGATCGGGCACTGGCCACGGGGATTCGGCCAAAAGACGTGCATGACCTAGTCGCCGCCAGATCTCCTCGGCTAGATGGGGGGTGATCGGTGCCAAAAGACGGACAACCGTCTCCAGGGCAAGGCGATAGGCCCACTCTGCGCCCGCCTGGTCGAAAGGGAGCTCCGTCATGGCGTTGGTCAGCGCGCGAATGTGGGCCACGGCGGTGTTGAAGCGCAGCTTTTCTAGGTCGTCCGTGACGGTCGCGACCGTTTTGTGTGCCTGTCGGATCAGGGCTGCCGGAACAGGGGCGAGAAGAGGCATGTCCTCTGGTGGCGGCAGGGGCCTTATAGCCAGCCGCCATACGCGGTTGAGATAGCGCCATGCGCCATCGATGCCGGCGTCGGTCCATTCCAGGTCGCGGTCGGGCGGACTGTCGGACAGCATGAACAGCCGTGCCGCGTCGGCGCCATAGGCCTCGATGATGCGAGCCGGATCGACCACGTTCTTGCGCGACTTCGACATCTTCTCGGAACGACCGACGGTGACAGGGGCGCCGTCGGCTGCCCGCACCATCTGGCTACCCCCGGCGCAAACCACGGCTTCGGGGGACAGCCAAGCCCCATCCGACCCCTTGTAGGTTTCGTGGCAGACCATCCCTTGCGTGAACAGGCCAGCAAACGGTTCCGCAAGGGCCAGATGGCCACAATCCCGCAGGGCACGGGTGAAGAAGCGGGCATACAAAAGATGCAGGACTGCATGCTCGACTCCGCCGATGTACTGGTCCACCGGAAGCCAGTAGGCCACGGCGACGCGATCAAGAGCAGATTCTGCATGAGGCGCGCAATAGCGCAGGAAATACCATGAAGATTCGAAAAACGTGTCAAAAGTGTCCGTTTCGCGCTGGGCAGGGCTGCCACAGGCAGGGCAGGCGACGTGCTTCCAGGTGGGGTGACGGTCAAGGGGATTGCCGGTGCCGGTGATGTCCACATCCGCAGGCAGCGTGACCGGTAGATCCGGTTCCGGCACCGCGACCACACCACAGGCCGGACAATGGATGACAGGGATCGGACACCCCCAGTAACGTTGCCGCGACACGCCCCAGTCCCGCAGACGATACTGAACACTGCTGTGACCACGCCCCAGCGCCTCCAGCCAGGCGATGGCGGCACGCTTGGCCGCTTCAGCCTCCAATCCATTCAGGAAGGCAGAGTTGATGGCGATTCCTTCTCCCGTGAAAGACAGGGACGAGGATTCAAGGGCGGCGGCAAAGGCGACCGGATCGGCCTCACGCGGAGCCGTGACAGCCTTGACCGGCAGGCCATACTTGCGGGCGAAATCCATGTCGCGCTGGTCATGGGCTGGACAGCCGAAAATGGCACCGGTTCCATAGTCCATCACGACGAAGTTGGCGACATAAAGCGGCAATTCCCACCCATCGACGAACGGATGACGAACCGTGACCTGGGTGCGATAACCTTTTTTCTCGACGGTTTCGAGGGCGGCCTCGGACGTGCCGATCCGGTCGCATTCTCTCAGGAACGCGGCGAGAGCCGGGTCGAAACCGGCTAGAGCGACCGCCAGAGGGTGGTGCGATGACAGGGCACAGAAGGCCGCCCCGAACAGCGTATCGGGCCGCGTCGTGAACACCTCGATCGATTCATCACGTCCCACGACCGGAAAATACACCTGCGCTCCAGTTGAACGGCCGATCCAGTTGGCCTGCATCACCCGGACCTTTTCCGGCCAGCGGTCAAGGGTATCAAGACCGGCCAGCAGGCCTTCAGCATAGACAGTGGTTTTCAGGAACCACTGTGCCAACCGGCGCCGTTCCACAGGCACGCCGGAGCGCCAGCCGCAGCCGTCGATGACCTGTTCGTTGGCAAGCACCGTATGCTCGACCGGATCCCAGTTCACCCACGACTCCCTGCGATAGGCGAGGCCACGGCGCAGAAAGTCGAGGAACATCTTCTGTTCGTGGCGGTAATAGTCTGGATTGCACGTGGTCACTTCCCGTGACCAGTCCAGCGACAGGCCCATGGGCCTGAACTGCTCCCGCATGGCGGCGATGTTGGATGCCGTCCATTGTGCCGGCGGCACCTTGTGCTCGATGGCAGCGTTCTCGGCCGGCAGGCCGAACGCGTCCCAACCCATCGGGTGGAGCACATTGAATCCCTGCGCCCGCCGGAATCGGGCCACCACGTCACCCAGCGTGTAGTTGCGGACGTGACCCATATGGATGCGACCAGACGGGTACGGGAACATCTCTAGGACGTAATACTTGGGAAGATTCGGATCTTCCGTGACGCGGAAGCATTGGCGCTCCTCCCACACCGCCTGCCAGCGGGCCTCTGCGTCCTTGAAATTGTATCGTTCGTCATTGCGCGCCACGATGCCGTCTCCGCTATGATTTTGTTCACCATGTTTCAGTCGAGACATGCCTTTCCGGTCAAGGAATCAGGAGGGCTGGTGTCCTACCTGCTATGAGCGCAGGCAGGGTTTTTGCGCTGCACGTGGTTCTCTATCGCACATAGCATGTTATGATCCTCCTCCTTGCAGGTGACAAACCAGACACGCATGTCGGGCAGCCGTGAGATAACATCTTTGAGCCTTGATCGTGACCTCCCCCAGGCGCCAGCGGGCCCCGCATCCACGGCCCCTGGCTTTTGCGCCATGCGGCGCACCGCCGCGGTCGCGGCGGGTCCCCCCGTGAGAACAAGTCAGGTTTACGCTCATGGGTATAAGGCTGGCCATGACGCATCCGGTTGTTGTTCGCAGCAACACGGCCTGTGTCATACCTTACGCTCACCGGTCTCGTTTCTTGGTGGAGGCCATCCGTAGCTGGCGGGCGCGGGTCAGAATAGCGTTCTCCAGCTCAGTGTTGACATGGAGAGGCGCATCCCGCCATTCACCATCGGGCTGGCGAATCTGGCGAAAGGCGGCAACCTTGAGACCATCTGAGCGCAGCTCACGTGAGAAAATATAGATATCGACCTTAAAGCGTTCATGAGGGCTTTCTGAGGGGGCGTACCAATCTGTAATGATGACGCCACCAAACACATCGACTGAATTCATCGGCATGAAGACGATGGTGTCGAGCGCCGCCCGCCACAGGAAGCTATTGACGCCGATTCCTCCTGCACCGTCTTGCTCCTGCCGACTGCGTCCACCGAACAAGGTGAGTCCTTCGGGACCGAAGATGGTTTCATGCTTGATTTCCTCGCCCGGCGCCCGAAAGATCGGGGGTTCATTCTTGTGGATTTTTTCAGGGTAGACGGCCTCGGTGTATTCGCACCCCGCAAGTGTCATCAGCCCCACCGCTGCCGCCAGCATGGTGGTGCGTTTGATCGGTCTGGTCATAACCATGCTCCTTGTCCCATCGCTTGCCACCTCGCGCTTACCCTTTGAGCTTCCCCGGGCGGTATTGACCCCGCAGGATAACCTTGGTGCAGATTCCGGAAAATCTCCACGCTTTCCAGAAACACGAACATCCAGCCCGCGCTTGCGGCAGGTGGAACGTCCGTCCTTCCAGGAACTTTCCAGTAATCCGTATTAGCGCAGAACGACCCTTCTGTTAACTCCCGTTTTGCTTGACCGTGTCCGCCTCTCAAAAAAGCAGGGATGCATAACTTCCTACCACACTGTGGCACCAATGCCACAGGGAACATCGCACCACCCGCTCTGTCCATCGTCCTGCGCTTGATCCGTGAAGGGAGATAACGCACGTCTCTCGTGAGGAAAAGACAGAGAAGCGAAAAACGACATTTCCCACTGCATAAAGGATACGGATCATGAAAACAGGCACAAAGGAAATCTTGTTCGGTATACCTGTGATGATTGCTGCCTGCTTAACTACCGCAACTGTGCAGGCCGCCGAACCTCTCAAGATCATCATCAGCGGCAACATGCAGGAACGGTTTAGCATCGTGAAGCATGAAAAGGACGCCGGACGAAACTTCAACACGTTTGGCATCAACACCGACGATGAAATCGCTTTCAGTGGGACGACGACTCTGGACAATGGGCTGGAAGTCACGGCCCGCATGGTGCTCGACGTCTACAATGACGATCTTGGCCCCGGCGACAACAGCAGCCCTGGCGTGGACGAAGCATGGGTGTCGCTCGGCGGTGCGCTTGGCAAGATCTATGCCGGCGCCAAGGAATTGATCAACAACAGCCTGCACAATCAACCAGATGATTACGGCATCGGCTATGACAATGTCGATCTGTGGACGCGGATACCAGGGGCTGGCTTCTCCGTGCTGAATGACGTCTTACTGAAACAGACGTCGTTTGAAAAGCTGCTTGATGACGCGCCGATGGTGGGCTACGCTAGTCCCCAGCTGGCCGGTTTCCAACTTGGCCTGACCTATTCGCTGAATCCTGGTGTGCTCGGCACGAGTAACAATACTAAAAACACTGACAACGACCACTGGGATGTCACCCTAGCCTGTGCCAGGGAATTCGGCGGTGTGTCGATCGGTGTTAACGGTGGCTACGCCCATCAGGATCTCACGGCAGACAATGACGACACCCTGAAGGCCTGGAATGGCGGATTCAGAATCAAGTACGCAGGCTTCACGGTGGGTGGTTCTTACCTGGCGCTTCAATTTCCGGGCACCCACTCGCTGGATGGCCATGCCTGGAATACCAGAATCGCCTATGCCAGCGGGCCGTGGGGGGTGAACTACACCTACTTCCAGGAACTGCGCCGTGGTGATCATGGCGATGGTGATTGGAGTGAGAAGTTTCAAACCCATCTGGTGTCGGGCAAATATTCGCTCAGGCCGAGCGTGGACCTGAAGGCGAGCCTCTTCCACGGCAAGTTCAACGGCCAGGACCGGAGTATCGATGACCAGAATACCTGGGCCTATGGCCTGGTCTCTGGGCTTGACGTGAGCTTCTGAACCATTCCTTTCCCTGTCCGGGAGTCTGGTATTACGACCGCCTTCCGGATTGCTGGCAAGGCTCTTATCGGTTTCTGGAAAGTCCATGGACTTTCCAGAAACCGATAAGAGCCTGTAGACATTCACCGGCGAAAAGGGGATTCCTGTAACGAGCAAAATTCGACTCACGGCTGGAAAACAGAGGCCAACCCCGACGCGCATGCTGTTGAGCGACTCACCGTGGGAACGGGTTGCCCCTCTTCTGCCGGGAAAGAAGGGCGATCCCGGGCGGTCGGGTAAAGACAACCGCCTCTTCGGCAAAGCCGTGCCATGTAGCCACGATTCCCCTTGTTGGCACCTTTCTTGTCTTGATCTTGCCCTCCGGTGAATGTCCACAGATCCTAGCCGCTTAGCGAAAATCGCCGCAGGCCGCGAAGATTCTTGGGGGCAGCAATATAGAGGGCATGGCCCAATCCCTCCAGACGCTGGAATCCTGTTCCCGCGACGACGCCAAGGCACCACAACTAACGCTGCCAATGCCACGCCATTAATCGCCGTCAGCCTGATTCCAATAGGGATTCGCATGTTTTCTCTTCCTTCTCAACAGGCGTACGGTAATGAACCTTTGCTGTTCGGGCGTGGGTGCTCCCCTGGTGACCAGGGTAAGTAGCTGTACCACTTCGACTCCCGGTACCACTTTCAGTGTCAGACCCGCCATGCTGGGGGTGTTGCCATAGCTGATCGCGTTGGGGGCTTGGCTCTCACTACCTGGGTCAGTTGGCTCAGAACCTGAAGTACCCTAGCATTGGCTACAAAGGGCTTTCCTTTCATGAAGAGGCCTTCCACCACCGCCCGCGTTCCCTGGCCATTCGCTTCGATCACCACCAGAATCAGGCTGTCGGCCCCGCCGAGTTCCTTCCAATTGGTCACCTCCCCCGCGAACACGGCCCGGATCTGGTCTTCAGTGAGGGTGACGGGGTTCTGCGGATGGGGCACGAGCATGATACTGGCCTTCCCGACCGGGAAGATCTACTATTCCGGTTATGTCCAGGCTGCCCGGCTCTTTGGTGTTGGTAAGCGCTGCTTCCACGTCGAGCGGGGCCGAGATCATGGCCATGTTGGCCTTGCCGGCGATCAGTCCTTTGAGTCCGTTGCCCGAGCCGTTTATGACCACATTAAACATGACACTGGCCGCCGCCTCGATCTTCGCCTTGTTCGGCATGACGGTATTCTTGGCCAGGATTGAAGAACCGTGCAGTTCAAAGGCGTGGGCGGTGGTCGTGAGCACCAGGATCACCGCGCGAAGGCACAGGGTTTTGAACATTCCGAATATAAAGAATTCCCCTTTTCCACGTTCTTCTATTCACACCAATTAGTATCGATCGTGACAAATCATTTATCATCTCGTTTACGTTCATTGCTCTTGGATTATAATCCGTTTAGAGAGCATTAACTGTACTTAATAAATGTATTTCAAGACTTTTTATAATTTATTTAATATAAAAGTTGTACAATGTTCGAGTTTCTTATACACGTATTATTTACTTTATGAATTCGTGATGAACTGCCAGGAGATTTCTTCCGCAAAAAACCCTGGCATAGCGCGGGGCATTCTGGCCAGGACCGTCCGGACACGGCGGGGGTGCTCCTGCGCGAGCGATTGCCAGCGGAGGTCGTTACCTTGCTTCCCCCGAACCGCTGGAGCGGCAGTATGGACCATGCCGCGGTCGCTTTTGCGGCGACGACAGAGGCCGATGCAGCAGGGTAGGGCCGAGGGCAAGGCTGAGATGCTGCTCCGTCAGGCTCCACCTGCGTTTCGGTCCTCTTTCTCCTGGGGCAGTGGAGAATGTTCAGACGGCTCCCAGCGAACAGCTTGACAAATGGAGCGAGTATTCCGTCAATGCCCATACCCTGGACGATGTGAAAGAAGCTGCACGCCCCTGACGGCCGGCAAAAGGGCAACGGCCTCCACCGACTCGACAGGAGCTGGGACCAGCAAACGGATCTTTCCACCCCAACCCGCCTTCACCGCCCGCCATAGCTGCTCCGCTGGTTCCCGCGGCACGAGAATCTGTGAACACGCGATGAAGTTGGCCGTCACCAGAGCCCATTCCAACCTCTTTCGATCAGAACCGCCTGCAAGCCGTTTGCCGCCACCAAGTCCCCGATCCGGCCAAGCGGGAGATCCTCTGCCGGCAAAAGAAATTCGACGCCCCTGAAACCGGCTGCGGCTACAGCTTTAAAGAGATCCTGGAAAGAAAGTTCTGGAAATAACAGAGACAGGTCAGCGAAAAAGCGTGGCATAGCGAGGGTCCTTTCCACAGGCTGATTGAGCTAACAGGGGACGAATCATTATCATTGGCCATCATGGTCAGGCTAAGGTAAGATTAGGTTATGTTTCAGACTTTGATGAGTAAGTACGATCTAAGGTTGCCCCGCTATACCTCGTATCCAACCACACCGCACTTTTCCCCGGTGGTAGAGGCTGTCGCTTATGCGGGCTGGCTGTCGGCATTGTCTGCCGCTAATAGGTTGTCTCTCTACGTGCATATCGTCTATTGCGCGGAAATGTGCTGGTTCTGCGGCTGCCATACCAGGATTACCAGAAAGTATCATTCTATAGTTGATTACATTGATGCAATGTTCTCTGAAATAGACCTTGTTGCTGAACAGTTGCCAGGGAAAAGAGTGGTGTACCATATTCATTTCGGGGGCGGCAGTCCAACCATCCTGTCCCCGGAGGATTTCACGCATACAATCGCTCGTCTGCGGTCCCGCTTTGCCATTGCACCCGATGCCGAGATCGCTGTCGAACTGGATCCTCGTACGACCGATGCAGCCTATGTGGCGGCCATGGCGGCAGCGGGGGTGACCCGGGCCTCGATCGGCGTTCAGGATTTCAACGAAACGGTTCAGAAGGCCATCAACCGTATCCAGCCGCACGCCGTCACCGCGCAGGTGATCGACTGGCTGCGGGCTCATGGCATCACCGCCATCAACATGGATCTGGTCTATGGTCTGCCCCACCAGACCACGGCGAGCGTGGTGGAGACGATTGATCAGGCAGTCGCGCTTGGCCCCCAGCGTCTATCACTGTTCGGCTACGCCCATGTGCCATGGATGAAGAAGCATCAGCGCCTGATCGACGAAACGGTCCTGCCTGACACGGCGGAGCGCTGGTGTCAGTATGAGGCCGCGCACGCGCGTCTTGCCTCTCACGGTTACGTGGCGGTGGGGCTCGACCACTATGCCGCTCCCGATGATGAGCTGGTTCTGGCCTTGCGGGAGGAGCGCCTACACCGGAATTTTCAGGGCTATACCACCGACCAGGCCACGGTCCTCCTGGGGTTCGGGGCCTCAGCCATTAGTAGCTTGCCACAAGGGTATGTCATCAACGAGGGTGACGTGGCGGCCTACAAGCGTCTGATCCGTTCCGGTCGGCTTGCCACCCGCCGCGGCATCGCTCTCACCGAGGACGACCATTTGCGCCGAGCCGTCATCGAACGGCTGATGTGCGACATGGCAGTGGATCTGGATGCCGTGGCGGCGTGTTTCGGGCGCAACGGAGCCCTGTTCATGCCTGAGTTGGACGCCCTAGCCGGGTTGGAGGCTGACGGGGTCGTCGTACGCACAGATCGCACCATCTGTGTCACGCCTGCCGGGCGGCCTCTGGTGCGGGCGGTATGCGCGGTTTTCGACCGTTATCTCAAGACAGGTGAGCACCGCCATTCCAAGGCTGTATGACCGCTGTTCCTTGCCCCGCCAGGCAATCATTGCGGGAAGTGGAGCGGAGTGTTATGCGCCTGTCTTCGCTATGGATGACACGATGATATTATGCCTGTTGGAGCAAGCCCTGGAGACAGCCATGGATTTTACGGATTACAAGGTCGCTGACATAACGCTGGCCGGGTGGGGACGCAAGGAGATTGCCATTGCTGAAACCGAAATGCCGGGGCTGATGGCTGTGCGTGCCACGTACAGCGCCCGGAAGCCTTTGGCAGGCGCCCAGATCGTTGGCTGTCTGCATATGACCATTCAGACGGCTGTTTTGATGGAAACCCTCCTTGCCCTGGGGGCTGAGATCCGCTGGAGCTCCTGCAACATCTTTTCCACCCAGAACCATGCCGCTGCCGCCATGGCCGTTGCCGGCATTCCCGTGTTCGCCTGGAAGGGTGAAACGGAAGAAGAATACTGGTGGTGTATCAACCAGACTCTATTTGGACCCGGTGGCTGGCGGCCTAACATGGCGCTAGATGATGGCGGTGACCTGACCCTGGTGTTGCACGAGAAGCATCCCGAATTGCTGAAAGAGATTCGCGGCATTTCTGAGGAAACCACCACAGGCGTGCATCGGCTGCAGGAAATGGCCCAGAAAGGTACGTTGCGGGTGCCAGCGATCAATGTCAATGACAGCGTTACCAAGTCAAAATTCGATAACAGGTACGGATGCCGTGAAAGCCTGGTGGATGGCATCCGTCGTGCCACCGACGTGATGATGGCTGGCAAGGTGGCGGTTGTGTGCGGTTTCGGCGACGTGGGCAAGGGCTCGGCAGCCTCCTTACGTGCAGCCGGATGCCGGGTGCTGGTCACCGAGATCGATCCCATTTGTGCCCTGCAGGCAGCCATGGAGGGTTACGAAATCACCACGATGGAAACGGCGGCAATGCGGGCCGACATCTTCGTCACAGCAACAGGCAACATTGACATCATCACGCTCGACCACATGCGCGTCATGAAGGATCGCGCCATCGTTTGCAACATCGGTCATTTCGATGCAGAGGTGCAGATATCTGCACTGTGTAATCTAAAGTGGTATAACATCAAGCCGCAGGTGGATGAAGTTGAATTTCCGGATGGGAAGCGCATTATCCTTCTGGCGGAAGGGCGGCTGGTCAATCTGGG
The DNA here is from genome assembly GCA_964624075.1 of uncultured Rhodobacterales bacterium. Lineage (GTDB taxonomy): Bacteria > Pseudomonadota > Alphaproteobacteria > Rhodospirillales > Rhodospirillaceae > CAZUWH01. The sequence continues at coordinate 12,342 of CAZUWH010000004.1, forward strand.
ATGTGCAACAGGTCATCCGAGCTTTGTCATGAGCGCCTCCTTTACCAACCAGATTCTGGCCCAGATCGAGCTGTGGACCAATCCCGGCAAATATGAAAGGACCGTCTATGTCCTGCCCAAACATCTGGACGAAATGGTGGCGCGCCTGCATCTTGATAAATTGGGGGCAAGGCTTACGGTCCTGACACCCGCACAGGCGACCTACCTTGGAATGGCGCCAGAGGGACCCTTCAAGCCTGATAGCTATCGCTATTGAGCCATTGCCTCTGATGGACCGGGTGGGATGGAGCGCCTCGTTGCCGTAATGGCCGCCGTGATAGTGGCCGTGATAGCCACAGCGGCGGAGATCGGTGCTGCCCGCAGATGGCCTGGGCCCCGCGCGGGGCCCGTCCACTGGATGGGGCGAAGTGGCCGGCGCATCTGGCTGCTGGAGCAGGTGCCCTGTTGGCCTTCCTGCTGTTTGCACCCGCCCTCCTGTGGCTCAACCATCGTGTGGGCCGGATCTTGCGTCGCGAGCAGAATCTGGAGGGAGAAATATTTACCATGGCCCCTGGTGGCTATTATAGATGGCGCTACAGCCGTGGTATAGTCGCGGAGGTTTGCTCGCGGCGACTGGTGGTTCTGTTGGGTCTGGTCAAGGAAACCGGTTCTATGTTTGATGCCGTGCTGGCCAGTTTCGACGAGGACTCGGCCATGACGCGGTCCGTAGGACCGTCGAAGAGCTGTGCGCCCGCGGCACTCGTTTGAGCTGGAACTGACGTCAAACGAAGGAACGCGTCATGTGCTCGCCTTCGGTGTTCGTGTCGCGACCGAGGATGAGGCGCCACTTGTCGACGTGGTATGGATACGTGATACCACTGAGACTGCCCGTCTGATCTCCCGTGCGGTGCAGGAGGTCGCCCAGGTGCGCCGTTACCGCGACCGGCTGGCGGCCTCGTTCGATGGCCTGCCAGTGCCGGTATGGCTGCGGGACGACAGTCTGGCGCTTGTATTCTGCAACCAGGCCTATGCCGATGCGGTGGATGCTCCCTCGCCCGAAGTCGCAGTGGCGGAAGGACGGGAAACTGGTGCAAGGGACGGCTGTCCGCCAGGTTCTGGCCCTAGCCGCTCTGGTGCGCGCCGTCGGCAAGGAGCAGATTAGATTGTCCTATCTGGTCATCAAAAGGGGCCCGTTGCCTGATGGCAGTCACCGAGGGGCCCGTCACGATGGGAGACAGCCCGGGTGATCTGTGCACGGTTGGTATCGCTTTCGACATGACCGGTCGAAGACGAACCGCTGCGCCATCTTGCCGCCCAGAATAACGTTCTGAAAAATCTCGCGACCACCATTGTCATCTATGGAGCCGACACCCGTCTCGCCTTTTACAACCCCGCCTTCCGGAAGTATCTGACTTTCCCTCCTTCAAGCGGTTGGAATTGGGCCGTTTCACCACCCTGATCGAACCTTTCGAAGACCTGATGCACCTGCCTGACGGCAGCACCCTGCGCCGTGTCATTTATCCTCATCCACTGGGAGGCCTGCAGTGCGTCTACGAGGATATGACGGATTGGCTGGCCCTAGAACGTTCCTGCAATACCCTAATCGCCGTTCAACGAGAAACATTGGGCCACCTGGCTGAAGCGGTGGCAGTTTTTGGAACGGATAGCCGTTTGCGTCTGTTCAACCTGATCGACAACGCCATTGGCCGTGTTCCTGCGGGAGGGAACGTCATGCTGACCACTGCGCGCAACGTCGATGACATTCTCCTGGCCGTATCTGAACAGCAACCCGCCACGCCCTCTGCCTTTACTGAAAGCAGGACCGGCGACAATGACCTCGATCTGGCCATGGTGCGCAAATTCATGGCTCTCCAGGGGGACGGATAAACGTTACCTGGTCCACCTCTGAAGGGACTACTGTAGGGACCACTGTCACCTGTCAACTGCCTTCCGGCGGTGCACAAAGCGGGATGAGGGCAGATCGACCAGGGCGGGCATGCGCCATTTCGCTAATTCGTGCAAGAACACGTCCTTGCTTCCAGGAAAGCCATCAAATGGGCTGGCGCAGGCCGCCAGGATGACAACGTCCCCTAATCCTCTGGCAATCTCAGTATGGACTTTATTCTAAGTCGCCTTGACAGGCTTCACCCCCCCCCGGGGGGTGACCCCCCCTCTAGGGGGAGGGCGTGTTCCCTCCTTCAGGGGGAAGAGGTGTGCCTGATGGGGAAAGCAACGATTCTACACCGCGCCGGGGCAGACTTGTATGCATACGGTAGCCTGGAAAGGGAGAGGGGGGGCAGGAGGCCTCTTCTGTAAATCAGCGTCATTCCCATAATGAGAATCGCTGCTTATACGGTTTCCGGAAATTTTCCGGACTCCGTATTACCCTCTGGCACGCGGATGAGCGGACTGGTAGATAGCAGTCAGACGGGCGGTATCTACGTCCGTATAGCGTTGGGTGGTCGACAGGGAAGCGTGCCCCAGCAATTCCTGAATGGTGCGCAAATCCCCCCCGCCCGCCAGCAGGTGAGTCGCGAAACTGTGTCGCAGGGCGTGGGGAGTGGCGGTCTCTGGCAAGCCCAATCGGGCACGGATACGCCGCATCTGCCGTTGCACCACGCCGGAATTGAGCCGTTTGCCACGCACCCCGAGGAAGAGCGGGGCATCCGGCGCCGGGGCAAAGGGGCACTGCGCGAGGTAGGCGGCGATCGACTGCGCGACGACCGGTAGAATCGGGACCAGCCGCTGCTTGTGCCCCTTGCCCGTGACCACCATGATATCGCCCGTCGGGGCATCGGCGTGATTGAGGGCAAGCGCCTCGCCGATTCGCAGACCGCAGCCGTACAACAGTGTAAACAAGGCCACATCACGCTGCGCGAGCCAGGACTCGTCTTGCAAGATCGCGCTGGTGAGCAGGCTGTCCAGAGCGTCTGTTTCACTCAGCGCTTTGGGAATCGATTTCGGCAACCGTGGTGAACGCACAGCACCAGCCGCACTGTTTCTGACCCGACCAGTCCGGTCCAGCCAGCGGAAAAACCCGCGTAGGCTGGACAGCGCCCGGGCGAGAGAGATCCGTGACAGGCCGTCGTTCAGGCGAGCCGTCAGATAGGCGCGGAAATCGGCAACAGTCAGGACGGCAAGATCCTCCAGCGTGGGCTCGGCCCCCTGGTAACCGGCAAGGAAGGTCAGAAAGGCTGACAGGTCATGACCATAGCCATCAACCGTGTGAGGCGAGGCACGCCGTTCGTTCGCCAGCCAGCACCGCCAGTCGGCCACGACCGCTTGCACGGCGGCATCCCCGGGGATGGCAGTCACGGGGCCGGGGGTGCCCATCGGCGTACACACTGT
>CAZUWH010000004.1:15768-20314 GCA_964624075.1 uncultured Rhodobacterales bacterium
CATCCCCGGGGATGGCAGTCACGGGGCCGGGGGTGCCCATCGGCGTACACACTGTTCCAGCACCCGCCCCAGGAACATCAGCAGCTCGGTGCCCTGACCGGCGTGAAAGGCGCCGGCGGCACAGGCTCCCAGTGCCAGCACGCCTTGAGGTAGGTCCGACCCCGGGCGCAGACGGACTAATGCATCCGATCGCACCGCACCGGCAGCCTCTCCGAACAGAAACGGATCGCCCGGTTGATTATCCCGCAGCACGGTCTCGCGCGTGCTTAGAAATCGGTCCGTGTCGCCATGTCCCAGACACCGCAAGGATGCCACCGGCCAGGCAAGGCCAGGTTCCAGGCCCAGCACCGCCACATCGACTGCAAGCAGGACCGGGAAATCTTCGCTCACGACCCGGCACAGGTCTGCGAAGCTGTCGGCGCCGAGCAGTGCCAGAACAGCCCGGTGCGTCCGTTCCTGCGTGGACATGTTGGAACGGGTCGTTTGCAGCAGCGCATCGGCACAGCCACGCAAGGAGTCGAGTTCCTCCCGCAGCCGGTTGATCATAACATGCTGGAGATCCACCACCTTGGTATCCTGCCATCGTGACGGTGTGGCGAGAATCAGGTCGGGGTAGCGGAACAGAAGGTCCGGATGGTCTTGCAGATAGGCGACCACCTGTTCCTCCCTTACCTCGCTTGCGGCCAAGTCATCCGAAGTTGGCATCATGGCTGGTCCACAATTAATGTGAGTAATTCTGTTTCAGTCCGGGCACAATCCCTCTTTCTGGGACGCTCCATTTCAGATTACAGGATGACGCGAGCGCGGCAAAAGTACAAGACATTGCCCTTTAGCAATTCTCAGTATGGAATTTATTCCAAGTCGCCTTCAACAGGCTCCACCCCCAAACCCTTCCCCCCCCCGAGGGGTAGGCCCCCTTCCAGGGGGAGAGGGCTTTCCCTCCAGGGAGGGCAGTGATGCCTCTTCTGCAAATCAGTGTCATTCCCGTAATTTGAATCGCTGCGGCGCCTTGCCGGGGCAATCGGGCGAAGGGCAAGGTTCCGAACGACACGAGTCATGCTCTTTGCCCCGGGTGCCTTGTCGGGAGACGATGGTATGCACGGACTTGCGGCCCGCTGGCAGGTGGCCTTATAACCGGTGGTCATGACGACACGCATGATCACCTTCGGTCATTCCTTTCTGCAGACATGGGTCGGGCTCATACAGCGGGCGAGGGTGATCGTCGTGCTGGTGGCCATAGCGCTGACGGTCGTAGCAGGCGGCCATGTCGCCGGACATCTGAAAATCAACACCGACACATCCGACATGCTGTCGCGCGATCTGCCGTTCCGTCAGTTGATACGAGAACTAGATACCGCCTTTCCCCAGTTTTCCGACAACATCGTGATCGTCATCGATGCCGTGACTCCCGAACTGGCCGACCAGGCGGCGTTGCGGCTGGCTGATGCCTTGCGTCACCGGCCGGATCTGTTCGGCTCGGCTTATGATCCGGCCGGTGACCCGTTCTTTCGTCGGCACGGTCTTCTGTACATGGATCTGGTCGATCTGGGGCACTTGAGCGATCACCTGGCCGGAGCCCAGCCGTTCTTGACCACGCTTTACCAGGATCCGAGTCTGAAGGGGCTTGCCGACATGCTGGTGCTGGCCTTGGGCGAGGAAGGGGGGGCGACGGGACGCACCGCCGCCATACCAGTGCTGCGTCAGATGGCCGCTGTGGTGGAAGCCGTGGCCGAAGGCCGTTTCGCCCGCCTGAGCTGGGAACGGGTGATGCAAGGACGTGACGATGCCGGAACCTTGCGGCGGATTCTGGTCATCCAGCCGGCACTCGATTTCACCACCCTGCACCCGGCCCGGCTGGCCATGACGGTCCTGCGAGCTCTTGCCACCGACCTCGATCTGACCCCAGACCATGGCATCTGGCTGCGCTTGACAGGCTCGGCGGCCCTGGCCGAAGAGGAACTGGCGAGTGTCGAAGAAGGCATCGGCCTCGCCAATGTGGCGTCACTCGTTATAGTTGCCGTTCTGCTGGTCGCTGGTCTGCGCTCCTTCCGCCTGGTGGTTCCGGTGCTCCTTACTCTTGTCATGGGCTTGATCTGGACTGCGGCCCTAGCCCTTCTCATGGTGGATAGTCTCAACCTGATTTCGGTGGCGTTTGCGGTTCTTTTCATCGGTCTTGGAGTCGATTTCGGTATCCATTTCAGCCTGCGCTACCAGGAAGGTGTCGCGCACCACCCTACGGAGGCCATGGCATGGGCGGCGCGAAGTGTCGGCGGTCCGCTGACCTTGAGCGCGATGGGGGCGGCCATCGGCTTCTTCTCGTTCCTGCCGACTCCTTATCGCGGCTTTGCCGAACTGGGCCTGATTGCTGGTGTTGGTATGTTCGTCGCGCTCATCGCTAATCTAAGCGTGCTGCCGGCCCTGCTCGGCCTGATGCCGCTGCCGGCGACAGGCCGAGGCACCGCGCCTTCATCACGATTGCTAGCCCGGCTGGTGGTGAGTCGGCCTCGCGTTCTGACAGCCATGGCCACGGTGCTGGCGGTGGGATCAATGGCCGTTCTGCCTGCCGCCCGTTTCGACCTTGATCCCTTGAACCTGAAGGATCCCAAGGCGGAATCGGTTCGCACGCTGCGGGACCTGATGCAGGACAAGCTCTACGGTCCCCACAGCATCGTCATTCTTGCCGAGTCGCCTGCCCAGGCGCAGGCGCAGGCCGGGCGTCTGGCCCGCCTTCCTCCCGTGGCTTCCGCCATCACCTTGTTCGACTACGTGCCGCAGGAGCAGACGGAAAAACTGCAAATGATCGGCGACATGGTCCTGTTCCTGTCACCGCTGTTTGCCACGGAACAGCTACCGCCGCCTGCGCCGGCGGAAGTCCGGGCGGCTCTGGCTGCGCTGGTGCAAACGCTTGCGGCGACACCGGACAAAGAGGCCAGAAGATTGCAGGCCGCCCTGAAGCGGTTCATCAATCTGAACGACCCAACCACCTGGGCTGTGCTTGAAACCGCGCTCTTGGCCACCCTGCCGCAGCGCCTGGAGGTTCTGCGTCAGGGATTGGAGGCCGGGCCGGTAACGGTAGCCGATCTGCCGTCTTCCCTCCGTGAACGTGAAATGACTACCGATGGCCGCACCAGAATCACGGTCCGGGCCAGAGAGAGTCTGACCGACCGCGAGTCCTTGCGCCGATTTGTCGAAACGGTGCAGACTCTGGCACCCCGGGCAACCGGGGCACCGGTCAGTCTTTACGAAAGCGGCGTAGCCGTGATGGAATCTTTCCGGTTTGCGACTGCTGCCACGGCACTGGTTCTGCTGCTTCTGCTCGCCGTGCTCTTGCGACGGCTACGTGAGGTGGTATTAGCCTTCATACCGCTCGTGTTCTCAGCGCTTCTAACCAATGCTATTGCTGTTATAGTTGATCTACCATACAACTTTGCCAATATCATTGCCTTGCCGCTCCTGTTTGGCATCGGCATCGCCAACGGCATCCAGTTCGTTATCCGTGAACGGCAGGAACGGGATCCACGGGCCTTGCTTGGCACCACCACGCCACGGGCCGTGACCTTGAGCGCCCTGACCACTGTCGCCTCTTTCGGCAGTCTGGCGTCATCCACCCACCCTGGAACAGCCAGCATGGGTCTCCTGCTGGGCATTGCCATTACCGTGACTCTTGGGGTAACCCTGTTCGTGCTGCCCGCCCTGATGATCGTCCTGCCGCAGCGGCAGGGACGCCTTCCTCTGCCTTGAAAGAGTGTTTCTACGGGGCGGGGGCTGGCCCAACGGAAGGCGCTGATGGCCCTTGCCGCCCCCCGTGCCGCCGCTGCATTTCATTCTCTGCGCCCTATCAGCGGGCTGTCGGTGCTTGTTTGCGATAAAATCCTTCCAAAAGCGCGTTGTCTTCAGCGTGATCTATTCATCGGCTCGTGCCACCGACTGGTGCCAGCGCAACATGAGTTGTCGGTGCAGGCGGGGGGTTTCTTCACTCAGGCGTCACACGACACCATGCGGGATCCGGCAACAGGATGCCTGGCCACAGGACCACAGCCGCATGCTTATAATCACGGCCCAGCAGCACTTCCGGCCCAAGCGTATCGCCCTGGCGCAACAGACGGACGATTCGCTGCATTCCGTCAGGCAGATAATGAATCAGTTTGGCGAGGCCGCTGCGGATAGTGAAAACCAAAGCCCCTGTCTCGCCAGCCTCATAAATAACGGTGCTGGTATCGTAGTACACTTCATTAATTGGCAAGTGGATGAGCGAGAAACCCCCTTTATATAAATCCGCAAACAGAGCAAGCATCCCGAATGCTGCAACCTCGGCACTGGCCTTGCCAAGCGACATCGATTCTGTATTTTTTCACGGTCCTTGATACCTGTTCGCTGCCCAGGCTTCCAACCAAAGCCTAGTCTGATATATTAGCATACTAGCATGCCATGCTGCCGTCCGATAGGGTGCCTGCACAAGCAACGCCCAACATGAAATTTATTCCAGGCCGCCTTGACAGCCTCCACCCCCAAACCCTTCTCCCCAGAGGAGGCAGGCCCCCCTTCA
>CAZUWH010000004.1:20324-110434 GCA_964624075.1 uncultured Rhodobacterales bacterium
GAAAGAGCGTGTTCCCTCCAGGGGGGCTCCCCCGCCCCGGGACAGGGTCCCGTCGGGAGAGCATCAAGGAGGAGGGCAGGAAGTCCTCCGCCTGGAACAGTAGGCCCTCCCCCATCAAGGGGGAGGGCGTGTTCCCTCCAGGAGGAGAAGGTCTTTCCGCCAAGGAAGCGGGGGTCTCTTTCGGAACGGGGACCTTCGGGAGAGGATCAAGGGGGGGGCATGAGGCCCTTCGTCGGATGCTGCTAGCTCCCTCCCTCCCCGATTTTTCCATCGCGATCCCGGCCAGTTGACGATTTGTAGTGCTGCCTTGCCAAGTACGCTTGCGCTCGCGCAGACCTTGGCCTACCTTAGTTATGTAGGGTGGACTTTGACATGTCTTCGTTGCATGAGAAAGCTGATTCAACAAGGCGAATACTTGGCGGGCCAGTGCCTCGTGGCGATGCCGCTGATATCTGATTCCCGCTTCGCCAAGACGGTCGTGTATGTCTGCACACACACGCCAACAGGGGCAATGGGGTTGGTGGTCAATCGGATGATCGAGGCCATCACCTTCCCCGATCTGCTGGAACAACTGGGAATCCAGGCGACGGCGGCGTGCCGCGGCGTTCATGTTCACGCTGGCGGACCGGTGGAAGCGGGCCACGGGTTCGTGCTGCATTCGGCCGATTACATGCACGATGCGACCATCATGGTGGATCAGCATGTCCGGTTGACCGCCACGGTTGATGTGCTGAAGGCGATTGCCGAGGGGCACGGACCACGTCGGAGTATGCTGGCGCTAGGCTATGCGGGCTGGGGCGGAGGGCAGCTTGACAATGAGCTGCGGCAGAACGTCTGGCTGACCGTTCCAGCCGACGAGGAGCTGGTGTTCGGATCTGACCTCGACCACAAATGGGATCAGGCGATGGGGCGCCTTGGGATCGACGTTCGCATGTTGTCATGGGAATTCGGTCACGCCTGAACAGAACCTGAATGGAGGGGCTGGACAAGATCAGGAAACAACGAGGGGGCCTGCCCCGCCAAAAGGGGGGTGTTTGTGTCTTGAAAGCGGGAGATGTTTCATGAAATTCGGGATGCTGGCCGCCATGGGGGCAGTAGTGGTGGGTCTGCCGCTGGCGGCCTGGGCTGCCGACGGGGGGGGGGTGCAGGTGAAAGACTCGTGGACACGGGCCACGGCCGGCGAGAGCCCGAACGGGGCAGTGTTCATGACACTGACCGACGTGTCCGGCCGGGGGGACACATTGGTGGCAGTGGAAAGCTCCGTCTCAACCACCACCGAACTGCATGTCCACACGGGAATCGGGGGAGTCATGCAGATGCATCCTGTTGAGTCCCTGCCTGTCCCGGCCGGGGGTTCGGTCACGCTGAAGCCGGGTGCCGAGCATGTGATGCTGATGGGCCTGAAGCAGCCCTTGAAAGAGGGTGACGCGATTCCTCTCACCCTAACGTTCGCCAACGCCGGGAAGGTGAACACATCGGCCAAAGTCTGGGGAGTCGGCGCCATGGAGCCAGCCGATTCACCCCACTCCCCTTCCGGGCATGAGGACGATGCGCCCCAGCATGGGGGATATCAATGACGATCGAGTCGAAGCATCCTGAAACCATCGTCCTCCATGCCGGCTATCGATCTGATCCCACGACCCACGCCGTGGCTGTGCCCATCTATCAAACCACCTCCTACGCCTTTCGTGATACAAAACACGCTGCCAACCTGTTTGCGTTGCGTGAACTGGGCAATATCTATACCCGGATCATGAATCCAACCTGCGACGTCCTGGAGCAGCGACTGGCAGTTCTGGAAGGAGGCGTTGCGGCGCTCGCCCTATCCTCTGGGCAGGCAGCTACCATGTTCGCGATCCTGAACCTGTGCCAGGCGGGCGATAATTTCGTCACCTCGACCGACTTGTACGGGGGCACCTGGAATCTGTTCGCCAATACCTTTCGCCAGATCGGCATCGAGGCGCGATTCGTCGATCCTGCTGATCCTGAGGCCTTTCAACGCAATACAGATGACCACACGCGCTGCTTCTATGCCGAAACACTGCCCAACCCAAAGCTGCACGTCTTTCCCATCCGCGAGGTCTCTAACATTGGTCATACCCTTGGCGTTCCGTTGATCGTGGACAACACGGCTGCCCCGGTCCTGTGCCAGCCGATCGAACATGGGGCAGCGGTGGTTGTTTATTCGACGACCAAGTATATCGGCGGCCATGGAACATCCGTTGGTGGCATCGTCATCGACAGCGGGGCCTTCAACTGGGAACAGCACAAAGAGCGCTTCCCGCTTCTGAACGAACCTGATCCCAACTATCATGGCGTCATATGGACTGAAGCCGTCAAGCCGCTTGGCCCCGTTGCCTATCTCTTGCGCATGCGAGTCACGCTTCTGCGGGACATCGGTGCCGCCATGAGCCCCTTTAACGCCTTCGCCTTCCTGCAGGGGCTGGAAACCCTGCCGTTGCGCATGCGTGTCCATTGCGAAAACGCGGCTCATGTCGCCCACGATCTGGCCCGGCACGCCAAGGTAACCCGGGTGATCTATCCCGGTTTGCAGACCGGGGAATATCGCCGCCGGGCCGAAAGCTATCTAAAGGGCGGCCATGGGGCGCTTGTCGGCTTCGAGCTCGAAGGCGGCCTGGAAGCCGGGCGCCAGTTTATCGACGCCCTGAAGATGTTCTATCACGTCGCCAATATCGGTGACGCCCGCAGCCTCGCCATCCACCCGGCGACCACCACCCATTCACAGCTCTCGCCTGAGAATCAGCTGGCATCGGGCGTATCTGTAGGGTACGTGCGCCTGTCGATTGGTATCGAACACATCGATGACATTCTGGCCGATCTGGAACAGGCGTTGGCCAAGGTGTAGGACGCAGCAATCAGGGGTCTTGGCAGATAGGGTGTCAGAACAGGAACGAAAGGGAAGGCATGATCGGCACGTTTCCGCGTACCCGTCTGCGTCGCACACGTCAGGCTGCATGGATACGACGGCTGGTAGCGGAAGCGCGTCTAACCCCGGCGGACCTGATCTGGCCCGTTTTCGTCACCGAGGGCAGCAACACACGCGAACCGGTGCCTTCGATGCCAGGGGTGGTCCGATACAGCAGGGATCTGCTGGTTCAGGCAGTGGGTGCGGCGAAAGCCGTGGGCATTCCGGCTGTCGCGGTATTCCCGGCCATCGACCCGGCCTTGAAAACTACCGACTGCCGCGAAGCCTGGAACCCCGGCAATCTGGTCTGCCGGACGGTACAGGCGATCAAGGATGCTCATCCCGAGATCGGCGTCATCTGCGATGTGGCGCTGGATCCGTTCAACGCCCTTGGTCACGACGGGCTGGTGGTGGCGGGCGCGGTTGTCAACGATGAAACCGTGGCAGCGTTGTGCCGCCAGGCGGTTATCCAGGCGCAGGCCGGTTGTGACATCGTTGCCCCGTCGGACATGATGGACGGCCGGGTCGGGGCCATTCGCGCCGCCCTGGATGAGGCCGGCTTCACCAATGTTCTCATTCTTTCCTACGCTGCCAAATATGCATCGGCCTTTTATGGGCCGTTCCGCGATGCGGTCGGGTCGGGCGGTGTACTGAAGGGCGATAAAAAGGCCTATCAGATGGACCCGGCCAACGGCGACGAAGCCTTGCGCGAGGTGGCCCTCGACATCGAAGAAGGGGCCGACATCGTGATGGTGAAGCCCGGTCTGCCGTATCTCGATATCGTGCGGCGGGTCAAGGAAACCTTCCCCGTGCCCACTTTCGTTTATCAGGTGTCGGGGGAATACGCCATGCTGAAGGCCGCTGCTGCACAGGGCTGGCTGGAGAACGATGCCGTGATGCTGGAAAGCCTGCTCGGCTTCCGCCGGGCTGGCGCCGATGCCATTCTGACCTATGCCGCCGTCGAAGCAGCGCTTCTCTTGCAGAGATGAGAGTGGCGCTAGGAGAGGCGCTCTGTCTAGCAATCGTTCTCCTCGCCGGGGTGGGAATATCGACCTGGGCCAGCGAAACGCCACAGAGGTTCGTGACCCGGGATCTTCTGGCCCATCTGGCTGACAGTCATGGCCGTGACTGGAACCGGATTGCCTCGTTGACTTTTCCCCTGGCCATATGGCTGCGGCGCGAGGGTGATGCCAGCGTGATTGATACCTTGATCGCCGTGACCGCTGTGCCGTGGTGTCGGCCGGGAGAGAGCCGACTCGCCTGTCATGCCTTGACGCTGTCAATGTCGCGCTGACGGATAGTTTCCTTACCGAAGCCGGAATCACGGTTCCGTCCGAGGAGTCCGTCCGGGCCCGTGTCGCCCGTTGTGCAGACCATGCCGCGCCGTTTGATGTGAATCAATGCCTTGCTGTTCCAGTGCCGCCATGGCGAACGCGTCACCGTGGCGCAGGTGGTCGCCTGGCAGCGGCCCGATAGCCGTTCTGCCATTCCGGATCTGTCATTCTTGCCAACCTATTACTTGAGCTCGCATGCCATTGTGGCCCTGCATGTCTGTGGTAGGATAGGCGAGGCGGTCGCATGCGGGCAGAGGGTTATTTGCGCAGCAGGCCCTGGCACCGTTTCGCGCCGCTGGTTTTCTCGACGGCCTGGCCGAGAGCTTGATCTTTTTCGCCTGGACCGGAAGCCCTATGCCGGCGTGGGCTGAACACATGGCTTTCCTGCGCGCCCGCGTGCAAGCCCCGACGGAGGGATATGTTTCGTGGATCGGCCACGCTGCAGCAGTCACTGGCATACCACCAGCCTGCTGGTGGAACTCGAGTCCCTGGGTCGTTATTTGCGTGAGACAGGTCTTCTGCCGCCGGGGCCGTTTGCGCCACGTCCGGAAGGCAGCTATTCCATACACCTCCGGAGACGTGTACCTAGTTACCATTGGTTTTCATGGATATCTGGCCGGTGGAAAAATTCTGCGTTCGTCATGACGAGATCGGTCAGCAGATCGTTTTAGGTGTTTCTCGCAACGGTCATGGCGTCTATCCATACGGTATTTCCCCTTTCAGTGCGTGCGGCTGTCCATGTAGCAGCCCGCGCAGCGTCCCTCGCGGCGGTTCTCGTGGCCGTTTCCACGGCCTCTCCCGTGGTAGATGCTGCGGCCCATGCCGTCTCCCGTGCGTCTGACCACAAATCGTTCCGCCCCGTTTGCAGATAGTCGATGGACCACCGATGGTGCATGCCAACCGGAGGCCGCGACGGCATCCAGGGCACATCGTCTGGCGAACAGATAGCGGCGCGCCGCATGGCGCGAAAGCCAAGGGCTACGGAGGCGGCCCACCGGCACCTGGGGGAGGTCACGATCAAGGCTCAAGCGTATTAATCGTATCGTTCGGAACCTTACCCTTTGCCCAATTGCCCTGGCTATGGTCCTACTCCGTGTCCTCCGGGGGAAGTCTCCTGCCACCGTCGCCCCTCAACCGGCATAACGATGGAGGAACGACGGTGGCCTTCCATCATCCGTATCAGGGGAGCACCGTAGATCTGCTTGGCTGCCTCGACCAGCAACACACCGGAAAATCCCTGAAACCAGCGCAAACCCACCGTCTCCCACGCTGCTGCCGCCGACCACAGCATCCGCCAGCGGGAAGGAGGAACGAACAGGGCCGCTTCGGTGCGCAAGGACGTGAACACGGCATCTCCCAGCAGGGCCGCAAGTTGTGACGCCGTATAGGGACGGCCGACCCCAAACGGCGTCCGCTCCAGCCTAGCCCAGATGCCAAGCCGATTGGGCACCACCACCAGAAGACGGCCACCATCGGCTAGAACCCGCCAGACGTCGCGCATCAAGGCCCGCACCGGCTCGCTGGATTCAAGAATGTGCACCAGCAGGACCCGGTCCAGGGAACGATCGGCAAAAGGAAGTGCTGTCTCGTCGGCCAGAACGACACGGCCGGCCTGTCCCACCGGCCATGGGAACACGCCTTGCGAGGCCGGCATCACCGCGATGACCCGTTCAGCTTCGGACAGAAAAAGACTTAAATAAGGCGTTGCGAATCCCAGCCCCATCACCCGCAGACCATGGACATCCGGCCAGATGTCACGCAGCCGTCGGGAGATCATGCGTTCGGCCGTCTGCCCCAGGCCAGTAGCATAGAACGCGCGCAGAGCAGTCACATCATTCCGCATGACGCGAGGACCGTAGCGTATTCTGGGGACTGTCGTGACGGCCGCATCGGCAACCGGCACCAGAGCCGGGCCCATACCACCGGGCGTACGGCGGGCAAGGGAGCTGCAGGCAAAAGGGGAGAAACAGATGGTGACAGACATACATTACCCAAACCAGATGACGACCAGCACACCACGGACTCGTCCGGAGAGACCCCTGGTCATCGAACAGATTCCCGTCCTGGCGGACAACTACGTCTATCTGCTGCACGACAGTGCCACCGGCGCCACTGCCGTCATCGACCCGTCGGTGGCCGAACCAGTCTTGCAGGTGGCCACCGCCCGTGGCTGGATCATCACCCACGTCCTCAATACCCACCACCACTGGGACCATACCGGCGGCAACGAAGCCATCAAGCAGGCGACCGGGGCGATCGTCGTCGGTGCCGCGGCCGATGCCGGCCGCCTGCCCGGCCTGGACACAGGCATGAGGGATGGCGATACCCTGGCGATCGGTTCCCATCACGCGACTGTTCTGGCCGTGCCAGGCCACACGCGTGGCCACATTGCCTTCTGGTTTGCCGACGATGCGGCACTGTTTCCAGGTGACACCTTGTTTTCCATCGGCTGCGGTCGTCTGTTCGAGGGGTCTCCGGAGCAGATGTGGAACAGTCTGCAACGTCTGCGCAGTCTGCCAGATTCAACTAGAGTTTACTGTGCCCACGAGTACACCCTGTCCAACGTCAAGTTCGCCTGTACCCTTGACCCGGATAATCCCGCCCTGCAACGACGCGTGCGCGCGGTCGAGGCCTTGCGGCAAGCGCGTCGTTCGACTATTCCCGCGGTTCTGGGGGAGGAAAAGTGCGCCAATCCGTTTCTGCGGGCCGACTCCCTAGCCCTTCAGACCGCCGTGGGGCAGACTGATCCGGTCCAGGTGTTTGCCATCCTCCGTCGTCGCAAGGATGCCTTTTAAAGGCTTCCCGCCGTCACGGCTCGCGCCAGGGCACAGAAGCCGGTGACATTGATGGTCTCGGCGCGGGCAGTCGGAGAGAGACCGGCTGTGGCACACAAGACCTCGGGCGCGCCCAGGCCTTTCAGACTCTGTCGCAACATCTTGCGCCGCTGGCCGAAAGCAGCCCCTGTCACGGCCTCCAGGGCAGACCATGTCGCCGGTGCCAGAGGATGAGCGCGTGGTTCCAGCCGCACCACCGTCGAGGTGACACGGGGTGGCGGCGTAAAGGCCTGCGGGGAAACATCGAACAACGGCCGAACCACGCACAGCCATTGCGTTATCACCGACAGACGGCCATAGCTCTTGTGCCCTGGTGTCGCCGCCAGCCGCTCCACCACCTCCTTCTGGAACATCAGCGTCATAGTGGCGATAGTCGGGAGTCCCTTCAGCCAGTGCAGGAGGAGGGCGGTCGCGATGTTGTAGGGCAGGTTGGCAACGATATGCCGCGGCGGCTCGCCCACGTCGGCCAGATCCACGGTCAGGGCATCGCCCTCCTGCACCGCCAGCCGACCCGGCCATGCTGCTACCACCTCAGCAAGGGCGGCAAGACAACGGCGGTCGCGTTCGATCGCCACTACCTGCCGCGCCCCCGCGGCCAGGAGGGCACGGGTCAGGCCTCCGGGACCGGGGCCGATCTCGATCACCGTGCCTGTGGTCAGATCCCCGGCAGCCCGGGCGATGCGACCGGTCAGATTCAGATCGAGCAGGAAATGCTGGCCAAGCGATTTGCGGGTGATGAGCCTATGACGGGCAATCACCGCCCGCAACGGCGGCAGGGAGCAGAGGTGAAGCCCCCCGCCCACGCCGGTCATACCCGCACAAGCCGCACCGCATAGAAGGCATCCATGCCCCCCAGTTCGGCCCAATGGCATGGCAGGGTACGCAGTTCGTCGGCGGGTGTGAGAAAAGGAGCGAGCACGGGACGCACAGCCTCCGGAACCGGTGCGCGTGCCAGCGGCACACCAGAAGCCACGGCTGCCGCGATTCGCTCCGGCCCTTCCGCAGATTCAAGGGAGCAGACACAATAGACCAGGTGGCTGCCTGGCTTCAACATGTTCGCGGCGGTGGCTAACAAGCGGGTCTGGAGGTTGACCAGCTGCGTCACATCGTCTGGCCCTTTCAGACGCAGGATATCGGGATGGCGACGCAGAGTGCCGGTGGCCGAACAGGGAGCATCGAGCAGCACAGCCTCCACGGGTATGGGAGGCTGCCAGGTGGTCGCATCGGCCGGCGTGATCGTCACCGCCTTGGCCAAGCCCAGCCGGTTCAGGTTGGCCGACAGGCGGGTCAACCGTTGCGCCGAGCGATCGACGGCCAGCACGCGTGCCCCGGCAGTGGCCAGTTGCGCTGTCTTGCCACCGGGGGCAGCGCATAGGTCAGCCACTGTACGGCCCGCGACATCACCCAGCAACCGCACCGGCAATGCAGCCGCCGAATCCTGCACCCACCACGCACCTTCTGCGAAGCCGGGCAAAGCATCGACGGGACCGCTCCTCCCGCAGCGCAAGGTGCCGGTCGGGAGGAGACGGGCCGCCAGCCGTTCTGCCCAGAGGAGGGCATCTTCCTGCACCGATACATCAAGGGGAGCCTCCATCAGGCTTGCCTCGGCAATGGCACGGGCTAGATCCGGACCATAGGCCGCCGACCATGACCGCCACAGCCAGTCGGGCACATCGTACCGAACCGGATCCTGCGCGGCGGCGAGCGACCGACCCTCGCGGGCCAGACGGCGCAAGACAGCGTTGACCAGCCCTTTGCCTGCCGGGGCAGCCAGTGCCACAGCCGTATCAACCGCCGCATGGGGCGGCGTGTCGACGAACAGGAGCTGGCAGACCCCAAGCCGCAGCACATCACGCACAGGGAGCAGACGGGGTCCGAGCGGGCGTTCCAGGCAGTGGTCGATCAGGGCATCGATCCGCCCCAGCCGACGCAGGACAGTCGCGACCAGCAGACGGGCAAAGGCGCGATCGCGCAGGGATAGAACAATCCAGGGACCGTTTTCCTTCACGGCCTCTTCCAGGGGACGACGATGGTGCAGAACCTCTTGCAGCACAGCGAGGGCTGCGGCCCGCGCCTTGAGAGAGGAGGCGAGAAGAGAGAAGGAAGCAGGCACTTGCCGTTGCCTTTTTGCAGAAAAGGAAAAATGCGCGCCACAGTGATTGATTTTGCTCATGCTGGCAAGGATAACAGCAGGGCAACAGTGATTCTTATTATGGGAACGACCCTGATTTGCAGAAGAGGTATCCTCGCATCCCTGCCTCCTGAAGGGAAGACTCCCTCTCCCTGGATGGAAGAACCCCCCCCCCTTGATGGGGGAGGATCGGGGTGGGGGTGATCGTGACATCTGGTCCGGCGGTGGGGGGAGCTCGTGGCGGTCACGCCATCGGGCCCGTGGGCTGACGCGTTCCAAACGGAAAGATCACCCCCACCTAACCCTCCCCCATCAAGGGGGAGGGTTAGCAGCACCCAAGCGAAAGACCTCATACCCCCTATCGGGGGAGGGTTTCCAGAAGTGTCCAGAAATCATACCGCTCATGGCGGTGGCAGGGGGGAGTTCCCTGCCTGCATCCTGCTTTCAACACCTTGCACCGCCCAGGCGGCAAGCCCCCCCTATCGCCGCACATCCATGGTGATAGGACCATCGGCCCGACCATGCACAAACTGGTCTACGTAGGGATTGCCGGAATGGGTGACGTCCGCAGCCGGGCCAGCCCAGATCAACCGGCCTTTGTAGAGCATGGCAATCCGGTCAGCAATCTTGCGCGCAGAGGCCATGTCGTGGGTGATGGACAGGGTCGTCGCTCCCAGTTCCTTCACGCACTTGACAATCAGGTTGTTGATGATATCTGCCACGATGGGGTCAAGGCCAGTGGTCGGTTCATCAAACAAAATGATCTCGGGCACCGTGGCGATGGCCCGGGCTAGCCCGACCCGCTTCTGCATGCCACCGGACAGCTCGGCAGGAGATAATGCAGCCACGTCGGGTGAGAGTCCGACCTGGGCCATCCGTTCCAGGGCGACCGCATGCGCCTGCCGACGCTCCATGCGCTGCCCCTGGATGAGTCCGAAGGCGATATTTTCCCATACAGACAGGCTGTCAAATAGAGCGGCGCTCTGGAACAGCATGCCGAATTTGTGATTGACCCGGTCGCGGTCGCGGGACGACAGGCCAACGACCTCTTCTCCGTCCACCCTGATGGAGCCGGCCTCGGGAGACAAAAGACCAAGCAGACATTTGAGCATGACCGACTTGCCGCTGCCCGATCCACCGATCACGACGATGGACTCTCCCCCATGCACCCGCAGGTTGATTCCTTCCAGCACCACCTTGGACCCGAAGGTTTTGCGCAAGCCACTCAGTTCGATCTTGGGAGGACGCATGCAAAATCCTGTGAATGGCGCCTGTTATCGAGCGAAAAACAATTCGGTGATGATGTAGTTGAAGGTCAGAATTAGGATCGAGGCCGAGACGACGGCATTGGTTGTCGCCGCACCCACCCCCTGGGCACCGCCCTTGGAATGGTAACCATGGTAGCATCCCATCGACGCAATGATAAAACCGAACATGGCCGCCTTGACCAAGCCTGAAATGACATCGAGCGGTTCCAGGAATTCCCATGTACGATTGATGTAGGTGATGGAATTGAAGCCGAGTTTATAGGTGCCGATCAGATAGCCCCCCAAGACACCAATGATATCGCCAACAATGACCAGAAGCGGCAACGTCAGCGTGGCGGCAAGCAGTCGCGGGACCAGCATGTACTTAGCCGGGTGGGTGGAGAGGGTCACAAGCGCATCGATTTGTTCGGTCACCCGCATCGTCCCCAATTCAGCCGCCATGGAGGCCCCGATCCGTCCGGCCACCATCAGGCCGGCCAGCACCGGCCCGAGTTCACGGGTGATGGAGATAACCACCACCGTGGCCACCGCGCCTTCTGCCGAAAAGCGGGCAAAGCCAGTATGGCTTTGCAGGGCCAGCACCATACCCGAGAATATCGTCGTGAGACCAACCACTGGTAGTGAATAATATCCGATCTCGATCATCTGTCGGGCGATCAGGCGGGGGTAGAAGGGTGGCCGTACACAATGAGACAGGCCCCACAGCACGAACAGGACCAGACGCCCAGCATGTGTGAGAAAAGTCAGGAAAACATGTCCGATTAAAGCCAGAAAATCCAGCACCTTCACCATCCCGCTGTCATGCCATCCGACGAAACGCACAGATCATACGCAGCTCAAGAAATCCTGCTCTGCTCACCCCCGATTACCGGGCACGCACCACACCTGGCGCATAAATACCGGCCTGCCGCTACAGCCAACACGTCAAGACTTGTTGGTCGTGCTATCATACCAGCGAACGTAAATCCTGCCTTGCATTCGGGAATCTGCCGTGACGACTCATAGCCTGGCAAGCCAGGGCGACCGGAGGTCGCCGCTCAGGCGGCGAGGAGGGCCGTGACCGGTTGCGCTCAAGGCTCAAAGAGATGGGACGTATCGTATGAACGGTCATAGCGTCTGCCCAGCACGGTCAAAATTTCATACCCGATGGTTCCGGCTTCAGCGGCCATGTCGTCCACGGTATGGTCCGGACCGATTAGTTCGATCAGGCTGCCCGGCCGTACCATGTCCTCCGGAAGGACCGACACATCAAATGTCGCCAGATCCATCGAAACCCGGCCGACCAACGGCACGCGTACACTGCCCACCCGCCCGCTGCCACGATTGCTCAACGCGCGCAGAAAGCCATCTGCATAGCCAACCGCGACGGTAGCGATACGCCCCTTGTTAATAACCCTATAGGTTGCACTATATCCAACAGTCTCAGGCGAGTCAACGTCCCGGACCTGAATAACTCTCGCCTGCAGACGAATCACCGGCCGCATAGGATTGGGCCGGCCGGACGTGGGATTGATGCCATACAAGGCGGCCCCCGGCCGCACCAGATCCCCGTGCCAGCGGGAGCCGAGAAAAATGCCCGACGAATTGGCCAGACTGTTCCGCAAACCGGGAAAGCAGGCGGTGACGGCTGCGAAAGCTTGCGCCTGCGTTTCGTTCAAGGGATGGGCAGGCGTGTCGGCGCAGGCAAGGTGACTCATGATCAATGTCAGGGCAATGCCGGGAGGGGGATGGTTCTGGAAGGCGTGAACCTCCCGTGCTGTCAGGCCCAGCCGGGCCATGCCAGTATCAACGTGCAGCATGGCTGGCAGTGGACCGCTCCCCGTACGGTGCCAACGGGCGCGCGCATGGGCCGACCAGCGGTTGATCTGGTCGGGACAGTTCAGAACCGGGATCAGGTCATGGACGGTGAAATCCGCTTCCGTCCCGCTCAGGGGACCGTTGAAGACGGCAATGACGGCCTTGCGCGGCAGCATCTTCCGCAGGGCTAGACCTTCCTCCAGGTGCGCCACGAAGAAAGTGCGACAGCCAGCCGCGAACAGAACCGGCGCTACCCTGGCGGCACCAAGGCCGTAGGCATCGGCCTTGACAACGGCGGTGCAGCGGTCAGGTCCTCCGCACGAGACCGCCAGCCGGCCCCAGTTGTCTGCCACCGCCGCAAGATCAATGGAAAGAATGGCACTCGTATGACGTTCAGTCGGCATGACATTGCCTGTCCGGATGCCAGGCACCCCCCACTTCTGCCAGCCACGAGACAGGCCCGACAGCCCTCCCCTGCAACCGGGTTCTCTGTCCGTCGTCAATACGGTGGCGTACCGGTCCCATGCTGTTGGTCGAAATCACGGAATTCCGTGAATTCGCCGTTGAAATACAGATTAATCGTCCCCGTCGGGCCATGGCGTTGCTTGGCGACGATGATTTCAGCCTTGTTGCGCACCCTGTCAAGCTGCTCTTGCCATTTGATGACCCGATCGTTGTGCCGGTCGTCGTTCTCACCAGAGTGCAGCGGCGGCTCAGCCCGCTCAAGATAGTATTCTTCCCGAAAAATGAATATCACCACATCGGCATCCTGTTCGATGGAACCGGATTCCCGCAAGTCCGACAGAAGCGGCCGCTTGTCGTCGCGCCCCTCGACAGCACGGGAGAGCTGTGACAACGCTACCACCGGTACCTTCAGCTCCTTGGCCAGGATCTTGAGACCGCGGGTAGTGTCCGACAGCTCCTGCACCCGGTTCTCGACGCGACGACCGGGAGGCGAGGCGATGAGCTGGAGATAGTCGATCACAATCAGGTCCAGTCCCACCTGCCGTTTCAGACGACGGGCGCGGGTGCGAATGGTACTGACGGCCAGACCAGGCGCATCGTCGATGAACAATGGCAGGCGCTCCAGCTCAGGCATGGTCTGGGCCAGACGATGAAATTCGTCCTCGCTTAAGGTGCCGGTGCGCATCTTGTGGGAGGAGATGTGGGTCGTCGTGGACAGAATACGCGCAGCCAACTGATCAGAAGACATTTCCAGGGAAAAGAAAGCGACCTGCGCGCCATAGTCTGGCCCGCGTCGCATGCGCTCGTAAGCCGCGTTGAAGGCAATATTGGTGACAAGCGCCGTCTTGCCCATGGCCGGGCGCGCAGCAATGATGATCAGATCCGACGGATGCAGTCCCCCCAACTTATGATTGAGATCCGTAAATCCGGTCGTGATTCCCGACAGACGACCATCCCGCTTGTGGGCCGTTTCAGCCATCTGGATTGCGGAGGTCAAGGCGGCGGCAAATTTCTGCAGCCCGCCTTCGGTAACCCCGGCGGTAGCAAGGTCATAAAGTTTCTGTTCGGCCGTCTCGATTTGCTGCAACGCCCCAAGTTCCACATCGGCGGCAAAGGCATCGTTGACCACGTCTTCGCCAAGCGTGACGAGACTCCGGCGCAAGAACAGGTCGTAGATCATGCGACCGTAATGGGGCACATCAATGATGCCGACCACGGGTCGCGCCAGATTCGCCAGATAGCTGCTCCCCCCCGCTTCGGCAAGGCTGCTGTCCTGCTCCAGGTAGGTACGCAGGGTGATGGGATCGGCCTGCATGCCCCTGTTGATCATCTGCCCGCACAGGGCATAGATCCGTCCATGCATGGCGTTGGCAAAGTGTTCGGGCTGGAGGAAATCGGCAACCTTTTCATAGTTGCGATTGTTGACGAGGATGGCCCCCAGAAGGGCCTGCTCGGCTTCCTCGTTATGGGGAGGCACACGAAAGGCCCCCAGCGCAGCGGTATCGTTGATGGAGCCGACGATCAGGGACCTGGTCATGGCCACACCCCTCCACACGGACGAGGGCAGAGCCTGCCGTCACCAATACCCTTCCTGCTGCTGGCGTTTTGCGGGATGTTCACGGACACACCGCCCTCTCTTGCATGCGCGTTCAGGCTCATGTCAGGCACCAGAGCAAGATGCCCTTTTGCACATGCAGTCGATTTTCCGCTTCATCCCACACAACCGACTGCGGACCATCGATGACCTCGGCCGTGACTTCCTCGCCACGGTGGGCGGG
Organism: uncultured Rhodobacterales bacterium; assembly: GCA_964624075.1. Lineage (GTDB taxonomy): Bacteria > Pseudomonadota > Alphaproteobacteria > Rhodospirillales > Rhodospirillaceae > CAZUWH01. The sequence goes on from CAZUWH010000004.1 coordinate 34,858, forward strand.
CAGACAGTGCATGAACAGCGCCTCCGGACGGGCCAGGGCCATCAGGGCGGCGTTCACCTGGTAAAGCTGCAACAGCTCGGGCCGGCTTTTCGTTTCCAGACCCATGGAAACCCATGTATCGGTTACCACACAGTCGGCGTCCTGCACGGCTTCGCACGGATCGGTCAGCACGGCAATGTCGGCCCCTTTCGCACGTGCGCCCTCGATCACGTGCTCCCTTGGCCGCATCGACTCCGGACAGGCAAGACGCATCCGGAAACCGAAATGGGGTGCCGCCTGAATCCAGCTTGCCGCGACATTGTTACCATCTCCGCACCATGCGATCACCCGTCCGTTCAGGGAGCCACGATGCTGCTCGAAAGTCAGGAGATCGGCCATCACCTGGCACGGATGGGAATCGTGGGTCAGGCCATTGATGACCGGCACGCTGGCATGGCGGGCCATGGCATGCAGGTTTTCGGATGTCCCGGTACGCAGCATGATGGCATCAACGTAGCGCGACAGCACCCGTGCCGTATCAGCAATGGTCTCGCCACGCCCAAGCTGGGTGTCGTCATGATTCAGGACTACCACATCCCCGCCGAGATGGCGCATCCCGACTTCAAATGACACGCGGGTACGGGTCGATGGCTTCTCGAACACGAGTGCCAGCGCACGACCCGCCAGGGGGTGGGGAACGCCCCCCACTTCCTCGCTACGGCGACAGGCATGACCCAGGTCAAGGATATGACGCAACGTGCCCGTCTCAAGGCGGTCGAGGTCAAGAAAGTGGCGGGCCTCCACCCGCACCGGCTTATACGGTGCGGTCATGTTCGTCTGCCAGACGCCGGCAGATTCGCTCAAGGATGTCAATGGCTTCCTCGATTTCGTTTTCGCCGATCACCAACGGCGGCAGCAGCCGTACCACATTGTCTCCCGCCGCCACGGTCAGCAGACCTTCTTCTTGCAGACGGATGCAAAGCGTGGTGTTGGGCACGATACAACGCAGTCCCAGCAAGAGCCCCAGACCACGCACCTCGGCTAGGACCGTGGGATAGGCGTGAACCATCTCTCCCAGGGCGGCGGTCAAGAGTCGGCCGGTATGCTGGACGGCCCGGCTGAAGCCATTGGCCAGCAGCACGTCCAGCACCGCATTGCCCACCGCCATGGCCAGCGGATTGCCGCCAAATGTCGAAGCATGGGTCCCGGCCGTCATGCCTTGGGCCGCCCGGGCTGTCGCCAGACAGCACCCCACCGGGAATCCGCCCCCCAGTCCCTTGGCCAGGGTCATGACATCGGGCGTAACCCCAAGCCCTTCGTGTGCAAACAGGTGCCCGGTGCGGCACAAACCGGTCTGCACCTCATCGAAAATCAGAAGCAGACCCTGTTCGTCGGCAAGCGCGCGCAACCCCCGCCAGTAGTCGGACGGGGCCATCCGTATCCCCCCCTCGCACTGGATCGGTTCCACCAGAATGGCGGCCGTTTGCGGACCGATGACCGCCCGCGCCGCCTCCAGATTTCCGAAAGGCACCCGGTCGAATCCTTCCACCAGCGGCCCGAAGCCTTTGACATGCTTGTCCTGGCCGCCGGCAGAGACGGCGGCCAGCGTGCGGCCATGAAAGGCATTATCCATGACGATCACCCGGAACCGTTCCGGCTGACCGACCGCATTCTGATACTTGCGAGCCATTTTGAGGGCGCATTCCACGGCCTCGGCCCCCGAGTTGCAGAAAAACGCTACGTTAGCGAAGCTTGCGGCCACCAGCCGCTCGGCCAGGCGTTCCTGATCGGGAATACGGTACAGATTCGAACAATGCCACAACTTCTCAGCCTGCGCCTTCAACACATGCACCAAATGCGGATGGGCATGACCCAAGGCGTTGACGGCAACGCCCGAACAGAAATCCAGGTAATGCCGGCCCTCGGCATCATACAGGTAGGCCCCTTCCCCCCATACGAACGCGAGATCGGACCGTGCATACGTTGGCATCACGGCCGGATTCACTGCACTTTCCTCCCTGACTGACCGTAGCGCGGTATGCGCCTCTTCTGGTCCCATGGAAAGGGGGAGACTATCCATACCCGGCCTCGAAATGTCAACCCTGCCGGCTGACTTGTATGGAGCAATCGGAGGAAACATTCTGCACCATGCGTCCTCATATCCTCTCACGCCTGCATGGATCTCTTCATTTCCCCTTGGTTCCCTTTCACTTGTTCACTTGTTGCAATACGGTCGGCCTTTGTGGTAGTCAACTGAATGCGCTGAAGGGGGGCGCTTGCAAAGGCGCAACGAAAAGCGCATAAGTTGTGAAGAACGCAAAAGCTGTGTTGGGGTCGCTTCACCGGCGTTGAGGCTGGAATGCTTTGACCAAAAGGGAGGCGGTGTGTGCGGGGAATCGGGAATTGGCATCCGAGAAGGCAGGGGTTGCCGGCCGTTATGCGACGGCTCTGTTTGAGCTGGCCGATGAAGGAAAGCTCCTTGAGCAGGTCGAATCTGATCTCACGCGCTTGCGTGCGGTGCTTGCGATAAGCGCCGACTTTCAGCATTTTGTGGCGAGTCCGGTGTTGTCGCGGGAAGAGCAGATCACGAGCATGGCCGCGGTGAGCGAGGCGGTCGGGTTGTCAGCGCTGACGCAGCGCTTCCTTGGGGTGGTAGCTATTAATCGTCGCCTCTTTGTTCTATCCGCCGTGATCACGGCCTTTCTGACCAAACTGGCCGAACACCGAGGCGAAAGCCGGGCCGAAGTGGTGGCAGCACAGCCGCTGTCCAGCGATCAGCAGGCAGCCCTGGTGACGGCCCTGATGACGACGGTGGGCGGGCATGTGCAGATTGACATCAAAGTCGATCCGACTCTGCTCGGCGGTCTTGTGGTCAGGATGGGATCGTGGATGGTTGACAGCTCACTCCGTACCAAGCTGCAACGCCTACAGCTCGCCATGAAAGGGGTTGGATGATGGAAATCCGCGCTGCCGAGATCTCCGCGATTCTCAAACAGAAGATCAGCGGCTTCGGCACCGAGACGGTTACCGCTGAGGTGGGACAGGTACTGTCGGTGGGCGATGGCATCGTTCGCATCTATGGGCTTGACAACGTCCAGGCCGGAGAGATGGTGGAGTTTCCCGGCGGCATCAAGGGTATGGCGTTGAATCTCGAAGCCGACAACGTGGGTGTCGTCGTGTTCGGCGAGGACCGCTATATCCGCGAGGGCGATACGGTCCGGCGGACCGGCGCCATCGTCGATGTCCCGGTGGGCAAGGGGCTTCTGGGACGGGTGGTGGATGCGCTTGGTAATCCCATCGATGGCAAGGGACCGGTCCAGGCCAGCGAGCGGCGGCGGGCCGATGTCAAGGCGCCGGGGATCATCCCACGTCGCTCGGTGCACGAACCCATGCAGACCGGCCTGAAAGCCATCGACAGTCTGATTCCCATCGGTCGCGGGCAGCGGGAGTTGATCATTGGCGACCGTCAGACTGGCAAGACGGCCATTATCATCGATACCATCATCAACCAGAAACGCATGAACGAAACCGCCAGCGACGAGAAGGACAAGCTGTTCTGCATCTATGTCGCGGTGGGACAGAAACGCTCGACCGTGGCCCAGGTCGTGAAGATCTTCGAAGACCATGGGGCCATGGCCTATACCATCGTGGTGGCCGCTACGGCTTCTGAACCGGCACCGTTGCAGTTCGTCGCACCCTATGCAGGGTGTACCATGGGGGAGTATTTCCGCGACAATGGCATGCACGCGGTGATCTTCTATGATGACCTGTCCAAGCAGGCCACTGCCTATCGTCAGATGTCCCTGTTGTTGCGTCGCCCCCCGGGCCGCGAGGCCTATCCGGGAGATGTGTTCTATCTGCACTCCAGGTTGCTGGAGCGGGCGGCCAAGTTGAACGAGGCCAACGGTTCCGGTTCGCTCACCGCCCTGCCGGTGATCGAGACTCAGGCCAATGATGTCTCCGCCTACATCCCGACGAACGTCATTTCCATTACCGATGGCCAGATCTTTCTGGAAACCGACCTGTTCTACAAAGGAATCCGGCCGGCGGTGAACGTGGGTCTGTCGGTGAGCCGAGTCGGGTCGGCTGCCCAGGTCAAGGCCATGAAACAGGTGTCAGGCACCATCAAGCTGGAACTGGCCCAGTATCGCGAGATGGCAGCCTTCGCGCAGTTTGCGTCCGATCTGGACCCGGCCACCCAGAAGCTGCTCAATCGGGGGGCCCGCCTGACCGAGTTGCTGAAGCAGCCGCAATTTTCGCCCATGCCAGTCGAAGAACAGGTGGTGGCAATCTTTGCCGGGGTGCGGGGCTACCTGGACGGGATCAAAGTCAGCGATGTGGAGCGGTTCGAGAAAGGAATGCTCGATGAACTGAAAGCCACCCCGCCGGGGATTCTGAACGCCATCCGTGCCGACAAGGCGTTGTCGCGGGAAACAGAGCAGAAACTCATCACCTTTCTTGACAATTTCGCGAAGACTTTCGTCCCCTGACCCATGGCGAAAGGTGTTTACCTGTCGCAGACAGTCGCAGAAGCAGAAGTAAGGTTCAATGCCAAGCCTCAAAGACCTTCGTCAGCGCATCGCGTCAGTCAAGTCAACCAAGAAGATCACAGCGGCGATGAAAATGGTGGCCGCTTCCAAGTTGCGGCGGGCCCAGGAAGCGGTCGAGGCTGCCCGTCCCTATGCCGAGCGCATGGAACGGATGCTGGGCAATCTGACGGCCAGTCTGGCCAGCCAGACGGGCGCCCCTCCCCTCCTAGCGGGAACCGGGCGTGACGACGTTCACCTGGTCATCGCCGTTACCGCTAACCGTGGCCTGTGCGGAGCCTTCAATACTGCGGTGGTGCGCGAGACCAGGCGCCTGGTGACCGATCTGACCGGCAGCGGCAAGTCTGTCCGAATCCTGTGCGTCGGGCGCAAAGGTCGTAATCAGTTGCGGCGGGATCGCGGCGGATTGATTCTTGACACCATTGAAGACATCGGAGAACGCCGAATCACGTTCGGAGAAGCAGATGCCATCGGCAGGCGGGTCGTGGCCTTGTTCGAATCGGGTACGTTCGATGTCTGCACAATACTTTTCAACCGCTTCCAGTCGGCGATCAGCCAGGTGGTGACCCGGCAGCAGCTCATTCCCTTCCCGATTCCGGAACAGCCAGCCGATAAGCAACGGGCCATGGCGCTGGGCGTGCGCGCTCTCTATGAATACGAGCCGTCGGAGGAGGACATCCTTGCCTCGATCGCGCCCCGCAACGTCACGGTGCAAATCTTCCGTGCCCTGCTGGAAAGCATGGCTTCTGAACAGGGCGCACGGATGACGGCCATGGACAATGCTACCCGCAACGCCAGCGATATGATTAACGATCTGACCCTGACCTACAACCGGACACGCCAAGCCTATATCACCAAGGAATTGATTGAAATCATTTCCGGTGCCGAAGCTTTGTAAGAGGCGGCCAGCAAACGAATGCAGGAGTTTTTCCATGACGAAGAATAACGTCGGCACGATCACCCAGATCATGGGCGCCGTTGTGGACGTGAAGTTCGATAGCGAGCTGCCTCCCATCCTCAACACTCTGGAATGCACCAACCAGAACAAGCGTCTTGTACTTGAGGTTGCCCAACATCTTGGGGAAAGCACTGTGCGTTGTATCGCCATGGATTCGACCGACGGCCTCGTGCGGGGCCAGACGGTCACAGCTAGCGGAGGAGCCATCATGGTGCCGGTGGGGCCGGAGACCTTGGGACGCATCCTCAATGTGATCGGTGAGCCCGTCGATGAGCGCGGCCCCATTGAAACCCGCCAGAAGCTGCCCATCCATCGCAATGCCCCCACCTTTGTCGAGCAGTCCACCGAAACCGAAATCCTCGTCACCGGCATCAAGGTTATCGACATGCTGGCCCCCTACACTAAGGGGGGCAAGGTCGGTCTGTTCGGGGGTGCCGGCGTGGGCAAGACGGTGCTGATCATGGAACTGATCAACAATGTCGCCAAGGGACATGGAGGCTACTCGGTGTTCGCTGGCGTGGGGGAACGCACCCGCGAGGGAAACGACTTATATCATGAAATGATCGAATCGGGTGTCATCGACCTGGAAGGCAGGAACTCCAAGGCAGCGCTGGTGTATGGTCAGATGAACGAACCGCCAGGCGCCCGTGCCCGCGTCGGCCTGTCGGGCCTGACGCTTGCCGAATACTTCCGTGACGAGGAAGGCCAGGATGTCTTGTTTTTCGTAGACAACATCTTTCGTTTCACCCAGGCTGGTTCCGAAGTATCGGCCCTGCTCGGTCGCATTCCGTCTGCGGTCGGTTATCAGCCGACCCTAGCGACGGATATGGGCACCTTGCAGGAACGGATCACTTCGACCAAGAAAGGCTCTATCACCTCGGTCCAGGCGGTCTATGTGCCCGCCGACGACTTGACCGATCCGGCCCCGGCCACATCGTTTGCCCATCTGGATGCCACCACCGTGCTATCACGGCAGATTGCCGAGCTTGGCATCTATCCGGCCGTCGATCCGCTCGACTCCACTTCGCGGGCCCTAGACCCGCGCGCGGTGGGGGAAGAGCATTACCGGGTGGCGCGCGAGGTCCAGCGGGTCCTGCAAAGCTACAAATCCCTGCAGGACATCATTGCCATCCTGGGCATGGACGAATTGTCGGAGGAAGACAAGCTCGTGGTAGCCCGCGCCCGCAAGATCCAGCGGTTCCTGTCACAGCCGTTCCATGTTGCGGAGGTGTTCACCGGCACACCAGGTGTGTTTGTCGCTATCGGGGACACGATCAAGGGCTTCAAAGGTATTATTGCGGGTGACTACGACCACCTGCCTGAACAGGCGTTCTACATGGTTGGAACCATGGAGGAGGCCATTGCCAAGGCCAAGAAGATGGCAGCCGAGATGGCTTAAGCCCCATCGCTTTTGTTGAAAAAAGGACATTTCCGCCATGGCCAGGATGGTGAATTTTGATCTTGTCTCCCCGGAGAAGTTGCTGTTCTCCGAACAGGTGGAAATGGTAGTGGTACCAGGCAGCGAGGGAGATTTCGGGGTGCTGATCGACCATGCCCCCCTGCTGTCCACCATCCGGCCTGGGGTTCTGGCCGTTTATCGCAACAGCCAGGTGGTGGAGCGCATTTTCGTCGCCGGCGGCTTTGCCGAAGTAACGGAAAGCACCTTGACCGTGCTAGCCGAGGAAGCCTTTGTCGTGGACTCTCTGGAACGGACGGAGGTGGAGCGACGGCTGGCCGGGGCACGGGATATGTTGCAGATGGCCGATACACCTGTTACCCGCGCTGAAGCCGAGGTGCGAATCGTTGTGGCCGAAGCCATGCTGGCTGCCATCCAATAGAGTAAGCTTTCGATCAATACCATCATCTGCCAATCAGGATTTAGGCGTGATGGCATGAAGGGGGTTGCCGTTGTTCCCCTTCTGAGCACTTCTGCCCCCCCTCCCCTTCCAGAGACTGTCCGGAAACATAAAGAAACACACTGTCATTCCCGCGAAAGCGGGGGCCAGGGTCGCTCGGCACAGTGAGCTGTCCCTGGCCCCCGCTTTCCACTCCCCACTTTCGCGGAGACAAGCTTTGCGGGGGTGATGACTAATACGGTTTCCAGAAAGTCCGAGGACTTTCTGGAAACCTGCCCTCAGTCGCCGGGCACAGGGGTGCCAGCCCGCATTGCGGGTTCGGAGTCCAGAAACTTTCCGGACTCCGTATAAAGCATTGAGAAATAACGATATATTTCCAGACGGATACTCAGGGAAGGGCGTCTGAGAGAATGGAATTTATGCTCTTTGGCCTGGGGACTCATAAACATAAAACAGGCGCGTATCGATCAGGACACGCCGGACCCTCGTGCATACGGGAGCCCGGCTCCCCTTATCCGAACCGTTCGACCAGCAGGGCATAAAGAAGCCCGCAACGCCTGGGCCTCGCCACCCTCCATCCGTCCGGACCGGCCATTGGCGATGCTCCAGGCGAACAGATCCACGTGGATCTACGGCGTAGTCGGCGTCTCACGAATTCGGCCAGGAACAAGGCCGCCAGAATGGCACCGCCCTCGCTGATGTTGCCCGTGCTGCCGAGGTCGGCCACGGGGCTATCGAGATGGCGCCGGTAGGCCCCCCCCCCCCCCCCCGCCTGTACAGCGGCAGCCGCCACAGCGGATCAGCCTCCCGGTCGCCATGGCGAAGGAGGTCGGCAGCCAGGTGTCGTCGGTGGCAAACAGGGCCGGGAGTTCCGTTCCCAGCGCCGCGCGGGCGACGCCGGTCAGGGTGGCACGGTCGATCAGAAGAGCGGGTCGTTCAGAATTGGCTTCGGCCAGGGCATCGGCGAGAATCAGGCGCCCCTCGGCATCGGTGTCCACCCACTTCCACCGTCAGTCCTTTGCGACTGGTCAGCACGTCCAGGGGCTTGAAAGCATTCCCGGTAATGACGTTGTCCATAGTTGGCACCAGCACCCGTAGCCGTACCGACAGACCGGCCGCCCCATGACCATGGCGGCGAGGCCCAGCACATGCGCTGCGCCGCCTATATCCTTCTTCATCAGTTTCATCGCGCTGGCGGGCTTGAGATCAAGCCCTCCCGAATCGAAGCATACGCCCTTGCCCACCAGCGTCACCTTTGGTGCCGTGGGGTGCCCCCAGGTCAGGTCGATCAGACAGGGCGGACGCGGCGAGGCCCGTCCCACGGCATGGATCATGGGGTAGTTCTGCTGCAGCAGGTCATCCCCCGTGATCACCACGAGATTGCCCTGGAAGCGACCAGCCAGCGGGCTGGCAACGGCGAGATCTTGCGGTCTAAGATCGGTTGTAGGCGTGTTGATCAGATCCCGTACCTATGCCACGGCCTCAGCGGTCTGTTCCACCAGCGGCCGATCACAACCAACAGGCCAGACCAGATGGGCTGGGATACGCTCCAGGGGGCGAGTCTTGTAGAGACGGAAGGCATAGGTACTAAATGTCCACATCAGGGCAATCAGCGACGGCCGGCGGGCTGGCGTAGTCCCGTCTGCAAGGGCATCGGCTAGGTGATAGACACCAGACGGCAGAGGCGCGCCGGGACTGCCGCCCCAGGGATCGTCGCGCCTTCTCCCAAGCCCACGACGGCCCGCATCCCGGCTCCCTTCGGCAGTACGACCACCGCTCCGGCATCGGCAGCAAAGCGCGGGCTACCTCGAACCAGCGACGATCCGCTGCCGGCTGCCCGTCCCGCCAGACAGGCCAGCAGGTTTTCGTTATCGCCTCGATAACAATAGCGGCGGCTGTATCTTCGGTCAGAAAGGAAGTGGCCATGCGCGTGCCCTTTCCAGAAAAACGTACAGGAATGTTGGCAAGACGACGAGTCGATCGGATATCTCCGAAAACCCTTTTCTCCCTTCTCCCTGGATCGGATGACGGCATTCACACAAGTCCATCCCAGTGTCACGTAGAATTGCTGCCTTTTCCCCCAGGAACAACCCCCCTGGATCCTGCAGCATGCAAGCAACCCTCAGGATGGAATTTATTCCAAGTCGCCTTGGCAGGTTCCACCCCCAAACCCTTCTCCCCCGAGGGGCAGACCCCCCATTCAGGGAGGGGGTGTGTTCCCTCCAGGGGCCGGGACAGGGGCCGTCGGGAGAGGATCCAGGGAGGGTGTGTGGAACCTTCCACCTGGCCCCTGTTAGCCTTCCCCCTGGATCGGGGGAGGGAGTTTTCCCGTCAGGTGGAAGGGGGCTTCCCTCCAGAGGGAGAGAGGGAATCCCGTCTTAGGTAAGGTGGAGACAAGGTTTCCTACCTGGACGCTGTTACCCCCCTCCAGAGACTATCCGGAAAGCTACTGTGCCCCTGCAGGTTCCTGCTCAGATGAACATCAGGCCGCCATCGTGGGAGGAATCGACCAGAAAGGTCACGGCGCCCGCCAGTTCGACCGGAACGTCGGGACGCAAGTCAGCCACTGTCAGGCCCATGGCCTTGAGGCCAGTCTCACAGACGATGAACCGTCCACCCAGCGCCACGGTAGCGGCCAGCAGTTCCTCAAAGGTCGCGATTCCCTCTTCTGCCAAATGCTGGTCACGGGAGGGGAAGGAAGCTGCCTCCGGCGCCGTAGATATCTTCCCCGGCCGGCACAGCGCCTGACAGGCCCACATGGTGAAGAACAGGGTCACAGGGATGTTGGCAGCCAGGGCTGCGCTTGCCAGCAGCAAGGCATAATGGACCTTGTCGAATTCACCGGAGAATACCACCAGAGACAGCTTGTCAATCGGAGGAGCATGCACGGTCGTTGTCCCCATGACTTTCGTCGCTCCTCTGATGAACAGACAAATCCCGCACGGTTGGTGTGGAACCGCACAGCGGACAGTCTGGATCGGGCTTGACCCTGATGCGGCGGAAGGTGGTGGCAAGGGCGTCATAGATCAGCAGCGTACCGGCCATGGACGTCCCGATGCCGAGAATCTCCTTCACGACCTCCGTCGCCTGCAAGGCGCCAAGTACGCCGGCCACGGCCCCGAGTACCCCAGCTTCGGCACACGAGGGAATCTGGCCAGACGGAGGAGGGGCGGGGAACAGGCAACGGTAGCATGGTCCACCCTGCTTGAAAGTGACAAGCTGACCGTCGAAACGCAGGATGGCCGCGGAGACCAATGGCTTGCCGGCCAAGAAGCAGGCATCGTTGACCAGAAAGCGGGTCGGAAAGTTGTCCGATCCATCTGCCACCACATCGTAACGATTAATCAGGGCAAGTGCATTGTCAGGACCAAGCCGGAAAGGGTGCGTTTCCACCCTGACATCGGGGTTGACAGCCCTGACCGTTGCCGCGGCGCTGTCCACTTTTGGCCGGCCGATGGCGGCGGTCGTATGGACAACCTGCCGTTGCAGATTGGACAGCTCGACCCTGTCGTCATCGACCACGCCAAGCGTGCCAATCCCGGCTGCCGCCAGATACAGGAGCAGCGGCGAACCAAGTCCGCCAGCTCCCACCACCAGAACCCGCGCCGCCAGCAGCCGGGCCTGTCCAACTCCGCCGACTTCCGGCAGCAGGATGTGACGCGCGTAGCGGTAAATCTGGTCTTCCCTGAACTCCATGCTATTTCCCTTCGACTTTCCCCTTGAAGACGGCGAGGGCCTTCAGGTTTCTACTTCATTTCATCCCGATCATGTGTCACGTCATGTAGTCTGTCGTTGGACACTTCCAGGCACCTTGCCCCATCCAGGGGGAGGGGGTTGTTCGTGGTGTGCAGCGAGATACTCTCACAGGCCACAGTGACCGACTTGTGTGCATATGGTAGCCCTCGTGATAGGGATTTTATGCAGGGTCCGGTTTCTGTCAGTGGCTTATCTCCTGGCGCCGCTGCGACGCCATATCGTGCCGGGCCGCCTCGGCGATGGCAGGGGCGCGGCGTTGTCAGCAATGGCTTCCACCAGGAGTGGCCCACGGGGCACGCAACAAATGGGCTGAAATCTCGTTGCCCTGCGTGATGGTGCCAAGTCCCGTCCCGTCGGACCGTTCCAGGGCCCAGAAAACCCCGTACCATGGTGGTCGGTCTGCCGCGTGCTGGCAGCCACACGACGGCCGGAAGTCGCGTTGACGGGCGCTGGCTCCAACAGAATCGCTCCTTTCAGACGGTGAGTCGTCGCCTCTTTTGTCCCGTGCAGACCCATGGCCTTCAAGGCCCGTCCGATCGCGTCAGCCAGAGCATGGTCCAAGCCCGCCCCGACACCGGCATGACCGCTACGGCTGGCATGGTGCCGTTACCACCTACGCGACCAGAACCGGATCACCGGCCAGCCAACGGTCCTGCCCTCCCGACAGCGACATGGCTGCATCGTACCCCTAAATCAACGCACCGTCTTCGGGCGCGCGCAATGACCAGATGATCCGGGCTGTTGTCTGGTCTGTGGTGTCATCTTCCGGGCTGGCGGTACCTGCGCGTATCGTCGGTTCAAGAATCAGCCGCAAAGGCATCGTAGCTTTCCGGATCGGGCCGGTCACGGCGTGAATGTCCATCGTCTGCAGTCTTCGCACTATGGCTTCGGCCAGGGTGGTGCGCAGCGGGTTAGGTGTTGCCCCCCAGCGGCAGGACAACGATTCTCGTTACCGTGGGCAGCCGGGTCAGCGGGTTGTCGACGTCCAGGAAATCATGACGGAATGGCTGAGGAACATCGCTGCACCCGGCCACTCTCCAGACCATGGTCACCAGACTGACCGCCAGGATCATGCGGAATCGTTTTCCCATGCGTGGTCATCGTTCCAGAACGATAGCCGACAGGCCGAGGCCATAATCCGGTTCCCCCCGGCGTACCGCGCGGCGATGGCTGAAAAAACGGCCTTCCTCCCAGAAGGTGTCGCAAGGGGTGCGTACAACGGTCAGGATTCCCAGTTTGGCCAGCTGCCGCGCGACATATCCAGACAGGTTGAACAGATAATGATCCTGACGGGGTGCTGGAGCAAAAAAAACCGCACTGTCAGGATCGTCACTCAGGAACGGCTCTGGAAACTCGGGCCCGACTTCATAGGAGCGCTGGGCGATGCATGGTCCAACCGCCGCAATGATGCCATGGGGGACAGCCCCCAACGCCTGCATGGCCTTGACCACGGAAGCGAGCACCCCCCCAAGAGCACCGCGCCAGCCGGCATGCGCGGCGCCGACCACGCCGGCCTGGGCATCGGCCAGCAGCACTGGCGCACAATCGGCTGACAGCACCCCCAGGGCTATGCCCGGGACCCGCGTGACCAGGGCATCGGCCGGAGGCGATTCGGTATGCGTCCAGGAGTGTTCAACCGCGACCGCGATGGCTGTGTGCTTCTGCTGCACGGTCACCAGGGCTTCGGGAGGAAGTTCGAGCATCGCCATGGCGCGTGCACGATTGGCGGCAACGGCTGCGGGATCATCGGCGGAACCGAATCCACAGTTTAGAGATGTATATAGTCCTTTCGATACACCCCCTGAGCGTGTAGAAAAGCCATGACGGATACGGGTCAGCTCATTCAGGGTGGAAACGGTAATCATGGCCTGGCCTGCCTTAATACCAACGAGCGTCAATCGTGACACACGCGCAAATGTCCGCCGCGGCGGCGCGCCGAATGGCGCAAAAGCCCAAGGGCCGCGGATACGGCCCGCCGGCGCCTGGGGAAGCCTTGATCGGTCATGATCAAGGCTCAAGAGTATAAGTCATTGGCTTGCGATCCAAACGGTCTTCGAGCCGTGGTTTCGTAGAGATGCTCATGTTTTCATCAGTTCCTGAACATGAACGGCGACACTGTTCGCCAGCGCCGTCAGGCCATACCCTCCCTCCAGAACCGACACCAGCCGACCGTTGCAACATTCGGCGGCAACTGCCATCAGAACACGGGGCACCCAGGCGTAATCGGCTTCTGCCAGCACTAGCATTGAGACTCGCAAGAGGATCGCGGGCATGCGCATCGAAGCCGGCCGAGATGAACAGGAAGTCGGGTTTGAAGGCGCGCAAGGGCGCGCAGAATGCGTGTTATCACGCCATAACGAAAGTCTTCCGACCTGCTACCTAGCGCCAGCGGGATGTTGACGATATTGTCGGCACAGCCGGTTTTCTGCACGGTTCCCGTGCCGGGGTAACAGGGCGACTAGTGGATAGAGGCATAGAATCAGGTCGGCGTCGTTCCAGAAGGCAGCCTGGGTCCCATTGCCATGGTGTACATCGAGATCCACCACCGCCACCCGTCGGAATCCGTGGTGCAGACGCGCATGGCGGGCACCGATAGCCACATTGTTGAAAACACAGAAAAACCCCACGGCAGTGGTCGGCTCGGCATGGTGACCGGGCGGACGCACGGCATAAAAGGCATTGCGCACGGCACCGCCCGCCCCAACCGCACGCAAGACCGCCTCGCCCGAATCAAGAGACAGGACGGTATTAGAATCCAGATAGTAGAAGTTGCATCTCGGTACAGCCTCAAGGAGGCTGTCAATGTAGGATCGCGGATGCATACACGCGATCAGAGTAGGCGTTGCCAGGGGGGCCTCCCGGCATTCGAGCCGGCTGAAGCCTTCTGCCGCGAGTGCCCGTTCGATCATGGTCAGACGTTCTGAGCGTTCAGGGTGATAAGGACCGGTGTCATAGCGCGTACACGCCGGGTGAGAGATCAGCAGCGTTGGCATGTGGCATCCTTTGCAACGGCTTTGGCAGGAGAACTTACTTGCCTGCCTTCCATGAAGCCAGGGAAGGTTTTCCAGCCGGGCAAGCACAGCAGAGCGTGATGATTGCAGGTTGACCCGGGAGGGTGGGCGTCCCGCCTACCTGTTCGCGGGTCAGAGGCGCCGCGGTGGCGTGGGGTCACCCACCCCTTGCCACCATTGTCCTGGCTGTCTTTGGTCAAGACGCTCCGAACAGTCTGGTCGGCGGGTGGCCGGCCATGAATTTCCGTCGCAACTGGTCGAGGACGGTTTGGGATAGACAAACCTTTCCGGGTGAGAAGGCGCCTCTGTCGGTCGTGTGCGTCAGATAGGCCTGGAACCCGTTGGTCATCAACTCTTCATTGCTGGTGTCGTAGCCGCGTATGCCGAGAAACGACCGGAATTTCTCCCGTTCCACGCTAGACGGCACAGTGGTCCAGAAATACCGGCAATAATCAGCATAGGGATGGTTGGTATAATACTCCGCATGCGACAGCTCATGACGCATGCATGGTTTCGCGTGCCTCTGCCGATACCCACACCGTCTTGCCACCTTCGATCTGCCGGCTTTGTAGCTGGGGCACGGATCAGGATCACACGGTCGGCACCGTTCACCTGGAGAAAGCCAGACCTCTCTTTCGCCCACCCAAGATGCAGCAGGGTGGAACGAAGGCTTTTCTCAGCCTCATTCAGGGCAACGCCGTCATGGTCGGCAAGATTGAAGAACCACCACCAGTTCGCTGACGCGAAAGTCATTGCCGAAAGCAAAGGTGAGGGGTATCTGGCCGACTGGACGGATGTATTCGGCCAGTTCGTCGTCGGTCAGCACCCGATCACGAGGGGTTCCCGTCCGTTCGATCAGGGCGATTACGCGATTGAACATAGCGCCCTGCGTGGCCAGCGGCGGAATGTCGAGAATCACGACATCGGGATTGCCCGCATAGCGGAAGAGAACAGGCCGATCCGATCAAGGCGGTCAGGATATCCTGAACATCGGCATCACGGACAGTCAGTGGCTGGGCTTCGGCGGCGATCGGACTCGCGGCGTACAGGGCTGATACCAGCAACACCGCACGAGACACTGCGCGCATTGCCCCACCTCGCCGGGAATTGGGGCGGGCATGCCCGCCCCATCACGATCGGGCTGCGCTATTGCACGGTGATATCCAGTTTGTCTTCCGACACCCATCGGATTCGCTTTCCTGAAGGCAGCGATCACTTCATCGGTCGAGCCGACCTTCAGCGGAACGAGGTCACCTGCCTTTAGTTCCGCCGGAAGGGTGACGTCGCGATCGCTGGCCAGGCAAAGCAGTTACTCACGCTCCCTACCTGGTCGAAGCGTATTTCGAATGGTATCGATTCGCCCGGGAATGCCATCGGTTTGGCGCCCTTCACATAGGGGTCGGGTTGGAACCAGTTGGGGAACACGCGGGCGATGGTGTGGCCGGCATCCTTGTAATAGCAGTACAGAAAGCCATCACGGTTCAATTCAATCACCGCCCTCATGGTGGGTGCGATCGAGCGTGCCCCACAAGTGCGCCGTTATACAGGCCGGCGCCAGCCAGCTTGCGCTGGACGAAACGGCCGCGGTCTCCCTTCGACATGCCGTCGTATCAATCGCATGCCTGCTGCGTCATGGTTGGATTGGTCTTATCGATCTCCAGGCACTTCCAGTAGGGCACGTTGGTGAGCTTGCCCCATTACCTCGAATCAGGCCCAGCTCGATCAGGGCACGCACGCCGGCGCCTTCGCTCTGGCTCAGCGACATGGACAGGCTGATTCCAGCCTTGCCGATCTTGCTGCTGCCGACCTCGCCGGCCTGGCCCGAACGCACGATGGCTATGGTGTTGCTGGCGCCGACGCCCGCCGCCAGTTCGATTCCGTGCGAGCCCTGAACCCCAAGCCGACGGCCACCAGATTGCCCGCCTTCAGCCCGGCTGTGGACGCCGAGAACAGCGGTTCAAGATTGGGGGCCGACAAGCACATCGACCCGCAGTGCATCCACATAACCCGCCACTAGCGACCAGTCATCGGGCGCGAACGCCACCGAATGGGGCTTGCAGCCACCGGGCACCCGGACCTTGGCCCGCAGGCGAAAATCGGGGTCGTACAGACGGATGAAACCGTCATAGGACACCGTGGCCATGCGACTGGTGCCGTCGAAGGCCAGCTCAGTGCTGATATCGCTGTAATCGCGATCTACGGCTACCTCCCTGCCGGTACTGGTATTCCACGCGATCACGCCCTCCTATCCCGACAGGACAGCGGCGAACACCTGTCCGTCGGGCGAATAGGCAAGATGGTTGACCAACGCCGGCAGGGAACTGAGCCGGGCGGCGATGCGCCGCTTCTCCACGTCGAACAGATACAGCGAGAAGGTGCCGTCCCAACTGATCCCGGTATAGCCCGACGCCACCATACGCTTGTCATCGGGCGACAAGGCCACGGCATAAAGCATGCCTTCCGCGCCCTCGCCGATAGGAATACGGAAGATGTCGAGGAGCTGTCCGCTGGCAGCATCCCACAGCCGCACCGTCTTGTCGTCGGACGCGGTGGCCACCAGGGTTTCGTCGCGATCCGTGGACAGGCTGTTGATCACGGTGGTATAGCCTCTGGTTTCCACCCGCAGGAGCGGCGCCGTGGGGGGCGCCTCGGCCCCGCTTCGGTCAGAGACCGGCGACGCCTTCTTGGCAGAAGGCGGTACGGCGACGGCCAGCGGAACCATGGCGGCCACGACCCCGCGCAGCGACATCCCCTGTTTCCACCTTATGATGGCCAGCGCAGCAGGGCCAGAAGCCACTGGCCCGGTAGCCCACTGATGGACTCGGAGCCATCCAAACCGGGTGCGGCATTCTGGTACCTGGCCAGGCTGGTGGTGATACGGTTTTCGGTCTGTGACAGCGCCTGACGTTTGGTCTGAATCGATTGGGTATCGAGCCGTGCCGACTTTCTGGCCTCAAGGTCCTTCTGCTCGGCCACCTGCCTGGCGCGCAGGGATGCCTCGTCTTTTTTCCCTCCGGCCTTCTTTTTCAGAGTTTCCAACTCGGCCTGCTGCCTGGCCCTGAGCTGCCGTTCCTCCGTGGCGAACCGAATTCTCTGCCCCGGAATCCCACGGCATTTTCTGCATCTTCTGATCGGCCTGCATGAATTCGTTGACGCGCTTGTCGATGTGCCGGCCCATGGTCACGGGCCAGGGCGGGGTTACGGGTATACAATTCCACCTGCTTGGCCCAAAGCTGCTGCGCCTGGGGGCTGGGTAGTTTTCCCGACGCGGTGATCTGCGGTGATGCGCGAGAACTGGCCTTCGCGACATTCAATGACCTTGCTGAGGGCAAATTGCGCCTCATCCAGCTTGACCAGCTCACGGTCATAATCGCTACGAACATTCTGATAGAGGATCGCCTTGCCCTTATCCTGTTGCATCCGATGGTTAATACAGCCGCCCACCGCGCCCAACGCAGCGCCACTCGCCGCACCAATGGCGGCGGCTTTCCCGGTATCGCGGCCGCCCGATACCATCGCCCCCACGATCATATCGGCGGTAAAATAGTCGCCGGTGGCATCCATGGTCTTGACATAGGCGTAACAAGCGTCGCTGCCGTCGTCGGCACCGATCCGCCCGGTCTGGGTCGTGACGCAACTGGATAACAACACGGTAGTGCAGGCCGCCAGCGCACTAACCTTCCTGGTTCTCATCCGCATCCCCTGAGACATGAACATTTGCACGACCGACTTCTGAGAAGTTATGTATGTAAAAAGTGTATCGTGAAAGAGTAATAATGTCTAAACATGAATATACATGTGATTAATCTGTTTATTATGATGCATATTCGTCCGAATATGAGCATAAAATGGAGAATTGTATCAAGGATAATGTTTCTTTTAAGTCACATTCGTCATATTATAATCTTCTTCAGGGGAATATTCTATGAGGCTCTATATCATCTCTTGATGAGAGATACAACTTTAATTTAAAGTTGATGATCAATATGCGCATAATTATCGTAATATCCTCTTATACAACACCTATAGGTAGTATCGCTATGGACAATGAGAGCTGTATGGTCAATGTTAAGCAGATAATAAATCCTAATTCCGTGCAGATTCATGGCAACACTAACATCAACGCCTCCGCCCAGAACGTGAACATTACATCTATTGATAGTAGTAACACCGCCAAGACCAGCGTCAGCGCTAACGGCAAGTAAGGCTGGCGGGGCGCCCACGGCGGGTGCTCCGCCACCTTTCGGCCATCCGGCCATGGAAACATCGCCGCGCGGGACTGGCCGAGGCATGATCCTTGGCATTGTAAACGAGGAGAACGTTCTTGTCTTGCGAACCGCCATCTTCTCCCGAACCCTCGCATTAGCCGCCGCGGTCACCCTGGTTGCCGCTCCCGCGAAGGCACGGATCGACCTGGAAGAGAGAACCACCTTCCCGCCATTCCCGCTTGTGGCCGATGCGCTCCATGGAGACGCTGGTGTCGCCCCTGGCAACCCATGGCATCGCCATGCAAGGCAGGAAAGGGGCCACGCCGATGATCATCCTCGGCCTGCCACAGGCCGGCTTGCCCGCGTAGGCTTTCGTTTCCCACGACGTGACCGCCATGCGTGACGCCCGGCGTGCCCTGACCCGCGCCCATGCCTGCAAGCCGCAAACGCCTGCTGCGAAGTGAGTGCGCAAGGGTGAGACGCGGCTGTGACGGATCTACAGATGGTGAAAGAAGTCGCTCCCGCCATTCTGGCGGTCCTCGTCCTCGCTGCGGCCTTCCCGTCCGCCGGCGATGGCGAGACATCCCGGTCGATGACGCTGCCGGGGCCGTCGGTACGCCTGAACGGCGTTGCCGGCATGGTACCGCCACGCCCGAGGAGCGCGGCAATATCTCCGTTGAATGGAGAGGCGGTAAGCACTGGGTCGAGATCATCGTGCCCCGCATGGAGAGCGGCGTCGCCGTCATCGACGCGCGGCGGGCTACGGCGGGAAGCTTCGTCACCATCGTCAACGGCGTGACCACGGTGGTCGACGGCGGCAACTCTGCCAGCGTTACCATCGGGGGTCAGCCTGTGAGGGACAGCAGTCCGCCGCCGGCACTCGACATTCGGAGGCCCCGGGGCGGTGACCTGACTCTAACCGGCCTGTCCGAAACCTGCCGCATCGGCACGGTTGCTAGCCGGCGGGCTTCGGACGTGACGTCCGGCGACTGCCGAGTGGCGTGATACGAAGCCGGGGCAACACTAGCTGTGATGGGAACCGGGGCCATCGACGTCGACTCAGCGGCAGGCGATACCACCGCCAGCATTGACGGCAGCGGCAACATCCGGGTCACCCGCGGACGGATCTGAGCACTGGAGGCCCGCATCGGCGGCACAAGCCAGGACCGCTACACTCGCCATCAACGGAACCGTCACCATCAAGACGGGAAACTTGCCCCAGCTTTGTCCCGGATGCTGGAATCACCCCTACCCCAGCCCTCTCCCGATCCAAAGGGGTGGGCGTGGTACCCATGAACGTAAATCTCGACTTGCGCTCATGGGACCGCCATGATCGCGGCGGCGCGCCGCGTGGCGTAAAAGCCAAGGTGCGGCCCGCCGCGCCGGCGCCTGGGGGAGGTCATGATCAAGGCTCGAAGGCATGAATCCGTACTGTCAGGAACTTTTCCCCTTGCCCACTTGCCGTGGCCCCCACGCCCTACGGGCGTGGCTGGCGGAGATGCAGGGATACGGGCCCCCTCCCGGACGAACTGGCAGCGACCCGCTTGCGGGGTATGAGTTGTTTTCGTCGATCTTGACGATACTCTTTTTCAGACATCGGACAAAAATCCTGCTGCCGACCGGCTGGCGGCAGTCGACCGGGAGGGGTGGCCGCTTTCCTTTCAAGGCCGGCGACAGGTGGCGCTGTTCGACTGGCTCTGCCAAGACGCCTGGGTCGTGCCCGTGACAGGGCGCAGCGTCGATGCCTACCGGCGCGTAGTTCTACCCTTAGGGGAACACGCGATCTGTGCCTTTGGCGGGGTCATTCTGGGGCCTGAGGCCCCGCCCCGCATCGCCTCTGGCCTTGCCAGCGCCGCCGGGGCCGATAGCCTTGTTGCAGGAGGCCCCGGCGATCACGCTTGGCATGGATATCCGCCACCGTGTCATCTACGATGCGGATTTATCCCTGTACCTGTTGGTCAAGTCTAATGCCTGCTGGGAGATGAATCGTCTCGCCACCTGCATGTTGCCCCGGCTGCTAGATGGCTAGATGATCTACTTGAACGGGAACAGCATGGCCCTTCCTCCGCCCGTCCTGGGCAAGTAGAAGGCGGTGGCCTTTTTCATGGAAAATATGCTGGGGGACGAGCTAGCCCTGACCCCTGACCCTGGGGGTTGGGGAAAGCCTGACCGATGTTGGCTTCATGGGGCTGTGCGATTATGCCCTGGCACCGTCGCGTTCCCAGATTCTTGCCACTCTGCTCCGGCAGAGCCAACGGGTGGCGCTAGAAACGGCGGAGGATGCCGCATGACGGGCTTCAGCGGGAGTTATTCCCCTGCTGACGTCACCTTCCTGCTGAAACCTGTCGTGATAGCGTTCATGGACGGAATACTACTTGGAGATGCTCTCTACCGAAAAGGTACCCTCGTCTGAATACATGGACGCCTTCCGCGACGCCTTCGCGGCTAAATCGTGTTCGCGGCTAAATCGTGGCCGGGCCGGACGGGACATCGCGCGTTTGGCCAAGGCCCTGGCCACTGGAAAACGGGATGAAATCGTGCTGGTCAGCCTCGCGCGGGCCGACACGCCGATTGGCGTTCTGCTGCGCCGAACGCTGGGCATCCTGAGGCGCCAGGCCGTCCACTACTCCATTTCGATCATTCGCGGCCAGGGGCTTGACATGGTTGCATGCTAAACCATTCTCGCTCGACATACAGGCGCCAAGGTGGTTTTCATAGACGGCTGGACCGGCAAGGGGGCGATCGGGAGAGAACTTATGAAGAATCTCGCCAACGACTGGCCAACGCTCCGTTCTGTGTTCTTTCTGCTCTTGTCAGAGTAGCCGACCTTGCCGCTGGCGACAAGGATTATGTCATTCCCCTCGCGATGCCCGGCATCGAAAAGATCGTCGGGTTCATTCTGCCGAAGGCGACACATGAAACCGTCGCCATCTGTGCCACCGTAATCGCCGATCGCTTTTGGCTCATGCCGACGCTTGAAACCCGTAACGTGTTTGACCTGGCGGCCCTGGACGGATTTCGGGAAGTCCTGTCCAGACCGGGAATCCGGGAACGGATTCTGGCGTTGCGCATCGGCGGGAACGATATCTTGAACCTGTTTGGCATCCGGCGCCACCCGGGACGGACGATCTATGACACCGCGGCAGGTCCTGTCGTAGCCTCGCTGGCGTCGGCCTTCCAACCGTTCGGGTTTTCGCTCATGGCGCCAGTGTTCGATGGTTTTGGCGATTAGACAACCCTTGGTGAAGAGGTGAAACAGGATCTGGAACACGGGCTGGTCAGCAAGATAGCGATCCATCTCTCCCAGGTCAGCCGGATCGAACGGCAGTACCGGGTTTCCGAAGCCGATCTGGAGATGGCTCGAAAGATCCTGGACTGGAGGGCCCCCGCCGTTTTCCAGGTCGATCAGGTCATGTGTGAACCCGCAACGCATGCGACGTGGGCACGCATGACGATAGAACAGGCAGCACTCTATGGGACCGACGTGGCTTCCGGCCACGTTACGATTCTGAATCATGATCACGAGCGGGTGGCCCTGACTCATGGGCTGGACCGTGGCGGGGCCCGTCCCGTCCTGCAACGACCGAACCACCCCTTCCTCCGCACCCCCATATTTTGGCTATCGTCCGGAATCCGGATCATCCTGTCCACGTCTGAGGATCAAAGGCAGCCAATGTGACAAGTGATTCCCTGTACCACCGCCTGTTCTCCCACCCGCTGATAGTAGGACAACTAGTGAGAGAGTTCGTGCCCGAGGCCGGGGATCTCGACTCCCATCGCGTGGAGCGGGTCAATACCAAATTTTACAGTTGCCGCAGATGAAGGCGCGAGGGCGACATCATCTGGCGAATCCCAACCCATGGCGGGGCAGAGATCTATGCTCTATATCCTTCTCGAATTCCAGTCGAAGGCGGACTGGTGAATGGTGGTCCGGGTACTGGTCTATGCTGGACTACTGTGGCAGCAAATCATCTGGGAGCAGAAGCTGAAACGAGGTGACCGGCTGCCGCCGGTTCTTTCCCGAAGGGGATGCCATGGCCTGTTCGGACTAGCTCTCTCCGAGGCAATCAGCCTCAAGAGGTTGGTCTTCAGGAGCGCGCTACCGGTTCCAACGCTGGGCCGATGTTCAGAAGGCCTTAATTCCGTGTCTGAGATTCCTGTTCCAGCTATTGTGACAATCTGTTATATATTGATAATCGCTTTCTCTGATAGATATACCTGCCAGATAAAAGCCCAAGGTTCCTGGAGCGGATTGTCGGAAGGATTTGGTATTGCAAGAAGGTTCCCTTTCACGCCTGATCCTGGAAGGGAAGGGAAGGGGGGGGTGTTTTTTGATCCAGGCATCCCTTGTGTCCGCGGTTGGGTTGGCCAGGCGCTGGGGGAGAAGGGCAGCGGGGGTGGCGGTCCTGCTTATGCTGGGAAGTGGCAGCCTTCTCGCAGAAACTGTCGTGGCACCCAAGGAGGAGCAGGCTCTGGTGGATGTTGATCCGGTCATCGTAGAGCCCTTAACGTTGAATTTGTCTATCATCGGGCGATTGGTCTCGTTGCAGGCTGGTACAGTTGCAGCTGAAACGAGTGGGTCAATTGCTGCAGTGGCCGTGGAGGTGGGAGACCGGGTTGCAACTGGACAGGCGCTTGCGCGTCTCGACACCAGTACCTTGATGTGGCGTCTGCAAAGCGCGAAGGCCACCGTGACCGAGAGGCAGGCCCGGACGGTGGAGGCAGGAGCTGCCTTGCGCATGGCTGAGGCCGAATTGAAGCGCCTGGAGAAGCTACGTCCGTCGACGGCTTTTCCGTTTGCCAGATACGAGGATAAGGTGGAAGAGGTCGGGCAATTACAGGCTGCCGTGCAGGCTGCTCAGGCTGCCCTCGAGCACGCGCGGGCTGAGGTGCGTCTGGCTGAGATCGAACTGGCCAAGGCCGAGATCAGGGCACCTTATCCTGGCGTGGTGCATAAGCGTCATGTCGAGGTGGGGTCCTACATTGCCGCAGGCGCCGAGATCGTTGCCCTGGTCAACGATCGTAATTTGGAAGTGGAAGCCGACGTGGCTGCCGAACATGTGGCCGACCTCACGCCCGGAACCGGGGGAAGGGTGCGAATCGGCCCTGACTTGACGGTGCCGACGACCGTGCGGGCAGTTGTCCCCGCTGAAGATTCCAAAACCCGGACCCGTGTGGTGCGCTTTACCTTCGATGCGCCGCCAGCTGCCTCTCTGGCTGCGAATCAGAGCGTGGTTGTGACATTGCAGGTAGGTGGCCGTCACAAGGTTCCCACCGTGTCCAAGGACGCCATTATCAGCCGTGGGGATCACACCATCGTGTTCGTGATCGAGGAGAGCGTGGCAAAATCGAGAACCGTGCTGCTGGGCAGGGGCATAGGTGGACGCCTCACGGTAGAAGACGGGCTCAAGGCAGGTGAACGGGTCGTGGTCCGTGGCAACGAAACTTTGCGGTCCGGTCAGACTGTTCGTCTGCTAGACGGTAGTGCTGCCTCCGGACAGAACGGCAAGGATGACATCCGCAATCATGGAAAGTCAGGGGGGTGACTCTGATCCAGTTGTCCATTGGCCATCCGATTGCCGTCGTGGCGGTGATGCTGATGGTACTTTTGTTCGGCGGCGTGGGGCTGTGGCATATGCCTGTTCAGTTGACTCCCCATGTCCGTGAGCCGACCATTGGCGTGGACACTCAATGGAATGGCGCTTCGCCCACCGAGGTGGAACGGGAAATCCTAAGCCGTCAGGAAGAAGCCCTGAAAGGCCTGAAAGGCCTGCGTCGTGTGACTGGCACGGCGCGGCAGGGAAAGGCCGTGATCAAACTTGAACTCCTTCCGGGAACAGATTCTGACCATATCGCGCTATTGGTGAGCAATCGACTCAATCAGGTCGGCGGCTATCCGAAGCAGGTGCAGCAGCCCGTTGTATGGACGGTCGAGAATGACGATGAAGCGATGGCCGTATTCGATTTGTCGTACCTGCCTGGCAATGACCGCCCCATCGATACGTATGGCGACTTCATCGATAACGTCGTGCGCGAGCATCTTGAACGTGTGCCTGGTGTTGTGCGGGTTGATGCCTACGGTGGACGCGGGCAGGAGCTGCGGGTCGTACTCGATCCGGTGGTTTTAGCCCGTTATCGTTTGACCGTGTCCGAGGTGGCCGATGCTCTGCGCCGTGCCGATATTGCTGCCACTCTCGGCGAAATCAATGAAGGCAAACGTCGTTACGTGGTAGAAGTGAGTGATAAACTCACAACTGCAGACAGCGTAAAAAATGTATTTCTGCGTGCAGAAGAGGGGGAGAATGGTTCGGTCAGACGGGTGACGGTAGGCGATGTGGCCGTGGAAGTCGGCCTTGCCTACAAGAACTGGAGTTATATCAGCCGCTATCTGGGTCAACCAGCTATCAGCCTGTATGTCACGCGTGAAGGTGGCATCAATGTGCTTGAGGCCATGCGTGGCCTTCGGGCGGTCGTCGCTGGATTGAACGAAAAGGAGCTCAAACGAGAGGGGCTGATCCTCAAGCAGTCCTATGACGAAACCGTCTTCATCGACGCAGCCGTCGCAATGGTGGTACAGAACATCTATGTCGGCGGGCTGTTGGCAGCTGTCGTACTGTTGCTGTTCCTACGATCACTGCGGGCCACTCTGATTGTTATTCTGTCCATCCCCGTTTCAGTGGTTGGTGCCTTTATCGGCATGGCTCTCCTGGGACGCACCGTGAATATCGTTTCCCTGGCAGGCATGGCGTTTGCCGTTGGCATGGTGGTAGACGCCGCCATCGTGGTGCTGGAGAGCATCTTTCGTTTGTGGCAGGAAGGGTACGCCCGGGTCGATGCTGCATACACTGGAACCCGCCAGGTCTGGGGGGCCATTCTGGCCTCAGCCTTGACCACGGTCATGGTCTTTGTTCCCATCCTGACACTGGAACTGGAAGTCGGCCAGATGTTCCGGGATGTCGCCATTGCCTTATCGGTTTCTGTGATGCTGTCGCTGGTCGTAGCCATCACTGTCATTCCAGCCCTGGCCTGCCGCCTGCTGGGCAATACGCCGGTTGCCACCAGCGAACCGCCCGTATGGATGGCGGGGATGGACAAGGTGGCGCAGCGGTTTGTTGCCTTTGTGATCGGCTTTGTCCGTTACGTTTCCAATGGCCGGTTGCGGGCAGCCCTGGTCGCTGGAACAACGACGGTGACGTTGGTACTGATTGCCTGGCTTTTTCTGCCGTCTTTCGACTACCTGCCAAGGGGAGGAAGTTACAATATAATATGGGCCGTTCTCAGATTGCCGTCCGGTTACAATCTGAGCAATGCAGCAGCGATCGCCGACAATATCGAAAATGCCATGCGCCCCCTGTGGGCCAGTGAAACGGGTCCGGAGTCCGCTCCCGGCCAACCGCCAAAGATCGATGCCTTTTTCCTGAGAGCGTTTCGCGGTGGCGTGCTCGTTGAGGCAACAGCAGTGGATGCGCAACGGACGGCGGATTTGCGTTCCGTCCTGTCCGAGGCCTTCCTCCCCCGTGAGCCCGGGGCCATAAGCCACGTTTTCCAGCCATCGCTGTTCCAAGGCACGGGAGGCGGAGAACGGTCCATTGATCTCAACATCTCAGGATTTGACTTGACACAGATGCTGGAGACTGCCCGACGCGTGGGCCAGTTTTTCACGGAGCGGCTGCCCGTGAAACAAGGGTACCTGCTTTTCCCCCAAACGTCACTGGAATTAGGGGCACCAGAGGTGCGGATCGTTCCCGATCCCCTGCGACTAGCCGATGCTGGCGTAACAGCTTTTGCCTTGGTGGAAACAGTGCATGCTTTCAATGAGGGCCTGCCGGTCCTTGAAATCGACACGAACGATCAGCGCATCGATCTGGTCTTGCGCGGCGTGGAAGATCGAATCGCTCAGACACAGGATCTCGGTGCCCTGCCGATCGTGACGGAAAACGGACGGATCCTGCCACTTTCCGCCCTGGCCGACCTCAGGATAACCGCCGGCCCCATCGAGATCGAGCATCTTGAGCAACGGCGCACAGTGACACTGCAAGTCCATACGCTGCAGAAAATACCGCTCAAAACCGCCATTGAGCAGGTGCAAACGCAAATCATTGATCCGCTGACGGCCGAAGGCCTGCCTCCCGGCATCACCCTTGATGTGTCCGGGAGTGCCAGCATGTTGAGTGAAGCATGGAACACCATGATGTGGCAGCTTCTTCTCGCCGTGGCCATCTGCTACCTTCTCATGGTTGTCATATATGAAAGCTTTATCTATCCTTTGCTGATCCTGATTACTCTTCCGCAGGCAACAGCTGGTGCAATTCTTGGACTGGCTCTCCTTAACCTGTGGAGGCCCGTGGCTCTCGACATGTTGACTTTGTTTGGATTTGTGATCCTGATCGGTACAGTCGTAAACAATGCCATTCTGATCGTTCATCAAACTCTGGATTACATGCGCCTCGAGGCCATGGCGGTCAATGATGCAATCGAGGCCGCTGTCCGTAACCGTCTGCGACCAATTTTCATGACAACGTTGACAACCTTGTTTGGCATGCTTCCTCTGGTTGTTCTTCCTGGCGCGGGGACCGAAGTGTACAACGGTCTGGGAACGGTGGTATTGGGGGGGTTGACCTTGTCAGCAGTTCTAACTCTGTTGATTCTGCCTCCCCTCTTGTCCCTCACGGCTGGAACGATTGAGAGGCGGAGACTTTTGCGAAGCAGACAGAACGCGCCTTGAATCAACCGCCCGTGGGCATGGGCCGAAACGAAAACCACGGAAATCAACGGCACGAATGATCGGAGCGGGGGACTGGACAAGCCAGTCTCGCGTACCGATGTATGAGAAAGGTCATAAACAAAATCGATCCGCAGGATCGTTATGGAGACGCCTAGCATAGCGTGGCATGCCGTGCTCTCCAGTCAACGCGACGAAGAGAAGACGGGGGGGCCAGAAGGATGGCCGGCTGGCGTCTCTGCGGCAGCGGTACAAGGTTTTTTGTGCTTGTTGCAACACAAAATGTTGATGGTATAAAATCTGCGAGACGGAATTATCATGGAAAGCGCCACTATGGAGTTGGAAAGGTTGCAGCAGAATGCTCGTCGTGCCAGCGCGCTGTTGAAAGCGATGAGCAATGAGCACCGCCTGTTGATCCTGTGTCAGCTATTACACGAAGAGCGCTCCGTAGGAGAGCTGGAGCGATTGATCGGACTCAGCCAGTCGGCGCTGTCCCAGCACCTCGCACGGCTGCGCCGCGACAGTCTCGTTCAGACTCGCCGTTCAGCGCAGACCATTTATTACTCGTTGGCTGGCAATGAGGCCAGCGCCATTATCGAGACACTCTATGATCTGTACTGTCATAAAAACGGCTGTACCCCCGCAACCACGACTGAACCATCGAAACAAGCCGATCTGAGTTGAAAATAGACAGGGGGGAGGGAAGCAGGTGCGAACATGAACGGGCCCCTGTCATCCCCGCAAATCAAGATTCGTACTCAAAAATCCGCTAAGGCTTGCAGAAAGCGCCACCCATCCACATGCCCTGCGGCGTACCTGAGATGCGTGCTACCTGGTCGAGAACGATATCGATGATGTCAGGATCAGTGCCGATGCCGCGGCAATACCAGAGGCGTCGGCCGTGGAGCAGAGCGGGCCCGATCGCCGGAACGCGGTTGATGACCGCAAGATCCGTCGTTGACAGTCCGAACAATGGGGGCAGGTCTTCGCTGCCATGCAGGCCTTCGGCAATCAGAAGCGGCATCACAAGAATTTGGCGTTCGGGCACGAATGATGGCCAAGCCACCACCCTCGGTTCCTGTTCCAGATAGGCAGTGCGAATGCTCTTGAATCCGCCCTGACGCTCCAGGTCCGCAGCCAGGGCTTCGGCTGTTTCTGACGAGCCGCCTGGCCGGCGCGAGCCGTGTCCCACCAGTAGCAGGCAAAGATCTGTCTTGTCCAGATTGTGGTATCTGGCCACGGCCTCCACTCGGCGGCGCACCAGCAGGGCCAGTCGCGGATGGGCACCGATCGGCGGTGTATAATAGATGCGCCGCATGTCTCCTTGCACGCCAGCCACTTCGGTCAGCGGGCCGGACAAACCCATCTCGCGCGGAATGACTTCATGGGTGAAATA
The DNA here is from genome assembly GCA_964624075.1 of uncultured Rhodobacterales bacterium. Classification (GTDB taxonomy): domain Bacteria; phylum Pseudomonadota; class Alphaproteobacteria; order Rhodospirillales; family Rhodospirillaceae; genus CAZUWH01. The sequence goes on from CAZUWH010000004.1 coordinate 63,291, forward strand.
TCCGACTCCTGCAAAGTTTGGTACCACGAACACCTCGGCAGCCTTCACGCCTGCCAGAACTTCCCGCAGGGGTGGATCTTCCTTCCAGAAGCAGGCTGTGACTTCGGCGAACAGACCGCGCCGGCGCAGCGCCTCGGCCAGACGACGTGTTGGTGCACTGGAGTTGAGATTGCGTGTTGATCCATGCCCGACCAGTACCAAAGCGGTATCACGCAGCCTGTCACGGCTCCGCGCCTGGCCCGCTCCCCCCCGCTGTTGCTGCATTCCTTTGCTCCTCTTGCGCCTGTCGTTTGCGGTCTGCCGTGTCGTCACGGGATCACTGGATTGAGTGGGATTGCCCAACGACCGATGCAAGGGGGGGGGCTTACCGTTCCGGGCGGATGGCCTTATGGCCCCCCTCTCGACCTCTCCCGACAGACCCCGTCCTGAAAGAGCCTCCCCTGGGCGAACCCGGAGGGAAGTTTATAGGAATCAGCCAGCAAGAGATGATGACTGGCTGATAAGGGGGGAATATATTTACTATTAGTAAACCTATCAATATAAATTTTAACTATAAGTGAATTTACGGGGTAGTGGCAGATTCCCCCCTCGACAGCCGGGGCAGGGAAGAGAAGGTGTTTGCATGCGCTAGCAAAAAGTACTACCATCGCGCTACGAGCAGTAAGCATCGCCAGACTCTGGAAACTATCTTCGCTGAACCGATGCCGGGCAACAATAGCGGCGGATCGAAGCACTGCTGCTGGTAACCGGTGCCGAGATAGTGGAAGGCAGCGGGTCGCGCGTAGCGTTCTTGCTGGCTGGCCGTCGAGCCGACTTTCACCGCCCGCATCCAGGCAAGGAAGCCTTGTGCTATCGAGTGCAGGCAGTCCGCGAGTTTTTGGCAAAGGCAGGGATCAAGCCATAAGCGCAATGACGTACAAGGAATATGCTGCTCGCGTCACCTATGACCCGACAGACCGCATCTTCGCTGGGCGCTTGGCAGGTATCAACGATATCGTGACCTTTCACGGCGCAACAGTTGACGAATTGGAGACTGCCTTTCGTGATGCTGTGGACCACACTATCTGGAAACATCTGAGCGAATTGGCTGGAAACCCCAGAAGCCATACTCCAGCAATCTTATGCTGCGCATCTCTCAAGATGCACATGCTAAGGTGGCGGTAACTGCCGAGCTTGCCGGTAAGAGCACCAATCAGTGGGCGGCGAAAGCGCTAGACCAAGCGGCAGGGCGGTAAGCGTTAGGAAGTGATTCCAGCGCTGCCCGCATCCCCCTTGTACCGCTAGTCAAGCGGGAAAATCACGATGCGCGTTTGAGCACTTTGCCAACGATTTCGTAGGGCAGGCTGGTTGTTTTAGACGCATAGATCAAGTCTATAGTTATGCCGTAGCGAGTGGAAAGCTCGTCTATCGCGAGTGGGTTCGGCATTTTTCCGCCCATCTCCCGTTGATTCCATCAGCTTTGTGAGACATCGAGTACCCGATAGATATCAACCTGACTTAGGCCAAGCGCCTCGCACGCTGCAGTCAGGCGGTGACCAATCTCAACTCTCTTTGGGTCTTTGTTCGTTGGCATGCGTCATTCCCCTTTTCGCATGACGTAAAGTCCATAAACTAGAAAGGAGTTGACAGGAATTGTTTTACGCACCATTCCATCGTGCGTGCCATGCGATCTGGGATCAACAGCAGCCATGATCACCACAAATGATATCCGCACCGCGTTCCTAAGCTATTTCAAGAAACATGGGCACGACGTGGTGGCATCCAGCCCGCTGGTTCCGCGGAACGATCCGACGTTGCTGTTCACCAACGCTGGAATGGTACAATTCAAGAACATTTTTACCGGTCAGGAGAGCTGTTCGCATCAACGGGCTGCAACCGCGCAGAAGTGCGTCCGGGCCGGCGGCAAGCACAATGATCTTGACAATGTCGGCTATACGGCCCGGCATCATACCTTTTTCGAGATGCTAGGCAATTTTTCGTTCGGCGACTATTTCAAGGAGACAGCCATCGAGCTGGCCTGGGGCCTGATAATCCGGGAGTTCGGCCTGGCTCCGGAGCGGCTGCTGGTGACCGTTCATGCCACGGACGAAGATGCCGCACGGTTGTGGCGCCAGATCGCGGGTCTGCCGGAAACCAGGATCCTCCGCATTCCGACTGCCGACAACTTCTGGCAGATGGGGGATACGGGACCGTGCGGGCCGTGTTCCGAGATCTTTTACGACCATGGTCCTGATCTGCCCGGAGGGCCGCCCGGTAGTGCAGAAACCGATGGCGACCGTTTCGTCGAGATCTGGAATCTCGTCTTCATGCAGTTCGCGCAACAGGCCGACGGCCAACGAGTCCCGCTGCCCAGGCCTTCCATCGACACCGGCATGGGGCTTGAGCGCATGACCGCTGTGCTGCAAGGCCGGCACGACAACTATGCCACCGATCTGTTGCGGGGGCTGATCGAGGCGATAGCTCATGCCGCCCGGACTGATCCGGATGGACCACACCGCATCGCGCACCGGATCATCGCCGATCACCTGCGCAGCAGCAGCTTTCTGATTGCCGATGGCGTGCTGCCCGCCAACGAAGGGCGCGGATATGTCCTGCGCCGCATCATGCGCCGTGCCATGCGCCATGCTCACATGATGGGCGTGCGTGCCCCGCTTTTGTGGCGGCTGGTTCCAGCCCTGGTCGAGCGGATGGGGGCGGTCTATCCTGAACTGGCACGGGCCGAGGCTCTGATCACCGAAACCTTGCGGCTTGAGGAAGAACGCTTCCGGCAGACCCTGGAACGGGGCCTGAAGCTCCTGGACGAACAAACTGCCGGCATAGCAGCAGGCGATGTTCTGCCCGGGGAGGTAGCCTTCCGACTGTATGACACGTATGGCTTTCCGCTTGATCTGACGGAGGATGTCCTGCGTGGTCGCCGCATCACCGTAGACGGCGAAGGGTTCGACGCTGCCATGGCCCGTCAGCGGGCCGAGGCGCGCAGAGCGTGGGTGGGGTCGGGTGAAGCGGCAACCGAATCTGTATGGTTCGAACTGAAGGACAAACTGGGAGCCACCGAATTCCTGGGCTATGACAACGAAGAAGCCGAGGGTCTCCTGACCGCCCTGGTGGTGGCGGGTCGGCCGTTCGAGCGGGCAGAAGCCGGAACGTCGGTTGTGCTGCTGGCCAGTCAAACGCCGTTCTATGGTGAGTCTGGTGGCCAGATGGGCGATACCGGGACCATTACCGTGTTTGGCAAGGGACGAGTGGTGGTCAGCGATACGCTGAAGAAGCTGGGGGCTCTCCACCTGCATGTCGGGCAGGTCATGGAAGGAACGATCGCGGTCGGCGATGTGGCCTATTTCAGCGTCGACGGGGCGCGCCGCGCCGCGCTGCGGGCACACCATTCGGCAACGCACCTTCTGCATGCCGCCTTGCGCCATGTCCTGGGTCAGCATGTCACCCAGAAAGGGTCACTGGTCGCCCCGGATCGTCTCCGCTTCGACATCAGTCATCCCAGGGCTGTCAGCGCCGAAGAGCTGCGTGCGGTGGAAAAGCTGGTCAACCGGCACATTCATGCCAATGGAGACGTCGTGACGCGCTTGATGGGCCCGGAAACGGCTGTTCAGGCCGGTGCCATGGCCCTGTTTGGCGAGAAGTACAGGGATGAAGTCCGGGTCGTCGTCATGGGGGAGCGGGAAACGTTCTCGATAGAGCTGTGCGGTGGAACCCACGTCCGGCGCACGGGCGATATCGGCTTGTTCCAGATCGTTGCCGAGCGCGCGGTGGCGACAGGGATGCGGCGGATCGAGGCGGTGATCGGGGCCACTGCCGAGGCCCGTATCGCCGAACAGTCCGCCTGGTTGGCCCAGACGGCCGAGATCCTGAAGACCACACCCGCCGAGGTGCCGGCGCGGGTCGCGGCACTGGTCGAAGAACGGCGCCGTCTGGAACGGGACAGCGTTGAGATGCGCCGCAGGCTGGCCTTGGGTGACGGCAGAGAGCGTGCGGGGAACGTCAAGACGGTGGAAGGAATCGCCTTCGCAGCCCGGCATCTGGAAGGGGTCCCGGCGAAGGATCTGAAAGGCTTGGCCGATACCTTCAAACAGCACCTCGGATCCGGCGTTGTGGCCCTGGTGAGTGACAGCGATGGCAAGGTCTCGGTGGTCGTGGGAGTCACCGAAGATCTGGTTCCGCGCCTTAGTGCCATCGATCTCGTCCGCGCTGGCGCTGCGGCGGTGGGCGGCAAGGGCGGAGGGGGACGCCCCGACCTGGCCCAGGCCGGTGGTCCGGACACGTGGGCAGCCTCTGCAGTGCTGCAAGCCATCGAGCATCTGCTGGAAGAACGGATGCGGGCATGAGCGGGGGGGGGGGGGGGATTCAGGGCGATCTCATTTCAGGTTGCAGCGGCGGTTCAGCATAGACATAGCCTCCGGCCGCGTGAAAAGCGGCTGGGAACCGCTTCCATCTGACCGGAAGCGCCTTTTCTTCAAGAGATCGAGGGGAGGGCATGAAGCCTTCCGCCTGGATGCTACAGCCCTTCTCCGTGGATCAGTGGAGGGAATTAATCTTGTTTCTAGGGGTATTAGCCTTCATCCGGTTGCCCTTTTATCAAGATGACGCCATTCATCTATCTACTTTTCTTTGAACCATGTCATTGCATTGCATCGTGAAGCACGTTTTGATAGGAAAAGTTGTCGTACTTAAAACCTCATAGAGAGAGGTCGCCCATGAGCGAGGTTAGCACGATCGGATTGGATCTGGCGAAGGGGGTTTCCCAGGTCCATTACCTCGACGAGGCGGGTGATATGGCTATCCCCCGGCAGTTGCGACGTGGCCAGGTTTTCGGATTCTTTACCAAGCTGGCGCCGTGCCTGGTGGAGATGGAAGCCTGCGCGTCCTCCCATTACTGGGCGCGCGAACTGACGGCGCTCGGCCACCAAGTGCGGCGGCTACCACCGGCCTATGTGAAGCCCTAGTCAAGCGTGGGCGCAAAAAAAACAACGTCACCGACGCGGCGGCGATTTGCGGGGTCATAGCGAGCAAGGGCGTGAGCTTCGTACCGGTGAAGATGCTCTCGACCAGCAGGTGGGGCGCTGATGCTTTACCGTGCCCGCCGCCTGCTGGTCATCCAGCGCACCATGCTCGCCAACGCGGGCGTCCTCCCATCTCGCCGAATTCGGCATCATTGACGCGCAGGGCGAGGCCGGGCTCGGCAGGCTGATCGCTATGGCCGGTTGCTGCCGACCGGGGCCCGTCGCTCCCGGCCGCCGCCCACGAGGCGATGGCGATGCTAGCGGCGCAACTGCGGGACGCCGATGTCAAGATCGAGGCGCTGCACCGGGAAATTCTCGCTTAGTATCGCGCCGGCGCGGCGAGCTGGCGCCCTTGTCACCATTCCCGGCAGCGACCCAGTGGCCGCCCACGCCACCGTCGGCGAGGTCGGCTGCTTCCGCTCCAGGCACGATTTCGCAGCCTGGCTGGGATTGGTGCCATCGCCACACGCGAGCGGAGGCAAGACAGTGCTGGGGACCCATCACCAAGATGGGCGACCGCTATGTGCGCTCGCTGCTGGTGCGCGGCGCCACCGCCATGCTGCGGCGAATGAACACCGGCTATGGGCCATGGCTTGCCGGATTGCTTGCCCGCAAGCCGGCGCGCCAGGCATCCGGCGCCTTGGCCAACAAGATGGCGCGCATTGCCTGGGCCACCCTCGCCCATGGCGGCGTCTACCGAAAGCTGGCGGCAGCCGCCGTATGACGCCAACAACCACGACAGGGCACACGATTGTGAGGGCGATGACAACGTGATAGCGACCAGATGATCCAACCTCCGCATAAACCTTAAGTCGTCACGGTCGGTCGAGGCCAGGGGCATGATTGGGATGCGGAGCCGTGGATCACATCATGGCCAGCGGTCAGATGAACCGCGCAAACAGGCCAGACACATGACTGCACTCACCCTAGTCGCACAGAACGCTGAAATTCCCCTTGCAACGCAAGGGGCCGTCCACATATGACGTTTCCCGGGGGGTCCTGCTTGAGCACAGCGCGTGTCAATCCGGATTCGTCTAGCCGGGACACTGTCACCAGCCTTTCGAGGCGCGGGGTTGGCCTCGATGTTGTCCATTCCAATCTCAAGATGACTAGCCGGGAACCGTACCATGATCAGCTGGGGAGACCCGCCACAGGACGACCGGGCGAGAGTCTTCCCTGTCTCCGATCCTCCCGTCCAGAGGGCTACCGTATACACAGATCTTTTGTGTGCCTCCCTTCCGTGAAGACCATGCGCCTTCCGGACAGCGTATAATACCAAGGCTAACAGGTTTTGACGTATTGGCCTTGATGGCCCGCGACCGCGGGCCCGGCGCGTATGCGCCGAAAGCCAAGCGTGGAGTGCGCCCGGCGCCTGAGGGCGGGCGGGTCAAGATTTCTTGGCCCGCGTATAATCTGTACCGTTGTCACCCTGGAGACTCTGTCCGTGCTGCAAAAGCTCTATGAATGGACCATGACTCTGGCTGGCCATCGGCATGCTGTCATGTGGCTTGCCGTCGTTTCCTTCATCGAAAGCTCTCTGTTCCCGATTCCGCCGGATGTCATGCTGGTTCCCATGGTCCTGGCGGGACGGTCACGGGCATGGATGTATGCAATGGTGTGCACCGTGGCCTCGGTCATAGGGGGGGTGGCAGGTTACAGCATTGGCTATTTTCTGTTTGAGACACTGGGCAAGGGAATCATTTCCTTCTACCAGCTTCAGGAGGATTTTGCCCACGTCCGTCATGCGTTCAGCCAGCATGGCACGGCGATCGTCTTTGTTGCCGCCTTCACCCCCATTCCCTACAAGCTGATTACCATCGGGGCCGGGGTGATCCAGCTCGATCTGTTCGTGTTCGGCGTTGCCTCCCTGACAGGGCGCGGCTTGCGCTTCTTCCTGGTGACAGGGCTCCTGTGGCATTTCGGAGCACCGATTCGCGCTTTCATCGAGCGACAGCTGGGCTTGGTGACGTTGGGAATCGGGATCGTGGTGGTGGGTGGATTCCTGCTTCTGAAAATTTTCTGATACGGTAAGAAAGGCAAGGAGCATGCATATGGCCTTTCTACCATCGCAACAGATAATTCCGGTTGTAATTCTGTTGGCAAGTGTGACGGTTCTGGGGACAACGCTGGTGATGGAGTTCGGCTTTGACTTCGCTCCCTGCATTTTGTGTTTGTACCAGCGCCTGCCGTACCTCGTGGCGGCTCTGCTGGCGGTGGGGGCTGCGAGCCTGTCCTTGCCTTACCGTCGCGTCCTGGTTGCCCTGTGTGGGGTGACGTTCGGGGGCAATGCCGGTCTTGCCTTTTATCACGTGGGGATAGAAAATCACTGGTGGACGGCATCTGTTTGTACCACCGTGGCAGAAGTCCCCCTGTCCCTGGCCGACCTTCAGGCGGCTCTGGAGCGGCCCGCCGAAGTTTCTTGTGATGTTGTCCAATGGTCTCTGTTCGGCCTCTCGCTCAGCGGCTACAATCTGCTGGCTTCGCTGGGGTTGGCGATGCTGTGCATGGCCGCGGCCAGCCAGAAGTCGTGGTGGAGGGCCTCCCGGAATGTCTGACGATGCCCCCCCCTGACCTGTCCCGCTCTTCTGATCTCCGTCGCCTGCCTGGTGACCCGTCTCGCCAAGAGATTGTAGCGCGCATGATTCGTGTCAACCAGGCCGGCGAATACGGTGCCGTTCGCATTTATGAAGGTCAAATGGCCGTTCTGAAGCATGCGGACTGCGCTACCGCCCTGCGCGCGATGACGGAGAACGAGAAGATCCATCTCGCAACATTCAACAGGCTACTGGTGCAGCGCCGCGTTCGCCCCACGGTCTTGCAGCCGCTCTGGCACGTCATGGGTTTTGCCCTGGGGGCCGGCACCGCTCTGCTGGGGGAGAAGACGGCCATGGTCTGCACCGTTGCCGTCGAGGAAGTGATCGAGGAGCATTACGCTCAACAGGCGCATATCCTGGGTAGGGCAGAGTCCGAACTGCGGGATGTGGTCCTGAAATACCGCGACGACGAGCTGGTGCACCGTGAGACCGCTCTCGCCCATGGAGCCCTGCAACACCCGGCCTATCCACTCCTGAGCACAGTCATCAAGACTGGTTCCCGACTGGCTATCTGGCTGTCCGAGCGGTTGTAAGGAGGGAGCATGAAAGCCATCCCCTTTCCACCTGGACCTTGTCAGCCCTCCCCCGACCCAAGGAGAAGGGAGTCTTCCCGCCGGAATTTTTGGGCGGAGACGCCCGTGCTCCAAAAGAAAGTGATCCGATCCGATCGCAAACCGCTCTGAAAGCATCCAGGTGCGGCGCGCGCCCGGCGGTTCGCAGGTATGTGGCAAGACTCAGTTGTGTGATCCGGGCAAGAGTCTTCATCGCGATCTCGAGCGCCGTCACATCGGCATTCAGCCGTGTGACAGCTTCAAGTTTGTCGGCGTTCTCCATCTCGATCATGTTGACATCAAGAAAGGCGATGAGATCCTCGTGATGTGTGTTTCCCTCCTTAAGGAGGACAAGATTGCGGCCAAGCATGCTGTGCAGAGTGTTCGTGACGCCAGTTTCCTCGTGGGCCATCTCGATCACGTCATGTTCCAGGGCGTCGTTCAGGAGGTTCATGGCGAATTCGATCCGGGATTCGTTGTCGGCCAAGCCCCCCTCCCCCCTGGGCGATGGTGGCAATCGCCCGCAGCGCTTTCTCGAACGCCGGGTCGGAAGTGTTGATGCCAAGCGCGATGGTACGGTCCTCGTCGGTGCTGTGGTCCAGGTTAAGCTGATCGCCCCTGTAATAGCTTTTGGGGGCGAAGGCAAAGAGGGTTGATGCATTACCCGCTTCTACCCTGTCAGCATGGATGACTGTAAGTGTCAGGCCGGTGTTGCCGGTAATCACCAGAATCTTGCCGGCATTGGCAGCGACGCTGGCGGCAACAGTGAGAGTGGATCCCACCGGCAGATGGTCAAAAATGTGCGGCTGCATGGTCGGTGTGCCATCGATGGTCTCACCAACTGCCGTCAGCTGATCAGCCTGCAAGGTCTTTACGTCTGAACTATTCCCTGTTACCGCGCAAACTTTGTCATTATACAGCTACTTGGTTACAGGCGCGCCGGTTGGTCCCTCGCTGGCCGACGGTGGTGGTATAACCTTGAGAACATTGTTGTCCCTGGCAACGACCGTGTAGAGAGGGGGGGTATCGCTGTTGTTTTTCGTCCCCGCCACGACGAGCGTTGATCCAACCTGCACGTCGTCTATGGCCTCAAGGTCCTTGATGATCAGAGTGCTATTGTCGGCATTGAAGGCGATCTTGCCATAATGCGGCATTGAGGGTGAGGCCGCCGTGGCCCACCGTGTGCAGTTGCACGACAGGCGTAGAATCTGTTCCTTCTGCGGCGGCCGGCGGCGGATCGGCCGTGAGGGCGGTTCCGTCATTAGCCGTGATCGTGTAAAAGCCATCATTGGTACCGGTCCCACTGATGGCGATCCTTGCCCCCACCGGCAGACCCGCGAAGGCATCCATAGTGGCAGCGATGATGGTTCCGGTGCTATCGTTAAAGGTCAGACCACCGTGGTCCGGAGGGGGCGCGACCGTCAGGGTCCCGTTTGTGAGGCCGGTCGATGTGAACACCTGGGGGCCCTACATCTTGTTTGTGAACGTCGAATTTCCCGTGTGTTGGACACGGGTGATTGGGAATGAAGCCCCATCGGTGCCCGGATAGGGCAGCCTAGAAGGCTTTCGGGCTGTGTCGTAGCCAGGCAGGCGTCACGGGGTTGCCACCGGAGAACAGGTAACGCCCCTCCAGGCACACGTTCAGCAGCGACTCGATATTCTTCATGGCGTTGAAAGCCTGGTTCTGGATGTCCTGGATCGCTCCTTCCTTCTCGGCATTGAGATTGCGCAAATCAAGCTGGTCGAAGTTGACCAGGGCATTGCGGAACTCCCGGATCTGATTCCCGATCGCCGTGACGGAAATCTCTTCGGTTTTCAGACGCAATTCAGCCGTCACGTTATTGACGATGAAGCGCTGGGCTATGTCGCGCTGATTCTCGAAATTGATCAGCCGCATGGCATCACCGGCGATACCGTTGTAGGTCTGAACTTTCTTTTCAGTTGAGATCTGCACCTAGCCGATCTGAATCCGTTTCTGGACATCCAGCATGCGGTTGACCATGACCTGATACGAGACGAATGAAGCAACCCGGGGCATAACCGTGACCTCCTGTTAGCGGATGGCTCAGCGAATGAGATTGTTCAGGACATCAAGCATGGCCTGCGTGGTCCGGATAACCTTGGCCGCGGCCGTATAAGCCTGCTGGTAGATCATCAGGCGGGACAGCTCCTCGTCAAGGTTGACGGGGCGCTGATCTCGGCTGATTTCAGGGCCAGAGCCTCGTGCAGACCCTTCTGGTAGTCGCGTTGGGTCTGGATGATGGAAGCCTCATGGGCATTGTAGGTGATGAGCGTCGCGGCGTAATCGGCAAAGGTTCGCATCGTGTCGGAGAGATCCCCGGCGAGATCGAATGCCACGTCTTTGGTGAACAGGTTGGACAATCGGTTGATGATCGTGTTGTCGCCATTGCTGACCGCATAGGCTTGAAGATCTCCCGACCACTGGGGAAAATTGCGGGCGATCTTCTGGGGGGTGGCCACGACGTCGACCGCACCGTGAGCGATCCGGCCAACCCGGTCATACCCCGGGCGAGCCCGAGGGCTTCCATCACACCCGTACCGTCCGTCTGGGTGATCACGACCTCCTCACCCTCCCAATACGTGATGCGCAGCCGCTTCCCCCCTCCTTCCGGCACCACTTCCGCCTTGAGAACCTGGTTCAAAGCGGCATCATCGTTAATCCTGGTGGCGAGGGTGTCAGTGGAACGCACTCCGATCACGCCAAAATTGATTCCATTGCTTTCATCGCTGAAAGCCAATGTACCATTTGCGCCTACTGTCCTTTTGGTCGTGAGAAGGGACGATTCCCACATCCAGTTACGGCTGTCGTTCACAAAGAAGTCGTTGAGACCAAAGAAATTGGCAAAGCCCGAGACCGTTTCATCCGTGCCGCCATTGCCGTCGGCATCAAAGGCAATGGTGGCACCGGCGAGGGTGTGCAGTCGCTCTCCGAAACCTCGTCGCGGAAGACAAGACCCACGCCGGCCGAGGAAGGAATCGTGATGGGCAACCACCTATCGCTGGTTGACGCGTAATCGGCAGCGGCGGTGTCGAGCGCGGCATTAAGAGATGGCATCCCTGATGTCCTCGATGGTCCCGGTCTCGATATCGCCCATCAGGCTGAACAGGGTATCCGAGGCCACTTCCGCCCCGCCACTGTCGATCAGAATCATCCGTACTGTGCCGGCGATCGTGATGCTCTGCTCATCCGGTGCGATGAATCGCCGGGTGCCGATCATTTCGGTCGGCAGATCTGGAAAGCCGACGCCGTGGTTGTGCACCTGGTTGACCTCTGTTTGCAGGGTCCTGGCGAGCCGGTCAAGTTCGGTCGCAGATCTGGCAGTATACTATCGCGCAGGTTGATTATGCCCTTGAGCCGCCCCTACCGGATCTCGCTCGTGATATCCACGGCGCCGATCTCGATGCCATCGAAAGAACCGCTGGCCCTGCTCTGCCAGGGGCTGATCACCGTTACCGCATTGTGGGAGAGGGTGGTGCCGCTGGTGGTGAACACCACCATGGCCCCGGTTTCGGCGGGTGAACACCTGGATATCCAGCAGTTCTGAAAGCTGGTGCAGGGCGAGGTCGCGCTGGTCCATCAAATCGGCGGCACCGCACTCGGTGGCCAGGTCGCGGACGATCTTGTCGTTCAGGGTGGTGATGGGTTCCAGCAGCCCGTTGATCTTGTCCACATTGGCAGTGATCACCTCGTCGGTCTGCTTGCGCAGATTCTGCACGTTCGCGGAGAGGCTGTTCAGCTTCTGTATCAGGCGGAAGGCGCTGTCGACCGCTGAAGCCTGGGCGGTGGCACTGCTGGGACTGACTGCCAGCACTTTCAGCTCCGCGGCTACGCCATTGATGGCACGACTGAGGGAGGTGTTAGCCGCCGGGGTACCGAACAGATCCTGAAGGCGATCAGAATAGGTGCCAAGAACTTCCAACTATTTGAGAATACCACTTTCACGCCGGGTGTCACGCAGTAGACCCTCGTCCAGTCTACCTCGCGGGTAGTATTCATCACCTCGACTCCGACGCCATGCCCGTTCAGGACGTGGGTGACTTGGGTTAAGCTCTTTTTCGTGAATCCTTCCGTATTCACATTGGCAATATTGTGCGCCGTCAGATCCAGCCCCTTGCGGGTGCTGAGAAGGCCGCTCAAGGCGGCGCCCAGTCCCAATGTCAGCGTCATCGTCGTTTGCTTCCCGTGATAGGTTTCTCACCGGCCTTTCTGGCGGGTCTGAAGATCATCCTCAAGCATCGGCACCAAGCGTCAGGGCTATCCCCGTTCCCCCAGGATGAATCGGACCAGCGTCCCTTCGGCCATCATAAAGGGCATGGGCGCAGCACCTTTTCCTGACCGCATTCACGACCACTCTGATCATCCGGTTGCAGGCATCCAGATTGGCCTCCAGAAGACGACGGTTGGCTTCCATGCCGGCCTCCTGTGCAGTTGTTCCGCCCTGGCTTTCAGATGGACGCGCTGCGGTTCCTCGAACGTCTTCAGGATGTCCGTATGGCCGGCAACGTCCGTCATCAGTTCGATGTAAAACCGGATTAGGTTTTCCTTGCGTGTCGCGCCTTCGCGCACTTTTGCGATGTTGTGCGCCCGGAGAGCGGCATTCTCGGCCTCGAACAGATCGCACAGCATTTCGCGACCACTTCGACAAGCTGATTGACCTTGCGCCGGGCCGGCAGTGTCGCCGGCCCGATGGCGGCAGGTGGCATGGTCGGATAGGCTGGCGGTTCGGCGTGTTGCAAGACACGATGCGCGGTCGCGATTTTCTAGCCGGGCGGTTGCAGGCGAGCCCTCACGCCGGGCTTTTCCCTTGGTTTGTCGGGAGGCTTCGGGGTCGCGCTCATGGGTCGATCTCCTCCTGTCTTTCTTGTCTCTCCTGCATGTGCAGCATCGTTTCCATCACCTGATCGGCGAGACCCAAGCCACATGCTACACCACTAGCTTGCCGTATTCATCCACGAGCAGGCTGTGGACCATAGCGAGGCCATGGCCACCGCTAAACAGGCCGTTGGTCGGCAGGCTCTCGAACATGGGTTTCAGCATTTCCGCAACGAACATAGCCTCGAACTGCTCGGCGCTAGCCCGTATCGCGGCGGGTGAGGTGCCCCATACTTTCCCGCCTGTGGTCCAGCAGCCTGCATGGCCAGCCGCGCCGGGGTGAAGAGAAGATCGGTCGTCATGGCCCTTGTCTCCCTTGCGGTTTGCTCTTTGCGCTCATATCACCTCGATATCGGTACGCAAGGCGCCGGCCGCCTTGATCGCTTGGAGGATCGCGATCATGTCCTGCGGCCCCACCCCCAGCGCATTCAGGCCGTCGACGAGGCTTCGCAGTGTCACACCGCCTTCGCGAGCATGATAAGCTTCTTCTTTTTGTCTTCATCCACCTCGATTTGCGTCCGGTCCACCCCCATGGTCTGGATGCCGCCGCTGTCCTGGGTGACGCCGGTGAAGGGAGCTGGCTGCGGACACACCTGCGGTGTCTCCGTCACCTTGATAGTGAGATTCCCCTGGGCGATGGCGACGGCGGAAATCCGCACGTTCTCGTCGATGACGATCGTCCCGGTGGTTTCGTTGATCACCACCTTGGCCACCGTGTCGGGTGCGACGCGCAGCTGCTCGATATCGGTCAACAGGCCGACCACGTCGCAGCTATAGTTCGATGAAACGACCAGCTCTACCGTGCCGGGATCGCTGGGACGCGCGCCGCCGTGGTGCCGACGAAGGCATTGATGGCCTGGGCCATGCAACGGGCCGTGGTGAAATCCGGATTGCGCAGGGCAATGTTGATCTTGTGCGGACTGGCCAGGGCAAAGGAAATTTCCCGTTCCACGATCGCACCATTCGGAATACGTCCGGCGGTGGGGATGTTCCTGGTCACGTTTGCAGCCTTGCCGGCGACGGTGAAACCACTGACCTGGATCGTCTCCCCTGGGCCACGGCATAGACCTCGCCATCGGCCCTGATCAGGGGCATCACCAGCAACGTCCCACCGCTTAGATTCTTCGTATCGCCCAGAGCACTGATGTTGATATCCATGCGGGCGGCCCTGGCGGGCAAAACCAGGCAGCACGCCTGTGACCATCACGGCGGCAATGTTCTTGGCTTCCATTTCTGTGTTGCGGTAATCGCGGATATTAATGCCAAGACGTTCTTGCCTGCCGATTAGGCTCTCCTTGGTGAAGGCCATCTCCGACAACGAATCGCCGGTACCGTTCAGCCCGACCACCAGGCCATAGCCGATCAGCAGATCGTCGCGCACGCCTTCGAAAGCGGCGATATCCTTGATACGGGAACTGGCCAGGGCTGGCAGGGTAGAAACGTGTTCAGGATGCGACTGACAGACATGACTGACCTCGCCACACACCAATGACTATCCGAGAGAGCAGGCAAGCGACATGCCAGAATCGAGGCAGAAGGGGTCAAGCCCTGACGACGTTGCATTGGAACGGCCGCCGGTCGGATTGACTCTCCTTGCGCGGAGGGATATTCCGCCCATCACGATTTGCGGACAAGAGGCCCACGCGCCCGGCGCATTGCAATGGCGTTGCCCCATACCCCCCTTCGAATCCCTGCCGCTGACGGGCAGATCCAGCCGAGCAATTCCTGCCGGGGGGGGGGGGATCACACACCGTCAACGCAAAAGCGCTCCCCTCCCCCATCGAGGGGGAGGGAGTGTGTGCCGGCCGGGGAGAGGGGGGCCTCACCGCCGGAGAGGCATCCTCTGGAGCCACGCCTGACCCCTAGACCTCCGGCTGCGGCTCCGGGGGTGGGTAGCCATGACGGCTGCCCGACGCGGTGTGACCCGTATCCGGGACCGAGGAGCGGCGGCCATTGTCGCGCGGCGGGGGGTCCTCTTCCTCGCGCACCACCGGTTCCCCGGCGAGAAGCGACCGGATCTCATCCCCCGACAAGGTTTCGTATTCCAGCAGTCCCTTGGCCAGCGTTCCAAGCTCATGGCGATAATCAGTCAGGATTTCCCGCGCCCGACAATAGGCTTCCTCGATGATGCGGCGGATTTCCTCGTCCACCTTGCGGGCGGTTTCATCGGAGATGTGCTTGTGCCGCGTGATGGAATGGCCCAGGAACACTTCCTCGTCCGCTTCGGCATAGGCAAGCGGTCCCATCTTTTCACTCATGCCCCACTCACATACCATGCGACGGGCGAAGTCAGTGGCAGCTTTGATGTCGGCGGCCGCGCCACTGGTGACCCGCTCGGTGCCAAACACCAGTTCTTCGGCCACCCGCCCTCCCATGAATACCGTCAGATCAGCCTCGATCTTAGCGCGCGACGTGGAGATACGATCTCCTTCCGGCAACCGCATGACCATGCCAAGTGCCCGGCCGCGCGGAATGATGGTCGCCTTGTGAATGGGATCGGAGTGGTGACTGTGCAGGGCGCAGATGGCATGACCCGCCTCGTGATAGGCGGTCAGGCGCTTCTCCTCCTCGCTCATGACCATGGAGCGCCGTTCGGCACCCATCATGACCTTGTCCTTGGCGGCCTCGAATTCGGCCATGGTGACCACCCGCTTGCTGTGACGCGCCGCGAGCAGAGCTGCTTCGTTGACCAGATTGGCAAGATCGGCACCAGAGAAGCCGGGCGTTCCGCGTGCCAACACCTTAGCATTCACCTCAGATCCAAGCGGCACTTTATGCATGTGCACTTTCAGGATCTTCTCTCGTCCTAGTACATCTGGATTCGGCACCACTACCTGCCGATCGAAACGGCCTGGACGCATCAAGGCAGGATCCAGCACATCGGGCCGGTTGGTTGCAGCGATCAGGATGACCCCTTCGTTCGACTCGAACCCGTCCATCTCGACCAGGAGCTGGTTCAGGGTCTGCTCGCGTTCGTCGTTACCGCCCCCCAGACCGGCACCGCGATGCCGTCCGACCGCATCAATCTCATCGATAAAGATGATGCAGGGCGCATTTTTCTTGCCCTGTTCGAACATATCCCGGACCCGGCTGGCACCGACTCCTACGAACATTTCAACGAAGTCCGAACCCGAGATGGTGAAAAACGGGACGTTAGCTTCCCCCGCGATGGCACGGGCCAGCAGGGTTTTGCCGGTGCCCGGCGGGCCGACCAGAAGGACTCCCTTCGGAATCCTGCCCCCCAAGCGCTGAAACTTCTGCGGGTCTTTCAGGAATTCCACCACCTCTTCCAGTTCCTGCTTGGCCTCATCGATTCCAGCGACCTCCTCGAAGGTGACGCGCCCGGCCTTCTCGGCCAGGAGGCGTGCCCGCGATTTGCCGAACCCCATGGCCTTGCCACCACCAGACTGCATCTGGCGCATGAAGAAGATCCACACGCCGATTAGAAGCAGCATCGGGAACCATGAAATCAGGATACTCCACAAGGTCGGGACGTTTTCTTCGTTTGGCTGGGCCGAGATGCGCACGCCATGCGCGCGCAGGGTGGGAACCAGAGTCGGGTCCTCCGGTGCATAGGTGGAGAACATGCGGCCGTCGTTGAAGTGGCCCTGCACGGTGTGACCCTGAAGGATCACATCCCGGACTTCGCGCCGTTCCACTTCGGCTATGAAGTCTGAAAATGCCAGATTGGCCTGCGTTATCCGTGGCGTTGATGACTGGAACAGATTGAACAGAGCCACCAGAAGCAGACCGATGATGACCCACAGCGCGAGGTTTTTTCCTGAATGCAAGTTCACAGCCCTTCCCTGCGTCCACGGGGAGCCGCCGCCGATCGACGTACTACAGTGGTAGATAGTTTTCTGTCTCTGCAAAGCAAGGTATTATATCTGAACCAATGCGGGGATGTCAGGGGCAAAAACAGCCCGGGCAGGGATTGTCCTCCTTTCACCGGCGGGAAGGAGGCATGCTGTTTCCCCTGTTGGGAGAATGACCTGGACTTCTCCGTCGATGGTATACAGGGCGGGCAGGGCGTGACCGGCACAGCTCGGCAAACGGGCAAGGGCCGGGCAGGTTGTTACGACGGCACGCCAGCCGTGTTCTCCCAGCGCGCCGACACGCAGGCCGGCCGGTGCAGCCGCTGAGATGGTGAGGGCGAAACGTCCATCCCAGTGCAGATGCGTGCCCGCCGCCACGGCGATCGGGGGCACAACGGCAGCCGGTTCGCGACACAGCAGCAGGCGGTTCCGATCTGGCCGGATCAGACAGCCCGCGAGGGTCCGCCCCCTTGGAAACGTCTGCGCCAGGATAGCCTCACGCAGCGCTTCCAGACGGCGCAGGCGGGGTGGGTAGGTGTTCCCCCCGACCACCGTCAGCAAGCAGGCAAGGGTGCGGAGTGCCACCTCGGCCGGAGCCGCCACCAGGGCTTCCAGATCGAGACAGGCAAACCCGAACGGGTGCAAGCTGGCGCTTCTAGCAAGTATGGTCGCCATTGCCGTCCAGATGGCAGCCTTAGCACGTGCCATGTTCGTGGCTGTGCTAGCCAAACGGGCTGCGTCCAGACCTACATCTTTCAAAACAGGCAACAAGTTCCGAATCCGTACACGTGCAAAGATATCGTTTTGATTGTATTTATCCTCCACCCATGCCACGTCATGGGCAATGCAGGTCTCCCGCAGATGCTGCCGTGCCACTGTCAACAATGGCCGTACGAGTCGCACGTCACGGCGGTAGACGACGGGGGCCATGGCCGCCAGCCCCTGGACACCACTGCCGCGGGCTAGTCGCAGAAGGACTGTCTCGGCCTGATCGTCCTCATGATGGGCCAGGGCAAGATGGAGGATTCCTTGCCTCCGGCACCAGTCTTCCAGAAGCTGGTAGCGGGCTGTCCGCACCGTTGCCTGAATATTGGCGCGTGGCGCGGGACCCGTGCGCGTCAGCACATGGTGTGGCACGCCGAGGGCTGCCACCCGTTTGCCGACCAGACGTGCTTCCGCAGCCGATTCCAGCCGCAAACCGTGGTCAACGGTCAGCGCCACCGTCTCCCCACCATTCCGCCGGGTCCATCGCGCCAGCAGGACACACAACGCCATGCTGTCCGGTCCGCCCGAGACGGCCACGGCCATCCACGGTCTGGTTTCGAACGGTTCTACCCCCTGCATGAGGCGGGCAAACGTCGCCTCGTCGAGGGGGGGAAAAAGCGATGTCCTGTCACTTCCCGTCATTTTCATTCAGGTTCGGAGCCGGTGAAGGTGTCACGTGAAGAAGGGCCTCCGGAGATTCTGCGCGGGGTGGTCCTTCTTGTCGCACATTTGTTTTGTCCTGCACGCTGCAGGCAGGAAATCAATCCCTTGAAAAGACGCTTCTCACCACCGCGAGGCCCTAGTAATTCTTGAGCATCACATGAAATGCACGGCTCATGATAGAAACTGGAAGGAATTTAGCCATATCCAGGCCTCCCCCTTGGATCGGGGGAGAGGGTGTCCCCTTCACGGGGAGGGGGTCTTCTGTCCAGGAGGACAGAGGTGTTCCGTCCAGGGAGAGATCAGAAGCGTTCACCTGCCCAAAATTCGGCAACTTGATCGGAAACCGTTCCATACATCCCATGCCATATGAATGTTGTACAGGCTGTCTGTATCCGCCACAAATCCTCTTTGCGGCTGTTACAATTTTACAGCACACTGCCGGCGCGGTGGAGGCGTTTGATCTCTTTTGCATCGCGCCCCTGCCGGCCCCTTTGGCAGCCTACACCCATTCGCACCAGCCGGGCCATCCGGGCCTTATATCGTTGTGACCATGCAAACGACGGCACGTCTCGACAACGACAGAAGGGAGTGCACACGAAATGAATCCCTATGAACTGGCCTACCAGCGTTCTCTCTCGGACCCGGAAGGATTCTGGGGAGAAAAGGCTGAAAGCATCCACTGGTACAAGAAATGGGACAAGGTTTTTGATGATTCCCATCCGCCTATCTACCGCTGGTTCCGCGGCGCGGTGGTGAACACGTGTTACAACGCGGTCGACCGCCATGTTGAACAGGGCCGCGGCGAGCAGCTTGCCATCATTTGGGACAGCCCGGTCACCGGTTCCCAGCGCTGGATCACTTACGCCGCGCTCAAGGATCTGGTCGCGCGTTTCGCCGGCGCCCTGGGAGCAGAAGGCGTGATCAAGGGCGACCGGGTGGTCCTCTACATGCCGATGATCCCAGAAGCCCTGATCGCCATGCTGGCCTGTGCCCGAATCGGGGCTATCCACTCGGTGGTGTTTGGCGGTTTTGCCCCCAATGAACTGGCCACCCGCATCGATGACGCGCGGCCGAAGGTCATCGTCTCGGCCTCCTGCGGTATCGAAGCGAGCCGGGTCATTCCTTACAAGCCCCTCCTGGATCAGGCCATCGCCCTGGCCGCCCACAAGCCCGAACGCACCATCATCGTCCGTCGTCCCGAGGCAGAAGCCGCCCTGCTTCCCGGTCGTGATCTTGATTACGGCGCCGTGATGGCCATCGCTCCACCGGTGGACTGCGTCCCGGTACTGGCGACCGATCCCTTGTACATCCTCTATACGTCGGGGACGACCGGTGATCCCAAGGGCATCGTCCGCGACAATGGGGGTCATGCCGTGGCTCTTGCTTGGACCATGGAGGCCATCTATAACGTCAGACCAGGCGAAGTGTTCTGGGCCGCCTCTGACGTGGGCTGGGTGGTCGGTCATTCCTATATTGTCTATGCCCCGCTCCTGCATGGCTGCACCACGGTCGTCTATGAGGGCAAACCGGTTGGCACGCCCGATGCTGGTGCCTTCTGGCGTATGATCACCGAACACGGCATCAGCACGCTGTTCACCGCCCCCACGGCCTTCCGTGCCATCAAGCGCGAAGATCCCGATGCCGAATTCCTGAAGAAATACGACGTGGCTGGGGCCGGTTTCCGCGCCCTATTCCTGGCCGGTGAGCGCTCCGATCCCGATACCATTCAGTGGGCCGAACATTGCCTGAAGGTTCCGGTCATCGATCACTGGTGGCAAACCGAAACCGGCTGGGCCATTGCCGCCAACTGCCTTGGCTTGCACCACTATCCCGTACGCTACGGCTCACCCACGCGGCCGGCACCGGGGTGGAACGTCCAGGCCATGGGGGAGGACGGATCCCCCGCACCAGTTGGCCAGAGCGGCCCGCTGGTCTGTAAGCTGCCCCTGCCGCCAGGCAGTCTGGTAACCTTGTGGCAGCGTGAGGACCGTTACCGCAAGTCCTACCTTGATACCTATCCCGGCTATTACCAGTCGGGAGACGCCGGCTACATCGACGAAGACGGCTATATCTACGTCATGGCCCGGACCGACGACATCATCAATGTCGCCGGGCATCGTTTGTCCACCGGCGCCATGGAAGAGGTGCTCGCCTCCCATCACGACGTAGCCGAGTGCGCCGTGGTCGGGGTAGCTGATGCGCTGAAGGGCCAGATTCCGCTCGGTTTCATCTGTCTGAAGGCCGGCGTGACCCGACCGGAAGCGCAGATCACGGCCGAACTAGTCGCCATGGTGCGCGAACGGATCGGCGCCGTGGCCACCTTTAAGACGGCCACCGTCATCAAGCGTCTGCCCAAGACCCGTTCTGGCAAAATCCTGCGCGGCACGATCCAGAAGATCGCCGATGACCAGCCTTACAAGATGCCGGCCACCATCGATGACCCAGCCATCCTCGGGGAAATCAAGGAAGTTCTGAATGCGCTTGGGTATGCCAAGGCGCGCAAGGAGCCGGTTGGATAATGCCCCAGCGAACCTGGTGCGTGGGCCGCGTTGTCGTGAAGTTGTGAAGCGTCCACGCCGTGGGGGAGACTGGAAGGTTTCCCCCATATTATCCTTTCTTCCTTTCTCCCCCTCAGGCACGCCCCTCCCGATACCAGGCGCCGACCAGGACCCCAAGGCTCACAATCAGGATCACGGGAAGGAGGGGGACTTTGACGATGCTGGTCACAAGGGAATCGCCGTTGGCCTGCAATCCCAGCCAGGTTACCCCGGCGGCAGCCTGTCCGGGAGAGATTCGCCGCACCTCGGGAACACTGTTTCCGGACAGCCAGAATACTCCTCCTCCGCTGGCCCGGACGGGGCCGGCCAGAAGCCGGTCGGTGGCCTGCAGGTCCATCCATTCGGGCGGGTTGATGGCACCAACGGCGGCAACGGCGTTCTGGCGTCCATTCGTTACCTGGTACAGGCCGGGTTCAGGAACGGTCAGGGTCCCTGCAGCCTGGCCAGGCGCCTGCCCGGTCAGTGCCAGGGACCGCTCGGCCCCGTCGGGCATGGTGATGACGACGGCGTGGTCCGGTTCATCGTGCAGGCGGCGGCTGCTCACAACCAGTGTATTACCGCGCGCCTCGGCTGTCAGAGCCTCCTCTTCCAGGGCTGGCTCCTTCATCAGCCAGTGCACCAGCCGACGCAAGAGCTCGGCATGGGGACCGCCCCCCTCGTAACCACGGGCCCACAGCCAGAGCGAGTCGGATAACAGCAGCGCCACCCGTCCTGCCCCCACGCGGTCCAGAATCAGGAGGGGGAGTTGCCCGGCACCCGTCATCAGCACGTCGCCATGCCCCGCCTCGGTCCCCACCTGCCGCAGCCACCGCCCCCAGCGGGACGACGAAGGTAATGCCCCCGTGACCGGGTGACGCAGGCCCTTGTCAGTCAGGGCAGGCGTGAATCCCTGCGCGATCAGACGCCCGTTGGGCCGGGCCGGCAGGATCTCCTTGAGAGGCGTTTCCGCCAGGCTGGTGATCTCACCAAATTCGGGGCCTACCGCCAGCAACACCGCTCCGCCCTTGATCACAAACCGTCTGATGTTGTCGAGATAGTCGAAGGGAATCAGGTTGTAGCGGCCATACCGGTCAAAGATGATCAGGTCGAAATCGTGAAGCCTTGCCTCGAACAACTCGCGTATGGGAAAGGTGATCAGGGCCAGTTCGGTAAGAGGAGTGTAGTCGTCTTTTTCAACGGGCCGAAGAATGGTGAAGTGAACCAGGTCGATATTGGCATCGGATTTCAGAATGTTGCGCCAGGTCCGTTCGCCGGAATGGGGCTTACCCGAAATCAGAAGCACTTTCAGCCGGTCGCGGACGCCGTTGATCGTCACCACCGCCCGGTTGTTGACAAGCGACAGCTCGGCCGGACCGGGCTCAACCGTCATGGCCACGGTATGAGGACCAGCGTGTTCGATTGCAACCGGAACGGGATGACTGAGGCCCACCGGGATAGCAAGCGTATGCGGCGGCATAGGTATGGATTGGATGGTCAGGCGGGTCTCCCGCAGGGGGACAGGGCCAACGTCACGAACGCCGAGGCTGCCCGTATCCTCTACACGCACCATGACCGTGACCTGCTGGCCCACGAGACCGTAGCCAGGGGCAAGCTCGATCACCAGGCGACGGTCCCCCTCATGCGGATGGCCGGTCAAGAGGGCGTGGAGCGGTCCGGACAGGCCAACGGTGCCGGCTGGCACGTCGTGCACCTGGCCGTCGGTGATCAGGACTACACCGGCCAGCCGACGCGGCGGCAGATCGGCAACAGCCCGGCGCACGGCTGCGAACAGCTGCGTGTCTTCGACGGCCGTTCCAAGCCGCTCTACCCGGATCTCCAGGTCAGGCTGGGCGGCAAGTTTCTCCATCAGGCGGGCCAAGGCGGTTTCGGTCTGGCGGCGACGATCACCGATGTCCTGACTCGGACTATCGTCCACCACCACCACGGCTACGTCGTTTTGCGGCCGCCGCTGCTCGTAGATCAAGGTGGGATCAAGCAGGGCGAGCAGCAGGGTGCCGACCCAAAGGACGCGCAGCCAGGGCAGAGGCCGTGCCGCGACGATAGCCAGCAGGCTCACGCCGCCCAGCAATGCCCACAGGCTCCCCGGCAGAAGGGGAGAAAATGTGACATCGGTTAAACCCACCCCCGGCAGGAAGAAAGAAGGCAGTGCAATCATCGGGACAGATGTTCCAGAACGGTGGGCAGATGCATCTGATCGGCCTTGTAGTTGCCAGTCAGGGCATACATGACCAGGTTGATACCGAAACGATACGCCAGCTCGCGTTGACGCTCGCCACCGGGCAGGACTGGCAGGAGGGGGCGGGCTGTCGCGGTGGCCCATGCTCCTGCCCAGTCGTTGCTGCCGATGACAAGCGGCGAGACACCATCATTGCCTTCTGGCTCGCGCACCACCCACACCGTACCACCCGCCAGCCGACCAGACAGATCGTGCAACAGGTAGAACGAACGGGTCAGCACATGGTCCTGGCTGACCGGCATCAGCGGCGGGATGGGCACCGTTCCCAGCAGCGTGCGCAGCCGCTCCGGCGCCTCGCTCCCGGCATCGCGGGTATCAAACAAGATCATGCCGCCATGACGCATATAGGCATCCACTTTGGCCCCAGCCTCTGGTGACAGGGGTGGTGCCGCCGCCGGCTGGGTGGCAACCGGCCAGTACAGCAGGGGAAAGAACAGCACCTCGTCCTTTTCAATGTCCACTGCCACCGGCTCGGCCAGGACAGCGGCGGTGCGGCCGGCAAGCAGCCCATTCAGGGCTTTCAGGCCCAGATGAACGATTTCATCCACTCTCGGTTCCCCGCTGCGGACATGGGCCAGACGGGTCTCGAGCCCTGCCGCCAGGGCAAAGGCATCGCCTGGTGCCGATACGGAAAGCGTCTGGGCAAGGGGAAACGGGCCTGTCAGCGTGCTCCCGATGAGAGCGGCCCTGCCCACAATCCACAAACGCCTGACGGCCCCCCGCATCAGCAGCGCAACCACGCCCTCAACGCTCCCCAGACTTAAGGCGACTCCCAACAGCCATGGCCTGAGATCGAAGAAGGAACCAACAGCGGCAAAACTTGACGTACTGGTCCCAGCTGGTGGGGGCGGCAGGGGTGCCAACGCGAGCACGGCCGGCGACAGGTTGAAGGCCTGCCGGTACGTGGCCGTACCATAATAACCGGGCGGATGACGTGGGCCGGGCTGTACGCCGGTGCCGCCGTTCGGAAGCGGCAGGACCGTGCCGGTTGCCGCAGTCAGGCGACCGAAAGCATCAAGAACTTCCAGGGGCGGTAGGAAGACATAGCCGCCGCTCCCGTTGCGACCCAGATTCAGCAGGCGCTGCAACATCTCCACGAACAGCCCCGACAAGGCCATGTTGGACCAGCGGGCGTTGGCCGTGGTGTGGACCAGTACGATCCAGCCCTGACCGGCCGCTGCGCCGGTGACAAGCGGCGTGCCGTCGGCAAGGCGGGCCCAGGTTCTGGCCTCCAGTTCAACGGAAGGCTCAGCCAGAACCTGTGCCGACACCCGCACATCGGCAGGCACCGCCAGACCGGTGAAGGGCCTGTCGGCCTCGAAAGGGGCCAGAGGCAACGGCTGGTCCCAGGTCAGCGTGCCACCCGTGATACGCCCGTTCAGGCGCAGACGCACCGGCAAGAGCGGGTCGCCACCGCTGGCCAGGTTTGGACCGGCGAAACGGATCACAGTGCCACCCGCTTCAGCCCATGCCAGCAAGCGCTGGATGGCTTCGTCAGACAGGGGACCGACATCGGCCAGTACCAGCGTGGACAGATCACCAGACAGCGGGTCCGCGATCGTCCCGTGCTGCACTTCAGCCATGGGCTCCAGCGCTCGTTCCAGATAATAAAGATCGCTGACGAGCGGTACGGCGGCCTGTGACGATGTCCCTGATACGAGTCTGACCATGCGCCGACCCCACCGGGCATCCAGTAGGATAACCGTTGCCGCCGAAGCCGCCCCCTCTTCCAGATCGAGGCGAACGACCTGGTTGCGCAGCGTGGCCGGGAGGGGCACGGCCCCTTGCACGACGGAACTGCCGGCCGCCAACGGCAGGGCCTGACGGGCCAGAACGTGGCCGGTTTCGTCCAGAGCCCGGAGAAAGACCACTTCGGCCAGGGCCGTGTCTTTCCCAGATACGGCCCGGTGGACCATCGCCCCCAGGTCACCGGCCATGGGCGGCGCAGGCAGGAGCAGCCGGACGGCTGCCTTGTCGTTGTGGACAACGGTTAGGCCGCCCAGACGTTGCAGTCTGGCGGCAAACGCGGCGGCGTGCCCATCCTCCACGCCATCGGCAAGCCATACGGCATGGGCCGACCCTTGCGGCGGGGCGTGATTCAGGGCAGAGATCGCAGCGCCGCGATCGACCGGCCATGGCTTCGGGTTCAGGGACCAGACGATGGATTTCAGGCTGCCTGCCCGCATGACCGATGTTGCGGCCAGAACACCGCCATCAGCGGGAGGGGCAGTGGTGAGAAGCATCACCGGACGTGCGGTCCGCTCGGCTTCGTTCAGAAGTTCCAGGGTGACGGCACGGCGCGCTGCCCAATCGGCAGCGGCTGCCCAGCCATCATCGATAGCCAGCACTACCGTGCCATGCCCCTCCAGATTGCTCTGGTCTCCCACTATCGGATGGGCCATGGCGACGATGACCAGCACGGCCACCACCAGGCGCAACAACAGCAGGCCCCACGGTATCCGCGCTGCTTCGTGTTGCGTCGTTCCAGTTTCAAGCCCGCGCAAGAAGCGTACCGCCGGAAAGGGGACCCGTCGCGCCGCCGGTGGAATCACCTGCAATAGCCACCACATTGCGGGCAGAGCCAACAGAAGCAGTAAGGCCAGCGGCGCAGTGAAGGCAAACCCACCCATGACAGTCCCGTTCAGGCTCGTGCCTTGCCCAGACCTTGCTCAGATCCACAAGACCCTGCTCAAGGCATAGCAATCGACACGTCATAGCATGAGCGACAGGAGGGCCGACAGGATCAAATCCGACCGGCAGAAACGCCACGCGGACGGACGGGTCGACTCGGTATCCATTATGATTTCTGACGGGTTTCCAGCGCCATGAACAGCGACAGGAGGGCAGCCGTGGCTAGCGCATCGGTCCGATGAACGGCAAAAGTCCAGTCTGCCATGCCTGCCATGGTTGCGATTCCGGCACGATGATTGGCGATACGCCGCGCATAGGCTTCTTGCAGATCTTGTACCCGGCTGACCTCGACGATTCCGGCGTCCTCAAGATCGACGAACCGGATTCGCCCGGCAAAAGGCAGTGTTTCCTCCGCTGGATCCAGAACCTGCAACAAATGCCCTCTCACACCGCCTTCGGTCATGCCGTGTACCACCCTTTCAAGGGTTGCCGGATCATCAAGAAAATCGCTCACCAGCACCACCTTGCCGTGGCACGCACGGGGGATGATCGTAAGGGAAAGATCCGCAAGGCCTCTGCCGATTTCCGCACGACGGGTCAGGCCGTCGGCCAGCCGCAACAGCGCGGCCTCTCCCAGGCCGGGCCGTTCCTCCCCGGCGGGGGGGGGGGGGGGGCACTCCCCAGCAGAGCCACCCGCTCTCCGGCGCGCATCAGCAACACGGCCAGCGCCATGCACAACAGGGCCGCCCGCTCGCCTTTGGTGGGCAAGGTGGCCTGCGCGTGGTAGGCCATGGAAGGTGAGCCGTCGCACCACAGCCATACCGATTGCGCCGCCTGCCACTCATGCTCGCAGACATAAAGCGAATCCGAGCGAGCCGAGCGGCGCCAGTCGATGCTGCGAACCGGATCGCCAGACTGGTAATGGCGAAACTGCCAAAAGGTCTCGCCCGGCCCAACCCGGCGGCGGCCATGCAGACCGGCCGTCACGGTCGCCGCCACCCGTTCCGCCGCGACCAGCAACGGCGGCAAGGGCGTCCCCAGCCTCTCGGCACGGACTCGCAGACCCTTGCATGTTTCGTCATGGGGCTGTTTGCCATCGGCGGCCGTTTTATCCATGATATGACCGATCATCGCTCCCAGGAGCGTCAGCACCTGCCTTCTTGAGCATTCAACCCCAAGAGGGTCAAGTCTGCTTCCCCCGCAAGCCCTTCTCCATCCAGGGGAAGGAGGGCTGTCATCTGTAAAAAACAGCCCTCCCACACACCGCCACGGCAGAGCCGTGTGCATACAGTCCAGCGATTCTCATCATGGGAACGACACTGATTTGCAGAACAGGCATCCCTGCACCCTCCTTTCCCTCCAGGCCACCGTATGCATACAAGCCTGCCCCGGCAAGGTGTGGAATCGTTGCCTGCCCCCTCAAGTATAATCCCCTCCCCCTGGACGGAAGACCCTCCTTCTGAAGGAGGCCTGCCTCCTCGGGGGGGAGTGAAATCTGTCAAGGTGACTTGGAATGTATTCCATACTGAGAATTGCTGCATACAGTCGCGCTTCGGCGGGAATCGCCTTTCCGGCCTTGGCCTTCCGTTGCGTGACCGGATGGAAGACGCCACTCCGTCATTCAGCAGATGGTCTGGCACAAGGTCTCTATCACGCTGGCGATCGTCACGCCTTCGGCACGCGCTGCAAAGGTCAGGGCCATGCGATGGCGCAGGACAGGCTGAACCAGGGCCAGTACGTCATCGATCGAAGGGGCCAGACGACCGTCCAGCACGGCCCGGGCCCGGGCCGCCAGCAGCAGGGCCTGGCTGGCCCGTGGCCCCGGCCCCCATGCCACGTGACGGTGGACGAGGGGAAGGGGGGATTCTTCCGGCCGGCCGGCCCGGACCACGGTTAGAATGGCATCAATCACGCTCTCACCCACCGGTATGTGCCGTACCAGCCGCTGCATGGCGCGCAACATGGCCGCAGACGTTACGGGAACAAGCGGGGCTTCCGCGATTCCTGTGGTGGCGATCAGCATACGGCGTTCGGCGTCACGATCGGGATAGCCCACATCCACCTGCATCAGGAACCGGTCGAGCTGGGCTTCCGGTAACGGATAGGTTCCTTCCTGCTCCAGGGGATTCTGGGTGGCCAGGACATGAAACGGCCACGGCAGGTCGTAGGATTGGCCGGCCACCGACACGCGCTGTTCCTGCATGGCCTGCAGCAGGGCGGACTGGGTGCGGGGGCTGGCACGGTTGATTTCATCGGCCATCAGGAGCTGGGCGAAAACGGGTCCCTTGAGAAAGCGGAACGAACGTTGCCCCGTGTCACTTTCCTCCAGGATTTCGGAGCCAAGAATATCGGCTGGCATAAGGTCAGGGGTGAATTGGACACGCTTATCCTCAAGCCCAAATACTCTCCCAAGAGTCTGGACGAGTCGGGTCTTGGCAAGACCAGGAACACCAATCAACAAAGCGTGACCGCCGGCCAGGAGCGTGATAAGGGTCTGCTCGATCACCGTTTCCTGGCCGAAAATGATGCGGCCGATCTGTTCGCGGGCTTCCGCAAGGCAAGAGACCAGCCGCTCGACGCCGATGACCGTAGCTGGTAGTTCAATGGCCCAGGCATCCGGGGGAGGTTCGGACATCTGGGCAGGGGGAATATGCGATGTGCTCACTTTTCCTCACACCGTTCCTCACGCTACGGCGCGTCCCATGACTGAACGACTCCCACACCGCACCAGCCCGTTCGTGGACAGTCCGTCCGACTGCAACGTGTTCCACATCCGGATCGATCAGCACGGGATTTGGCATTATCGGGGCTCTCCGATCAACCGCCAAGAACTGGTATGTCTGTTCGCCTCGCTGCTGACCCGGCAGAGGGATGGCTCTTACTGGCTCATCACGCCAGGAGAGGCTGGACGAATCGAAGTCGAGGACGTACCTTTTCTGGCAGTCAAAATGTTCGTGGCCGGTCAGGGACAGGAGCAGTTCATCAGCGTGCGGACCAACGTGGATGAAATCGTCACGATCGACAGATCGCACCCTTTGCGTATGGCCACTGGCCCTGCCACAGGCGGGCCGGCTCCCTATGTGATGGTCCGCAACGGTCTGGAAGCGCGTCTGTCCCGGGCGGTCTTCTACGAACTGGCAGCCGTGGGCGTGGAAGAAAGGGATGAGGAAGGGCTTCTCTTCGGGGTCTGGAGCAGTGGAATCTTCTTTCCCCTGGGGCCAGTCGAGTCGATACCGCCGTGACCAGAACCGGCCCCATACCAGGCGCTTCCCTGCTCGCCCGTCTGGCTGCAGCGGCGCGCCGGCCTGGAATCCGTCGCACGTCAGGACAAACAGGCATTCCCTCCGCCGTCCTGGTCCCGCTCGTGAATCATGCCGACGGTCTGACGATTCTCTTGACCCAGCGCACGATACATCTCGCCAGCCATCGCGGTCAGGTATGCTTTCCCGGCGGACAGGTGGAGGCAGGCGACCCTGGACCGGTTGCCACTGCTCTGCGCGAGACCGCTGAGGAAATAGGGTTGCCATCCCATGCCGTGACCGTGATCGGTTGTCTGGATGATTACGAAACCTTGAGCGGCTTTGTGGTGACCCCTGTGGTCGGGCTGATTCAGCCCCCTCTTGTCCTGCACACCGCACCGGAGGAAGTTGCCGCCGTGTTCGAGATGCCATTGCCCTTTCTCCTCAACCCCGCCCACCACCAACGCCTGACCCCCGCGCATTCGCAGATTCTGCGCACCACCTATGCCATTCCCTATCAGGGCTATTATATATGGGGCGCTACGGCGGCTATCTTGATGAATCTGTACCGGATCGTCGTTGCAGGCACGGATGTCAGGGAAGATGCGGGCGCCAGACCATGCTGACCTATGCCCTTTCTCTTCTGCTGCCGACCGGGTTTTATTTCTTGTGGATCTGGTTGCGCAATCGGCGCCTCCTCGCCAGAGAGCTTGACCTGACGACAGCGATACGACCCGTGCCATGGGCGGTTCTGATCGGCCTTGGCATAGTTCTTGGCGTTGCCCTTCTCTTCATCCTAACCCTGCGCGAGCATCACGGCACCAGCACGGTCTATATCCCGCCGCACATGGCAGACGGCCAGGTGGTGCCAGGCCAGGTGATTCCATACGACCAAAAGCGGGAACCGGCCACACCGCCACGGCCTGAACGGGTGGCACCGCCCCCCGTCCTACCATGGTGAAGGCGCGGTCCGGCGCGGGCGGCAGACCGGTCGGACAGCTTCCGCCCCAGCCCTGGCTCACCCATCCCGCCACCCGGCGCGTGATCGCAGCGCTGACGGCAGAAGGGGGAGAGGTCCGTTTTGTGGGCGGGTGTGTCCGCGATGCTCTTCTGCAACGTTCGGTCAATGACATCGATCTGGCCACACCCGAAAGGCCGGAGCTGGTCCTGGCACGGCTGGCGCAGGCCAGCCTCCGCGCCCTACCAACGGGACTTGCCCATGGCACGGTGACGGCACTGGTTGACGGTCAAACGTTCGAGATCACCACCTTGCGCCGCGATGTCGCTTGCGACGGACGCCGTGCCGTGGTGGCTTACACCGATAACTGGGCAGAGGACGCAGCCCGTCGTGACTTTACCATCAATGCCTTGTCGGCCGACCCAGCCGGTTCTGTTTACGATCCCTTCGACGGGCTGCCGGATCTGCATCATGGCCGAGTGCGGTTCGTCGGCTCGCCCCGGACTCGGATCGAGGAAGACGTCTTGCGGCTGTTGCGTTATTTCCGCTTTCATGGCTGGTACGGCCGTCCGCCGCCGGACCGGGAGGCGCTTGCCGCCTGTCGTGCCCTGGCCCCTCGGCTCGCAACGCTGTCGGCTGAACGGGTCCGGGATGAACTATGGAAAATTCTTCTTGTCCCGGATCCGGCGAGCATGCTCCTACTGATGCAGGGCGAGCGGGTTTTGGCGCATGTCCTGCCCGAGGCCGGAGCGTTCGGCTGTCTGCGGCTGCTGGCCTGGTTCGAGGGGCACGGCTTGCGCGTCGAGGGAATCGCCCCCGATCCGCTTCGCCGTCTGGCCGCGGTTCTGACCGTCCAGCCGGCTGCTGCTGCAGCCGTGGGACGACGTCTACGTCTGTCGAAGCGCGAGACCGATCGCCTGCTTGGCCTTCTAGAGATCCCACCGGATCTGACCCCCACACCCGACATGGCAACGCATGTCCAGCGGCGGGCCTTGCAGAGTCTGGGTGCCAAGCGGTTCCGCGACGTGGTTCTGCTGCGCTGGGCGGCCCGTCGGGTGGCCACGGGCCGAACGGCCGCGGCAGCCGCCGAGAGCGCTCTCTGGTTGCACCTCTTGGAGACTGCCGTCACATGGAAGACGGTGCCGTTTCCGATCAGCGGAAGGGATGTGCTGGCGCTTGGGGTCGAACCGGGGCCGCAGGTCGGCGCACTGCTGACGGATTTACGCCGATGGTGGGAGGAAACGGGGTGTCAGGTTGACCGGTCGACCCTGCTGGCCCGATTGGCCCGGCAGGTCGAGGACGGGAAAACAGAGGCTGAGCATGGTCAGGGCAATCGGGCGCATGAAAATATTTTTGGTTGTGAAATCACCACGCAGGACGCGCAAGAATATCAATCCCCCTGATCAAAGGGGGAGAAAGCCCCCCCTCTGGACGGAAGGCTCCCTCCCCCTGGATGAGGGAGAGTTGGGGTGGGGGTGATCACGACGTCTAGTGCGGGTGGTGGAGGGGCTCATGGTGGTCATGTCCCGTGGCCCACGGACTGACAGGGTTCCAGACGGGGAACTATCCCCACCCAACCCTTCTCCGTCAAGGGGAAGGAAGAGAGGGGTTTGGAGCGGTGTCCACGAGATCATGCAGGAAGTTACGCTCATAGGCTTTCCATGCCGCCATCAGAAGATTAGCCCATTCCGCCAAGGCAGTATGAATGATTTCGGCCGGATAGTCCTCATATTCGGCTATCATGTCGGCAAAGGTTTCATGGAGCAATTGCGCTTCACTGGTATTCAGGATGTCCAGATGCTCGGCGAACGTGACCTTGAAAGAAACGCAGCACCACGTATGGGAAACGAAATCTTCGTTGACCGCTGCCAGAACACTTTCTGCCCGCTGCCCGTCGGTATCACAGAAGAAATGGCTGACGTTCGATCACGCCCCGGGCATGGGCGATGTAGGCATGAACGAAACGCTCCGTGAATGGTATCTTGCTCAATCTCGCCTGCGAGGCCACGCGAATGCCGAGATTACGCACATGGATCAGAATGGTATTGACCATGAAGTACATGCAAAAGGCGAAAGCCTGGCCGTTTCAGCCAGGAACAAGGCGCGGGGCAGGATGATGCACTGGGTTGGTCCCATAGCGATGGCATCGGCCATCCGCGGCTGGCCGTCGATCAGCGCCATTTCACCGAACATGGAACCGGCCCTGATCGTGCCCAGAACCAGCGCCCGGCTATCGGCACCCCGTTTGCTGATTTCAATCATTCCAGGTTCCACGACAAATGAAATATCTCCCCCGTCGCCCTCTCGGAAAGTGATATCGTCCGAAGAGAGCGCTAACCGTTCGAACCATGCCAGAACCGTCTTCAAGGCCATGCCGATGCCGTCTCTGGTGGCCTTGCTTGGATATTGTTCTACCACCATCAGTTTATCCATAGCCGAACACACTAATAATCACTAAAACAATATTTTAACAGCTGTCTACAGGAATTATTGTTCATCTTGAACTCTTTGAGAGTGACGCGTGATCGTGCGAAAGTCAAGGCAGGACATGTCCATGCCGTTCTTCTCAATCAGACCATGACGCAGCCGCATGTTCGGAAAAAATCTTCCAGAAATCAACCTTCCGGGAAGCGCCGGCATCCCGTCGGCAGGTGGACACATCTGACGACCATCATCCCCGCGCAAGCGGGCATGTACCATGCGAATGAACACGGATTCTCGCCCGCGCCTGCGCGGGGATACGCTTTCGCGGGCTTCCTGGATTCTTGGAAGTCTCCAGGTGGCCTCACGATCGTTTCTACGCCTCATTTTCGTAATAGGATATATTAATAAGATATTCCCGTGACGCTCGTCTTCGCGAAAGCGGGGAGCAGGAATCCATAGCTGGACAGTGCAGCATGTTGCGGCCTGGCAGCATGCCTGTCCCAATATGGACCACCGCTTGCGCGGGGGCAACGGAAAGAAGCTGATTTCGCGAGGGGGATGTGAGCGGTTACTCCTTGCCTCTGGTTACGCTTCCTGAAACAAGATACCCTTCTTTCATTGGCTTGCCTTGCTTTGCCTTCCTTGCTAGTTTCCAGTCCCACAGTTAATTCTTCTGTCCTGACCACGCCAGGATGATCCGAAGAAAAGGGAAGATTTTTCGACAGGAAAGACAGGTAGAGGGTGATATCATAGTGAATTCATCCGTTCTCTTGGTCTATTACTTTTCTCTAAAGCAATCAAATGATGCGGAGGCATATGTTTAAGCAGAGAAACAGACAATGTCAGGACTACTGTTTTTATAGGCGTAATGAGACATTTCTTTTCTCCTCCCCAACGATTCTCGCCATGCCTGGGCAGGATTCAAAAAAGCGTTCCGCGGCCGATTGATTACAATTGCTTTTCACTGCCTGGATGCCATACGGTGAGACAGATGTGCGGAAGACACTTGATACGCCTGGGCAGGATGTGGCCTCAGGGGACGCGAGGCAGGACAGGAGCATTTGGGAGTAAAGGGTCATGATATTGCTGCAACGGGAGACGGCCATTGATTCTCAAGACCGCCTGCGGCGTTTGATTGACCTGGGCATCGCCTTGTCGGCAGAGCGTGAACTAGATCGCCTTCTGGAACGGATTTTACTGGAAGCAAAGGATCTGGCCAACGCCGACGGAGGGACTCTCTATCTATACAAGAAGGATGAGAGTCTGGTATTTATTATCGTGCGTAGCGATATCCTCGGAATCGCTTTAGGCGGTATGACCGGCCGTGCCGTGCCGTTTCTACTACTGCGACTGCGTGATCCCGAGACGGGCCAGCCCAACTATCACAGCGTGGCCACTCATACCGCCCTGCGCAGGACTACGGTGATCATCGAGGATACCTATGACACCATGGATTTCAACTTTTCGGGCGCCAAGAAGTTCAATGCCAGTACTGATTGCCGGTCCAAGTCGTTCCTGACCGTTCCACTCAAGAACTATCAGGGGGATGTGATCGGCGTGCTGCAATTGATCAATGCCTGCGACGGCAATGAATGCATCATCCCCTTCCTTCCGGAAAACTGTGCGTTGGTCGAGGCCCTGGCCTCGCAGGCGGCCGTTGCCATCGACAACCAGCAGCTCATTGAAGCCCAGCGGCGGCTGCTCGAAGCCTTCATCCAGGTCATCGCCCATGCCATCGACGCCAAGTCGCTCTATACCGGTGGTCATTGCGCCGCCCGGGTGCCGGTGCTGACCCGAATGCTGGCCGAAGCTGCTCATGCCAGCCAGGAGGAGCCTTTTGTCGACTTCGCCCTGACGACGGAAGTCCAACGTTATGAACTGCATCTTGCTGTCTGGTTGCACGATTGCGGCAAGGTCACCATGCCCGAGTACGTACGACCGCTGGACAGCTGGTACGATTATCTGATTGGCTCATGCAATCTTGGAGAAGTCTACAACCTCTCGATCAGCCGGGGAGCCCCGACCAACGAGGAGCGCACGATCATCAACGACCACATCACCCTGACCATCGAAATGCTGGAAAAACTGCCCTTCCCCAGGTATCTGAAGAACATTCTCGAATTTGCCGGGGCCCATCACGAGAAGATGGACAGAAGCGGCTATCCGCGTGGTCTTCGGCGCAAACAGATGTCGATTCCCGCCCGCATCATGGCCATCGCTGATATCTTCGAGGCTCCCACCGCCGCTGCCGACCGCCCGTATAAGAAGCCCAAGACGTTATCGGAATCGATCTAGATCATGTCATTCATGAAAAAAGATCACCATATCGACCCGGATCTGTTCGATCTGTTCCTCGCTTCTGGCATACACGAAAAGTGTGCCGAACAATATTTGCGGAAAGAGCGGATTGACGACGTCGATATTGTACCTTACTTGTCTTGCAAGACGGTGGAGTAGTCATTTGATGAGTGAACCTGTATTTTCAGACAGCATCAGTTACATTATAGACCTTCTGGTCAAGGTAGACAGCATCGGTTACATTGCAGGGCTCCTGACCACGATAGCCTTCCTGCCCCAGGTCATCAAAACATGGCGCTCGCGTTCCGCACGTGACCTGTCCCTTGCCATGCTCCTGATTTTTACAACCGGTGTATTTTGCTGGTTGCTCTATGGCATCGCCATCAACCGGTGGCCGATCATTATTCCCAATGTCATCACGTTCGCCCTGACCAGTACCATCTTGTTCTTCAAGGTAAAGAAAAGCGCAAGATCGTGAAAACAATACCCCGTGAACCGGCATTGGATCGGAAGGCTTCTGATATCAGGGGGTGGCGTCTGGACATCTCTCGTATTCTTGAGCCTTGATCGTGACGAGAGAAAGAGGAAGGGAGGAACTTTCCCCCGCGCTGCCCCAGATGCCCCATCAAGGGGGAGGGCTAAGCAATACCCAGACGGGGGGAAGCCTCCTTCCGACTCTCTTCCTCTCTTCCAGCGAGCTCTGCCCTCTCCCTGAAGGAAAGACCCCCTCCCCCCTCCCCTGGATCGAGGGAAGGTGGGGGTGGAGGGGTAATCGGGACGTCTGGTGCGCGGCGGTGAGGGGAACGCGCAACGGTCACGTCCCTTAAGCCAGCAGCATTCAGAGAGAAACATCACTTCACCCCTACCCTCTGAAGGGGAGAGAACTGCCAGTGAAACAGAATTGACCCCCCCAGGGCTGAATACGCCAGAAAGCGTGCAGGTGTCCTGTCGGAGGATCCCTCGCGTTACCCTTTCCCGCCGGTCGGGAAAACGGCCGGAAGAAAGGGTGACGCGAATACGCGATCGCAGAAGAGTCATCCAGCCTGCTGGACAACCTCCCCTGTTTCACCACCACCCCCTGGCATGGCTTCCACGCCCACCTGCAGGGACTTGGCGGCTTCGGAGGCGCTGGCGAGGGCCTTAGCCAGCTCGAACACCCGCTTGCGAACCTGGGGATCCGTGATCCGGTAATAGGCCCGAACCAGCTCAAGCGTTTCCCGCTTAGTCATGGGATCGGCTTCAAACGAAGCCGGCTCCTCCACCGTACCGGCCAGCATGCGCGGGCTCTGGGCGGCTGTACCTTCAATCATGTCATCGAAGAAGAAAGAGACGGGCACGTCCAGAACACGGCTCAGATCCCACAAACGGCTGGCCCCGATACGGTTGGCACCCCGTTCATATTTCTGCACCTGCTGGAAGGTCAACCCGATGGCATCACCGAGCTTTTCCTGGCTCATGCCAAGAAGTGTGCGGCGTAGCCGCACCCGGCTCCCGACGTGCACATCAATGGGATTGGGACTCCCCGTTGCCGTGCGGCCGCGTGTCGAGACGCGAGGGGAGCCGTTTTCTTTCGTGGCGCGTGCTGAAGTCATGGTAGATCCTTGGTTAGAGAATATTTGCAACAGTTGGCAAGGCCATCTTGCACGTGGCAACTTTTGTCATACAATCGTATGACTCGTCAACCACTTATCGCACGCCGGTCAGGAAAAATCTTTTCCGGCTATGAACGGCTGGGAACCATACTCTTGTTGCGTTGTCTCCAGTGCTTCAGCGCAAGTGCAGCTCCAAGGCAAACAACGTCCAGAACTGCTGCCAGGGTGTTGCCCCATCTGGCAAAGGGGGGCGGCCTGGTCAACGCCACCGGCAGGGAAACATCCCGTACGCCCGCAACACCAAGGCCGAGACTCTCCACCACCCGGCCATAAGGGTCCACCACGCCGGAAATGCCGGTCACGGCAACCCGTACCAAGGGGATCCCCTGCTCGACTGCCCGCCACCGTGCACTGGCAAAGTGCTGGTGCGGCCCGGCACTCAGACCGAACCAGGCGTCATTCGTTACGTTGAGCATCCACTGCGGATGCCCTGATTGCTCCACCACCGCCCCCGGAAAGATCACTTCATAACAAATGAGTGGACTTACAGGCGGGAGGCTTGGGGTGTGCATCGTTTGTCGGCCGGGACCAGAAGAGAAGTCCGTAGAGCCAATAGTTATTTTAGGTAGCGGAAGCAGATTCCGCAAGGGGACGAATTCACCAAAAGGTACAAGATGCGCTTTGTCGTAGAACGCAACGACCGACCCTTCGTGATCAATCGCCATGAGACTGTTCCAGAACTGTACCGGTTTGAGGACAGGTGGTGTCGTGCGCAGCACGCCGGTCAGCACGGCGCCGCCTGGCGGTGCCGCTTTGGCGACCAATCGGCGGGCTTCTTCGTGCCAGTCGAGGGAAAAAGCCGATGCCGTCTCGGGCCAGATAACGTGCGTGATCTTGTCAGACCCTGGGCTCACGCTCATTTCGATCTGGCGCAGAAAATGTCTTGCCCGCAGTTCCGGAACCCAGCGCAGGGACTGGGGGGTATTGGGCTGCACAAGCCGCAGCCTGACCCCCTCCACCATGGGCTGGGTCGCCACCGGGCCAGCCAGACCCAGTCGCCCGACGCCCGCTCCCCATAGGACCAGGAGCAGCCCGGCCGCTCCCCATCCCACGCCACGGGTCGCCCACGCCGCCTCCCCGGGATCTGCAAGAGCAGTCAGGGCAGCCGGTGCGGTGGCGACCAGCACGGTCAGCAGACTCATCCCGTAAGCCCCGACCACGGCCGCCGGCTGCATCATGGCATCGACGCCAGTCCAGGCATAAGCCAGCAGGTTCCAGGGGAAACCGCCGAACAGCGTCCCGCGCACCATCTCGCTCATTGTCCAGGTCCCGGCCAGGGCGATCCCCCGCTGCGGCCCCGGATGCGAGAGAACCGCGGCTAGCCAGGCGGCCAGGCCGGTGAACAGGGCGAGGCCAGCGGCCAGTGCGGACAGGGCAAAGGGGATCAGCCAGGCGAATTGTTCAGGATCGACCAGGAAGGCCTGCCTCACCCAGTACAGACCGGCAGCAAAGAAACCGCTCCCGAACCACCAGCCGGTTGCGAAAGCAGCCCAGTGGCTTCTGGCACCATCGAGAAGCCAGGCAAGGCCGGAAAAGGCAATCACCAGCAGGGGCACGGCTCCAACCGGCGGCATGGCCGCCGCTGCCCCCCCGCCCAGGACAACGGCAAGACCATAACGCCGCCAACCGGACAGGCTGCGCACACGAATGGCCAGACGACGCAAACGCTCCACCAACCAGTGACCCTCACAAGCCCAGAACCAAACAAGACCGGACAGGGACATATGTACATAGACAAGAATGTATGGACGACAGTCATACCACGCTAGGGCAATCGGGCGAAGGATAAAAGACTTCGGGATCCTCCAACATTGGCCACCGGCAGAGGAGCTCACGGCGGTCACGCCCCTTGGCCCACGGGCTGACAAGGCCCAGACGGGAATCCATCACCCCTACCACCCAACCCTCCCCCGATCCAAGGGGGAGGGCTTGCCATTTCAGACGGGAAGCTTCATGTCCCCCCCCCTCCCTTGATCCTCTCCCGATGACCCCCGTCCCGAAAGAGACCTCCCCGGAGGGAACACACCCTCCCCTCTAGATCGGGGGAAGGGGGGATCCAAAGATGTCCAGGACCCCGTGAGGGCCTTAACTGCAGCCGCTGGTGGCACCGCACGTGTCGCATTTCAGGCAGGTGCCATTGCGCACCATGGTGAAGTTGCCACACTCATTACAAGAATCTCCCTCGTATCCGAACAACCGCGCTTCCTGGACCCGGTGAACCGACGACGGGAGGGTCGTTCCGCCCACCGTGCGCAATACTGGCGTTATCGCTGCGCTTCTACTCCCGTATTGCGAGGCTTGCGCAGGGGGGGCCAAAGCAGAGGCACCACCCCCGGGCGCCTCTTGCAGGGCATGGGAATGCGGATAGTGATTGGTCAGGACATACAGATTGCTCGACCGCACATAACCATGACTGGCAATGCGCTCGATCACCTGACCGAAACCGTCATCGTCGGGCAGGTCGCCCTCGCCATGACCGCGGCCAAGCGCGTCAGGCAGCAGGTCCTGTGGCTCGACGTGGGCGAGATCATTGCGGCCCAGATACGAGATGGCTAGTTCGCGGAAGATGTAGTCCAGAATCGAGGTGGCCATCTTGATAGCGTCGTTGCCCGTGACCGTGCCCGCAGGATCGAAGCGGGTGAAAGTGAAGGCCTCGACATATTCCTCCAGGGGAACACCGTATTGCAGACCGATGGAAATGGCGATGGCGAAGTTGTTCATGAGGCTGCGGAAAGCTGCCCCCTCCTTATGCATATCGATGAAAATTTCCCCAAGCCGTCCATCCTCGTACTCGCCGGTACGCAAATAGACCTTGTGACCGCCAACGGAAGCTTTTTGTGTATAGCCCTTCCGCCGATGGGGCAGGCGCTGTCGGCTGGGCGGAACCATAACCTGTTCGACGATCCGCTCAGCCACCAGGGCCGCCCGTGTTGCCGCTGGCTGGGAGACGGCCTCCTTGTTTCTCCCGTCCTCCTGCCGGCTGCCCTCCTCCTCTGCCGCAGTGAGCAGATGGGCGTGGAGGGGTTGGGACAATTTCGAGCCATCCCGATACAAGGCGATGGCCTTGAGCCCCAGCCGCCACGACAGCAGATAAGCGCTCTTGCAGTCGGCCACCGTGGCGGTATTGGGCATGTTGATCGTCTTTGAAATGGCGCCCGAGATGAAGGGCTGCGCCGCTGCCATCATGCGGATATGGGCCTCCGTGGACAGGAAGCGGGTGCCCTGGCGTCCACAGGGGTGTGCACAATCAAATACCGGCAGATGTTCGGGCTGGAGATGGGGAGCGCCTTCAACCGTCATGGCCCCGCAGCAGTAGGTGTTGGCCGCCTCCACTTGCTCGGGTGTGAAGCCGAGGGCCGTCAGCATATCAAAGCCTGGATCGGCAAGCTGCCCGGTCGAGAAGCCGAGGACGTGATGGCAGAAGTCAATGCCTAGGCTCCATTTGTTGAAAACGAAACGGATGTCGAAGGCCGCGGCGACAGCGCTTTCGATGGTCTCGATGGCTTCATTGTTGAAACCCTTTGCCCGCAGGGACTGATGATTGATGACAGGCGCCGCCCGCAGCGTGCCAACGCCGACGGTATGACGAACGATCACCGTCACCTGTGCCTCGTCGTACCCCAGGGTGCGCAGCGCTTCGGGCACGATGCGGTTGATGATCTTGAAATAGCCGCCTCCCCCCAGTTTCTTGAACTTGACGAGAGCGAAGTCTGGTTCGATTCCGGTGGTATCGCAGTCCATCACGAGGCCGATGGTACCGGTAGGCGCGACGACGGACACCTGCGCATTGCGGTAACCATGCGTTTCCCCCAAGGACAGGGCCTCATCCCATGCGGCACGGGCGGCTTCGGCCAGGGTCTGATCGGGGCAGGCGTTTGCATCGAATGGTACCGGCGGTATTGCCAAACCTTCATAGCCATCCGTGGCGCCGTGGGCGGCGCGGCGGTGGTTGCAGATCACCCGCAGCATGGAGACGCAATTGTCGGCAAAACCTGGAAATGGCCCCAGCATCCTGGCCATTTCTGCCGAGGTCGCATAGGCGACCCCCGTCATCAGGGCGGAGATGGCGGTAATCAGGGCACGTCCAGCGTCGCTGTCATAAGGCAGGCCTGAGACCATCAGCAGGCCGCCGGCATTGGCGTAGCCAAGCCCCAGCGTCCGGTAGCGGTAGGACAATGCAGCGATCTTCCGCGACGGGAATTGCGCCATCAGGACCGAGATCTCAAGGGTGATCGTCCACAGCCGCACGGCATGGCGAAAGGTTGCGATGTCAAAGGAACCGTCCGCCACCCGGCGAAAGGTGTACAGGTTGAGGGAAGCGAGATTGCAGGCGGTATCGTCCAGGAACATGTATTCGGAACATGGATTCGATGCCGAGATGCGTCCCGAGGCCGGGCAGGTATGCCAAGCATTGATGGTGGTATCAAACTGCACGCCTGGATCGGCGCATTGCCAGGCTGCTTCGCCGATTCGCTCCCACAGGTCGGTGGCGCGGACCACCTTCTCTATCCTGCCATCAACGCGGCGCGGAAGCGGCCAGTCCTGGTCGGCCAGCACCGCTTCCAGAAAGGCATCGGGAACCCGCACGGTGTTGTTGGAATTCTGGCCCGACACGGTCATGTAGGCTTCCGAATCCCAGTCGGTGTCGAAGACGGAAAACGCCATCTCCGTGAATCCCTGGCGCGCGAACTGGATGGCCCGTTGCAGATAGTTGTCTGGGATCATCGCCTGGCGCGCGGCGGTCAGGGCCTTTTCCAGGGCCTTGTTGACCTTGGGGTCACAGCCACCGGCAGCGGTGCACGCCTTCATGATGGTATTGAGGTGCAAATGGCACGCCCGGGAGCCGGCAACCATGGTGGCGACTTTCCGCTCCTCCATTACCTTCCAGTCGATGAATTCCTCGATATCGGGATGGTCGATATCCACGATGACCATTTTGGCGGCACGGCGCGTGGTTCCACCGGACTTGATGGCACCGGCAGCGCGGTCGCCGATTTTGAGGAAACTCATCAGGCCCGACGAACGACCGCCGCTGGACAGCGGCTCGCCTGCGCTGCGCAAGGACGAAAAATTGGTGCCGGTGCCCGAACCGTACTTGAACAGGCGGGCCTCGCGCACCCACAGATCCATGATCCCACCTTCGTTGACGAGATCGTCGTTGATGCTCTGGATGAAGCAGGCATGCGGCTGCGGACGTTCATAGCTGCTGGTGGCACGGACGGTTTCGCCAGTGCGGTCATCTACGTAATAATGGCCCTGGCTGGGGCCGTCGATGCCATAGGCCCAGTGAAGACCGGTATTGAACCACTGGGGCGAATTGGGGGCCGCTATCTGCCGACAGAGCATAAAACGCATTTCGTCGTAATAGGCGTGTGCATCGGCCTCGCTGTCGAAGTAGCCGCCCTGCCAGCCCCAGTAGGTCCATGTTCCGGCCATACGGTCGAACACCTGACGGGCGTCGTGTTCGGAGCCGAACCGGCCTTCAGGGGGCAGATCCACCATGGCCTCGGTGTCGGGCACATGGCGCCACAGCCATGCCGGCACGGCCTCCTCCGGCACCAGGCGCCGGCACGCTGGCACGCCGGCCTTGCGGAAATATTTCTGCGCCAGGACATCGCAGGCCACCTGTGACCAGTCAGCCGGCACCTCCATGCGGTCAAGCCAAAACACCAGCGAACCATCCGGATTGCGGATCTTGCTCGATGTTGTCTTGAAGGCGATGCCATCGTAGGGTGATTGGCCCTCAACGGTGTAGGTTCTCGTGACTCGCATGGTGTCCTGATCCCCTGTTTTTTGTCACATCGATGCGGCCGCTGCCTTCACCGGCAGCTTTTTCTTTCGCGCTATGGTGGGCAACACCCTAAATATAGAGTTCGCATGAGCTGTCTACACTATATGAAGATACGCCGCCCGCTGCAAGCAAAAAATGCCCTGACGGATCAGAAAGGAAAACACCCATGCCTTCCCCAGACAAAAAATCAGGGCTTTCATCCTTAGCCACGAAACAGGCTATCCTGATCGCTAATGAAATTTATTCGCATTTCAGACGGCCCTTCAGCCCCGCATCGGCTGAAAAACCATCTGTTCGACTCTTGCCAGGTCGCTGGACCATGACGAGAAGAAGGAGAATATCCCATGATCATCTGGAGAAGCCCGGGTCCTGTCACGATTGCCCTGGTATTGCAGATGGCACGGCAGCAGGTTACCTGATGGCGTTTCATCCGGGATTCAAACCCGTCGCGAGCGGAGATCCAGGCGCAATGAAGGGTTCAAGAACGCTTCTGACAGAGGAGCAGCCTTCCGTTGGGGAAGGGGGTCCCGCCGGGGCAGGAAAGGGTCTGCCGGGAGAGAGTCGGGAAGTGTTTTCCCCCCTGGAGCCCTCCCCCCTGGCGGGAAGACTCCCTCCTCTTTGATGGGGAGGGTTAGGTGGGGGTGATCGGGACGTCTGGTCAGCGATGGGGGGCTCGCAACGATTACGCCATCGGGCGCACGGGCTGACAAGTGCCAGATGGGAACAATCCACCCCCACCCAACCCTCCCCATCAAAGAGGGAGGAAGTCAGGGGTCTTCAGAAGTGCCCAGAACAGTTTTTTGGCTGCTTGCTATGTCCTGGCTTTATGGGGATCGGCAGAATCCCACGTTGCGCCGGGCAATCGGGCGAAAGCTTCCGTCCTCCAGAAAACCAAGGGCCGCAAGGATGCCACAAATATCTCTTCCACGCGCTATGCCTGTAATTTTGTCGCTTCCATCGATTTTGACAAGCACCATTTGCACATGCTCTGCCAGCGTCCAGCGCGCACCTTTCAGAACTCTCGCCTCGATGCTGTCCACGTCCAGTTTGACATGATGGGGTACCGGCGGCCGGAACAGAGTCATGAAGCAGTCAAGACTGAACCCCAGCGTCGCTTGCCGAAACGGCACATCAATGGGACCCCGGACATTTTCCTTCTGACCAAAGGCATGGCAGGAATGTCCGGTGGTAGTGTTGGCCATGTAAAGATAGTTGATTTCGTCGCGGTCATTGAAGGCGAGGCAATAGGCGTCCACATGATTTTCCATGCTGCTCAGCTCGATATTCCGCACCAGGGTCGCGTAACTCATCGCCGATGGTTCGAAAACCAGCACGTGCAAGCCGCGTTGTGCCGCGTAGAGTGCATAACCACCGATATTGGCACCAATGTCCCATAGGACGCCACCCGCTGGCAGACCGTCAAGCCAGCGGGTGGTTTTCGGGTTCGTCCGTAAGCAGGCTCAAAGGGTGACGCGGCGAACGTGCCGATGGCGCGCTGAGCACCAGACTACCAATTCCCGTCGGCACTGCTAACACGCTGTGCCATGCCTTCGTGTACCAGGGCACGAGTCAGCTTCCACCGCACGGATTTCCGAAGGGCCGTCACAGCCCAGCTGAAACCGCACAGAAAACGGGCGATGATCTTGCTCATGAGACAGTTCCATTCTGATCCATTTCCTGGTGGCTGTCACAGCCGCGCCATGTCAGCAGCCCTTATCCCCCTTTGGGCCTTGATCGTGACCTCTCCTCCAGGCGCCGGCGGGCCGCACATCCGCGGCCCTTGGGCTTTGCGCGCCATT
The DNA here is from genome assembly GCA_964624075.1 of uncultured Rhodobacterales bacterium. Taxonomy (GTDB): domain Bacteria; phylum Pseudomonadota; class Alphaproteobacteria; order Rhodospirillales; family Rhodospirillaceae; genus CAZUWH01. The sequence continues at coordinate 107,171 of CAZUWH010000004.1, forward strand.
CGGCGCGCCGCCGCGACCGCGGCGGTCCCATGAGCGTGCAAGCCAGGATTGACGCTCATGGGTATTAGCGGGTCCACCAGCCGGTACGGCGGGTCGGTAGAATGGCGTGTTCAACGACCGGTAGTTGGCTCATCCCACCGTTAATCGACTCACTGTCGAATGTCTTCTCCTGCTCTGCCAGCCCGGCCTGATGTATCTGGCCTGTCTGGTTCGTCTGGTTGGTCCGATCGGTCTGCTCTGTCGAGGAGTCGGTAGCTGTTCCCGCTCCGCCGTCATTTTGCGTATCGCACACCGCCAGGGCGTCATTGGTTGGGGAGACACCCGGTGACAGAGGGACGGTGAGAGGGACGCGAAACGGAACATCCGCCACCCCCGCCTTGTCCATGCTGTGACTCCCGTTATGATCGGATGGCGTAGCGCAGGACGTCCCGGTCGTTTGGAGAAACGCTGGAAGCGTTTCTTCCACCGGGACGATTTCCGCTCTATCCGGCGCCACCATTTCCTTGCTTTCCTGCCTTGCGGAAGCGGAGAGGATCACGGGGGTATTCTGCGTCCAATCCCCCTCCTCCCGCCGGCGCCGGCGGCCACCGCGTCGGCCACGACGACGGCGGCGCGTGCCGCTTTCGCCGCTCGCCTCGCCATGGAAACCGGAATCACCTTCACGTACCTCCTCGTCCGGAAGGGTCCCCTCCCCTTCTGCGTCGTCCTCCTCAGTGTTATCGTCTTCTTCTGCGTTTTCTTCTGTGCCATCAGGGACGGTTGCCTCAATCTCCCCGTTGCCCAGATCACCATTTCCACGTTGGCCACCACGCCGTCGGCGACGATGGCGGCGCCGGCGTGTACTTTCCGCTACATTGCTGCCACTGGCTGAATCCACACCTTCCTCAACGCTTTCAGGGATCATATCCTTGGTCTCGTCCGTCTCCTCATCGTCCGTTGAGTCCATCGTTTCCCCGTCGGCAGGCTGCATCGCACGATCGTGCGCTACTTCCTGTGTACTACCGAGGGTGGTTTCCCCCTCTCCCTCTCCCTCTTCCCGTCCCGCCATGACTCGTTCCATGCGGTAGGTGGGCGGAGTCAAGCTCGCGTCACCGAGCACCAGCACCTGGAAGCTATAGCGCCTTTCGACGTTAGCCAGCGCCTGGCGCTTGTGGTTCAGGACGTAAAAGGCGACTGCGGCCGGACAGGTGACAGTGATCGACAGCGAGCGGCGTCGCAGTCCCTCCTCCTCGATTCCACGCAGCATATGCATGGCCGATGATTCCACCGAGCGCAGTAGACCAGTTCCGTGGCAATGCGGGCAGGGCTGGAAACTGGTTTCCATCAGGCTGGGCCGCAGGCGTTGGCGCGACAGTTCCAGGAGGCCGAAAGGACTGATACAGCCGACCTGAATGCGGGCCCGGTCGCCCTTCAGCGCTTCCTTCAAACGCTTTTCAACCGTGGCGTTGTTCCGGGATTCCTCCATATCAATGAAATCGATCACGATCAGACCCGCCAAGTCGCGCAAGCGAAGCTGACGAGCGATTTCTTCGGCTGCTTCGAGATTAGTCTTGAGGGCGGTCTCCTCGATATGACGTTCACGCGTGGCCTTGCCGGAGTTGACATCAATGGCAACCAGGGCCTCGGTCTGATTGAAAACGACATAACCGCCCGAACGCAGTTGCACCGTGGGACTGTGCATGGCATCAATCTGCCCTGCAACCTTGTAGCGGTGGAAAAGGGGAGCATCTTCGTTCTTGTCCTTTTGTACCCTTTTCGCGTGCGATGGCGTGAGTGTTTTCATGAAATCCTTGGCCAGACGATAGCCTTCCTCGCCGGCAACAATGATTTCGTCTATGTCGCGGGTATAGAGATCACGGATGGCCCGTTTGATCAGGTTTGCTTCCTCATACACCAGGGCTGGGGACTGCGACTGGAGCGTCGCCTCACGAATCTGATTCCAGGTTCGCGCCAAATATTCGTAATCCCGCCGGATTTCGCTCTTGACCCGTTCGGCCCCGGCAGTGCGCAAGATAACAGCCACTCCCCGAGGCATATTGAACTCAGTCAACAGAGCCTTCAGCCGTTTGCGGTCGGCAAGACTCGTGATCTTTCGCGATACGCCCCCGCCACGTGTGGCGTTTGGCATCAGGACGCAATAGCGGCCGGCCAGGGAGAGATAGGTAGTCATGGCGGCCCCCTTGTTGCCGCGTTCCTCTTTCACCACCTGGACCAGCATGATCTGACGCCGTTTGATCACCTCCTGAATCTTGTAGCCCCGCATCAGGCGGGGGTGCGGAGGGGTTTCATCGACATCGCCATTGTCGTCGGCATCGACGTTCTCGACATTCTCGGCACCATCGACGCTGTCAACAAGCGTGCCGGTGTCGTCGCGATTCCTGGGGGGAGCCTTGTTGTCTTCGGGATCTGGTCGTTCGGAGGAAAGGGAAGGCCCGTCCTCTTCGCCCGTCTGCTCGGCCAGCAGCTTTTGTCGGTCGGACGGCGGAATCTGATAATAATCCGGATGGATTTCGTTGAACGCCAGAAACCCATGTCGGCTGCCTCCATAATCGATAAAAGCAGCCTGCAAGGAAGGCTCAACTCTTACGACATTTGCAAGATAGATGTTTCCCTTAAGCTGCTTTTTTGTTGATGTTTCGACATCAAGTTCTTCCAGGCGCGCCCCGTTGACCACGACCACCCGAGTCTCCTCCGGGTGAGTGGCATCGATCAACATACGTTTGGACATGAAAAAGGAATCTCCAACGGCCTGCCACGCCGCCCTGCGCAAGGTGCGGAGCGGGGCAGGGAGTCATCACGACGAGAGAGCCCGGGGCGGCGCCGTCGAAGGGTCTGGACTGTGCGTGACTGTAACAAGCATCATACAACACCATGGCAGAAACCCGTCGGGCAGCTCGCCCGGCTATGCAATCAGAATGGAATCGTCACCCTAGGGGTGCATTTGCCCGGCCACAAACAGCACCCTCGGGCATGGCCCTACCACAAGCGACGATTTCCTGGACAGGATCCCTGGATGCCGTTGCTCTCGCTCAGAGCGTGCCCATCACATACAGTACACCGCCCGCGCACACAAACGGCGCATACTGACAGGCAGGCTACGCGATCGACACGTCCGACGACAGACACGGACTCCAATAAAATAACGATCACAAATTCATTCGACAACGCTCTTTATGCAGGACAATCGGAATGCAGGGGACCGGACGAAGACGTATCATCATTCCATTCTCCGCGTGATACAGACGCTCGTGACCGCTTAAAGCG
>CAZUWH010000004.1:110444-117395 GCA_964624075.1 uncultured Rhodobacterales bacterium
CCCCCCCCCCCCCCCCCCCATTGGCTTTGCGGCAACCTTGGTTCATCAAGCCACCCCGCTCTCATTCCCGGTCATTTCCTTTGGAACGGGAGATGCAGCCGGCTTTTGCTAGTGTCCTTGCCCCGGTCATCCTGGCCGCTCTCCGTCTGCTCTGGTCCTGCCCTCATCCGTGTCCCTTTCCCTGACCGCCAATAGCGCTACGGCCGCATCGAGGGGGAACGTCTCTGCCGCGCTGCCTTTGGGCAGCGCGGCCCGCACCGTGCCGTGCTGGACATAAGCGCCATAGCGGCCGGCCTTGAGCAGAACAGGCTGGCCGTCAACAGGATGAACGCCCAGGATCCGCCCCGCCGGACGCGCCGTAGCGAGAAGGGCCACGGCCCGATTCATGCCGATCGTCAGAACGCCCTCGCCCGCCGGCAATGATTTGTAAACATCGCCATGCCGGAGATAGGGGCCAAAACGACCAAGGCCGGCCATGACCGGCTGGCCGCTTTCCGGATGCAGACCGATCGCGCGTGGCAGTTCCAGAAGCTGCACTGCCGTTTCCAGAGTCATGGTGCCGGGATCCGTACCCTTGGGCAGAGAGATCCGCTTGGGCTTCGGATCTTCCTTCTTCCTCCTTTTTCCCTTGGTGCCGCGTTTCCGACCCTTGGCCTCCTCAATCGCCTCATCCACCACAACCGGAGCCTCGATAGGATCGCTTTGAACATAAAAACCATAAGGCCCCTTGCGCAGGCTTATTCTTGCGCTAGTTGCAGGATGATAGCCTAGATCACGCCCATTATCAACCCCTCGTTCAGCCTCCTGGCCCTGATCGGTCAGAATCGACAGCGGCCGGGTGTAGCGGCAGGTGGGATAGTTGGAGCAGCCAATGAAGGCACCGAATCGCCCCAGCCTCAGAGAAAGACGACCATCCTTGCACGTCGGGCAGCAGCGGGAATCGCGCCCCGTTCCATCATCTGGAAAGAAGTGCAACCCAAGTTCGTGGTCAAGCCTGTCAAGGACTTCTGATATCCGCAGATCCTTGGTCCCATTCACATGCGTGATGAAATCTTTCCAGAACTGACGCAGGACTGTTTTCCAGTCGATGCGACCACCGGAAATATCATCAAGCTGATCCTCCATCTCTGCCGTGAAATTGTATTGGATATAATGATTGAAATAGTTCCCTAGAAAGGCCGTTACTACCCGGCCGCGGTCCTCTGGAATGAAACGACGATTCTCCGTGTGGACATAGTTGCGGTCCTGCAACACAGCCAGAATGGTGGCATAGGTGGACGGGCGGCCGATCCCAAGCTCTTCCAGCTTCTTCACGAGACTGGCCTCCGAGTAACGCGGCAGCGGCTGGGTGAAATGCTGTTCGGGGTGGACCGTGCCGCGGTGCAGGGGTTCCCCCGCGGTCATTGGCGGCAGAAGACGATTGTCATCTTCCATGCCCACGATGGACGCCCCGCCCCGCCCGTCGTCTTCGTCACGGTCCTCCCGGTAAAGTTGCAAGAAACCATCGAACGTAACGACCGAGCCGGTAGCCCGCAAGACGATTGCCTGATCTGCCGACACCACCTCTGCCGCTACCTGATCCAGTTCGGCGCTTTCCATCTGGCTCGCCACGGTTCGCTTCCAGATCAGCTCATAGAGCTGGAACTGGTCACGGTCGAGATAAGAAAGGAGTGTCTGAGGATAGCGGTTGACATCCGTAGGACGGATCGCTTCGTGCGCCTCCTGAGCGTTCCTAGCCCTAGCCTTGTAAACGCGGGGAGCCGCCGGCCGATAGGCCGCGCCGAACGCATGGCCAATCAGGTCACGAATCGCACCGACCGCCTCGGCGGCCATTTGTACCCCGTCGGTCCGCATGTAGGTGATAAGCCCCACACCTTCCCCGGATACATCGATTCCTTCATACAGCTTCTGAGAGAGCTGCATGGTGCGGCGTGCGGAAAAATACAACTTGCGAGCTGCTTCTTGTTGCAGGGTAGAGGTGGTAAAGGGGGCGGGAGGGTGACGTCTGGCTTTCTTTCGTTCCACTGCCCTGACGGTGAAGACGGCCGCTTCAATCTGGGCCTTTGCGGCAAGCGCAGCGCTTTCATCGGCCAGGGCAAGCTTGTCGAACCTGTTCCCGTTCAGATGGGTCAGACGGGCGGTGAATGGTGCGTCCCCTGCGGTCAACAGGTCAACGTCCACTGTCCAGTATTCGCAGGCGCTAAAGCGTTCAATCTCGGCCTCACGTTCGCAGACCAGACGCAGGGCCACCGATTGCACCCGTCCGGCCGAGCGGCTGCCGGGCAGCTTACGCCACAGCACGGGCGACAAGGTAAACCCGACCAGATAGTCAAGGGCACGGCGCGCCAGGTAGGCTTCAACCAGTTCACTGTTGAGATCACGCGCGTTGCGCAAGGCATTCTGGATGGCATCACGGGTAATCTCGTGAAAAGTGATCCGCTTGACCTCGATATCGCCCAGAATCGCCCGGCGAGTCAGTTCCTCGCGCACATGCCAGGAGATGGCCTCTCCCTCACGGTCCGGGTCGGTAGCGAGATAAAGCCGGTTCGCACCGCGCATGGCCTTGGCGATATCCTGGATGCGACGCTCCGCCCTGGCATCCACTTCCCAGTCCATGGCAAAATTTTCATCCGGCCGGACTGATCCGTCTTTGGCCGGCAGATCACGGATATGGCCATAGCTGGCCACCACCTGATAGCCTGCGCCCAGGTATTTGCCAATGGTCTTGGCCTTGGCCGGTGATTCGACAACGACAACCGCCTTCATGAAGTCGTCCCTGCCCCCTGTTCACGCGCGCCGGTTCCCTCACCCCAACCGGGCAACCTGGTGACCGGCCTGGCGTTCGATCCGGCCCCCCGCCAGTTCAAGCTCAAGCAGGATCAAGGACACCACAGAGAGTGACAATTGGCAACAGCGAATGATTTCGTCAACTGGCACCGGCGCAGGACTAAGCAGATTAAGAGCCAGCGTCTGCGCAGCGGCAAGTTCGATCTCTCCCGACAAGGGCCGGCGGCAAGGGAGAGAACGGCACCGACGGAGGCGCGGCAAGAGGTTTGCGTTACATGCATTCGAGCTCCCTCAACACGTCATTGGCACGCTCGATCAAGGTGGCGCCATCGCGAATCAGACGATTCGGACCAGCCGCCCGCGGATCCAGCGGCGGGCTACGACCAGAACGCCGGCGACCGACAGGTCCGGCGGCTATCTGCCAGGCCAGCCAGCAGCCGTTCAGCGAGGCATTGCGGGCCCCAACGATTGCGATGGCCGGTTGCAGCAGAATATGCAGCACATGGCCACGCACACAGAGCAAGGGCGGGGTATCCATCTCGCGCTCAGTCGCCGCCCTGCTGCAGACGTTGATCGGTCGTCCGCGTCCGCCGCAGCGCGCGATATCCGGCAGGGCCTTCAGGGCTGCCACTGCCGAACCGAAATGAGCCAGCAGGCGGTGAAAAGCGATCAGGCTGACATTCTCGCTTCGAATGAGACGAGGCCAGTCAAGTTTTTCGGCAGCGGATAACGCTCTTGGCGGCGTGGTCATGGCGTGAGGAAGAGTGTGGACTTTCGTCCCGGAGGTCAATAACATTCGCAAATCCCTGGCACGGAATGACGCTCTCCGCTCGCCCTGGTGTCCCGGGCTATTAAGGTCACGCCACACCGTCGCAACAAAACGTCGCGCGTGAATCGAGAGTCGCGCGCGACGGTATGGGGCACAAGATGCTGGCCTTGCCCGCATTGTTTCCGGAGAAACATGCCATACTAGAATATTTCGGGCTGGAATCCCTTTTTGTCTTCTCGCAGAGCGGTGAGAAAAGCATTACACTAGTGGGACAAAGTGTTGGTAGCAATGACATCCCTCATCCATTGCCAGCGTGCGATTCGCTCCTCCGGAGGCATGGATAGGGCACGCGTCATGGCGTCGGCCACCTCATCCAGGTCATACGGATTGACCAGAAGAGCGGTCTCCAGTTCGTGGGCGGCACCGGCAAAGCGCGAGAGGACCAGCACGCCCGGAGAGGCTGGGTTCTGTGCGGCGACGAATTCCTTGGCAACTAGATTCATGCCGTCCCGCAGGGGCGTGACTACGCCGACCCGGGCCAACCGGTAATATCCCGGCCAGCATGGCCCGCTTATAGCCCCTGTTGATATAGCGTACCAGCACCCAGTCCGGCTCACCGTACTGGCCATTGATGCGGCCAGCCTCCTGTTCCAGAATCCGGCGCAACTGCTTGTACTCAGGAACATCGTCACGAGAGGTCGGGGCAATCTGCAACAGGGTCACCTTTCTTCGAAAAATGGGGTGGTGTTCAAGAAAACGGGCATAAGCCCGCAGACATTCCGGGATGCCCTTCGAGTAATCCAGCCGGTCGACGCCGATTAACAGGCTGTGCTCGTGCAGCGTATGTTGCAGCCGTTGCACTGAAGAAATGTGGAGATTGTTGGTCGCTTCAGTCGCCATGGCTTCCGCACCCAGACCGATGGCAAACACAGCAGCCTTCAGAACCCGCCCGTTCATGAATACGGTTCCTTTCGCGTCAACCTGTCCGCCGCTTTCCTGTGTGACATAGTCCAGAAAGGAACGCAGGTCGCTGCTGGTCTGGAACCCCACCACGTCGTAAGCAGACATGGAGTCCACCAGGCAATTGTGACTCGGCAGGGTCAGCATGACCTCGAGTGCAGAAAAAGCCCGATGCGTTGCGTCACGCCTAATCGCCGGAGCTTCTGACCCAGGGGAATCAGATGATAGTCATGGACCCAGACGATATCGTGAGGCTGCAACAACGGCAGCAAGGCCGCCGCGAAGAACGTATTGACCTTCAGATTAGGTCTGCCAGCCGGTAATGGAACAGTGGCCACAGGATGCGATTGGCAAAACCGTTATAATATTCGGCATAATCTTCCGGGGTCAGATCCAGCAGGGCATACGCGACCTTGCCCTGTTCCATGAGATGCGACTGTGCCGTGGCCCCCTTGACCGTTTTGCTGCTCCATCCCAACCATATCCCTCCACAAGTGGCCAAAGCGTCGTTGAGAGCGACCGCCACCCCTCCGGCCTGCGTCCGACCGCCGACAGCGGGAGCTGCGACTTGATTAGAAACGACGACTATTCGCCCTATTTTGAAAAACCAACACTTTAGTAGGACGGAATCCCGCAGCGGTCACGCCTCTTGCCCAGGGGTAGACAGCACCCAGACGAGACATCACCCCGACCCTCCCCTCCTCCTTGGATCGAGGGAGGGCGTGTTCCCGTCAGATGGAGGGGGTCTTCCGTCCATGGGGAGGGGAGGCCGTGATGCCTCTTCTGCAAATCAGGGCCATTCCCATAATTGAGAATCGCTGCTGGAACCGTCGCTCTTCTGTCTGCTCCGCAGCCGCGGAACAACGCCTTTCGGCCTTCAGACCACCAGGCCGAGTCGGGCGCCGTTTTGCCGCATAACCGTGTCACCACCGGACGGAGGAACTACGAAGCGTTCCGTCACCTGGAAGTGGAGACCACCGCCGACTCCCAAAAGCGCTCCGGCATTAGCAAACAGGCCGGTGATAACCGTGGCGTACAGTCTGGGGCAGCGCGGTGCGCGGGCGCAGGATCAGGTCGAATTGGCGTTCCTTGACCAGACCGTCAATCTGCACCGGTCCTAGGATACTAAGCACAAGGTCGATCAGAAAGCGGGTGCTTCGCCCTCCCCCCCCTGAAGAGCGCCAATGTTCTTCCTCCGTAGGCTCACCGGGAGAACTGTGAAGAGCGAGGGTGATCTTCTCGACGGCCGCTCCGTTCAGGAAAAGCATGACCAGCATGCGCCATTCGCCTGTCGTGCCGGTGCGGGACTCCTGCCGGACGGCGGCGGCAATTCCTTCGCGCAACGGCCTGATCAGCGTGTCGTCCCCTGTGGACCAGCGTGTTCAGGAGCCCTTCTAAGAGCTTCCAAACCATTCCCACCCGGCCAAAGGCGGCTGTCCACGGCGCGGACGGCGGCCACAAAGACGACCATGTTAGCCGCGAGCCGCTCGTTGGCGGCAGGCAGAAAATCAACCGCTTGCCGGACAGCGGCAGAATTGTACTGCTGCAAGACGGTCACGGCTTCACGCAGCATGCCCCAGTCCGTCCCACCCGTCAGGGAGAGGGAGGACGCATGACCGGATGGAGGGGTGGCTTTTGTTCCACTGCCCTGCGGGGCAGCCTGACGCAGGACCTCAAGCAGCACCGTGGGCGCCCCCCCCCGACCGGCACCTCAAGGCGGCGCGCAAGGGCAAGGGTGCCGGCGTCGGTCTGCACAAGAACGTGCCGATCGGGGCCAGGCACTGTTCCAGAGACGGTAAACGGCGCCGGCTGTCTTTCCAAGGGCGGGTCACCCTGAACGGCAGTATGGGCCGTCGCGTTGCGGACCATGCGTTCGCCCCCCATCCCTGCCGCATCGCTGCCAATGATCCAGCCCCCGGTACGACGGCAGTTTCGGGGGAAGAGGCGGTCCAGGAAACAGGGAGGAAGGCAACGCTTCTGGCAGGAGAGACCAGGAGGTTCGCAGATACACTGCCGACCGCCGCAAGACGGACCACAAGCCGCGTGCCTGGAACGAGTGCCCCGCCCCGCGCATCACGACGGCCTCGACAGCTTCGACGGAACCGGAGGCTGCCGGTACGCTCACGCCGTCCGGGCTGACCCAGGCAGCGGCGGTGCCACCCGTCATGGCTGGGATAGCCATACCGGCAGAAGCCACAGAACCGGAAGACAGGGATAGCAATCCGTCGTGCCCGATCCCGGCACTGCCGCCTTGCAAAGGGCTCCCATTGACGGAAACCATTTTAAGTTGTACTTGCGGACTGGGCTGCATGATCTGCAATGTGTCAGTTGTTCCGGCCGCTAGAGAGAACAGCGTTCTCAGGGTGAAGAGACCAATGCCTTCCGCCGTCACCTGCACGGACGTCCCCCCCTGGACCACGGAGACCTCAAGGATG
>CAZUWH010000004.1:117405-149218 GCA_964624075.1 uncultured Rhodobacterales bacterium
CCCGCGCCAGGTGCGCGCTGCCAAAAGGCCGGCAGCGGATCGGGAACGCGACCCCACGAGCGTCAGTGACCGCGATGCCACAGATGGCACGGAAAGGGGAGGAAACTGGACCGTTCCGCTCATGGCAGGCATCTCCTTTCCTCCGCTCATCCCGACCACAGCAGACGATCGGCAATTGCTACCACATCAAGGGCCGCTTCGATATTAGGATAACGGGTCAACAGGGGCTGCTGATTGCGGATGGCTTCCCAGACACGGGTATCACGACGGATCACCCCGGTCAGGGGCGGAGAAATCTTCAGGAATCCTTCGCATGCCTTCAATAAGGTGAAGTAGGTGCGCTCTCCTTCACGTGTAGGATTGCAGTTGTTGACAACGATCTGGATGTCGGTCATCGCCCGCTCCATCACGCTGACCTTGATAAAGGCATAGGCATCAGTCAGCGAGATCGGCTCATCAGAGGTGACGACCAGGCAGGTCCCCGCTACCCTGGTCAGCATCCGCACCGATTTCTCCACCCCCACCCCCAGATCGATGATCACCTTGTCATACGCCACCACCAGCAAGGCCAGATCGTCGCCCAGCATCTGTAAGCGGTTCAGGGGAATGTTTGGCCAGACTGCTCGACCCCGACCGTCCGGTAATGACGTCGAATCCCCTGCTCTCATAGGGCATCAGTGCGGGGTTTTTCATCGTAGGCAATGGCGTCGGGGGCAGGCGTATCGTCGTTCTCGGGCGGTAGGATCAGCTCGGCCAACGCCTCCGGGCTGACGGGGAACAGGCTGTCCGCCACGTGCGGGCTGATGCTGACATCGCAGAACATCAGATCGCCGGCTTCGGCAGCAGCCAGTACCCCACACCCAGCCGCCGGGTCAGATCGAGCCTGGTTACCAGCAACCGGGTTGCCCCAACGGCTGCGAACGCCTCTGCCATCTCGGCCGCTTCGCAGGGATCGGTGCCGGCGCCCATGACCAGGATCGGTTCCAGATCCCAAGCACCAACCAGGCTGACCAGATAGTCTATGTCTGGCGGGTGGAAAAGATTCAGGCCAGGGGAATCGATAAAGACCAGATCGCAGGTTCCAGTCAGTTCATCCAGGGTGCCTTTCTCAAGGCCTCAGGCCCGCTCGCCCGCAGGGGATTGACCTCCAAGGATCGTGTGAAGGCCCGCTGCTCAAGCGCCCCGGCACGCACGGTATCTGCACTCACTACTGCCACCGATCGGTTGCGCAACCGCAAACGGGCTGCAAGCTTGGCCACCGTGATCGTCTTGCCAACACCAGGCGGCCCGATGAGCAGGAAGGGCCGGGGGACGTTGCGTTCAGGCAAGGGCGCAAAGCTGAATTTCGTGCCCAGGGCACCGGCCACGACCCTGGTCGGACCGTACCGGGGTCTGCTGCTCCGTTCAACCGAACGGGCTGCCGCCACCAGCTTGTCGATCAGGGCAGGCGGCGTGTTATGGAAAAGCAGTGCCTCCTGCACCGTATCCAGGATGCGGGAATCGGCTTCACCGCTCAAGGCATCCCTGATGACGTCATCATCTTCGTAGATCGGGATCTCCGGGGCCGCGGTGATGCGAACCCCCTTGCCGTTAGCGCCCCGCTGCGTGGAAATGATGAAGGCTTCCTCGCCCAGTTAATCTCGTATAAGTGGTATTTCGTCCGTCATGGTGGCAGCAGTGTAGCATTTGATGCGCATGGCGTACTGTCAGAATGTCTCAGATCTGTCCCATGGTCTTGATACGCACCCTTGGATGAATCTCATTTTGCGACATTACCATTTTTACGGAACTGAAGCGTTCAACGATCGAACGCACATATAGTCTTATGCCAGGACTGGTCAGCAACACGGGTGTCTCGTCCTGCATGGCCAGACGCTCGAAGGTGGTGCGGCCCTTGTTGATGAAGTCCTGCAACTTCGATGGCAACATGGCGAAAGACTTTTCCTCTCCCTGGCCGACCAGAGCCTCGGCGAAAGCCTGCTCCTACTCCAGCGCCAGGACGACGAGCGGGATGAGGCCGTTGTTGTTGGTCGCGACATCTAAAAGCTGCCGTGCAAGCCTACTAAACATGTATTACGTTATTAGCATAAGGCTGCTGGTATTGGTAGTTTATCACACGATTTACTCTTGTATAGAGGGTATATCGCGGACAGAAACCCGTTCAGACAGCAGATTCTGCAAAATGCGCTGGATACCGCCCGTGGTGATATGTGCGGGCACCAGATCAGCGATGAGCTTCTGATGATCCTTGTCCACTTCATCCAGCAACTTCTGGGTTTCGGCATACAACAACAGTTCTGCCATGTTGTCGCGCACGACCTCGGTCAGATAGGTAGTGACAACCGTGGCGGGATCGACCACCGTATAGCCACGGAATAAAGCCCCCGCGGTTTGCAGGGTCGATCCACAAGGCCGGCAGGCCGAAAGTGGGCTCGCGGGTTTTCTCCCCCGGCGGCGTGATGTCCTCGCCACGCGGGTCCATCACCAGTAGCATGTTCGGACGCAGGTCGCCACGGCCGGCTGCCACGTCCTTCACATAAAGGACGTAGGTGTTGGCCGCGAGCTGCATGTTGTCCTGGATGCGGACCAAAGGCATGATGAAGCCGACTTCGGTGGCGAGCGATCGGCGCAAGGCTTTGAGCTGGTCGGTCAGATGCTGGCCTTTGGGCGTGTTGATCAACGACAGCAGTCCATAGCCCAGTTCCAGCCGCAGGAGATCGATCTTCAGCGCGGTCGCAATCGGCTCTTCTGCGATCGGGGCCTGTTCCTTAGCTTCCAGCGCAGCCGTGTGCTGTTCGCCAAGTCTTTCTTTGGTCTGATGGCGATCGACGAAATAGGCAGCCACGGCGGCGAGCAAGGCCAGCGTCAGGAATAGCAAGGCCGGAACACCGGATACGATGGGCAAGCGCTGCCATCAACACCGCACTCATGCCCAGCGCCTTGGGGTACTGACCAAGCTGCCTGAACAGAGCTTGGTCGGCGCTTTCGGACAGGCCCCCTCGGAGACCATCAGGGCAGAGGCAACCGAGACGATCAGCGCCGGAATCTGCGACACCAGCCCATCGCCAACCGTCAGGCGGGTGAACGTATCCGCGGCATTGGTAAACGACATGTCATTCTGTATCATGCCGATGATCATGCCGGCGATGACATTGATGAGGGTGATCAGGAGTCCAGCTACGGCATCACCCCGCACGAACCTGGACGCGCCGTCCATCGCGCCGAAGAAACCGGCTTCCCGCTGCAGGAACAACTCTTGCGGGCGTCCTGTTCATTGATCAGGCCCGCCGACAGATCGGCATCAATGGCCATTTGTCATCCCGGCAAGGCATCAAGTGTGAAGCGCGCCGCGACCTCGGCAATCCGTGTCGCCCCCTTGGTGATGATCACGAAATTGCCCTGCATGATTAAGCCGGCAAAGGCAATGGTGCTGACCAGCAGGACCATGGGAAAGGCGGTGGAATCGACAGCCGTCTGGATGAAAATGACCGTCATCAGAATCATCACGGCAGAGGTGAGCGATAACACCAGCAAAAGATCGAGTAGAAAGCTCGGCAACGGCAGAATCAGGATCACCAGCACGGCCACGAGCAACAACACTAATGCAGGTCTGCCCGTTGCATGCTTGCAGCTAGCCGGCCAAGACTACTGGCCCTGAAAACCGGAGGGGGAGGGCTTCCGCCCGGGACGGTGTCAATGGCCGTTAACTACCCAGTGCTTTCTTCAGCCATTGTCGGGTGTTCTTCCGTGTCACGCGCACCGCCTTCCGTCTCGCCCCCCTTTCCTCAAGGGCCAACCGCCTGCTTCTATTTCATATCCCGATCAGATCTCCCTCGCCCGGAGGAGAAATCGGATGGCCAGCTTCAGTATACAGTTTTAGTTTATTGCGCAAGGTCCGAATGGAAATGCCCAGAATATTGGCGGCATGCGTTCGGTTCCCCAGACAGTGCTTCTCCATAAGTTGTTTCCGGTTATTGCCTGGCAATACGTCACCGAGGGAATCGTCGGACTGTTCGAAGATCTGCTCCCCCACATTCTTGACCAGCCCTGTATGACGGGTGCGGGTCTCCCTCTGGGATGGTCGAGGCCTTGCGCGCGGGCTTGGAGGAGACCGCCGCGACAGGTGGCTTTGAAGAACGGCTCTTGGTCAAGGCCGACGAACGCATCGGTCCGACGGATTGCCGGATTGAATGGGGCGAGGGAGGCGCAGAGCGCAACAGCGTCACGCTGTGGGAGAGCATCAAGGCCATCGTCGCCCGCAGTCTCGGTCCCGGCTATGCGCATCGAGGATGCAGAACCGATGGATGCAATGAACGCGCCTGCCTAGAGGCAGCGGCAAGGGGAGGACATCATGGCGCGGGACCACAAATCTGGACCTTGAGGAACTGCAATCTGATGACGGCGGCAACAATGCAGCGCCCATCATGGACGATAATACGTTCACGGAGCAGCCGGATGTTCCCGAGCGGCCACGTTCCTCTGCCGACCTTGAGGCCGTATACGACATTCCGGTTCAGGTCTCGGCCGTACTCGGCAAATCGACCATGCGTGGTCAACTAGCTTCTCGAACTGGGCCGCGAGGTAGTGGTCGAACTGGACCGCAAGGTGGGGGAAGCGATCGACATCTACGTCAACAATCGCCTGGTTGCACGTGGCGAAGTGGTGGTAGTAGAGGATCGCCTAGGGGTCACCATGACAGAAATCATCAAGAGTGATCTCCTGTGAGTTGACACGATGCCTACGTATCGCGTTTTCCTGCACTGTCACCGCAGACCAACGACTACAGTGATTATGTACGAAGGATCATCATGATGCGTCTGCTGATCATTGGCCTGCTCGACGGCCAGGTCGGAGCCGCTGGCCAGATTGCCATCGAGCGGGGGGCCAAGGTTCTGCATACCGCTGGATGTCTCCGGCGGACTAGAGGTTTTGCGCGCCGGGCAAAGCGCCGACCTGGTCATGGTCGATGTCAGGCTTGACGTGGCCGCCCTGGCGCAAAGTCTTGAATCGGAGCGGATCGTGATTCCGGTTGTAGCCTGCGGCGTCGCCTCCGATGCCTGGGCGGCCGTGCGGGCCGTTTGCGCCGGGGCTCGGGAGTACGTTCCGTTGCCGCCAGAGGGCAGACATGATCGCTGCCGTGCTAGCCGCGGTGACGGCGGAGAGTCATGCCGTGCTTTTTCGCGATCCGGCCATGGCGCGGGTGGTGCGTCTTGCCGAACAGGTCGCGCCGAGCGAGGCCGGCATAGGGACCGGTAAGGAGGTGATAGCCCGCTACATTCATCGCAAAAGCCGTCGGGCCGAGAAAAAGCGGACTTTCCGCGAGGATATCTATTTCTGATTGAATATTGTGACTCTGCATCTGCCACCCATGCGGGATCGTCCGCAGGATATTGAAATCCTCTCTGAACATTTCATTCGTGTTTGCGCCGAAAACAACGATCTGCCCGTGCGTTCCCTGTCAGAGGCGGCCTGGGATCTGGTGAACCAGTACGACCATTCCGACAGCGCCCTTGGCAATATCTGTGTTGGCAGCGGTCTGTTGATCATACAGCCCCTGCAAGGCTGTCGCGATGGCCTTCAACGTCCTGGCATTCTACTGCTCGAGACTCGCAGCTAGTTCAGCCTGCGCCGCCGCCCGGCCGGTGGCCGCCTGACCTTCCGCTTTCGGATATCGCCAGCCCTTCCCCCTGGCCTCAATAGACGAATTCGTCTTCCTCGCGCCCCTCGGAGATGACGATCTGATTCGAATTGGCCAGTTCCTTGGCAAGCGCGACGATGCTCGACTGGGCTTTGTCTACTTTGCGCAGGCGGACCGGCCCGAGGGCTTCCATGTCTTCGCGTAGCATCTTACCGGCACGCTCTAACATGTTTTTGAAGAAGAGATCCTTGATCGTATCTGAGGCACCCTTGAGGGCAAGAGCCAGCTTGTCCTTCTCGCCGTGGCGCAGCAACGTCTGCACGCTGGCCGAGTCGATGCGGACCAGATCCTCGAATGTGAACATGAGCGCCTTGATCCACTCAGCCGACTCGCGGTTGCGTTCCTCGAGCACCGACATGAACCGGCTTTCCGTGTTGCGGTCCAGGCTGTTGAAGATATCGGCCATCATTTCGTGGGCGTCGCGGCGCTGGGTGCGGGCAAGGTTGCTCATGAATTCGGTGTGGAGTGTCCGCTCCACCCCGTCCAGGACTTCCTTCTGCACGGGTTCCATGCGCAGCATGCGCATGATGACTTCCATGGCGAAGTTTTCCGGGAGAAGCCCCAGCACCCGGGCACCGTGGTCGGGCTTGATCTTAGAGAGGACGACCGCTACGTCTGGGGGTATTCATTCTTCAGATAGTTGGCGAGCACCTATTCGTTGACGTTGCTGAGTTTGTCCCACATGGTGCGGCCGGCCGGCCCGCGGATTTCCTCCATGACGGCCTCAACCCGCTCCTTGGGCGGGCTTTTCGACAACAGCCGTTCCGTGCTTTCACGGCTGCCGACCAACGAGCCGGTCGAGGAAATCTGGTCTACGAATTCGACGAACAGGTGTTCGACGACACTGGAACTGATTGCGCCTAGGCCTGCCATGATCTGGGATAGTTCCTTGATCTCCTCGTCACCCACCATTGCAAAGAGTTTGCTGAAATATTCATCTCTTAGTGATAGCACAAGGATCCACATCTTCTCGGGGCTCGCCAGACTGCAATAGTCCTCCTTCATGCGTTCTACAACCGTTATTCCTCACATAATTGTTGCAACGTCCTCGAGAGCCCGTCTGCAGGCCACGCAAGTGAAACCAGTCTGTGAAGGCATACCATTTTGGCTTGGCTTGTGCCTTTGGTATCCATGCCGTACTGTACCACACGTGGGCATGGTTCTTTTCATGACCCCCCCTGATACAACAAGTTGCTGACGATGGACAAAGCCCCCTCCGGATACTTCTCGACAATTTCGCCAATCTCCTTCAGCGAGGAAGCCCGCACGCGTCCTTCCACCTTGTCGATATCGATCAATTCGTCGCCTTCAAACTCCGCGGGCGGCTCGGTGCCTGGCGCCAGCGCCCTCACCTCTCAAGGTCAGGCCCTATGAGTTGCGCCACGGCCTGACCCTCCAGAAGCCGCCGCTGTGCTCTCGATGGAGCGGGCATGACGGCAATGATGCGTACCAGTTCTCCTTCGAGGGCACGGACCATGGTGACATTCTGCATGAAATGGGTCGTCCCAAAGGCGCTCTGCTTGTCGAAAATCTCGTACCCCACCGACGCTCCCCCCCATCATGGCGGTTTCGGGAAGCTGCACGCGTAATTTCAGCGCCTGATCACGGGGGACATAAATCTCGGTTCTATCATTGCGCAGCTCATAGGGAATGCGCTTGGAATCACCGACCTCCAAATTGTTGAACAACAGCTCCATCGGTTCGTTGGCAACCCGGATCATTAGGTAGATCAGGAAACCGAGCACCAGAAGCGCCACGCCTCCCACAGCGGCCAGGCGCGTCGGACCCAGATTGCGCAACATTTGCAGGAACGAATTCACGACTGACGACCTCTCTGCCTCTCTTCCACAAACAATCGCACAACGGCATCTTCCCTTGTTGTATGATTGTATTTCGACACAACCGCGTCTGTATACCCTCTATCGTCTCAATGATCGCTCAGCCATAATGAAAAAGAGGTTAATCGTAGGCAAGATATGCCGACTTGCGAGGGCATAACGTCCACAATGGCCGCCGTGAAGGTGGCATGAGCAAAAAACAACGCGACTCTGATTGATGGTATGCAGGGGACGCAGAACGATCTGGACAACAATACACGCCCGCTTCCCCTCGCGCCTTCTTCTTCGTTATCTCCATTCGGGCGTTGTGTTCCAGTTGTTTCTTCTGCGTATATTTCCTCATCTGGAGGAACATAGCATGACAGTGAAAGTACGGATTCTGCTGGGCGAAGCGACCACCATCGGTCCGGGCAAAATTGCCCTGCTCGAGGCCATCGACCGTCATGGTTCCATCGCTGCCGCAGCCCGGCAGTTCGGTATGTCCTATCGACGGGCATGGCGACTCGTCGATGCCATGAACCAGGACTTCGTCGCACCCCTGGTCGAAACCGCCACCGGTGGTTCTGGTGGTGGTGGCGCCCGCCTGACGGTTCTTGGCACCGAAGTGATCGGCCGCTATCGGGTCATGACGGCAATGGCTGCTGCCCGTATCGAAACCGAGCTGTCTGTCTTTGCCAGGTTGCTCGCTGCCCCGAGACTAGACAACAGCCACCGCCTTCAGAAAAACCGCGCCTGACCCAGAAAATCCGTGCGCAGTCGGACACCTCCAGAAACCCTCCCCCTCGGAGCGGGGAAGGGGGTCTTCCCGCTGGGGGGAGAGTCGAGGGGTGGATATTCTCGCCTGAACCCTGTCAGCCTTCTGGACACCTCTAATACGGAGTTAGGAAATTTTCCAGACTCCGTATAATAGAGTCCGGAGGAATCGAGAGGGTGTGGGGGAGGGCTTGCAGATCCCAGGCAGAGAGCTTCATGCCCCCCTTGATCCTCTCCCGACGGACCCCGTCTCTGAAAAAGACCCCCTCCCTCTGACGGGCAGACTCCCTCCCCCTTGAATCAGGGGAGGGTTGGGATGGGAGGGATCGAGACGTCTGGTCCCGGCGCGGTGGGGGGATTCGCAACGGTCGCGCCATCGGGCGCACGGGTTGATAAGGTCCAGACGGAACCATCACATCCCCACCCCACCCTCCCCCGATCCAAGGGAAAGGGAGTCAGGGGTTCTTAGAAGTGCCCTTATGATTTCTATCTGGAATCCGTATAACTACCATCATAATTACCGTCATGCTCGCGCAAGCGGGCATCCATGATATGCATGACAAGCATGGATGCCCGCTTTCACGGGCCTTCCAGATTTTTAGAGATCTCCTTGCTGGACTTTGCCCTCCGCAATTCGGCAATGACTCCTGTCATGAGGATGGTTGATCACAGGGCGGAAGATGGGTACGGAAATGGCGACCAGAGAGGAAGACGTCACCCCCCTCTCCAATCATCCTGCTGAAAACAGCACCAAACGTTGCAGACGTCACTTCCACCGGCCCTTCCCCCGCAAAGGACAAGGCCCTGGGAAAGGTGGTGCCCGCTGCTGGATTCGAACCAGCAAGGCCCATGGGCCAACGGATTTTAAGTCCGTTGCGTCTACCGATTCCGCCAAGCGGGCAACGGGAGGTAGGCTATCGCCATGAACTCGCATGCGTAAGTACACGCGTGCATGCAACTGCCTCAAGCCCTGTCGAGACGCGTCGTCAGACAGATCAGGCGTTCGCCCGACCGACGCGACCGGCGGTTGGTAACACTTCTGGAAAAAGGAAGACTGACAACTGCAACACTCCCCTTTCTTCCAGGCCTGTCACGAAACGACGACCATGGAATAAAGCTGGTTTCAGGAGTGATCTTGCCACGCATCTGGATGCCAATCGTCCGGACGGACAGGTATTCTGTTCATGCATGAAAGCAGTCTTCATGGGCCGATCACCGGGTTGACAGTTGAAACTATTTCTACTCCATGAGCCTATCTAAGCACTCTAAAAGAGTATATAAACCTCTACATACCACTTTGTCCTGCAGCTCCTGTTTCCGCTGCGATGCCCATGGCCAAGGCAACAAGTTTCTATCCATGATATGCTACCTAAAGTTTCTATCCCTGATATTCCACCTACTGCCCTCGACCACGGCGCGCTACATGACGAACCTATCGTCTCATACTACATATGCGACACATACGGGCTAACTAGTGCATCGGCAGTGGCCTTCTGTTGGTCGGTGAGTTTCTCATGCAGTTTACCATAGCTTTCACGCAACGTCTTCACTGCCGCGAAGCGTGCAGCCAACATCGTCTCATGGTGGGCAAGATGATCGGCGAGCGGCATTGTCATAGCCTTGGCCTTTTCCATCCCCCCCGACTTTCCGTGATCGGCCTTCTTGACGGCTTCGGCCTTCATGCGCGCCATGCCACGCAGCGCTTCGGCAAAGGCGTTCCACAGAACCGTCTGACTGTCGGTGATGCCGATTTCGGCCTTGAGAAAGGCAATACGACCCTCGATGTGCCTGGACAGATCCCCCCCGGGCATGCCCATGTCGCTCCGGCCACAGCCACAACCATGGTGACTCATCATGCCCTTGCGGCACATTGTGCCCATCATGCCGCCTTTTCCCATCGCCCCGGACATTCCGTGGACGTCGCTTGAAGCCGTCGCTTCCCGGTCGGACTGTTCATCGTCGGCGGCAAAGACCCCATTGGTGGCTAGTGGAGAGGCCGCGACAACCACGACACTCAAAAAAGTGACGCGAAGAATCTTACGCAGAATGTCCATCGCTGTACTCCTTGATTAGATCTGATCTGAACCAGTTACGAATAAGATACGAACCAAATATGAATGTTGCACGAACATCATGGCGAGAGAAATGAGACCGTAAAACGTGTATGTCCTCATCGCCCTCGATCATTCCCTGTGCCCGTTGCCATGAGAGGATGCGAGCGAAGCCGGGGAATTCTTGACCACTGCCAAACCATTGTGGCCGCCTGTATGGCACGGATGTACCTTAGAATGGCTCTTTCCTGGCCTGGTTCGATTCCTTACGGCTTTGGCATGTCCCCGAACTTCCAATGGCGGCTCCCTGCGCCCCGGGCAATGGCGGACAGGATGGCTCATCACCATGGCTCCTGCCGCCAGCATAGAACGGATGCAGGAGCGGCGAGCCTACGTCGGTCCCCCGCAAAGCCATGCCGTGACAGGCGGCGCACAGGGTTTCAAAGACCTGTCGCCCGCCCTTGGCTTCGGCTGTCAGGGCCGGCGGGGCCAGAGCATTCTGGGTGAAGCGGGCCGAGACCAGCTGGTCATCCACTATCAGCATGAGAACGGCCGTGACCTTGTCGGCCGGTGCAAGGGGAATGTCTGCCGCCAGAACCGAACCTTGCGCGGTCAGAAGTAGATCATGTTTCCAGCCCCTCGCCAGCGCGGCCGCCTTGCCGGTGAGTCGCTCCACTGCCACCGGACTGTCCGCATGGTCACGCACCCAGACCCGGATGCTGCTGTCACGCACGGCAAACTCGATTCGCCACGCTCCATCCACCTCCGTCACCTACCCGCCGAGAAAGCAGAAATGGTGCCGTGCGCCAGGGCAGAATCGGTCGCAGCCGTCACCACGAGTAACAGACCCGTCAGGAGCCCCGTCAGAATAATCATCCGTCTCATACCCGCATCTCCATTGGCAGTGTGTCGACAGGACGGGCCGACCATAGCGCTAGCTTTCCTTCCAGTAGAAATCCTACATTTGTGACAATCTTATCGAGCAGCATCGAGGAGACTAGGCTGCCAAAGATGACCACCGCAACCGGATGCAGGATCCCCTTGCCCGGGGCATCGCCGGCCGTGATCAGCGGCACCAGGGCTAGGGCGGCAACCAGCACCGTCATCAGGACCGGTGTCAGCCGTTCGAGCGATCCCTGTGTGATCATGGCCAGCCCGAACGGCTGGCCTTCGCGCCGCACCAGGTCGATATAGTGCGATACCTTCAGGATGCCGTTACAGGCCATGATCCCGGTCAAGGTGATGAATACGACCACTCTTGCAACCGAAAGGGGCTGCCATGCAAGCCACAGGGCTGCCACCAACCCCAGCGGCACGTTGGTCATGATGACAAGGGCAAGCACGCCTGAGCCGAAATGGCTGAAGAGGACTAGGAAGATGCCAACGCAAGACAACACGGCCAGACGGTTTGCCTCCTCCTGGGCCTTGAACTGACCTTCGATGGTGGTGAAAAAGCCCCGCGGCAGAGACAGCCCGGCCCGAGCCGTACGAATATCATCCACTGTCGTGCCGATGTCGCGCCCCTGCACGTTGGCCAGCGCGACGATGCGCCGCGCGCCGTCGTCCCGGTTGATGATGCTGGAACCAACGCTTTCCACCACCTCGGCCACCAGCCCCAGGGACACCTTGCCCGCAGGCGTATCGATGAGAATGGCGGTGGAATCGTCGCTCGCGCCGTGCCAGTCGTCGGCAAGCCGGATCACCACCCGGCCATTCAGGACTGCTTCCAGAGTACCGGCAAGCTGGTTCAGGCTGAGATCGAACTTGAGGGCATCGTTCCGATCAAGGCGAGTCTGAACCTGCGGGATCAATACCTGCTTTTCCACCTGCAGATCCACCACACCCGGGATCACCGCCATCATGGCCCGCACCTTTTCGGCCGTGGCCCGCAGCAGGTCGAGGTCATGGCCAAAGATCTTGACCGCGATCTCGGCCCGTACCCCCGACAGGAGGTGATTGAGGCGGCGGGAAATGGGCTGGCCGATATTGACGGAAACGCCGGGAAGCAGAGCGATCTGTCGGCGCATGTCGGCAAGGATCGCCTCCCACCCGCGGTCGGAGGGCCTGAGATCGACATCGATTTCCGACGAATACACGCCCTCGGCATCTTCTTCAGTCCGCCCGGTCGAGAGCACCTCTGGCACGCGGTGCAGCAGGTACTCGGCAAGAGTGCTGATCCGATCCGACTTGGCAAGCGACGTCCCGGGCGGCAGAAGCAGGCCGACCGTCACCGTCCCTTCGTTGAAAGGTGGCAGAAAGGTACGGCCCAGGAACGGTACGGAGGTCGCCGCCCCGAGAACCAGCAGCGCTGCGGATCCGATCACGACGACAGGATGCCAATACGACCATGCAAGCAGTCGGGCGCTCCCCTCCTTCAGGGTCAGGACCAGCCACGACTCTCCGCCATGAACGGACTTCGCCCCAGGTAGAAGCCAAGCGCACAGGACCGGCGTGGTCGTCAGCGACACCACGAGCGAGGCCAGAATCGACACTACATAGGTAATCCCGAGTGGCGTGAACAGGTGTCCCTCGATGCCCGACAGGACGAACAGGGGGACGAACACCAAGACGACGATGACGGTGGCATACACAATGGAATTGCGAACCTCCCGGGAGTCTGCGAAAACCACTTGCAATGCCGGCCGGGGTACGGCGGCACGGGCATTCTCACGCAAGCGGCGGAATACGTTCTCGACGTCGATCACGGCATCGTCCACGAGTTCGCCGATGGCAACCGCCAGCCCCCCCAGGGTCATGGTGTTGAGAGACAGGCCGAAGACGTGAAACACAAGCGCCGTCACCGCAATGGAAAGCAAAATGGCCGTCAGACTGATCACGGTCGTGCGCAGATTCATCAGGAACAGCACCAGCACGATGGCCACCAGGATGGCGCCATCGCGCAAGGCTTCCGCGACGTTGCCCACCGCCCACTCAATGAAATCGGCCTGCTTGAACAGAATGCGATCTGCCTTCACATCAGGCGGGAGAGCCGGTTGCAACGCGGCCAGGGCTTTTTCCACGGCCCTGGTCAAGGTGAGGGTGTTGGCACCTGGCTGTTTCTGCACGGCTAGAATCACCGCCGCCCCCAACCGTACTTCGGCAATCTGTCCCACGGTCACAGCGACACCGTTGCGCCAAGCCACCACGGTGTCGGCCAGATCCTCAAGGCGGGTTGTCTGTCCCAGATTGCGGATCAGAAACTCCTCTGCCCGCTGATCCGGGAACCCGCCCGTGGTATTGCGGGCAAACCGGACCAGGACCTCTTCAAGATCTTCAAAGGCCATATCGAAGGCCTTCAGCCGGGCTGGTGAAATCAGCACCTGATACTGCTTGACCTCCCCCCCCGATGGGAACGACCTGGGTAATGCCAGGGATGGCCAGCAGCCGCGGCCGGAGTGTCCAACCGGCCAGGGTGCGCATGTCCATGGGTGAGGTCGGGGAATCAACGTCGCCGCCCGCCACGCGTTCGAGTCCGATCAGCAGGATCTCACCCATGATCGACGGCACCGACCCCATGGCAGGCGTGATCCGTTCCGGCAGCCGCGGGTTCACCGTGCCCAGACGTTCGGCGACAAGCTGGCGGTTGCGATAAATGTCGGTCCCCCACGCGAACTCGACAGAGACGACGGAGACGACGGACAGCCCCGCCGCCGAATTGGAATAGACCCGTGTGACACCAGGGGCGCCATTCATGGCGGTTTCGATGGGCAGGGTGACGAGCGCTTCAACCTCCTCGGGTGCAAGCCCCTCCGCTTCGGTCATGATGGTGACGGTGGGGCGGTTCAGGTCAGGAAACACATCCACCGGCAGGCCGGCCAGCATCAAAAGACCATAGACCAGAATGAACAGGGGCCCCGCGCCCACCAGCAGGCGGTGCGTCAAGGCCGTGCGAATAATGCGATCGAACATGGTTTCCCCTCATTACCGCATGGCCTTGAGCTGGGCCACACCCTGGACCGCCACATCTTCGCCCGCCGCACCAATCAGGGCCAAGGGAAAGACTCGAGCCGGCCCGGATGCGATCGGCGAGCGTCAGGTCATAGAGCACCACCTCCACCCGTACCCTGGCAGGATCGACAAGCTCGATCAGGGTATCCTGCGGACCGACCACCTCCCCGGGCACGATATGGACGTCGCCTGTCTGTCCCTCTACCGGCACTGTCAACAGTTCGCACCCCAGAACCGTACCGCTGATCTGGTCCCTGGCCTTGTGCAGACGGGCAAGGTCAAGACGGGCGTTCTCGACGTCCTTGCGCGGCACGGTATCCCCCACCTGCTGCCATCGGGCGAGCTGACGTTCAAGCTGTGCGATCTCGCTTTCCAACCGGTACATCTCGCCCCACTGGGTGGATCGCTCCACGGATAACAGGTTGGGATCGAGCACGGCCAGGACCCCACCGGCGTGCACCCACTGGCCTGGCAGGGGAATAGGAAAGTTCGGATCGCGCGAATTACCCGTCCCTGCTGGGCAGGCTGGATGCGGGCATAGCCGGCCGGATCGGGCGGCACCACCCGCCCAACCAGACGGACCGTCGCAGCGGTTTCGTGCGGACCGGCGCGAACGGTGCGCACATCCTGCAGGAACTGACTCTCCTTGCTCACGGGCAGCAGCCGGCCTATGATGCCCCTTCTTGCACAAGGTCAGAGGCAACCGAACCAGAGCCGGCCAGCGGCGAAGCGGTGGTTGCCCCCTCTCTGTGCACGCCGGCGACCAGAATCAAGTCGGCCGTTTCGCCAACAACGACGGTGACGGTCAGATCTTGTCCCGGCGTCGCCGGGGCCGTCCAGGGCAGATCGTAGATCCCGGCCGCAACTGCTGTCGCGCTGCCCGTCCAGGACGGGCAACCGGTTGCCTCTCCTGCCTCTGCTGTAATGTGGCGCCTCTGCCACCGCCGCATTGGTGTCGCGATCAGCCAGATACAATCGCGTCTTCCGCGCCTGCAGGACGATGACCACTTCGAATAGATCGCCCACTGCGGCAAGATTCTTTCTGTCTTTCTGTACAGGCGAACCCTGTCTGCCGTTCCCCCCTTCCCCGACAGGCAGAGGACGGGACTCAGCCCTAGTCCCGATGACGGGAGTCAGATGCGGGGAGGGGGAAGCTTGGGCAGGATGGCAAGGGCTATTCGGCCCATCGTATCGGGCGGCACGAGACGGGCGACCTTTGCAGGAGAGATCAGACCCTGGATACATGTAGTAAGGGTAAGAACTGACACCCCCCCCCGCCACATGAGCAGGGACAATGGTCGAGAGAGAAACTGGCCTGGCACGCCTCTACCCCTTCTGCTGCCCCGTCTGTCTTCTGGACTGGTAGCCCTAAAACGCCTGAACCGGCAGGAGAGCATGCGGCATGACATGTGTTGCATGGATGTTGCCGTGAGCGGGGGAAGGTATGTGCGCCTGTGCCAAGCCGAAACCTTCCCCCCACGGCCCGAAGAGCAGCGCAGAAAAGCCGATTACCGCGATCACCTGCCTGACAAGCGCAACCGCAACCACCGTACCCTTCCCTCTTCAACCACGTGGGCTCCTCCCCCCTTCCCCTCTCTCCCTCCCCCTTGAGGAGTCGGGGCAGGGATGATGGGAAAGCCTCAAGATGGACAGGGTTCCCTCTGTTGATACACAAATCGCGGGGCACGGGAATCACTCCCCACGAACTTGAACCTCCCCCTCAAAGAGCAGGTTCTCCAGACGTGTTCAGGTTTCCCCCCTCTTCCGAAAGAACGTGTTATGACCGTTTTCCATCCTGGCATCCTCGCCAACGCCACAGCCGGGTGTCAAAACCTGTCACCCTGTCATTCCAGGGTACGGCATCAAGGTTAACGAAAAGTATACCATCCTCAACTTTTTTTGCTCCCCTTGTACAACTTCTCTTTCCCTCTGGTACCTCTCACTTCCTACTAGCCTTGCCGATCTTGACCAGAACGAACCGCAGGCCGCTACTGTTGGCCACCCACAGGAGAACCGTTTTGCGATTGGATTTGATGGCCGCCTCCACGTGCCGCTTGATGTCCGCAGGCGTCGCAACCTCGTTCTGATTGATTTCAACGATCACATCCCCTGGACGCAGGCCCTTTTCCTCCGCGTTGGAACCGCTTTCCACAGCCGCCACGACAATGCCTCGCACTCCTTCCGGCAAGGTGTACTGACGGCGTACCTCCGCCGACAAGGGCATAAGAGTCAAGCCCAGTTCGGCCACCCTGGTCTGGCCCGGTCTGGCCTTGTCACTCCTGGACGGTTCACGCGCCTCCTCTTCGGTCTGCTGTTCGCCATCCTCCATCTCGGCGACTGTGATCTTGAGCGCAAGCTCCCTCCCCTCACGAAACACGGTCATGTCCACAGTCTTGCCGCTCGGGGTTTCCGCTACAAGGCGTGGCAGGCGCCGGTGGTCTTCCACGGGGCGGCCATCGAACGTCAGCACGACGTCCCCCGCCTTGACGCCCGCCTGAACAGCAGGACTGCTCTCGATGACATTGGCGACCAGGGCACCAACCGGCTTTGACAGGCCCAGACTCTCGGCGATGTCTTCCGTGACCTCCTGGATATGGACACCGATCCGCCCCCGGCGGGCGCGTCTGTACTGACGCAGGTCAGCGATCACCATCTTGGCAAGATTCGACGGTATGGCGAAACCAATACCGATATTGCCACCTGTACGAGAATAGATGGCGGTGTTGATGCCGACTACCTGCCCGTCCATGTTGAACAGGGGCCCTCCAGAATTGCCCAGGTTGATGGCGGCATCGGTCTGAAAGAAGTCATCATAAGGACCGTTGCGCAGATCACGCGCCCGCGCCGAAATGATGCCGGCGGTCACCGATCCCCCCAGCCCATATGGATTGCCAATCGCCAGGGCCCAGTCGCCGACGCGGACCTTGTCTGAGTCACCAAACGACACGAACGGCAGACGCCGATCGGTCTCCACCTTGAGCAGGGCCAGATCGGTCTTGCCATCCTTGCCGATCAGTTTGGCCTTGATAGCGGTATTGTCGTGCAGGAGAACGGTGATCTCAACGGCATCGGAAATGACATGGTTATTGGTGACGATGTAACCATTCGCATCGATGATGAAGCCTGACCCCAGCGAGGTCGCCTTGCGGGGCTGCTGCTGGTCGGAACGCTGGCGATCAAGGAACTCACGGAAGAGCTCTCCGAAGGGAGAACCCGGAGGGAATTCTGGCAATTCAGGGAGACGTTCCGTGACAGCCTGAGTCGTCGAAATATTGACCACCGCCGGCGACAAGGCTGCTGACAAATCGGCAAAGCTGTCCGGCACTCCGCGGGCAAGAGCCGCGTTGCCGCCGACAAGAACCGCGACCATCATGACGGCCACCATCATACACGCCTGCCGTGCCGCGATGATCGCGATGATATTGCCCTCAAGTCGCCTTACGCCTGCCCACGGGCTGGCCTTTCTGGTCACGTCATCGTCTCCTGCTGTCCTTGGTGTCGATTCTCAAACCTTACACGGATCCCGAAAAATTCGTGAATGGCAAAGGGCAGGCGTCCCGCCCAACCCGACACACGGGCGGAAGGCCCACGTTTCAAAGCATGCAAGGCATATCAGACGTGTTCAAACCACCCTGCCACGCCCGTTTCCAGTATGTAGTCCAGATCAGTCACCGTTTTCAACGGAAACGTTTACTGCCAGGGCTTCCCCCGCTACAGTCAGATCCACCGCCGTATGATCCAGATCAGGACCACCCCGACAGTTGCCATCAGAACACCGAACAGCCGCAACTTTTCATGTGGAAAGGCAATTGCTTTCTCAATCATTAGTTTCACTGTTTTCGGCATGATGGCATAGACCATCCCCTCGATGACCAGAACCAGAGCCAGGGCCGTTAGGAAATCGTTCATCGGTTTGACACAGGTTTTTTCGGAGGAAAGAGGAGCCCTAACGAACGCACGCCTTGCAGAATGCCCCTGTCCTTCAGCGTCTTGTCATCACCTCGGCACAGCCGCCCCCTCCCCTTTTACCTGGCGGGCTATGTTCATATAGTGCAACAGATCGGAACTTGGAGAGAGCACCCATGTCGCCTCCCCCAATGAAGACCGGTAGAACTGCAAGGCACGATAGAAATCATAGAAACGGATATCGCGGCTGTTGGCTTCGGCCCAGATCCGGAACGCTTCCCCCTCCCCCTCGCCGCGCAGAATTTGCGCTTTTTTCTGCGCCTCGGCCAGCAGCACCACCTTCTCGCGGTCGGCGCGTGCGCGGATCTGCTGGGCCAGCTCCTGTCCCTGGGCGCGGGCTTCGCGGGCCTCGCGCTCACGTTCCGATTTCATGCGGGCATAAATGGCCTGGCTAGTTTCGTCAGGAAGATCGGCCCGTCGAATCCGGACATCCGTTACATCAACCCCAAGCGCCTGCGCTTCCGTATTCACCCGTTCGCGAATTTGATTCATGATGGCGTTCCGCTCCGCCGACAGCAATGTCGGGAGTGTGACATTGCCAAGCACACGTCGCGTCGTGGAGGTAATGATGGCCCCCAGCCGCGATCTGGCCTGTGTCTCACTGTTGACAGTCTTGTAGAAGCTGAGTGGATCGGCGATGCGGAAACGGGTAAAGGTATCGACCTCAATCCGCTTCTGATCAGCCAGGATCACCCGTTCAGCCGGAGGATCCAGATCTAGTATCCGTTTGTCATAAAGGACCACGTTCTGGACCATAGGCACTTTGACGTGCAATCCAGACTCATTGATAACCCGGCGCGGATCACCAAACTGCATGACAATCGCTTGGGCAGTCTGGTGGACGACGAACAGGCTGTCATACAGCACGAACAGAGCCACAACGACGACTATTCCGAGCAGGGCGAGCATGTTCCGTTTCATCACCGCTCTCCATTCTGGCCGCCCGATGCGCTCGGGGAAGGTGAAAGCACGTCGGCGCGGGCGGGCGGGCGCCCCCGGCCGATTTCATTGAGCGGCAGGTAGGGCAGCACTCCCTGGGCACCTGCACCATCAACGACGATCTTGCCGGCCGCACCGCGCAGCAGTTCCTCAAGCGTTTCGTAATACAGCCTGCGCTCGGTCACTTCGCGGTTGGTCGCGTAGGCATCAAGGACTGCCAGGAAACGACTCGCATCGCCCTGCGCCCGATTGACCACTTCCTCCCTGTAGGCCTGCGCCTCCTGCACCAGCCGTTCGGCATCGCCGCGGGCCGTGGGAATGATCGAGTTGCGATAGGCTTCAGCCTCGTTGCGCAGTCGCTCGCGATCAGCCTTGGCACGTTGTACGTCGTTGAAGGCGTCCACCACCTCGGCAGGCGGATCCACTTTAGCGAGCTGCACGCGCTTGATGCGAATCCCGGCCTGATACTGATCCAGAAGTCGCTGCAAGGTTTCCAGACTGCGCTGTTCGATCACGTCACGTCCTTCCGTCATGGCAACCTGGATGGGCGTCTGGCCGATCACTTCCCGCATGGCACTTTCCGCCGCCACCCGTACCGTGTTCCCCGACTCACGCACATTAAACAGATAGTCTGCCGCATTCTTGACATCCCAGATGACCGTGAAATCAATATCAACGATGTTTTCGTCGCCCGTCAGCATCAGACTCTCTTCGGCCACATCGTGGGGAGTCGCGAGCCGCCCTCGCTGTTCGCTGCGATAACCGATCTCGACCTGATTCTCGATTGTGACCTTGGGCCGGTACACTGCGCCAATCGGTGCGGGCAGATTGTAATGCAGGCCAGGTTCCACGCTATCCACATAACGACCGAAAATCACGACTACGCCCTGTTCATCGGTCTGGACCCGGTAGAAACCGCTCATCCCCCAGACCAGTCCGCCTAGCAGCACGATCAGTATGACACTCCGCCCTCCGCCCGTACCGCCAGGCAGAAGACGCCGGAAACGATCCTGGCTCCGACGCAAGAGCTCTTCCAGGTCAGGTGCCGGCGAGACTGAACCGCGTCCCCATGGTCCCTGTCCGCCGCCTCCCCAGGGGCCTCCCCCCTGATTGTTCCAAGCCATTGACTCGTCCTCTCCTCAAATCTCGTGCGAAGGCTCCGGGGTATCGTCCGCTTTTTGAACGGGCCCCCGTTTGCAAAGCGGCTGCAGGTTCTTATATGACAGCCAGCTTAAACGCGCAACGCACCCTTCGTGCGCGGCGGGTCCTAATAAAGCTAAAATTTACACGGATATTGGCGTGAGGCGGGAGTTTTTAAGCATGTCGGATGTATCCAGAGAGGATGTGATGGAGGCGTTGCGTACCGTGATCGACGCGGAAAGTGGGGGAGACATCGTGAACCTGGGATGGGTGAGCAGCGTACAGGTGAAAGAAGGCCACGTGACCTTTGTGCTGGACGTACCACCGCAACGAGCTCATGATTTCGAACCCCACCGCAAGAGGGCCGAGGATGCTGTCTATGACGTGCCGGGCGTGCTGTCGGTCACAGGGATTCTAACGGCTCATGGCACTGACGGAGGCCGGGCCACCAACGCGCCACAAGACGGCGGCCCCGTGGGACAACAGGTTCTGGACGGCAAGCTGGCCTTGCCCACGATCAAGGCCATCATCGCCATTGCCTCCGGCAAGGGGGGAGTTGGCAAGTCCACCACCGCAGCCAACCTGGCGTTGGCCTTTTCGCATCTGGGGCTCACGGCCGGTCTGTTCGACGCCGACATCTACGGGCCTTCGGCACCGCGGATGATGGGCCTGAAAGACAACAAACCAGCCCTCAACGAGGATGAAAGCAAACTCTTGCCGCTCGAAAACCATGGCATCAAGGTCATGTCGATCGGTTTCATGGTCCCAGAAGACGCCCCCGTCATTTGGCGGGGTCCCATGGTGATCGGAGCCCTGGAACAGCTTCTGCGCGATGTCGAATGGGGCGCGATGGACATCCTTGTCATCGACCTGCCGCCGGGAACCGGCGATACGCAGCTGACCATCTCCCAGCGCGTGCCATTGACCGGCGTGGTCATCGTCTCCACCCCGCAGGATATCGCTCTCCTGGATGCCAGGAAGGGACTGAACATGTTCCGCAAGGTTGAAGTGCCTGTCTTTGGCATCATTGAGAACATGAGTTACTACATCTGCCCGAAGTGCGGCCATCGTGCAGAAATCTTTGCCCATGGCGGCGCCAAAAAAACTGCTGAAGAGCTAAGCTGCAACTTTTTGGGTGAGATCCCGCTCGACATCCAAATTCGGGAAACATCCGATGGGGGGACACCCATTGTGGCCATGGCCCCCGATGGTCCCCATGCCAAGGCCTATCTCGGTATCGCCCAGGCCATCTGGGATCAGA
The DNA here is from genome assembly GCA_964624075.1 of uncultured Rhodobacterales bacterium. Classification (GTDB taxonomy): domain Bacteria; phylum Pseudomonadota; class Alphaproteobacteria; order Rhodospirillales; family Rhodospirillaceae; genus CAZUWH01. Next base: position 139,000 of record CAZUWH010000004.1, read on the forward strand.
TTGCTCTCCGCAAAAGCGGGGGACGTGAGGCACCGCGATTCGTCGTCCAGTAGGCCCGCTTCATCGTGTCTGTTACGGCGCCAGATTCTCATGAGAGTATAGCGCCGTAGGTTGCACCCATCCTATCAAAAGTATAGACAGGCAACTTTTAAACTTGAAATGGTATACGTCTAATATCATGCTATCAATACAGATTGACCCCACCCCCCGCGCGGTGCAGGGATTCCTGACGGCGAAGACGACAGCGACCCTCTCTCACCCGCCCTTGCCGAAGGTCGGCAAGGGCGGTTTCGATGCCCTGTTCGATGACACCGTGTGCTACTGTCTGACCCGGCCGCTCCAGTTGGTCGAGGTTGACAGTGTTCGACCTGGCAAGGATCCAAACGTCCTACCCTTCCTCCTGATCTCCCGCCTTCGCCACCAACTTCAGCCGGAGCCTGCGCATTCGCAATCCTGCCCGCCATGCACAAAAGTCGACGGTATCGCACCCTGCGTGAAGGGCAGAACTGGGCTGAAGTCGGCGCCATGCCGCTGATCGACCTTCTGCGCGAGGAGGAAGTCAACAATGTCATCGGCGCTATGTGGAACATGCGCTGGGAGGACATGCAACCGACGGAAATCGGTCCAAGAGGCAAGACGGTGGGAGCACTGAAAGCCCTAAAAAGCAAACTGTTCGGATTTTTTGGCGGGTGGCAGGGGTGCGCAATGGCTATGTGCCACCGAGGCCAGAGGATCGCAAACTGTTGCAGAACCTGTTGTCCGTCAATGCCGACAGTATCAAAAGGGTTCTCACCGAGTTAACCCACCTCTATAGGCAGGAATTCAAGCCGGCCAAGCAGTACCGAACAGGGTCAGGAAGGCTCATTGCGTGACGACTTCAACAAATGGGCCACCAAGCTGCTGGCCAACATGGGCAAATTCCTCATGATTCGTGCCTATTACAAGTACAAAAAAATCGATGTCGAGTACTTGAAACAGTTCACGACCAGCCACGGCCTGACCATTCCCGTACGCAGGCGTTCCATCCCGTATCTGATGCGTTTTTTCGAGCACATGACCGAGGGGGCCAGTAATACCTGTGGGCATTTCCAAGAGCCCCTCTCTCCCTCCCCCTTGGATCAGGAGAGGGCTAACAAAGTCCAGGCGGAAGGCTTCACGCCCCCCTCGATCCTCTCCCGACGGACCCCGTCCCAAAAAAGACCCCCTGGACTGGTAAAGATGCATACATACGGCAGCTCCCAAGGAGAGAAAGTAAGGGGGCTCCTGGGGGTGTCCGATGGGACAAGAGATCAAGACTAGTGCGTTCAGGAACGGTCCGGCAGACGGAAAAAGTCGCGGAACATCAGCGCCACCGTGATGCCAAGGAAGGCCCCCATAACGACGTCGCTCAAGAAATGAACCGTGGTCACCACCCGACTCGCGCTGACTAGCCCTCCCACCACGAAAAAGGCCACGCGACACCCTGGCCGCAACAGGGCCAGCACCGTCATCGCCGCCCAGATGGTCTGGCTGTGACCGGAAGGAAACGACTGGGTGGCCCACGCCAGGCCGCCGAAAGGATCGAGGCCGTACAGGCCCTGCTCGAACAGAACGCGCGGCCGGAACCGGCCGAAAACGACCTTCAGCCCTTCCACGACCAGCCCCGAGCCTGCCATGGCCGCCAGCAGCCACCCGGCCGCACGGGAGCGGACCTCCCATCGCTGCCGTTCCATGCCCTTGCGACCCCACAGACGTCCCCACAGGATGGTCCCCCCGGCAACGGCATACCAGGGCCAACCCTCACCCACTCTGGTCAGAACCTTGAAAAAGCCTTCCCAGTGGGGCGCAAGATTGGTCTTGCAGTACAGGGCAAGCGGCCGGTCCACGAACCTCATCAACAGGATACACAGCAAGACGATGATGGGCATGAGATGCACGACAGGCGCCTCCCGCAGCCGGCGGAGCAGGACACAAAGACTGGACCTCGTCATTGCTTTCCTCCCGTCAAACCGCCTCTGCCACCGGCTGTGCGCCGGGAGTCTGGCGGCCATAGAGCGGCCATAGAGAAGAACGGAGCAGCCGAATCGCCTGACAATCGGCACGGTGGCATCCTCGGCCAGACGTTGGGCCATGGCATCGACCAGCTCCATGGCCCCGAAGCCAAAACGGCCATACAAACCCCATATCATGCCATCGCGGGTCATGGCTGCTGCCGCGGTTTCGTCGCCGGTGGTCACGAATGCCTCCAGATCAAGGCCGACGCGATGCGCCAGCCGGCGCAGGAACCAAGCCGATGGAGTCGTCGGGCAGGACGAGGACATCACCGGGCCGGACGGTGTCGCGCAAGGCCGCCAGGGCAGCTTCCCAGGCCGGCCTGTGCTCGATGTCCTGATAAGCGACGGCGTTGATCCCCAGGATCAGCCCGAACATGCCTACCATCACCCCCCTTCCTGCTCCCCAAAGGCTAGGGAACTGAGGAACAGGTAACGGGGAATGAAAACGGGTCGCACCCCTTCCAGGGCCAGCAACACGACCGGCGGGACCAGGAAAGCCGGCAGCGGTGGCCAGTGTGCAGGCTGGAAATCGAGCGTATCGACTGGCGCAAGCAGATAGACCACGGCAACGGCCCTCAGGAAACGATCGGAATCGGCTGGCGGTGCCCAGAACCAGCGTGCCTGTTCAACCACGGTATCGACCATAGCCGGCCACCACAAGGCCCATACCAGCAGAATGGCGGCAAAGGCAGTAAAGGCAGTTGCCCGAAATACAATCAGAGGGTACCACTGTCCGCGTGGCTGTAATAAAACTAGCCACACGACACTGATGCCCAGACCCATAACGCTCATAACGGCAATGTTCAGTGTTGACAATGCCTCCGCTGCCCCCAAGGACCACAGTAAGCCATGTTATACTCACCGGGCCTTGATCGTGACCGATCAAGGCCCGGTGACAGTGGAGCTTTCCGGTCCTCGTTCGGCCCGCCGCCTTTCCCGACCCACGAGAACGGCCCATAAGGCAAGCAGGAACAGAAAGCCCGGCATGGTATAGCTGCGGGCCTCCTGTCCGAACATAACATGGAAGGGTGACAAGGCGACCAGCAGGCCAGCCGTCAGGGGGCCGGTTTTCCATCTGTCCTTCTCAACCCCCGCCCGCGCACCATCACCGCCAGAAGGGAGGCGGTTGCTGCGCCGAACAGAGCCGGCAGCAGCCGCAAACTCGCCGCGTCGGTACCAAGGAATCTGACAGCCAAGGATTGCTATCCAAAAAAGGAGGATAGTGCATTCCGGCAAGGGCATTGTGAACCATTTCGCCCACGGGCATCATGGCACGTTCGGCGGTCAGAATTTCGTCGAACCATAATGAATCGTCGCCAAGACCGGCTAATCGGACCCACAGGGCCACGACACTAGGAATGCCCATGCCCGTCACGGCCGGGACCACGCCAACTGGGATCTTGAAAGCAGACGGTGTGCGAGTGGTGTCGTGAGGGGTCTTGCGGCGCACCGGTTTTCTCCTTTTGCGTCCCTAGAGCCAAAATGAAACATTGCCCATCAACAGCCGGACTTGTCCCGGTCCTCCCGTCACTGCAAAAGCGGTCATGGGACAGTGCGCGGATCAGGGTCACCTAATAACGCACGTGGGCGTTCATTATGCCCTGATCCAGCTTCCTGACCTTCACACGTGGGGTCAAAAAATCAAAGAAGTGTACGCGACATTGGGTTCTACCCCATCCCGCTCCTCCCTGTTAAGACATAGGCGGTCCCCTTCTCGGCAACCGGTCAGCAGATGCAACAGATCGGACCGGGCTACCGCAACGCACCCCGCCGTCGAGTCATAGGTTGGCGTGGCGCAGTGCAGGAAAATAGCGCTGCCTCTGCCGGGGCGTGGGGGTGAGTCGTTATAGCCCAGGACCACGATAACGTCATAAAGCACATCCGTGCGCCACAGAGGCTCGTGACTGGCCGAAAAGGGGCGCTTGACCGGCCGGTTATAGGCGTCATGACCGGGATCGTCACACCAGCCATCATCAGGAGCAAGCGCGGAGACTGGCAGATCTGTAACCGGTAGTAGCAAACGGTCAGGTCTGTACAATACACGCTGCAAGGGCCAGCAGCCAGCCGGCGTGGCGCCATCCCCCTCGTGCTTGAGGGCTTCTGGCACCACCCCTCCCCGGCCCACGACGCAACGCCGGATGCTTCCGCTCCAGCGCAACCAGCCATCAGAAGAAACAAGGATATCCATATTCGATGAGATTCACTTCACACGCCCGTCGCAAGTCTGATCCTATGCTTCCGGCGCCGGCCATGCCAGAGAGGATGCCGGCCAGGGCAATCGTAGAAGGTATATATTCCTTCTATCAAGCCATCTCCCTTGGATCGGGGGAGGGGGGGTGTTCCCTCCCCCATAGGAACTTGTATCATCGCCTGATAGCTCTGCAATGTCGGTAGGGCTCTGAATGCAAGGAAAGGCAGTTTCCAACTTGCACGCCTTGCGCTGGCCGTGATTCCCTGAATCATACCGGGGGTCATCTTCATGACTCGCCGGGATTCGAGAGATCCTCACCAGACAACGGCAGAGCTGTAATCAGGAGAGGTAGCATGGCATTCGTAGTACCGGCATGGGTCAGACATGCGGTCTTCTATCAAATTTTTCCCGACCGTTTTGCACGCTCAACATGCAACGATTCCCATAACTATAATCTTGAAGAGTGGGATACGCTACCGACCCATCATGGTTATAAAGGGGGAACACTGCGCGGCCCTCGCGACCGCCTGGATTACCTGCAGGATTTTGGCATCAATGCACTTTATCTGAATCCCATCTTTCAGTCGTCTACCAATCACCGTTATCACACCTGCGATTATTTCCAGGTCGATCCTCTGCTGGGCGGCAACGCGGCGTTCGACAATCTGCTCGCCGCGGCACACGGCAAGGGCATGCGGGTCATTCTGGATGGCGTCTTCAATCATGTCGGCCGCTGTTTCTTTCCATTCAACGACCTGATCGAAAATGGTCCGGCCTCGGCGTGGGGGCACTGGTTCTAGGTCGGACAGTGGCCAATTCATCCCTACGATGGGACTCGCAAGGTGGGCTATGCCTGCTGGCACAATCTGCTGGCTCTGCCACAACTCAATCACGATACCCCCGCTGTGCGGGCTTTCCTGTTCAAGGTGGCCGAGTATTGGCTGCGCAAGGGCATCGATGGCTGGCGACTCGATGCTCCGGACTGCATCCAGACGCCAGGATTCTAGGAAGAGTTCCGCACCCAGGCGAAAGCCATCAATCCCGGTGCCTATCTGGTCGGTGAAACCCTGCCGGAAGCGGTTGCATGGCTGGACGGCAATCGGTTCGACGGCGTCACCAATTACCCGCTCTATGGGGCCCTGACCATGTTCGCCGGCCGTGGTCATCTCGAGTCCGCGCACGTTAAGGTGACAATGACCGGCATCAAGCAGTCTATTGATAGCAAATGCTTTGTGCAGCGCCTTCGGCATCTGATGGCAGTTTACCCATGGGATGCGACACTATCCCAGCTCAATTTCCTCGAAACGCACGACGTTCCCCGCTTTCTGACCGTTGTCGGTGGTCATCGTCCGGCCTTGGAGACGTCCCTGGTGCTTCTGTTCACGCTGCCTGGGTGGGGGGGGGTACCAACCGTGTACTATGGCGGCGAGGTGGGACTTGGCGGGCGGTGACGATCCCGACTGCCGTCGGACCTTTCCACCCATAGCAGACTGGGATTGCTCCCTTCTCGCCTTGCACAAGCGGCTGATCGCTTTGCGTCAGGCCTATCCCGTCCTGCGGACTGGTGCCATTGCCGGGATCAGGGGACAGGAAACGACCGCCTGTTATCTCCGAACCGATGCCAGCACAACGGTTCTAGTTGCCGTCAATGCCGGCGCGGCACCGGTCCGCTGGCACGTGAAAGCGCGCGACCTGGGCGGTGATGCGTTCCGGGGAGCGAAAAATCCGTTCGGCACCGGAACAGTACAGTGGGAGGAGGACGGTCTGGTCCTTGTCCTGCCTTCCCACGGCCTCTATCGCTGGGACATGAGAAGGCGCACACCCGATTCGCAAGATGCACTGACAGGACGTTCCGTAACCTCCGCAGCAACGGGGCAAAGCCACAGGTGGATACCTCCCAACACATGCTCCCTGCCCTCTCCCGATCCAAGGGAGAGGGCTTTTCCTACCGCCCTTCAAGACCGGTGCGTCATGAAAAGTGGCGCACCAGCAGGACATGGCGTGATGCTCAGGCAGATATCCTTTCATACCATCCCTTCGAGTCATTGACGACCCGCGCCACGAGCAGCATCACCGGCACTTCGATCAGCACGCCGACGACAGTGGCCAGGGTAGCTCCGGAGTGGAATCCGAAGAGACTGATGGCTGCGGCCACGGCCAGTTCGAAGAAGTTGGAGGCGCCGATCAGGGCCGAAGGACAGGCAATGGTGTGCTTCTCTCCCACCGCACGGTTGAGCCAGTAGGCCAACGCGGCATTGAAGAACACTTGAATCAGGATCGGCACGGCCAGTAGGGCAATGACGAGTGGCTGCTTCAGAAGCAGCTTCCCCCTGGAAGGCGAACAACAGGACGAGCGTAGCCAGCAAGGCCGTAGTCGACCACGGTCCGATCTTTGCCATCGCGGCATCGAAAGCTGCCTGTCCCTTTGCCAGGAGCACCTTGCGCCAGGACTAGGCCAGGATGACGGGGATCACGATGTAGAACGCCACCGACGTGATCAACGTCGCCCACGGTACGGCAATAGCTGAAAGGCCCAGCAAAGGGCCGACCAGTGGCGCGAAGGCGAAGACCATGATGAGATCGTTCAAGGCCACTTGCGACAGCGTGAACAGCGGATCTCCATTGGTCAGGCGGCTCCAGACGAAAACCATCGCCGGGCAGGGGGCGGCGGGCAGCAGCGGGGAAAACATGTTGCGAATGAACAGCCAGTTCACGAACAAAAGGTGACCCCAATGCCCCGGAGATGCTGGCGTACCTTGGGCAGTGCGCTGAAGTCCGCTTTCACCAGTATGGGAATGATCATCACCCAGATCAGCAGGCCAACCGGGAGGTTGACCCGGGCCACTTCCATGCCACCGATGGCCTAAAACACGCGGGGCAGGAACTGGCCCACGGCAATGCCGGCGAGGATGCAGAAGAAGACCAACACGGTCAGGTAACGTTCGAACACCCCCATCGGTACAGCAGCGGCTTTTTTCAGGATCGTTTCACATTGGGCAGGCACGGCATCGTTTCCCGTTCATCCTGCACGGTCAATACTCACGGCCCCGTGAGGACCTTCGAGTCTGAAGCGGTGACGGGATCGTTTCAGGAACGTGGAGGGCTGCTGTCAACAGCCGTGGAGACACCTTTCCCCTGCCAGGGTGAGTCTGAAACAGCCGCAGCCGCATACATGACAAAACGCATAACAGGTTGTAATGAAAGTTACAATACCCGTTCTTCTCTTGTGCAAGGATGTGAAATGAAGAAATAGGGATGCCGCGCTCCTCCCCCATAACCGCCCCGGCACGAAGGCCGGCCTATCTGGCGGCATGCTGGTGGTGATGACGGGCGTTCCCGTGGCCGTCATGCGTCAGCAGCCGGCATCCCCGTCGTTTTGAAACGCCAACACGGTCTCCAGGGCTGCCTCGTCGTGCCAGACCAGGGTGACCGTCAGCACCGTGACCTGTTGCCGTTGATCGGGAGGAAGGCGTACGGCATCCTTGGCGGTGGTCACGGGGATGGCCTGCAGCCTGAAAGCTTCTTCCAAAATGGGCTCGATATCGACCGCTGCATAAGGCATATGGTCAGCGAACGGGTGGCAGGCCACCAGGTGAGCGCCGAGATCCTCCAGCATGGTGAAGAATTTCTCCGGCCGGCCGATGCCGGCAAAGGCTACAACCTGCTGTCCGCTCAGCAAGGCCGATTCGGGACCCGGGACCAGGCGGGCGTGGAGGACTGGCAGGTCAGGGGGAAGACAGTAGATGAGGCCATGGTGGCCCACCCCGATCATCACAAGCGCCGAAGCTCGCCCCAGCCCCCGCGCCACCGGCTCGCGCAAAGGGCCGGCAGGTAGAAGGCGGCCATTGCCGAAACCGTAGCGTCCCTCGACCACGATCAGCGTCACATCCTTGTGCACGGCCGGATTCTGGTGGCCATCGTCCATGACGATCACGTCGGCCCCCACCGTCACGGCCAGCCGGGCGCCATCGGCACGACGACGCGCAACGATGGTAGGCGCCTGGGCTGCCAGCAGCAGGGCTTCATCGCCCACCCGGTCGGCGCCATCCCGCCCGGGGATCACCCGAAGCGGCCCGCGTGCGGTGCCACCGTGACCACGGGTCAAAAAGACCGGCTGCCAAGCCCGCCGGCACAGGTGCCGGGCCACGGCCAGAGCCACGGGTGTTTTCCCGACTCCCCCGGCCACCAGGTTACCGATGCAAACCACTGGCACCGGTGCCCGCCACGGTCGTCTGCGCGCCAGACGCCAGGCGGTGGCGGCTCCATACAGGAGTCCGAACGGCTCTAGCAGGCGTGCAAGCGGTCCGTCGCCTTGCCAGAACCTAGGCGCGCGCATGCCCGTTCCGCCGGATGGCAGCCTCAAGAGGGGCTAGATTCTCAAGACAGGGGGCAAGCCTGGCCAACAGACGCGGCAAGGTTTGCACTTCAGCGGTCGCAAACGCGCGCGCCGCCGTCCCCATGGCCAGGCGGGTTGCCGCGTCGGCGAGCAGGGCAGCAACCACCGTTGCCAGCCCCTCCTCATCGGCTACGATGCGGGCGGCGCCGGCGGCGACCATACGGGTCGTGATATCCATGAAATTGTCCATGTGCGGTCCGAACAGAACGGTACAGCCCAGGCACGCCGGCTCCAGGGGATTCTGGCCGCCATGCGGAACCAGCGACTTGCCCATGAACACCACGGGTGCCAGACGGAAGAACAGTCCGAGTTCGCCCAGAGTATCGGCGAGATAGATATCCGTCCCGGCCTGCACGGTTTCGCCGGCACACCGCCGGGCCACCTGCAGACCCGCTGCGGCCAGTTCAGCCGCAATGGACGCGCCACGGAACGGATGACGCGGCACGATCAAGGTCAGCAACCCCGGGTAGAGCCGCACGAGTCGGCGGTGGATGCGTCCGACAGCGGCTTCTTCGCCGGCATGGGTGGAGGCGGCAAGCCACACCAGTCGTCCCGTGAGGCTGTCTTGCAGACGCGCCAGAATTTCGGGATCGGCGGGCAGGGGTGGCGCAGCGAACTTGAGATTGCCAGCACAGGCAACCCGCGGCGCCCCCAGGGTCGATAAACGGTGGCCGTCTTGCGTGCTCTGCGCGAGGCAAAGGTCGAAAGCTGCCAGGACCAGCCCGATTTCCCGCGGCCACTTCTGCCAACGGCGGAAGGAACGGCTGGACATCCGGCCGTTGACCAGTACCAGCGGAATGGCGCGTCGCCGGATCTCCAGAATCGTATTGGGCCAGAATTCGGATTCGGCCCACAAGACCAAGCCAGGACGCCAGTGGTTCAGAAAGCGCTCAAGAAAAGAGACCCGATCCACGGGTATGTACTGGTGACAGGCACGATCGGGCAAGCGTTCGGCCATCAGCCGGGCTGAGGAGACACTGCCGGTCGTCATCAGCACCGAGAGGGCCGGCCGCTCCGCCAGCATGGCGTTGATCAGGGGCAGTACGGACAGACTCTCGCCAACGCTTGCGGCATGCAACCATACCAGTGGCCCAAACGGTCGCGGCCGACCTGGCTGGCCCAGCCGTTCGTTGAAGCGGACCGGATCCTCTTTGCCGCGCAGGAGACGCCATCTGAGATAGCCGGCGAGGACAGGCCCTCCGAGGCTCGTCAGCCATCGATAGAGGGCAAGGAAAGAGGGGCCGTCCCTGCCGGAGGGGCTGTTGTCACGACTGTCGTTATAGCCGTTGTTGTGATGGTCGTTCACGTGCCTTTTGCCCTTGTTCGCGACGGCGTACTGTACGGCATGCTGGGTCCGGAATCAGCAGGTATGGTCCTTGATCCCCAGCGATTCTCATTATGGGAATGACACTTCTTTGCAGAAGAGGCCTCACGGCACCACCCTCCCTCTCCAGGCTGCCATATACGCACGAGTCTGCCCCGGCGCGGCATGGAACTGTTGCTTTCCAGGCATCCCCCTCCCCCGGAGGGAACACGCCCGCCCCCCTGGACGTTGCGAGCCCTCCCCCTTGGATCCGGGGGAGGGTTAGGGTGGGGGTG
>CAZUWH010000005.1:0-79602 GCA_964624075.1 uncultured Rhodobacterales bacterium
TGGCAATCGTGGCTCGATCAGCTCTATTTCGACAAGGCACACAGCTTGGCTGGGGCGCCAGGATTCGAACCTGGGATCGCGGGACCAAAACCCGCTGCCTTACCACTTGGCCACACCCCACCGGCTTCCCCTAACCCGCCGCATGGCAAGCTACCATAGGGAATAAATCACTTCCCCGCAACGGTCTGGACAACAGGCCGCAAAGAAAAGAAGAATGCGCGCTGTCCTCCCATCTCCCTCCGCGTCTTGACCGTGGTTGATCAAGGCACCCTTCTCAAGCCAGCCTTATGGCACCCCTCGGCTTTGTGCGCCACAAGGCTGCACCGCCGCCGTAGCAGCTCCGTGAGCGCCAATCCTGATTGACCATGATGAATTGATACTCACAAGGAACCAGCCTTTCACAAAGGCAAGTGCCTCCTTGAGAGACTCAGATTTTCAATACGGCTGCTGCCGCGACCACCGTGGCGATGAGTGCCATGGCATAGACCGCCGAAGCGACCAGCCCATCGGCCCGCACACCGAAGTCATGGGCGGTGATGCGTGCCCGGTGTGCCGCATGCCAGGCTGGCAGAACCACGAACGCGAGCAGAATCAACTTGCCGAGCCAGTTCCCGGCAAAAGCATGGGCGCGGTCGTAGGACAAGGTTTCAGGCGACAGGATCCCCAGAGGCACTGCGATGCCGGTAATCAAGATCAAAGCCGGCGTCACTAGAGCGGCCAATGTACCGCCAGCGGCAAATGGACCCCAGACGATGGGTTTGTGCGACTTGGCCATTGTTCATGCCCCTACTGCGATCAAAATCGCCAGTGATGCTACCGCCCAGGCCGCGTAGTGGGCACCGACGATGACGGAACCCGGCACGAAATCGTCACCCTTCATCAGTGGTATGGCCTGTGGTGTTACATTGAACCAGGTCGTGCTGTGGTAGATGGAAAAAGCTAGGGCAATCAGATGGAACACGATTGCGCCAGGGGCCTGCAAGGTGGTCATAAAGGCCTCGAAGGCCTCCCGTCCTTCAGCCAGGCGCCACAGCCCAACCGTGAAGACAGCCGTATAGGCACCGATCAGAAGACACGTGACCTCCCGTGCCATATAGCGCTTGTAGCGACCGTGCTGCATGTACCACGATGTCTTGGGCACGGGACGGATATAGGGTTTGTGGCTCATCGACTTCCTCCCAGAAACCCAAGAAAGTAATCCTTGGTGCTGGTGATCTTCATCTGTTGCACGGCAGAGGCAGGGTCAACATGCTTCGGGCAGACATCAGAACAGGCGCCAACGAAGGAGCACTCCCATACGCCTTCATGCGAGGCAACGATTTCCTGCCGCAAAGACCGGCCCTCATCACGGCTGTCGAGGTTGTAACGGTGCGCCAGGGCCAGGGCCGCCGGACCGATGAAGTCAGGGCTCAAGCCGTATTGCGGGCAGGCGGAATAACACAATAGGCAATTGATGCACAGCGTATATTGCTTGAACCGCTTGAGTTGGGCCGGGGTTTGCAGATAGGTGCCCTCCTCGACCGGCTTCTCCACCTTGCGGATGATATAGGGCTTCAGGTTTGACAACTTCTCGATGAAATCATCGATTGCCACAACCAAGTCCCGTTCGATGGGAAAGTTCAGAAGTGGCTCCACCCGTACCATATCCCCCATGTCGCGCAGGAACGCCTTGCATGCCAGCATGGGTTCGCCGTTGACCATCATGCCACAACTCCCGCACACGGCCATGTGGCACGACCAGCGATAGGAGAGGCTTGAGTCGATGTTATCCTTGATATAGTTCAAGGCATCCAGCACAACCCATTCCTTTGGACATGGGACCTGATAGCTCTGGAAGACCGGCTCGGAATCCGTTTCCGGTCGATACCGCATGACTTCGATCGTGATAGTACGTGTCTCGCTCATTTTTCTACTTCGCCTCCTGCTGCTGCGCCATATACGCGCTCGGCGGGCTGGGACTTTGTGATCACAACCTGGAAGTAATCGATTCGCGGTGGTGCCTCGCTGCTGTAGTAGGCCATCGAGTGCTTGAGGAAATTGACATCGTCGCGCTTCTCGTGGTCGAGACGCTGGTGGGCACCACGCGATTCGGTGCGCAGCAAGGCCGCGTAGGCAACCGCCTCGGCAATGTCGAGCATGGAACCGAGTTCAAGGGCGTAGACCAGATCGGTATTGAAGACATTCGATTTGTCCTTGATCTCGATGTCTTTGTAACGACCGCGCAGTTCGGTAACCGTGTCGCAACAGGCCTTGAGCGAGGCGTGTTCGCGATAAATGCCCGCCCCCTCTTCCAGGGCTATGGCCATCTGGTTGCGCAGGTCGGAAACCTTTTCCTTGCCGCCGGTCTTGCGAAAAAGCCCCTCAACCCGGGTATTGGCGGCCGCGGCACGGTCACGCGCAACCGAGTCTCTGCTCTCCCGACCTTCGTCCTTGACATAGGCGGCGGCTTGGCGACCAGCGATGGCGCCGAACACCAGGAGTTCACCCAGCGAATTGGAACCCAGACGGTTGGCCCCATTGATGGAGACACAGGCACATTCGCCTGCCGCCCACAAGCCCTTGAGGGGGGGTGCGGCGTTGATATCGGTGTGAATTCCTCCCATCATGTAGTGGACGACTGGGCGCACCGGCACCGGATCGGTGACCGGATCCACGCCAATGTAACTCTTGGCCAGATCGCGAACGAAAGGCAGGCGTTCGTTGATCTTTCTCTCTCCCAGGTGACGCATGTCGAGATAGACCATGTCGCCGTAGGGTGTGTTGATCGTGCGGCCCTTGCGCTGTTCATGCCAGAATGCCTGGGACAGACGGTCACGCGGCCCCAATTCCATAGCCTTCAGCCGTGGTTCCGGCGTGGCTGGTCCCAGACCATAGTCCTGCAGGTAACGGTAGCCGTCCTTGTTGACCAGATAGCCCCCCTCTCCCCGGCACCCCTCGGTCAGAAGGATACCCGTGACCGGCAGGCCGGTCGGATGGTACTGAATGAACTCCATGTCCTTCAGCGGCATACCGGCCCGATAGGCCATGGCCATGCCATCGCCGGTCTTTATGCCTCCATTAGTTGTGAACGGAAAGATGCGACCACCGCCGCCCGAGCAGATGATCACCCCCCTGGCATGAAAGGCATACATCTTGCCAGTCCGCATTTCGATGGCGGTCACGCCGTGACAGCGTCCCTCCTCGACCAGCAGGTCGGTCGAATAGAACTCGTCAAACCGGCGGATCGACGGGTATTTGAGCGAGGTCTGGAACAGCGTGTGCAGGATGTGGAAGCCGGTCTTGTCCGCGGCAAACCAGGTCCGTTTGATTTTCATGCCGCCGAAGGGGCGAACAGCGACCCTGCCGTTCGGCTCCCGGCTCCATGGACAGCCCCAATGCTCAAGACGGGTCAGTTCCTTGGGAATCGTGTTGACGAACAGTTCCACGGCATCCTGATCAGTCAGCCAGTCGCCGCCAGCCACGGTGTCATGGAAATGGTATTCCAGACTGTCGTTTTCCGTGGTCACGGCGGCGGCTCCGCCTTCTGCCGCCACTGTGTGGCTGCGCATCGGGTAAACCTTCGAGATCAGGGCGATGTTCAGGGACGGATCCGCTTCGGCAACCGCGATGGCGGCCCGCAATCCGGCACCTCCTGCGCCCACAATGGCAATGTCTGTTTTGATCGTTTCCATCTTTGCGAATTCCCCCCCCCAAGGGTCAGCATACGGCGGAACTATAGCAGAACCAATAAACGCCACTACCGAATTGTATGGAATCGGATTGATTGACCTGACACTAGCGGATTGGCGTGCGTCTGTCCACTCGGGTTGCAATGTGCAAAATGCAACAGATCGCTAAAACCGGTCTGTTCATAACGTGCCTCCCGAAACCTTTCCCGGAGTCGACAGGAAACCCTTCCTCATAACTGGCCCCATGGCTGACTCAAAGCGTGATATGGATTACCGCAAAGGTACATAAAAACATGAAAGGATCAAGAATAACCATTAGGCTATGTTCAGGCTGGCAAGATCTTCTATCGATGGTAAAAGATCAAGATCTCTGCCACAAGGGATGCAGGAACAGCAAGACTTGACCGGTTGGCAGATAAAGATTGTCACTGCCGCATTGCGAGGTCGCACTGCGAAGAAGTGGCTTGATTCTTGATCTTTGGCTTGACAGACGATCCAACTGTCACGACAAGAAAGACTCTCGGGATCAATGCGTCGAAGACGGGGGAAACAAGAGTTCAGCCCCTAAGAACAACGAGGCTGACCCTTTCAAGGACGGTTATGGTTAGGGAGGAACAACATATGTCAAGTCATTCAGCTGAACGCTACCTACCCTATGCACCCTGTCATCTGTTCGACCTAGTCGCAGATGTTGAACGATACTCTGAATTCGTGCCCTGGTGGGTGGCCGCATCCGTATGGAAAAGACAGGACAACGTCTACTATACCCGTCAGGTGGTTGGTCTGCCGTTCCTACGCCAGGAATTTCAATCCCAAACCACCCTACACCGGCCGGAGCATATCGCGGTCAACTCCGTTGATCGTCCCTTCAGAAGCCTCACCATGGACTGGTATTTCATTCCGCTCGCCGACGGTGGAACGAAAGTCCAGTTGAAAATCGATTTCGAGTTTCGTGCTGCACGTTGTGCTCTCTTGGGCAGTATTCTGTCGGGCGAAGGCATCCGGCGCCTGATTGATGCGTTCGAGGGCCGCGCCCGGCAGCTTTCCCCGGGAAGACCGTTCCTCCTGCCCCTCCCCGCCCCGCCCTGACCGGCGTGCATCGCGACCACGGCCACAGGCTAGCAGAGGGAGGAGACTCTGGGCCGGCTCCTCTCCGACGTCCGCCCGTTCGCCTGGTCCGTCCCACGGTGCAGATCCGTGCCCTGTCGGCGAGAGCCTGAAGCATCGCCCCCCCCTTGGAGACGGGGGAGGCTCCGGACACGATGGATCTATTAGGATGTTTGTCGTGCGTCGTGTGTATGTGCTGTTATCTATTCTTACAGGAATATCACGACAGACCATTTCCGGAGACGCTGGAGATAATCGTGCAGGGACTGTGCGCAAGGGAATGCGTCTTGCGTGAAAGCGGGCATAGGTACAGGATCGCTGGGATCAGAGATCATTCAGCCTCGGCAGGAAAGGATTTCGAAAAGCGCCCGGGCGGGTTAGTTATTGACAATGCAGCGCTCCTGATGGGGAAAGCGTTAAGGGGGAGGGGAAAAGTCCATGCATTCAGTCAAGGCTGCGGCCATGTGTCAAACCAGCGCAGAGGAGGGCGGGACGCCCGGCAGTGTAGAACCGGTCCCCGCCGATTCCGGCATCCTGCCTTTTCCAGCAGAGTCGGTCGCCATTCCCGACTATCTGCGGAATGTGTACCACTGGGCCTATCTGAGCAGCCTGGGACAGATTGTCTTTGATCATCCGCTGGTGGTCCATGCCATCCTGTGGGGCAACATGCACCGGCTGACCAGAGCACTGGTGGCAGAGGTCCGCCCGGGACAGATTGTTCTTCAGCCAGCTTGCGTTTATGGGAACTTCTCCCTCGTTCTGGCCGAGGCGATCAGCCCAAGGGGACGGCTGGTCGTGACCGACGTGGCACCGATCCAGGTGACCAACGCCCGCCGCAAGCTGGGACATCTGCCCCAGGCGACGGTCCGGCTGGGCGATGCAGCCCGACCGACGGGGGGGCCCTATGACATGATCGCCTGCTTTTTCCTGCTGCACGAGGTGCCGGAAGATTACAAACACCGAATCGTCGACGCCCTCCTAGGCGCCGTGGAGCCGGGGGGGAAGGTCGTGTTCATGGACTACCATCGGCCGAAACCGATGCATCCACTAAAACCTTTGATAGGCCTGGTCTTTGACACGCTCGAACCCTTTGCGCGGGAATTGTGGCACCGGGAAATCAGCAGCTATAGTCTCCTGGCCAACCGCTTCTCGTGGCACAAGGAGACTTTCTTTGGCAGCCTGTACCAGAAGGTAGTGGCCAACCGTCTTGGTTGAGGTCCCTCTCTTCGAAGGCAACACCGTGGTCTGCTTCGGAACATATCGTCATGAAGATGCACTTTCTCCGTATCGAAAAAGGCTTCGAAGGCCCTGACTATCTGGCGGTTTTCGACTGCGAGGATATCATCGGCACCGAGACCCGTGTATGGCAGATCAAGTATGATCGCAGGCAGGTCGAGCAGATGCTAAAGCATCCCCGGTTGGGGGTTGAAATGCGGCGGGCTCTGGATTCGTTTCCCCCCGCCTAGGGACCGGTGTTGCACACGATGAACACCCTCCCCTTCCGGGAAGCGCCGCCATCTTAACCGGCGTGGCAGGCAGGCGCGAGGCGCCTGGACGCTTCCAATGACCATCATGCCCGCGCAGGCCTGTCCTTGGGGCGGGCATCCATGACACGCCGATATAAGCATAGATCCC
This sequence comes from uncultured Rhodobacterales bacterium, assembly GCA_964624075.1. Taxonomy (GTDB): domain Bacteria; phylum Pseudomonadota; class Alphaproteobacteria; order Rhodospirillales; family Rhodospirillaceae; genus CAZUWH01. The sequence continues at coordinate 6,411 of CAZUWH010000005.1, forward strand.
ACTTTCGCGGGCCTGCTGGATTTTCAGAGGTCTCCGCTTGCGTTCCCGGCAAGGCCACCAAATCGACCGGTGCAGACACACGTGCCGGCCCGGCTTCATTGAAAGCTGGAGGTGTCGCCCTTGGGACGCTGGGCGCGTAAGGCTTCGCCGATGACCTGATAGTGGATGGTTTCGGCAATATTGGTGGCGTGGTCACCGACACGTTCGATGTTTTTGGCGATGAACATCAGGTGGCTGCACGTGGTGATGTTGCGCGGATCTTCCATCATGTAGGTCAGAAGCTCGCGGAATAAGGCTGAACACTGGTCATCCACCTCCAAGTCGCGTTCCCACACGGTCAGGGCGCCGTTTACATCGCTGCCGGCGAATGCCGTGACGACCTCCTCGACCAGCTTCACCACCGCCTCGCCCATGCGGACGATGCCGTGGACTGGGGGAAGGAGAGGAAACTGACTGAGAATGATGGACCGCTTGGCGATATTGACGGCCAGATCCGCTACCCGCTCCAGTTCGCTGGCCATTTTCAGAATGGCAACCACCATCCGCAGGTCATCGGCCACCGGACTGCGCAGGGCGAGAAGCCGCACGGTCAGTTCGTTGATCTGATGGTCAGCCGTATCGACCTGATTGTCGTCGGCGATCACCCGGGAGGCGAGGTCGGTATCCTGCTCTGTCAGGGCTTGCAGCGCTGCCAGCATCTCCTCCGAAGCCATCCGTCCCATGGTGACGATGATATCACGCAGATGCTTCAACTCATCGTCATATGACTTGACGATATGATCGCTTCCAAGGGCTGCCATGACCGTTCTCCCTCCCTTATACCGGCCAAAGATGTAAATGCCATCACGTCTAGCATACGCTACCTTATGATGGTACCATAGAAGGGATAATCACGGTACAGACTTCGTAAAATTTGCGTGTGGAAGGGGCGTATTTTTGAAACGGGGAAACCACGGACGATGAATTGGCAGCATCAGAGCGAGGACATGAGTTTCGCCGAGGACGGTGCCGCCGTCATGAAAGGGGACGGCGGTTGGGAGGCCTATCCATTCGGCGTGGCGGCGGGGGCCTCCGGCTGTCACGCCAGTCGCGCCGAGGCCATGGCCGCAGTCGAAATGGTGGTTTTCAGTACCTATTGCTGTGCGGGGAAAAGCAGCGATGACGATTCCTGATCCTGATTTGCGCGACCAAGAGGCTCCCTGGGCCAGGGACGTCGAAATCCTTGACCGTGATACGGTCTACCAGGGGGTTTTCCGTATTGATCGGTACCGTTTGTGTCACCGCCTGTATGACGGCGGCTGGGGATCCCCCCTCAAACGCGAGGTGTTCGAACGTGGCCATGCCGTGGCAGTCCTGCTTTATGATCCGGAACGGGACGTTCTTGTCCTGATCGAGCAGTTCCGTATCGGTGCTCTGGCGGCTGGCTGGAATCCATGGCTCCTGGAGGTGGTTGCCGGCATCATCGAGGACGGCGAGACCGTGGAGGAGGTCGCCCGTCGCGAGGTCCGCGAGGAAGCCGGCTGTGATGTCATCACCCTGGAACGGGTGGGCCGTTATCTGGTGAGTCCGGGTGGTTCCACGGAAACGGTCGAGCTATTCTGTGGCCGGGTGGATTCAATCCATGCCGGCGGCACGCATGGCCGCCTTGAGGAAGGGGAAGATATCCGAACGGTCGTGGTCCCCGCCGGGGAGGCTCTTGCCATGCTCGCAGAAGGCGCCTTTAGCAACGGTGCCATCTTGATTGTCATGCTGTGGTTCACCCTGCATCGGGATCGGCTGCGTCAGGCATGGCGGGATTGAAGGACAGGCTGAACGATTCAGGGATGGACACGGGTCCGCCCGGGCGGTGTGGGGGGTGCATTTCAGGACGGGGAGAGCGCCCTTTCCCGTGGGGGAATATAGGGGAATATGTTCTTACCCACGGTGACCCCGGGCAGCTTTCCTTCTTGGTCTTGAATCCTGGCAGAGGCAAGGTTATCTTCATCCCCCGTCGTGGGGGATGCGTGGTTGTCACATGCGCTATTGCAAGGGCTTGCCTGGAACGATCGGTAACACGCCGCTCATTTATTTGACATGGCCTTCCGAACGCACTAGCTGTGCCATTTATGGCAAAGCAGAATTCCTCAACCCCGGCGGTTCGGTCAAGGATCGCACAGCCAAATTCCTGATCGAGGATGCTGAACGGAAGGGTCTGCTGCGGCCGGGGGGGACCATCGTCGAAGGCACTGCCGGCAATACCGGAATCGGTCTCGCCTTGGTCGGCAACGCCTGCGGCTACAGGACGGTGATTGTTATGCCGGAAACCCAGAGCCAGGAAAAGAAGGATATGTTGCGGCTGTGTGGAGCTGATCTCCGCTTGGTTCCGGCTGTACCCTATGCGAATCCTGGCAACTACGTGCGTTATTCGGAACGGCTCGCGCAGGAAATGGGCGCCTTCTGGGCCAACCAGTTCGACAATGTGGCTAACCGCACCGGCCACTCCCATACCACAGGTCCGGAAATCTGGGACCAGTTGGAAGGGCAGGTAGATGCGTTCACCTGTGCGGTCGGAACCGGTGGGACGCTGGCAGGTGTCGCCCTGGCATTGAAAGAACGCAATCCAAAGGTGCGAATCGTGCTGGCGGATCCATTGGGCTCGGCTCTTTACAGCTACTATCGTTGCGGCGTGCTGAAGGCAGAGGGCAATTCCATTACCGAGGGAATCGGCCAGGGACGCATCACCTGCAATCTGGAAGGGGCCCCGATCGACGAGGCCGTCCAGGTGACGGACGTCGCCTGTCTGGAAGTGATTTTCAATCTTCTGCAACACGAGGGCTTAGTGGTCGGCGGCTCTTCCGGCATCAATGTCGCCGCGGCCATGCAAGTGGCTGACATCCTGGGGCCAGGACATACCATCGTGACCATCCTGTGCGACTGTGGAACCCGCTATCAGAGCAAACTGTTCAACCCAGCCTTTCTGAAGGCGCAAAACCTACCCATTCCCGACTGGCTGTAGAACGGCCTCCTTCCCCCGAACACGCTCTCTCCCTGGAGGGCAGACTCCCTCTCCCTCGATGGGGGAGGGTTGGATATGGGGCAGGCTTGAGCATCCCAGGGTTCGGTGGAATTTCCCTGGGATGGCACTGGCCTCCCCTTTACGTCTTGTGGGTGTCAGCCACAGAGAAAAGTGTCCACCACCAAGGTGGATGGTAGCTTGAACGTAACGTCCTCGGTCGCAACGCAGACTTCGGTAATGATGACGTTGAAACGCTTGCGTGCCTCGGCCAGCACCTCGTCCACCAGCACCTCAGGCGTAGAGGCACTGGCGGTAATCCCAAGCGTATGCAGGGTCGTAAGCAGATCCCAGTCGACATCTTCGACACTCTGGATCAGCATGGCCCGCGCGCACTGTTCGTTGCGGGCAACTTCGACCAGACGACGGGCGTTGGAGGAGTTGGGGGCCCCAATCACCAGCATGGCGTCGCACTGGTGGATAATAGCCTTTACCGCCTGCTGCCGGTTGGTGGTGGCGTAACAGATGTCCTCCTTGCGAGGGCTGCGGATGCCCGGAAACCGTCGTTGCAGTACGGCAATGATGGAGGCGGAGTCATCCACCGACAGAGTCGTCTGGGTCACAAAGGCAAGATGCTCTGGATCGTCCGGAGTCAATTGCTCTGCCTGTTTTTCGTTTTCCACCAATGTGATCCAGCCTGTCGGCACCTGCCCCATCGTTCCCACCACTTCGGGATGACCGGCATGACCGATCAGAATGATATGACGACCGTCGCGGAAGTGACGTTCTGCCTCGTTGTGAACTTTGCTGACCAGCGGGCAGGTAGCATCGACATAGAACAGACCCCGCTGTTCAGCCTCGATGGTGACCTGTTTGGGAACACCGTGCGCCGAGAAGATGACCGGAAGGTTGTCAGGCACCTGATCGAGTTCCTCAACGAACACCGCGCCCTTGGTCTCCAGCATCTGGACGACATGGCGATTGTGGACGATCTCGTGGCGGACATAGACGGGCGCCCCGAATCGGCGCAGCGCCTCTTCGACAGTCTGAATAGCCCGGTCTACGCCGGCACAGAAACCACGCGGCGCAGCCAGAAGAACAGCCAGCGGCCTCTTCGTCATGCGGCTTTCCTTTTTTGACCGGGGATCTATGCATTCTCCCTGGCAAACCTGTTGTGCCAGGCAGGGGGGTTCTTTAAGAACTGTTCGGTATGCTTTCTTGCTCCAAGGAACATTCATTCCCCAGCAAGAAAACAGTTTAGGCCATAGCAGAGCTCGATGCGATTGGAAAGGAAAGCATCATGCCAGATTCAGTGATGGCACGGACCGGGCCCCATGAAGTTGAAGTTGAGGCAGGCCAAAAATACTTTTGGTGCGCCTGCGGCCGGACCAAGACACCACCTTATTGTGATGGTAATCATAGCGGGACCGGCGTAATCCCCGTCATGTGGGTCGCTGAACGCAACGAAGTCGTTTATTTCTGTGGCTGTCACAGAAGCGGCATGCTGCCCTTCTGCGATGGAACCCACAACAACGCGTGAAACGAGAGCAGACATGGCGCGACTCCGTAGTGCAGGCGTGATGATTGCCGTTGCTGCGATGAGCGGCTGTGTGGGGGATATGTCATCGGCAAATATGGCCTGCCCTCGTGTCGTTCTCGATCGCACCACTTCCAACCTGGTACAGTTCCGCACAGGAGTGGGCCGGGATCTGACCGATATCGCCCTGGAAGCTGAAATCATAGGTTACAGAGGAACATGTTATTACAATCAATACGAAATCATACTGATCCTGGCGGTGGACTTTGCCGTCACCCGTGGGCCGGCCTTCATGGGAGCCCCATGGCCTTATTTCGTCGCCGTGCTCCAGACGTTGCCCCCTCCCGTTGCAATCAGAACGGATCCTGAGAACGGTCAACGTGTTCTGGCGTCCCGTCCGGCGCTCCCCCTGTCCGCTCCTACGGTCGTCGCCAAAGAGGTGTTCCAGATGACCGGCACCTTTCCACCAAGGCTTGACACCATCCGTGTGCGTGACGAAGTCATTACCCTGACCCTTCCCTTGCGACAGACCGAGTCGCCGGAGCGTTATCAGATCTTCGTGGGTTTCCAGCTCACGCCGGAACAACTGGATGACAACAGGCAGAACAGCCAACGATAATAGCTACGATCGTCCAAGGACAGCATAAAACCCTCAAAAGTAGATGAAATGTGGTATATATGCTGTTTAAGGGTTTATTCCTGGAATACGATCCCGTACATAGGAGATGCATTTCCAGTGTGCATCTTGAAGTTTTCCATCTCTCGACCAACTCCCTCCTTTCTTCCTCCCTCCCTGGACCGGGAGAGGGTTCCCGGGAGGGCCCAGGCATGGGCCTGGCGGTCGCTTCGTTCTTTCTGCTACTCTTGGAATCTGTATTCCTTGTTATGACAATCAGGAGGATGTCCATATGAATGATGAGGCATTGTGGAACTACGGAGTGCTGGCTGCCGTGGCCATCGGCGGCCTGGTTCTAGTCATCCGCTATTTCCGGCGCGGAATCGGTGGCAAGGGCGGGCAGGGCTGTGGCTGTTGCTCCGGTTCCTGCGGCAGCAAGGATACGGCTGCAGATCACTGACCGGAGGCAGACGGCGTCGGGCCGCAAAGACGCAAAGAAAGGCAGGGGGGGAGAGGCCGATAGCCATTGGCCTCTCCGCGGTTCCTCTTGGAACAAGCCGGGGAACAACCAACTCCAGATACGAAGGACCTGCCCGTTCCCATTACCCTTTTGTTTCGTTGACGTGCCCAGAGGAAAGCCATGACCGACCGCATCCTCATCATCGATTTCGGATCCCAGGTTACCCAGCTCATTGCCCGCCGCATCCGGGAGAGCGGCGTGTACTGCGAAATCCATCCCTTCAACAAGGTGACGGAGACCTTTTTGCACGCCTTTGCGGCCAGAGGCGTGGTGCTGTCGGGGGGACCGGCCTCGGTGACGGAGGCTGCAAGCCCTCGTGCACCGACAGCGCTGTTCAGTCTGGGCGTACCGGTGCTTGGCATTTGTTATGGTCAGCAGACCATGGTCGTCCAGTTGGGAGGGCAGGTGGAAGGCGCGGCGCATCGCGAGTTCGGCCGCGCCTTTCTTGACATAACGGGGTCGTGTGCCCTGTTCGCCAACACATGGACACCTGGTTCCCGCGAGCAGGTGTGGATGAGCCATGGCGACCAAGTGGTGGCGTTGCCGCCAGGATTTCGGCCAGTTGCCGTTACCGACGGCGCACCTTTTGCCGTTATCGCCGATGACATACGCCATTTTTATGGTGTCCAGTTTCATCCGGAGGTTGTTCATACCCCGTACGGAACAGCGCTGTTGCGCAACTTCACCCACGGCATCTGTGGCTGCCAAGGGGACTGGACCATGGCGGCTTTCCGCATGGAAGCCATCGCGCAGGTGCGGGCGCAGGTGGGGGGGGGACGGGTCATCTGCGGTCTGTCGGGAGGCGTGGATTCCGCTGTCACGGCGGCCCTGGTGCACGAGGCGATTGGCGACCAGCTCGTGTGCGTGTTTGTCGATCATGGCATGCTGCGTCTGGGGGAGGCCGAGCAGGTCGTGTCCCTGTTCCGCGACCGTTTCGACATCCGGCTGGTCCATCGTGATGCGTCCGCGCTGTTTCTGCACAAGCTTGGAGGTGTGCTCGATCCTGAACAGAAGCGCCGGATCATCGGGGTCACCTTCATTGATGTGTTCGAGGCGGAAGCCCGGCACGAAGGAGGCGCCGATTTCCTGGCGCAAGGGACGCTCTATCCGGATGTGATCGAATCGGTCAGTTTCCACGGGGGACCGTCGGTGACAATCAAGAGTCATCACAATGTTGGTGGGCTGCCCAAGCGAATGAACATGCGTCTGGTCGAACCACTGCGCGACCTGTTCAAGGACGAGGTGCGACAGCTTGGGCGTGCCCTGGGTCTGCCCGACGACATGGTCGGACGTCACCCCTTCCCCGGACCGGGGCTTGCCATCCGCTTGCCCGGTCAGGCGGTCACCAGCGAGAATCTCGATCTCTTGCGCCGGGCGGATGCCATCTATATCGAGGAAATCCATCTGGCTGGCCTGTATGAGGCCATCTGGCAGGCGTTTGCCGTGCTGCTTCCAGTCCGCACCGTCGGAGTCATGGGCGATGCCCGTTCCTATGACCATGCGCTCGTGCTCCGCGCCGTCACGTCGACCGATGGCATGACCGCTGATTCCTATCCTTTCAGTCACGCCTTTTTGAGTCACGTCGCCAACCGCATCATCAATGAGATCAAAGGCGTCAACCGTGTCACCTACGATATCACCTCGAAGCCACCAGGAACGATCGAGTGGGAATGATTTTTGCCCCTCCTGGGCTATCCAAATCTACGCTGCAATACGATCTAACACTCTGATAAAAAATAAGAATATACGCAGTACCTATCGACAGCAATCGGGGCGCAGAGTTCGGTTCTAGCGTGCTGGCTGACGGTAGTCGGGCCTATTGCCCAACTCAAATTTTAAAAGTACCGTCAGGGTCACAAGGGCTCGTGACGGTATTTTTGTTCGTCCATGTCATTGGAAACAAACGAGTTTCCATAGGCTGAGCCCAGCAAAACGCCATGATGGTATTTTTGGAGGGAGGCGTAGAGTGCTGACGGACGTTGCCATCAAGACTCTGAAACCAGAGGACAAACCATACAAGGTGGAGGACTGGGACGGGATGCACGTTCACGTCACACCAACCGGCGGTCTGTCCTTTCGGCTAAATTATAGGTTGAATAAACGCCGAGAGACCGTACACCGCGGTAGGTATGGTCCTGCAGGATTGTCTCTCGCCCGAGCGCTTGAAAAGTGCATCGATACAAGCTGCGCTATCGAAGATGGTATCTCACCGGCGACGGCCATCCACGTGCGGGACATCCTCAAGCAGATCTACGGATTTGCCATCCTGCACGGCGAGAAGGTCACTAACCCGGCCGACGAGGTCGGCCCGTCGTCGATCGCCCCGATCGCCCCGAAGGACCGCTCGCTTTCCCCTACCGAGATTCGGATAACGCTCAAGCAGCTTGAGTATGTAGCGACGCTGCCCACGATACAACTAGGTATGCGGCTTTACCTGTTAAGGCACAGGGACGGAGATCGTCCCTGCTGGAATGGATCGCGGGGCGCGACGGGATCATCGACGAGGGCGGTGAACTGCGGGGGACGGATCTCGACACCTGGCACAAGGGCAAGGTTGGGCGGCGCAAACTGCTGTGGGAGCGGACGACGGCAACGGGCCCCCGTCTGTTTGGCCTGGCCGGCGATGTCAACACCCCCTATACCCCCGACGATATGGCGCGGGTGGCCTGGGAGGCTGGCTATTCCCCCGAGGCTGGGGAGGCGCGCCCTACCCCCAAGGACCTGTTCACCGCTATGGCCGAGGAGGCCTTCGGCCGTCTGTGCTACGTTAACGAGGATTTCGTTGCAATCTGCTACCGAGAGGCCATCGCCAACCTGGCCGAGGCCATTGATGCGGTGGAGCTCGATATCAAGACTGACGACAACGCCACGATCAAGGCCGCGCTCAAGGAAGCACGGTATTTTCAGGCACAACCCGATAGCAGCGATGTTCCCTGTGGTCATGTGACCTTTCCGCTTGCAGGCTGGGAACAGGTCAAACCGCCATCACCCTGACCGATCAAGCCAACCTGTCTACCTTTCTACATGAGACTGGCCATGTATGGCTGGAAGAACTGCGCACCGACGCGGCGCGATCCGGGGCGCCCGAGTCGTTGCACCAGGATTGGGCCACCGGTGCAGGCGTGGCCCGGGATCGCGGAGGGGGCTACCCCGACGACGGACCAGCACGAACAGTGGGCACACGGGGCCGAGGCATATTTTCGCGAGGGCAAGGCCCCCTCGCTGGAACTGGCGGATGTCTTTTCCCGCTTCCGGGCCTGGCTGATCCAGGTCTATCGCACGATTCGTGGTTTGAATGTCCAGCTTACCGACGAGGTGTGGGCGGTCATGGATCGGCTGTTGGCCAGTGATGCCCAGATTGATGTGCCCTGGAAGCCGAAGCAGCCCGGCCCTTGATTGCCGATCCGAAGGCTCTGGGGCTCTCGGAAACCAAGTGGGAAACCTATCAGCGTCGGCATACAGGGCCCGGACGGAGGCCGAGGAAACGCTGACGCGGCGGGCCGGGCCATGGCCGAGGCGGCGCGGGAAAAGGAAGCCTGGTGGCGGGAAGACCGCAACGGCCGGAGCTACTACGAGGGGTGGCAGCAGACCCTCGAATTGCTCTCCTGTTTCGGGTAACTCAGTGGAGACGCGCGGGCGACCGGAGAAAACCTCGGCGCCGACATGGTGCGCGACCAGGCACACGATGCGCTCGCCGTCGGCGGCGGACAAGCGCTCTCCCGTATCGGAAAGTCCCCCGGATAGGCAGTCAATCCAGAGCTGCCCGTCTGGATTGAGCATCACCTTGACGATCGACGGATCTTCCTGGGATCCTGCGATGGCGGGGCCGAGAGCGGTGCGCAACATGCGCGCGCCGCGAAGTATCGCCTCGGATTGCTGGTAAGAAACCACCATATCGTCCCCGTTCCGTGCGGGACCGCTGACAAACGGCCCTGGATCGGGGATGAGTAGAAGAGGCAGAAATTGGGGTGTGGCAACAACTGGAACATGATCGTAGCGCTTTGGCATACAAAGACAGGGGAACTGCGGAACGGATGAATACTTGCGATACCGCGAGCGATGATTATTCCGCGTCCGCGACGCCCGACACGTCTTCCGACTTCGCAAGCGCAGGCGGCGGCAGGATGCGCTCCCGAAACCGGCGATCCTCGAAGTGGCGGGCTCTTTGCCCGGATCGGCGGTGTGCCCGCCACCATGATGATCTCGTCTGCAGGTTGGAGCTGTATGACATCGCATGTAGTCAGCAATGGTTGTGCGATCTCAGAGCGCGAGACCATCAAATGGCCGAGCCAGGAACTGAGCCTGTGCCCGGCATAGTTCCGCATCACCCGCATCTCGGTCGCAGTGCCGAGAGCATCGGAGATGCGCTTGGCGGTCCGTTTGTCGTTGGTCGCGAAGCTGACACGCATATGGCAGTTGTCGAGGATCGAGTTATTCGGCCTATAGGCCTTCTTGATCTGGTTCAGCGACTGCGCGATCAGAGAAAATCTTCAGGCCGTAGTTGGCCATAAACGCTAGCGCGGACTCGAAGAAGTTGAGGCGGCCGAGCGCCGGGAACCCGTCGAGCATGAGGAGCAAACGATGCCGCCCGCCCTTGGCCTGCAGATCCTCGGTCAATCGCCGGCCGATCTGATTGAGGATCAGCCGGATCAGTGGCTTGGTGCGCGCGATGTCGGAGGGCGGGACCACGAGGTAGAGCGTCGACAGCCGCACGCCGCCGCCGATGTCAGTGGTGCGCCAGTCACAACGGCGCGTGACGGCCGCCACTACGGGGTCGCGGTAGAGTCCGAGAAAGGACATGGTGGTTGATAGCACGCCCGAGCGCTCGTTGTCCGATTTATTCAGCAGCTCTCGGGTGGCGGAGGCTATGATCAGATGTATCCGGCCGCATCGAGGTGGGCGGTCTTCATCATTGCGGCAAGCGTCGACTCGATCGGCCGCTTCGGATCGGACAGGAAGGCGGCTACGCCGGCGAGCGTCTTGTCGGCCTCGGCATAGAGGACGTGCAGGATGGCCCCGACGAGGAGCGCGTGACTGGTCTTCTCCTAATGATTCCGCTTTTCCAGCGATCCTTCGGAATCGACCAGGATGTCGGCGATGTTCTGAACGTCGCGAACTTCCCATTCACCGCGGCGGACTTCGAGCAGCGGATTGTAGGCGGCCGACTTCACGTTGGTTGGGTCAAAGAGCAGCACCTGGTCGTGCCGCGCGCGGAAGCCAGCGGTGAGTTACCAGTTCTCACCCTTGATGTCGTGAACGATGGCAGGGCCTGGCTAGGTCAGCAGCGACGGCACCACGAGGCCGACGCCTTTACTGGAGTGGATCAGCGCAAAACAGAGCACATGCTCGGGTCCGTCGTGGCGGAGATAGGTGTGATCGAGCTTGCCGAGCACGACGCTGTCGGATCCAAGCAGCCCGGCGGATTTCGCCTCGTCGAGCCGGGACCAGTGCGCAGAGCCGTAGGTCTCGACGTTCTTAGCCTCGCGGGCTCGCCAGACCGACATGCCGATCGCGACAGCGATCGCGATGAAGCCGCCGGATGCGGCGATGTAGGCGCCCTCGACGAAGATCGGCAGCGCGTAGGCGTCGTAGAAGTACTACCACCAAAAGAAGGCGGGCGGATAGTAGATGGGCCAGCCGAACAGCTCGAACCACGGCCGGTCGAACTGCGGCTGGAAGAGCTTGGCTGCCAAGCCGTCCACTGTGTCGCGGTCCAGGTCGTGGCGAGCACGGTCAAGAAGATGACGAGGATCTGGCCCCAGAGAATCTTGGTAGCGGACATTGCGGAGTCCTTTCCTCGTGGAGAGCGGTGGTCACAGGCCGAGCCCCTGCTTGCGGCCGAAGCTCCAGTCGATGCCGCCGTCGCCGCGCGCGAGGCCGGAGACATGGCGGCCAAGCTGCTTTTCGAGTGAGGGGGACCAGGACACGAGCTAGAAGCCGAGGCCGTCGTCGATCATCGCAAACCGGCCAGAGGCGAGCGCGAAGCGCTGCCGGTAGGTGCCGGAGACATATTCGCCGGTCGAAACGCGCGTCAGCGGCCGTCCGCTCTCCGACGCCAGCTTTTCGTCGAGTGTGCGTCCAGTTCGCGCCGGCGCAGGGTCTCGAGAAGATTGCGGCTGAAGCTGACCCCGTGTCCCTGACGCTCGGCGAGGCCTTGCCCGATCAGATGTTCGGTACGGCGGTCCAGAGCCTCGTGCACCTCCGCGCTGAAGCCACCGCCACCGAGGGCGACCGACTTGCGGGCAATTGCCTGACGGTCGAGCCAGGTGGCGCCGGTCGCCGTGATCTGCCGCTCGATCGAGAGGTCCGAGCGGACCGCCCAGCGCCACGCGCCGTTGGCCCTGGGCGTCGTCGAATTTGCGTAGTTCGACGACGGAGCCCGGCGTGCCGTCGCTGGCGGCATCGAGATCGGGTAAGCTTGATGTGGTGAGTGCGCCCGTCGGCTCCATCGACCACGGCATAGGCCGTGCCCTTCAGCTCGTCGTCGAGGCTACGGGCGACCAACCGGCCGACGACGGGATCGTCCACAGGCTCTCGCCGGCCAGCACATAATTGGCTGCGCCACGCTCGATGCCCTGCTCGGCCAGGCCGCGATGAATGCGCTTGATGATGTCGCCGCGTTTGCCAAGCTCGCGCAGCGTCACCTCGGCGTTCTCCGACATGGCCCATCGGCCGGGACCGATCTGGTTGGCGAGACCGAGCGATTCCAGCTTACGTAGTCGCCCGACCTTGAGCGCATGGAACTCGTTGGGTTGGTGATCGGGATGCGGCGCGTGTCGTCTACCGTGGCGGACGACACGCGCCTTGACGACAGCGCCACACGAGCGGGAGGTGATGAGCCGGTTGGCCTGCACCGATGCGCGCTGGCCCGGGCCGAACCAGGAGCGGTGGTTCGGCCCGATCGCCTTCTTGCGGGAGACTAAGCCACCGGCGCGCTGCGCACTGGTCGAGCGGATGCGGTCTGGCCGGATGCGGATGTCCTCGCCGCTCATGGCCGCGATCCCGCACATCGCGCCCCTTCACCACCCGATCGCGTGGCAAACAGGCCGGAGGACTGCGGCGTGATCGCGGAAACATCGCGCAGCGGAGCCGCCGCCGGAGCGTCTTCAGAATAGCCCCCGGTTTGCACACGATCAGCAGAGGTCGTGCCGTCGGCGCGCGCGCCCACGTCGCGGATCGGCGGTTGCGACAGTGGTGGTTCCGACGATCTCGCCGCAGCCGATAAGAGGTGCTTGGGCCGCGACATAGGCCCGCGTTTCCGCCGGCAACGCACGGCCGCCCGCAAGATATTCGTCGTAGCGATCAGGCCGACATTGTAGGCCGCGAGGAAGCCTGGCGAGCCGTAGCGGTTATGCATTTCGCGTAGGTAGGCCGCCGCCTGCCAGGATGTAGTCGCGCGGGTCGTAGGGATCATTGCCAAGAGACAGGCGGCTGCGCAGCGCCGCCTGTCTCTTGGCAATGCCTTGGTCAGATCGTGCCGGATTTCGAGCCGGCACCGTTCATCGCTCCAACCTCGGAATTGCAGGAAGAGTTTCAGCGACAGTTCGATCGTACAGGCGATATGGTGCAGCAGGATTTCACGGGAGTGGTGATCATCCCAGGATAGGTGCTGGGGCATCGGCCAGAAATCCGGCGGCGTTCTCGAGCAGATGCTCGCTATGGAAGCGCGTTGTCATCAGGCCACCTCCCGCTTGTCGGTGTGGGCGGGTGCTGGCAATGGGCGTACGTCCTCGGGGAGGAAGCTGAGAATGTAGTCGGCCGCTTTGCTTGCTTGAGCAGGTGGCGCGGACGACGGCGCGGTTGTCGTCGTGCAGCACCTCCAACCAGGCGGCAATGTAATCCGCGTGGCGTACCGTCGGCACAATTCCGAGCGAGGCGCAGCAAAAGGCGGCGTTCATCTCGGCGATCAATTCCTCGAAGGCATATTTCTTCGAGCCGAAGGAGCCCGAGAGATCACGGTTCAGCCGGTGCGGCGCGCCGCTGGCATGCCTGAGCTCATGCAGGGCGGTCCTGTAGCCAGTTGATCGGCTCGAAATAGGCCTGCAGCGGCGGCACCTGTACATAAATCAAGCGCCGGTCGATCAGGCCAGATGGCGGGGGCGGCACGATGACGGCGACGCCTTCGGGCAGCCCGTCACACTGCGCGGCGTTGAACACCGTGAAGCGCTTTAGGAATGGGATGGCTTGGGCTTCCTCGCCAGTTTCGCGGGCGCACTTCTTCTCCTCGTCGGGAATGAAGCGGTCGGCATAGACGACCGTGGTGCTGCACTCGCCCTTGCGGACGTTGCCGCCAAGGCTGAGGGCCTGCCTGAAGGTGAGCCAGCTCTGGCCGGGAAAGCCGTGCTCGATCACGGCGCCCGAGGGGATCAGCACATTGATGCCGGAATAGCCTCGGCCAATGGCCGCGTTCCTCGGCATCGCGAGCGGCACCTTCGCCGCCGCAGTGCCTCAAGGCTGGACCCAGGGCACGCGGCCAGCTTTCAGTTCAGCAATCCCGACCCTCAACCCGTCACGGCAAACCGGTCCGCACTCTCCCTCTAAGGGGGGCGTTGCGGGGTCCCCCCGTAGAAGAAGGTGCGCTGGTGACCATAGTGCCGGCCAGGGAAAAGGCTTCCCCTATCAAGGGGTTAGCTGGACGAAAAGGCGGGCTTACCGCTCTCACGAAAATCGGGATTTCCGAGCAAGTAGAGCTGTGATGAAACCTCCGCTATATTTTTCTATAACAGAAGAAACGTTACCGATAATGACCTCCACCACCGCCCAGAGACTTCGTGCGCTCGACCTCCTAAAGGCCCGGGGAATGCTCCGGCTGAAGGAATTCGTTGCCGAAGGCATTGGACCGGAGACGTTCGCCCGTCTCGTTCGGGAGGAAGCGGTCGTCCGACCGGTGCGCGGCCTCTATCAACTCCCGGACACCCAGGTTGAGGCTGCCCATGTGCTTGCCGAAGCCGCTGTCCTGGTCCAAAAGGGCGTGATTCTACCTGACCTCGGCCCTCCAATACCACGAACTGACGCTGCAGATGCCCTCGGCTGTGTGGATGGTGATCGACCGCGCCGCCTGGCATCCCAAGATCGATTATCTACCTATCCGGTTCGTGCGCTTTACGGGGTCTGCGCTGCCCGAAGGGGTGGAACGTCACCGCATCGAGAGTGTCGATGTTCCCATCACGGATCCGGCGAGGATAATCGTCGACTGCTTTCGCTATCGGACCAAGGTCGGTCTCGACGTAGCGATGGAGGGACTGCACGAGGGCCTCCACCGCCACCGATGCAAACCGGATCAGCTCTGGCGTTACGCGCGTGAGGCGCTGGTCTGGTCAATCATGCGCCCTTACGTCGAAGCAATGGTACACGATGCTACGTGAGCCCCGCAACATCGGCGCGTTAGTGCGGGCACGTGCCAAACGGTCGGATTTCCAGATTCTCCTGACGCGCTATGCGCTCGAGTGTCTGCTCTACCGGCTGAGCGTCTCACCACATCGCGATCGCTTCATCCTCAAAGGTGCGATGCTCTTCATGACCTGGGTTGCCGACCCGTTCTGGCCCACTCGCGATCTGGATCTGCTTGGCGACAGCGACGCCAAGGCCATCGCCGAAACCTTCCGGGCGATTTGTGCGCAGCCGGTTGCCGACGACGGAGTGACGTTTGACGTCGCAGCGTTGACGGCTGCGCCGATCCGTGAGGAGGCGGAATATGGTAGCGTGCGTGTTCGCACGACGGCAACGATCGCCGGCGAGCGCATATCCGATCCAGGTCGACATTGGTTTTGGCGATGCCATTACGCCCGTGGCTACTGGACTCCCTGATCAATAGTGCTCGAAAGCACATCGAGCCATGGCTCTCCGCTGTTTTCCAAGCCGAGCACCTAAATCCGCTGCTTGGCAGCGGATTTACCACAGCAGTTGTCGGGTCTTGCTGTCGGTGTCGTCGAGTCTATCGCGCCTGACAAAGTTAAGGTGCTGTTTGAGCTGGACGCTCCGCACTCCACGGCGTTGAATCCCGGGGTGCCGGCCGGATTTCCGCGGCTCAATGAATATGTGCTCATACCCAATGAAGCCGGTGCGACGGTTGCCTACAATCATCTGGATTGGGATCGAGCGCGCCTTATCCAAAGCGCGCTGGGCTCAAAGATTTCGGCCTGATCGATCTGCTGTTTCCGCTGCGGAAAATGTCGCTATCTCCGGTCGGAATGCTGACATCTCGGCACGATCGTGCCTCGGGAACGACCATGTGTGAACTCTCCCGTGGCGTTGTCGCATTTCCGTCAGTGGGAGACTAGGTCCTCATTCCGACGCCCTCACAGGTCGAAGCCATCGTAGGTGCGAGGGACGACGACAAGAGAGTCAGAATTGGATCCTCACCGATGGCATCAAATGCAGCCATCATGGTCGATCCCGACAAGCTTTTTGGTCGGAACCTGGCAGTGTTGGGAAACACCGGCAGCGGCAAACACGAATGGACTGCGGTCGCGCATGTCCAGCCTGGCGCGCAACGTCTGCTGCTGATGTAAGGGCTGCGAGAGTTGAGGGCCGGCCAGATGGAAGGTGTGCCGCGAGAGGCACAGAGAGGCCGATATCGAGTGATCTCTGCTCGAAGGCGAGAGTGGAGGGGAGTGTGCCCCGCGCGCCTGATAGCCAAAGCGCGTCCGAATTGGCGGCGCTTACCTCGGCGGCGAAGGCAGAACGGATCACTATCGCTGGTCCACTCGCAGACGCCTAGCGTCTTCAGACAGAGATCGATGGTTTGTAGCGGGAGCATGACGCGCTCGCTCGGGCAATCGAGTCGATAATCCGAGACGTCGACCGACGACGTTCTGAACTGCATGCTGCGCAATTGAAGGCAAAAGAACAAATGGTTCGGAAGGCGGCTCTTGCTGAGAGCCTTGGTTCCATCGACTGTGAGATCGCACCATTTCTCGCTGCGGCCGATCTAACCATCGAAGCACTCGATGCCGATCCCACCAACGTTGCTATCAGGCTCTCAGCGGTCGCACAAGAGTACGATGCCCTGCGTAAGCAGGTTGGGCGCTCGGAATGATGCCACAGCGGCTGGCGCCTGACCGCGCGGCAGCTGCTGCCTTGCTTGAGCACACGCGGATGCACAGATGACGGAGAGCACGACCCATCTCAATCAACGTCGTTTGGTCGTGGAAGAGAAAGCGAGCGCCCGAGCTGAACTTCTTAGCGGCAAGGCTACTGCCAGTCACCGGCCACGGATCAATGAAGCTCGTCAGACGGCGCGCGAAACACTCACTAAGGCGCGCGAGGCGAGATCCTCTACCGCCGGCGCGTTCCAGTCGGCTGGCGCTCGTTGTGAGGAGACCGCCTCTGGGTTGGGGGCCGCGAAGAGCTGTTGCGCTTCAGCCAAAGTGGTATTCAATACGGCCTGCCAGAATCCGAGAATATTGCTCGGTTGCCGGGTCAGGTTTCCGCACTGATTGCCACCGATCCGGCTGTGTGCAGAGCGCTGCGGTCACGAATTCAGGAGATCGAGCGGACAGTAAACGATGCGGATACCGCGGCGCTGACGCGCAAGAACGACTTAGGTAGGGCGCTGGAATGGTTTGACTAGACAACTTATGAGGATGTATTTACAATAGTTATTTCCGTACTGGAAGCAGAAATATGAAACTAGCACTAACTAACTGGTGTTCTTTCCACTGCGCTCGCGTGCGACGATGACGCGCGCCGCACAGCTGCAAACCTATCTGCTGAAATAGACACCGCGAGGGTGGAACTCGCAATTTGGCAGGCGGTCCGCGAAGCCCTTCAGGTGGCGAACGATTCCTGGTCTTGTTGGCGCTCGCGCTAGCTCTGTCGGGCCTCGAGGGCCGGTCATCCTTTGTTTTGTGTCGATACCCTGTTTATCGACGAAGGCTTCGGATCGCTCGATGCCGACATGCTCGATCTAGCAGTAGATGCGCTGGAAACCTTACAGGGCCGAGGTCAAAAGGTTGGCGTCATTACTCACGTCGCCGCCATGATCGAACGGATCGCTGTATAGGTCCGCATAGAAAAGTGCGGCGGAGGACGCTCTGAGATCCGAATTGCTACCGCAATGGGAACGATGTGGCCTGCGATCGGCGCTGTCCAATAGACGCCGGCGCGGTTGACGGTATAATTCGAGATCGGTGTGATGGCTCCTTGATCGCTCAAGATTCAAAAAATCGATCGGTTGCTGTCGATAGTCCTCGAAATCGAGGAATTCTCGATCAGCCAAAATTCTTCAATGAAATCAGAATCTTAAGTTTCTAACGGTCTAACTGCCGGTAAACGGGACAGGTGAAAAATAATTTGTCACGTAAAATCAATACGTTATGATGCTTTCGGAACAAATGAGGCAGTTGTTGCGGCGCGCAGATGGAGGGCTTCCTCCTGTCGAGGGAACAACAGACAGACCGCTTACCTTTGTGTCGGCGACGGAGGATGATTGTCTTCCACGCGGCCGGCTGCTAGCGTGAAACCGTTTTCAGAACGGGAGAGGAAAAGTGCAGGCTCGCATTTACAAGCCGGTGAAGAATGCCATGCAATCAGGGCGTGGGCTAAGTCAGAGGTGGGTGATGGAGTTTGAACCACAGGCACCCAAGCGGACCGATCCGCTGATGGGATGGGTGGGAGGCTCCGATACGAGCTATCAGGTGCGGCTATCTTTTGATAGCAAAGAGGAGGCCATTGTCTATGCCAGACGCCACGGTTATGTCTTTGTGGTCGAGGAACCGCATGAACGGCTTGTTCGTCCGAAGAGTTATGCTGACAATTTTCGCACCGATCGGCTGCTCTAGGCGTTGATCGGGGCTATGAGGGAAGAGGGAAAATCGTTGGAAGAATATGCGCCCTTAGCTCAGCCGGATAGAGCAACAGCCTTCTAAGCTGTGGGTCGCTGGTTCGAGTCCAGCAGGGCGCACCAGCTATCATGTCGGATGTTCTGTTTTTCTGCCTCGATTGGGACAAGCGGCAACCGACCCCTCCGAACGCGCTTTCCCCCTTGATGGGGGAGGGCTTGACGCCGTTCAAACGGCAAAATCGCTCCCCTCCCTTCCCGACGAACCTCTCCTCCTCCGGTGGTCCCCCCGCCTCCTGGATGGCAGACTCCCTCCCCCTTGAACTTGACTTCGACAGTTAATTTTGGGAATTCCTGTATTATTAACTGGTTATGCGACGCCTGTACGACCGTGGCACCAGGTTTACCCCGAAGGACTTTCGATAGTCTCCCTCCCTGATTGTGGTGGCGGCATGTTGATCTTGTGCACCGTCGGGGGCAGGGCGCCCCCTGTGGCCTGAAAGACCTTGCCGCAGACACCGGCCGTCGCGGTGCGCAGAAGGAACCACTTGCCGTCCTGAAGACGGTCGAGGTCCTGTTTCCACAACTACTGATACTGAAGCGACCTGGATGACGTATAACTTGGCGTTGGTTGGCAGGACGTACAGGCTATCGAAACGGGCATCGGCGGCCAGGCGCTCGGGATCGATAGCAAATCCAGAGCCATGATGGTGTCGGCCGAGACCATGCCCCGATCGGCGACCACACATACGCGGCCGACACCGAACCGCTGACGCAGGCGATCGACCACCGGCAGCAGGGCTGTGACGTCCGCCGTATTGCTGGGCCACATCTCCCGAGCAGACCGGCCGCCCCTCGCCGTCGATGATCACGGCTAGGATCATCTGATGGCGAGGGGCGGTGGTCCCTGGAATGGCCGAATTCGCCCAGCGCCTCGCCACCCTCGCCCTCGAAGGAGAATGACGTCCATATCGAAGAACACGACGCTCAGGTCGGTGAAGAGGTCGCGGCGCTCGGCCAAACAGCCCCTCCTCGATCAGATCCTTGGTGGTGCGGGGCACGCGTGTGCGACCCGCACCGGTCGGCCACTTCCTCGTCCAGCCAGGCCATCACCCGGTAGGGGTGGTGCAGGACCAAGTCTTCGGCGCTATCGATGCGGTAGTCCTGTTACCATTTGTCGGTGGCGCGGGCGCGGGTCGCTGCCCGGCGCGCGACCAGCCGATGCAGCACGGTCAGGAACACGGCCCGCTCGACAGCGAACTCGAACCTGCGTCCGCCAAGCAGCCGATCCAGAACCGCCCAGCAGCCGGTTTCCCGCCAAAGGCACGCGAAGACCAGCGGCGGTCCGATCTGTTCGGCGGAGATCATGGCGTTCTGGTCGCGTTGATGCGTGCTGATGACCATCGCGAGTCGACGAACTCCGGCCATCGAGGCCAGCAGCCGCTCCAGGTCACCGGACCCCGCAAGCCGGCCCAGCCGGTGCGGCCAAGGGGAAGGGGGTGCCGATCACATGCTAGCGGACCTTGTCATCGTTCCAGCGGCTTTCCACGATCTGGAGATACGAGTGATGGCCTAACTTCTTCGAACGAACGAACATTGTTCGACCTCCACATCGCAAGCATCATGCCATGGAGCGTGAAAGTCAATACGACAGCGGCAGAATTCGGCGGCATGATCGGGCCCTGTGGCACTATGTCTCTGCCAGAGGCTACCCTCACACTAGAAAAATCAAGGGATTATCGACTCGAAACGGCTGGAAGTGTCAAAGTCAAGTTGGATCGGGGGAGAGCTGAGTGGGGGTGATCGTGACGTCTGGTGTGGCGGGGAGAGGGCCCGTGGCGGTCACGCCCCTTCGGCCACGGGCTGACAAGTGCCAGACGGAAAGCCCCATACCCCCCCTCCCGACGGACCCTGTCCCGAAAGAGATCTTCCCCTGGAGGGAACACGCCCTCCTCCCCCTGCGTGGGGGCCTGCCCCCTCGGGAGAGCAGGGTTTGGGGATGGAGACAGCCAAGGCGACTTGGAATAAATTCCATACCGAGAATTGCTGAAGGCGCCGTCGCTCTCTTGACGCCGGGGGAAGGTATGTTTCAATATTGAATACTGAAGAGAAACAAAGGTACCCTCTCCCCATTCTGCCTTTAAGCATGGCCTTTCCTATCATGGCGGTTCATGACTGTTCTTGAGGTCGCCCGCATGGGGCACCCGGTGTTGCGAATGCCGGTGGCGCCCGTTGCCAATCTCACCGCGCCTGGAATCCGGCAACTAGTGGAGGATATGCTTGAGACAATGGCAGGGAAACAGGGAGTAGGTCTGGCCGCATCACAAGTCTTCATGCCGAAACGGATCGTGGTGTTCTTCGTGCCGCGCGGGGAGGAAAAGATTCCATTAACAGTGTTGATCAATCCGTTTGTGGAACCCCCTTGGCCCTAAGCGAATCACCGCCTATGAAGGGTACCTGTCCCTGCCGGGTCTGACCGGGGCCGTGCCACGGTTCGATCGGATTCGCTATGGTGGTTTCGACCTGTCCGGACAACCGATCCAGCAGGAGGTGGGAAGATTTCATGCCTGGGTGGTTCAGCATGAATGCGATCATCTGGAAAGCGCGCTGTATCCGATGCGGATGACGGATCTGACCGCTTTCGGTTTTGTCGAAGAGGTCCGCCGATCCCTGGAGGACGGTGAATGATCGAGCGAGGGAATACAAACCCACGCCATCACTCTCTGCCCGTTGCCGGAATCTCGCAACGGGAGGCCGGCGTCTTGGTGTCCCCCTCCGGGGCCATCCGTGGATCCGGACTTTTCCAGCGGTTCCTCTTGGCAGAAGGATCATTTTTTCAGATGGTCCCGCACCAGAACCTCGGCAATCTGGACGGCATTGAGGGCCGCCCCCTTGCGCAGGTTGTCGGCCACACACCAGAAGGAAAGGCCATTGGGGACCGTACTATCCGTGCGCAGGCGCGAGACATAGACCGCATCCTCGCCGACGGCTTCAACCGGCGTGACGTAGCCCTGATCGGCGCGATGGCCGACCACCACCACACCGGGGGCGTTTTCCAGGACCGTCTGGGCGGTGGTGTTGCTGATGGGGCGTTCCGTCTCGATGTTGACATACTCGGCATGGCCGATGAAAGTCGGCACCCGGCAGCAGTTGGCGTGCACGGCGATCGCGGGACCAAGAATCTTCCGGGTTTCCGCGGCCATTTTCCATTCTTCCCGACTGGCCCCATCCTCCATGAACACGTCGATATGGGGAATGACGTTGAAGGCGATCTGCTTCGTGAACTTCTTCTGATGCCGGGTATAGGGTTCATTCGTGAAAATGCCGCGGGTCTGGTCGAACAGTTCGTCCATGGCTTCCCTGCCGGCGCCCGAGGTAGACTGGTAGGTGCTGACTACGACCCGCTGGATTCTGAAAGTCTCGTGCAGGGGCTGCAGGACCATCACCATTTGGATGGTCGAGCAGTTGGGGTTGGCGATGATGTTGCGCCGCGTGTACCCGGCGATGGCGTGGGGATTGACTTCCGGCACCACTAGTGGCACGTCAGGCTCCATCCGGAAATGCGAGGTATTGTCGATCACGACACACCCGGCTGCAACGGCACGGGGCGTATGCTGGGCTGACACCATGGCGCCCGGTGAGGACAAGGCGATATCCATCCCTGCGAAGTCGAAAGTGGCCAGGCTTTTCACTTTTAGGACCCGTTTGTCACCGCAAGAGACTTCCTTTCCGATGGAACGCTCCGAGGCAAGGGCGATTACATCCTCTGCGGGGAAGTCACGTTCAGCCAGGATATTCAACATTTCCCGGCCCACATTGCCTGTGGCACCGATGACGGCAACCTTGTATCCCATGATCATGGTTCCACTTCTGCAACAATTCCGTTTTCGCAACGAGAAAAGAAATACGCTGGAGCAGGATGATTTCAGATCGACCCGGGAGGGCGGGTGCACCCTTGCACCTGTTCACGAAAGAGCACGCCCGCCCTCCAGAAGGTAAAGTGATCCAACCTGATTGACATCCCGCTCTAGCATTTCCCCTTTCACGCTGGCAGGCCGGGGGCCTACCGGCCGGCTACGGTCATCCTCTCGATGCGCACCGTCGGGCTGTCGATGCCATAGCGGAATTCCAGGTCGCTGGCGATGGCAAGGGTGCGGAACATGTCCTTCAGATTGCCAGCCACGGTGACTTCATGCACCGGATAACTGATCCGACCGCCTTCGATCCAGAAGCCGGTAGCCCCGCAGCTATAGTCGCCCGTCACGATGTTGACGCCCGTGCCGAAGAGTTCGGTGACATAAAGGCCCTGCCGGATATCGGCGATGAGCCTGGCAGGTTCCGGGGAGCCGGGGGCCAGATAGGCATTGGTGGGAGCCGGAGCCGGCGGTCCCGTGGTCCCACGACTGGCATGTCCTGTACTCTCCAGGCCAAGCTGCCGGGCTGCGCGCAGGTCAAGGAGCCAGCTTTGCAGCACGCCATCCTCGACCAGCATCCGGCGCCGGGTGGGCAGGCCTTCGGCATCGCAAGGCTTCGAACGCAGGCCCCGCCGGCGCAACGGATCATCGACAATGGCGACACCCCTGGCAAAGACGGGCTGGTGCAGGCTCTCCTTGAGAAAGGTCGTCCCGCGGGCCACACTGGCACCATTGATGGCAGACAGAAAATGTGACACTAGACTGCAAGCCTCTCGCGGGTCATAGACGACCGGCACGCTTCTGGTTTCCACCTTGCGGGCGCCAAGCCGCTGCAAGGTACGGCTGGCTGCGCTGCGCCCAACCTCCTCTGCCGCGCGCAGATCAGCAAGATGAACAGCGCTGGTATGGTCGTAGTCACGCTCCATACCTTGGCAGTTGTCCCCGGCCAGAAGGGAGACAGAAAGCGAAGCGTGGGACGTCGCGTAACGGGCGGCTAGGCCGTTGGAGCCTGCTAGTGCCACGGCATGGGTGCTCCAGGCGGCTGTTGCTCCCTGGGAATTGGTGATGCCGGGCACGGCACGGCCGGCGTTCTCCGTCGTGCGAGCCAGGGCAATCAGTCCTTCCGCCGTTGGCTCGGTGGAGTCACAGATGTCAAGGTCGGGCAGTTCCTGAACGAGCTGGTCAGGCCCGGCTAGACCGCAGAAGGGATCTTCCGGGATCGTGCGGGCCATGGCAACCGCCCGTTCCGCCAGCTCTTCCAGGGCAGCAGGTGTGCGTTCCGAAGAGGAGACGATGGCATGACGGTGGCCGATCAGCACCCGCAGGCCGATGTCGCTGCCTTCCGATCGCGTCAATTGTTCAAGATTTCCCAGTCGCCACGCCACGGACAGCGAAACGGCATCGACTGCAAGGGCATCGGCGGCATCGGCTCCCTTGCGTCTGGCTTTAGCGATCAGGTCGTTCAACATATCCAGATCAACGGGTCTGTCGGTCATGGGTGGCATCCGCTTGGCTTCGTGACAACGATTGCCTTCCTTATAGGGGCAAGAAAGGGTCGTGACCATCCCCCTTCGCATCCCTGCCCCTGATCACTCCCGTACAGACAGTAGCATCTTGCGAGAGGAGGGCGGCTCTGTTATGCGAAGCGGTCATGGCCAGTCTATCGCATGATCCCAAAGGCTATTATGCCATCCTCAAGGTCGATCAAACGGCCAGCGCCGAAACCATCAAGGCTGCCTTTCGCACCCAGGCCAAGCGGCTGCATCCGGACCGCAATCCGGCCCCCGATGCGGTGGAGAAGTTCCAGGTCCTGAGCGGAGCCTACCAGATTCTCAGCAATCCGCGCAAACGTGCCGCCTATGATGCCGAATGTGCTGCTATGATGCGTCCTGGCAATCGCAGCCCCTCTTCCTGGTCCGGGGGGAGCAGGCACACGCGCCGCCCTGCTGCCTTTGCCACGGAACCCCGAAACGGCGCGAACGGCAGGACAACGTATCGCCCGCCAGCAGAGTTTTTTACCTGTACAGGTTGTGGCCGCGTCACCGCCCAGCCCCGCTATATCGTGTTCGAAGGGGTGCAGGGAAGGCTGCTCTGGACCCGGCGATCCCTCTGAACGGGGTGTTCTGCCCTGCCTGTGCTCCGAGGCTGGTGGTGTGGGCCACTTTATTCACCTGGCTGTGGGGTTGGTGGGGTCTCCCCCTTGGTCCTGCTTATACCGTGGCCGCCATTTTCCGCAATGTCTGCGGGGGGCATCGCCCCAAAGAAGCCAATGTCCGGATCCTGATCCATCAGGCACGTGCCTTCATGATGCGGGGAGATGGTGACGTGGCCCGCGCCGTTGCCGAACAGGCGCGACATTATGCCACGACGGAAGAAACATCCCGTGCGCTGGCGGCCCTGATTGCAGCGCTGGCAGACCGCCCTGCGCGGCGGCTGCGCCGGCGGTGGGGCCAGATCATACGGGCGATCCTGCTGCAATTGGCGCCGGCAGCCGTTTTGGGTCTGCTTGTGTGGCTGGTTCAGGCTCGTCTGTCCGACCTGTCCGGGGGGGCGGCGGAGGGGGGTCGAGCCGCTGATATGGTCTGAAGTCGTCAGAACCATGCATGACGGCGTGGGAACGATTCTTAGCCGGACAATGGACTCGGCGGAAGAGGCGCATCCGGCGTCGCCCGCTGGCACGGAGCCTCTATCTGCTCATCCATCCGCCTGGCAGCGCTCCCTGTCTCCTAGTGCCTACCACGTTGCCGTGGCCGAAGGCGTGCTGTAGGCCAGGCCGGGAGCGGAGTCGAAGAGCCTCGCCCGTCTTGACCGTTGCGCTTCCGTTGAAGTCATGGAATGCCAGGACAGTCCGGAGGCCGTGCGCGCCATCAGTCCTGGCAGCGTGATCGGCTACATGGATGTCAACGTCCTGGCGCCTGGCCTAGGCCGTGTTACCGAGCAGGTCTGGTGCCAGGCCCACCGGGGACCGCCCGTGGCCAACGGCATCCCTACTGGCGGTCCGCATCGTTTTGCCATTCGCAACACCACGCACGATGATGTTCTGGTGAAGCTGAAGAATGTCGCCGACGATCGCTCGGTCATCGCTCTCTATGTTGCGGCCAATGCCATCGCTCAGGCGGCTGGCATTCCTGACGGCATCTATCGGGTGGTTCTTGCAACCGATGCCGACTTCAGCCGTGCCTGTCAGACGTTCACCCGTGATTTGCAGACCGTAGCCTATCCGCAAACCCGTACCTTGATCGCGCAACGCGAGAATTGGTACCGAATCGGAACGTCGATCGCATTGACCTTGCGCTCTTCGGGCGGCACCTACACCCCGGCCGAAGTCATCCCGCCAGAACGGTTCTGGGACTAGCTAGTTTTATTCACATGGGCTCTGGCGCGGGTTAGCAGACGTAGCGTAAGGTACTGATATAGCATAATATTTTGTTGTAGAGACACCATCTTTGCCAGGGTCTGGAGACGCCACACCCGCCATGACCAACGATAGCCTGCTGTCCTTTACGTTGCCAGCTGTAAGCCGCAAGAAGATCACGGCCGCCTCCGACGGCGGGCGCGATCTGCCCCGGGTGATCCATCAAGCCACCACCTCGGCGACGATAGCCTATGCCAAGCCCATGTCGCTGTCCTCAGAGCTAGAGCCCCGGTGAATAGGACAGGCTAGACATCCAGGAGGCGCGGCGGAATAAGGAAGAGAGCCGCGGGAAGAGCCCACCTGCTGATCCGAACGCCGGCATCAAGAAAACCGTACCCTTCTAGCCATTCTGATGCGTATCGCACCGTGATATCGTGATATATCGCCAGTGTAAGCGACGCCCACGACGATCAATATCGACCGTACTGCCTGTAACCGGGCCAATTATTCTTTGTAGTGCTCTGTAGTGATGGGCCATAGTCTGTTTCTGAAGGGATTGCTGCATGCAGATCGGAAACAGTATTATCGCTGCTGCTGTCATGGGTAGCACGATGGTGGCTGCGCCCAGTGCAATTGGGAAAGATTCTACGACATTTCTACCAACAGATCACATCTTGACCAGAATATTCCACACCACAACCTAGTCCAACTCAGGAACTATGTTAACCATTGAAGTTGATCGCCACTAATACCTTATTACGGCGAAGCATGCTATCAGGGATTTGAAGGGACAAGATTAAGATCAAGCTTTGCGGACTACCGGATGGAAATGAAACACAGAAGAGTTGTACAGATATACAAGTACAGGTTGTTAAGTGCGAGGAGCTAACCGATATCGCAGTTCTTGTAGCCGATAGGCTAGTGGGCGTCAGTCATGGCCCGCTTTTCCCCGGACACAAAGGGCTGGTTTGGGGACATGACGTGTTTCCCCTTGGCTATCCCTATGGAGGTACAGGGGGTCCTGCTGCCTTCATAAAGAAGGCGATCGTCTCTGCTGAAAACGGCACCGAAATTTTCCTGGATGGCCATAACAATAAAGGCTTTTCTGATGGTCCGATTGTCTACTACGACTAGACGAGTTGAAACTTAAAAGCTGTTGGCGTAATTACGAACTATCTGACAGAAACACTTCCTGCTGAGCACACCAGCCACAAAATGATGAATGTTAATGTGGGGATAGTGGCTGGTCATTCAATCGCCGCGGCTGTAAAACTTATTCGCGAGAACAATGTCATCGGTCCAGCAGCTCCTGCTAAATGATTGGGGTGTGTGGACATTCAGCGGCAGGAAGGGGTTCCCCTGAGGGCTAGAAACTGCTTCAAGGTTTGGCAAAGGGAAGCTAGCCTTGTGAGCGGTGTAATACCTTTGAGCGTCACGCGTGACACACGCTCAAACGTTCGCCGCTGCGGCGCGGCGGCATGGCGCAAAAATCCAAGGGCCGCAGATGCAGCCTGCCGGCGCCTGGGGGAGATCACGATCAAGGCTCAAGAGTACTCAAGAGTATAATACGGAGTCCGGGAAATTTCCGGACTCCGACTCGACTCGCCAGTGCGTTTTCTGTTCCCTGACTGTCCATAGGCCCTGGGGCGCTTCATGATCAGGCAGAATGAACCGCGGCCAGAAGACTTTCGGTAGGATGGTAGTAATGGGGGGCCGACTCATGGTGCCTTGATCGGGCCGGCTGGGGAAAGGAGGGGGACGACCGCGGGGGGGTGGGGGGGGGATCTCCAGCCCGTAATCGTCCGCCGCACCAGGCGTTGTCAAGACCACCTTCGCGATCATCCCTCGCGATCGCCCATGAGATACATCAGCATCTGAAACAAGTTGATGAAGTTCAGATACAGCGACAAGGCCCCCATGACAGCGAGCTTGGTGTTGGTCTCGTGGCCATAATGCTCGGCATATTCCTCCTTGATGCGCTGCGTGTCATAGGCGGTGAGGCCCGTGAACACCAGGACCCCGATCACCGAAATGGCGAAATGCAGGGTGCTGGAGGCGAGAAACAGGTTGACCAGCCCGGCAATGACGATCCCGATCAGGCCCATGAACAGGAATGAGCCCATTCTCGACAGGTCGGCCCGGGTGGTATATCCATACAGGCTCACGCCTGCGAACATGGCTGCGGCGATGAAGAAAACCTGTGCCACGCTGGCGCCTGTGAAAGCGAGAAAGATGGATGCCATGGACAGGCCCATCGTCCCGCAGAATATCCAGAACAAGGTCTGCAACGCTCCGACCGACAGGCGATCGAACCGCCATGACAGAACAAAAATGAAGGCAAGCGGTGCTAGCATTACCACCCACTTGAGCGGCGTCCCAAAAATAGCGGCAGCAAAAGCCGGCGTTCCGGCGACCAGAGCCGCCACGATGCCGGTCACGCCCAGGCCTATCACCATGAAGTTGTAAACCCGCAGCATGTGCTGACGCAAACCTGCATCGAACACCGCCTGTCCGGTGCCTGTGGAAGCCCATCCCGTCTGATGTGGAGGGTAGTCGTCGAAAACGGCCATGATGCACGTCTCCTTGGCTTCTGTTGGATCGGGAAGATTTTTATCATAACCAGACTTTTGGCACAATGGAGACATGCCCATCGCTAGGTGCCGCATTACGGGCCTGGAAAGAGAGCGAGCCAGGCCCGGCAGGCCGCAACTGGATCGGCGTGGAATAGGAGGTCAAGGGCGGAGTGTTCCCTGTCATCCACCATCGCGCCTGATCGGAACGCAATGTCGCGCACCCGCTCCAGCACCGGGGGTGGTGCCTGCAGACGGACAACCACAGCTCCCTCGGCCAAGGCCGCCAGGGCAAAGCCGACAGCTGTATCACAGTCGGTCACCGCAACAAAACGGGCGCACGGATAAAAAGCCGCGACGTCTGCAACCAGCCGACGGAACCATGGCTCTCCCATAACGCCGCCCAGTCTGCCGATCAGCACGACCGTCCGCCCGCTGGCCGCCGTCGCCGCCAGGGCGGCTGCGATCTGGGAGCGATCGTATACCACGATCCGTGCGGCGGTGTCGAGCAGTATGCCCGTGTCTGTAGTATGATCTGGTTGTCCCTCTGTCATGTTCCTCCCTCCTTGCCGACCGGTCGTGAAAAACCTTGTGGCGCCGCAGCTATGCCAGAGTCATAGTCCCGGATACGACATATGGTACCATGCCGGCAGCAACAGGTCATGGCAGCAGTTGCCGAAGGACATAAGGAGCGTCATGCGCCTAACGGCGCATCCGAGAAGGATTTGCAGCGTGATCTCAAGGATCAGGAGATCGTTGCCACCATCTTGCGGGCTTCTCTGAAAGCCAATTCATTCGTCGGCCTGCTCGACCGGACCCTGGCTCTGGTTCTGTCCCGAAAAGGGCTGGCCCCGGAGAGGAAGGGCGCCATCTTCCTGGCCGAGGCCGGAATCCTGACGATGGCCGCGCAGCAGGGCATGGAACCGGCCCTCCGGGAACAATGCCGCCGTTGTTCCTATGGGCTATTGCCTGTGTGGTCGGGCAGCTGCCCAAAGATGCCTGACCTATGCGCCGGATCGCGATACCCGTCACGACGTCTGTCGTGACGGGATGTTTCTGCACAGCCATTACTGCGTCCCCATTCAGACCGAAGAGGCGCTTCTGGGGGTTCTGACTCTTTACCTTCCGCCCTGCCATCTTGGCGAGGTGGTTGTGGAACGTTTTGTCGCCATGGTTGCCGATACGCTCGCCATGGTCATGCGCCATGCCCAGGCCGCGGAAGCCTTGCGTCAGACTCACGAGGAACTTGAACTTTTGATTGATCTTATCACACGGAGACTTGACCTATAAGTTGCTCAATTATGATTGAAACAGCGGGAGAAGGATTCTGGATTATGGATACGGCCCTGGTGGCAAGGGATGTGAACGAGGCTTTATGTCAGTTGCTGGGCCGTCAATTGGGGGACATTCTGGGCCATTTCCTGTTCGATTCCGTTGATCCTACCGGCCATCCCAGCCATCCGGCCATCGAGGACCATGTCACACCACCTTGTGGCAGGGGCGGCGCAGTTTCGAGGCCACCCTGCGGCATTAAAGATTAAAGATGGGGCCGGGTGGTCATCACCGAGTTCCACGCCACCGCCATCGATGATGGCACCGGCCGTCTGGTAGGCGCCTTTGCCTTCGTCACCGATATCACCGCCCGTAAGCAGGCGGAAGACACCTTGCGGCTGACCCATGCCCGGACGGAAGCCGTAAGCTCAGGCCAAGTTCTCTTTTCTTGCCAGTATGAGCCACGAGGTGCGCACGCCCCCTCAATGCCATCATCAGCTTTTCCGATGCCATCCTGTCCGAGCTGTTCGGGCCGCTTGGCAATGATCGCTACCGGCTCTACATCAACGATATTCACCGCTCTGGTCTGCATCTGCTCGACCTTATCAACGACATCCTCGACGTCGCCAAGATCGAGGCCGGACGCGTAGAGCTGCACGAAGAACCGGTCTCTCCGGCCGATGTCATCCGGGATTCGTTGCGGCTGGTGCAACTGCGCGCCGTCAAGGCCCAGGTCTGGATGCGGACCAATATTCCAGATGACCTGCCCTCCCTGAAAGCCGATGAACGGCGGTTCAGGCAGATTCTCCCCAACCTCTTCTCTCCCGGTGGCATGGTGACGGTGACGGCCCGCGTGGATGACACGGGAAGCATGCGGTTGACCGTTGTGCCGATATCGGCAACGGCATGACGGGAGAAGAAATCAGGAAGGCCATGGAGCCGTTCGGACAGGGAAGCGCCGCCTTGTCATCGGAGGAGGGAACTGGATTGGGGCTGTCTCTGACCAAGGGCCTGGTTGAAGCCCATGGAGGGCATCTCATTGTTGACAGTGCGCCGGGCGCTGGAACGCGCGTCACGATCATCTTTCCGACGTGCCGTCTCTTTGATCCGGTTGAAACCCAGCCCGTTCTCCCTTTTTGAGCCTCTGCGAGGGATTCGAATCGTCCCCTCTCCAGGAGGGGGAAGGGTGGGGATGATTTTTCCGTCTGGACAGTGTCAGCCCGCGCCGCCCTTCCCACCGTTGCACCAGACGTCGCGATCACTCCCACCCCAACCATCCCCCATCAAGGGAGAGGGGGTCTTTCCTCCAGAGGGCAGAGTGTGTTTCCCCCAGGGGGGCTTTTGCAGGAGGTCTAGGGCGTGTCGTCAACTAGGTCATATGACGGTGGTGGCAAGGTGAGCTGCGGGGAGAAAGTTCCTTGCGGTTTTGTCGCAGTGGGTAGCGATGGCTCTGAACTGCCTGAGCTTGCAGAAGAAATTTTCGATGAGATAGATGTGTCTTGTAGAGATCCCTGTCGTATTCGCGCAGATTGATACGGAATACCGGTCCGATATCGGTACGGAACGGTCTCGACAAAAAGGCGGTCGTCTTTCGCCGTTCCCCCAACCTGACCTTCCCACCCCGGCAGAAGGTCTTCGACCCACTCCCACTGATCATCCCGCAATCCATGGCGCCGCATCGGCCAGCCTCAAATGCAATACCGACACTCTATGAACCACATCTTGTCGCCCTTTGGCAGACTCTTCTGACTCTCAAAAGTAGATGCAAGGACTCGCATGACGTGTTCCACCATTTACCCGCATCACATGTGACGACATACCCTAATACCAACGCGCGTCAATCGTGACACATGCTCGAATCTGCCGCCGCGGCGCGCCGCATGACGCAAAAGCCAAGGGCCGCGGATGCGGCCCACCGGCGCCTGGGGGAGGTCACGATCAAGGCTCAAGAATATCTCAAGGATATAAACGCCCTGCGCCTGTTCGGGGATAATGTTTTCTCTCCGGTGGCCCTGGTACTGTCCTTTTATTCCCTGTTGCAGGAAACGGGGCGTTCGCAGGGGCTCGCTCCCTTGCGGAAATCTTGTTGTGTTTACACCCCCACGTTCCCGTGCCCTGGATGTCCAGTTTTTGAGGAAAGGTCATGCGTTGCAGCCAATCGCTCGTTTCTCCGTCTGCGCTGGACAATGGAGGATGGCGGGTGGCGGTTCTGCTACCGCTGCCCGTGGCGGGGTCTTACGACTATACCCTACCCGCCGCGAAGGCCGCCGCCGTTGTGCCGGGGACCTTCGTGCGCGTGCCCCTTGGCAGGCGGGTTGAGACAGGCGTGGTCTGGGACACGGCGGGAAGGGAAATGGTCGATGCGGCACGGTTGCGTCCGGTCCTGGCGGTGTTGGATGCCCCCCCCTTGCCAGCCGTTGTGATGCGGTTCATCGACTGGGTTGCAGCCTATACCCTGTCCCCGCCCGGCGCGGTGCTGAGGATGGCTATGAGCGTGCCTGCCGCCCTTGAGGCCCTGCCACTGCGCTTTGGCTATCGCTTTGTCGGGTGCCGGCAGGCGGAAGGTTCCGCGGCAGGCGGAAAGCCATGTCTTCTGACGGCGGCGCGCCGGCGCGTGCTGGCTGCCGCGACCCAGGTTCTTCCGGCGGTGGATCTAGCCCGTGTGGCCCGGACCAGCCCTGCCGTGGTGCGCAGTCTGGCCGATGCCGGTCTGCTGGAAATGGTCCCGCTGCCGCCCCTTCCGTTTCCCCTGCCTGTTCCTGACCACGCTGCACCTGTCCTGTCCCCGGCGCAGATGGCAGCGGCGGCGGAACTGGTCACGGCGGTGCGGGCGGAGCGGTTCTCGGTCACCTTGCTCGAAGGGGTGACGGGGTCTGGCAAGACGGAAGTTTATTTCGAGGCCGTGGCCGAGATCTTGCGCCGGGGCCGTCAAGTGCTGGTCCTGCTGCCCGAGATCGCGCTTACGGCGCAATGGCTAGACCGTTTCGCCGGCCGGTTCGGTCCCTTTCCGGCCGTGTGGCACTCGGACCTGACTCCGGCGTCCCGGCGTGACATCTGGCGTGCCGTGGCCCATGGGCAGGTGCAGGCGGTGGTCGGCGCCCGCTCAGCCTTGTTCCTTCCTTACCCTGACCTAGGGCTGATCGTGGTCGATGAGGAACATGAACAGGCCTTCAAGCAGGAGGAGGGCGTGCTCTACCATGCCCGTGACATGGCGGTGGTGCGCGGCCAGCTTGGCGGCCATACCGTGATTCTGGCCAGTGCCACACCTTCTCTGGAAACGCGTCTCAACGTGGCTAGGCATCGCTACGGCCGGGTGTCGCTGTGTGCCCGCCATGGTTCTGCCGCGCTACCGGTCATTACGGCGATTGACATGCGTCACACCCCACCCGTGCCATCCGAAGGTGGAGCGGGACACCGTGTCTGGCTTGCACCTTCATTGGTTGAAGGTCTCGCCCATACCTTGACCAGTGGTGAACAGGCGATGCTGTTTCTGAACCGCCGTGGCTATGCTCCCCTGACCCTGTGCCGCGCGTGCGGCTTTCGGTTCCGTTGTCCCCGCTGTACGGCGTGGCTGGTGGAACATCGCCATTCAGGACGGCTGCACTGTCACCACTGCGGCCATACCGCCAATCTGCCGCGCCAGTGTCCCCATTGCGGCGGTCCCGGCCCTTTTGCGCCCTGCGGTCCCGGGGTGGAGCGCATCGCCGAGGAAGTGGCCACCCGCTTTCCCGCCGCCCGTCTTGCCCTGATGACCAGTGACAGCGTTACTGGCCCGTCAGCCGCCACCGCTCTGGTGCAGCGCATGCTGGCCGGTGCCATCGATATCCTGATCGGCACCCAGATCATGGCCAAGGGGTACCATTTTCCCCGCTTGACCCTGGTTGGAGTGGTTGACGCCGACCTAGGACTTTCTGGAGGAGACTTGCGGGCTGCCGAACGTACGTTCCAGTTGTTGTCGCAGGTATCTGGACGCGCGGGACGGGCCGAGCGACCGGGCCGGGTCCTGCTCCAAACCCATGACCCCTCTCACCCCGTTATGGCCGCTCTTCTGTCGGGTGAGTACGAACGCTTCTACATCGCGGAGTCAATGCAACGCCGGGAGACCGGCATGCCACCGTTTGGCCGATTGGTGGCCCTGATCGTTTCCGGCCCTGATGTGGCGGCTGTGGAAGCCGTGGCCGCCGAACTGGCCTGCTATGGACCGCAGGGACCTGGCACCCTGGTTCTGGGGCCGGTTCCGGCACCGCTTGCCCTTCTGCGCAACCGTCATCGGCGTCGCCTGCTTCTGAAAACCAGCCGTACTATTCGTGTGCAGCCGCTGTTGCAAGCCTGGCTGGACAAGGTTAGATGGCCACGCACCATGCATGTGCAGGTTGACGTTGATCCCTATAGCTTCCTGTAGAACTTCCCGCGGGCTGAACCGTCCTTAATCCGGAGCCCCCGACAGAAAAGTTTTGTCTTCCCTGCCTTATACGGTTTCTGGAAAGTCCTCGGACTTTCCAGAAACCTGCCCTCAGTCCCCGGGCGCAGGAGCGCCAGCCCGCGTTGCGGGCTCGGAGTCCGGAAATTTTCCGGACTCCGTATTATCCACAAAAAAACCCCCTCCACGCTGTCAGGCGAGAGAGGTAGTTTGCCATGGACGAGGAGAGCTGGCTAGACTCACAAGTCAAGGATAGAATCCTTCTGGAGGTATGGAAAGTAAAACTTCCGTGAGTTTTTATCAGGCCTTATTTCAGACAAAGAGCTAAATTTAAGGAATGCATTCATTGTTTTCATGATGACATAAGACTGTCCATTACTAATAGTCCCTATAAGGGAACGGATGGCCAGAGACGACGTTGATATTTTATAGTACGACAACATGGTTCGCCGGTCAACCGCATTTGTTCAAGATTTTACATGACAATATGTATCATACATTTTATCATCATATTTGTGAGCAAATAAACGTCTTTCTCTGTTCATCAACAGGCTGCTTCCGGCCCCCATCCTTGACGGGGGAAGGCTCTTATCGTTTATTGCAACGGCATCGGGAGGGAGAAGAGAGGGCAATGCCCAGCCGGTCATCTGGGAAAGGCTTGACCCGGGCATCGTGAGGGCTGACAAAGGAGACGATGCAAGCTACCCTGGGAGAGTGATCAAAACGAGGCAGGCACAGCTTCCTGTTTCCACACTGCGGGAATCGCCTCAATCAGCGGGTGGATCCATCGTCATTGGAATCAGGGCCGCCATCGCATCGAAAGGTTCTTCAATTGGGCGACCGGGTTTCTTGTCAGGGATCGCGGGGTCATACGTGGGGGACCGGCATTCCTCTGCCCCCGGTGTCTCCGGATTGAGATTTCCACGTGAACGGCAAGGATGATTTGCAATGACCGAGGCCAGTTTGTCGATGGGACAAGGGGAGAGTGAGGCAGACCAACCTTACGCTTACAATCTCGTTCCCTATCCTGGCAATGCCTATACAATGTCCCACCCGCGACGGCTGGAGACGGTGGGGCGCCTGTTCGGGCTCTCAACCCGCCAGATCCGGAGCGTGCCCGTATCCTGGAACTGGGCTGCGCGCGGGGTATAAACCTGATTCCCATGGCCGCTGCGGGCACCAGGAACCGAGTGCCTGGGGATCGGACCTGTCGAAAACACAGGTCGCCACGGAACAGGCGATCATCGCCGTCGCGTTTGACTTCGGCACCTTCGACTACATCATCTGCCATGGGGTGTTTTCCTGGGTACCGGCCGCGGTACAGGACAACATCCTGCGGATTTGCAAGGGAAACCTCAGCCCACGCAGAACTCTGCCGGGCTGGAATGCCATCAGGTCTCTGCGCGACATGATGCTCTATGTATTTCGCCCAGTTCGCCGATTCGGAACAGCGGACTACCGAAGCTGTCAACATGCTGCAATTCGCCCTCAATGGAATCGGAGAACGCGATTCGGCCTGGGGCAGGGCCATCGCGGCGGAAACCAAGATTCGGCAAGGGGCACAACGCACCTGCGTCTACCATGAGCACCTGGAAAGAGACAATACGCCTCTTTATTTTCACCAGTCTATAGCGGTGGCGGAACAGCACTACCTTGGGGCGGATCAACGGCACCGTGTGTCAGGAGCAGTACATGAATTTCATCCGCAACCGCCGGTTCCAATACACCTTGCTGTGCCATGCGGACCGGTCCTTGCGACGTGTCGTCGATCCCGAAAGCCTGCTCGACTTCCACCTGACATCGGCAGGGGCTTGGCGCCGGACTTCGACCCGATCGTCGATTTGCTGCAAGATGACCGGCCCCGTACCTTCGGCAAGGGAGCGCTGATAACCCACAACCGCTTCGGTACGGCCCTTTTCCTGCAATTGCATGAACAGGCCGGGTAGCTGATGGCCGCCAAGCGCCTGATCTCCCTAGCGGCGACGACTGAACGTTTCGGAGGCTTCTGCCATTCGTCGCGTGCTGACCGAGATGGGAGAGCGTCTGTTGTTTTTCGGCCGTCTCCATATTCATGGCGGGAGCTATCCCAGTACTGGGGCCGTGCTTCTGGATGGAACGCGCACCCTTCCCAAGGCCGACCGCCGATCTCTGGACCCGCCTCAAGGAGCACGGCGCCGAAATCCGGGACGCGGCAGGCAATCCGGTGACCGACCAGACCGCCGTCTTCGTTATTCTCGAGTCGAAAGTTGGCGCTAGTGGAGCGCTTCCGGGCCAATCATCTTTTCGCAGCGTAGGTGGATACGTCCAGGAACCCTCCCCCGATCCAAGGGGGAGGGTTGGGGTGGGGGTGATCGGGACGTCTGGTGTGGGTGGATGGTGGGGGCTCGTGCCGGTCACGCTCCGATGCGAGTTGAAATGAATTCCATAATGAGAACGGCTGGTGGCCACGCAGATCACCTTGCCGAAACAGGAGCGGTTCCCGTACAATGCCCCTTCATGGCCATGAACGCGTCAAATCTTCGCCATCGGCACCTGCTCGGTATCCAGGGGTTGACCCCGGTCGAGATTGAGCTGCTGCTTGACCTATCCGATGGATACGTCGCGCAGAATCGCGACACAGATAAGAAGAAAAACCTGTTGCGTGGCCGTACGGTCGTCAATCTGTTCTTCGAGAACTCGACGCGCACCCGTACCTCGTTCGAGCTGGCCGGCAAGCGTCTGGGCGCCGATGTCATCAATATGCAGATTGCAACCAGCTCCGTGAACAAGGGTGAAACCCTCATCGATACTGCTGTGACTCTAAATGCCATGCATCTTGACGTCCTGGTGGTGCGTCATCCCGATTCGGGAGCGGTCAGGCTTCTGGCCGAGAAGGTGAATTGCGCCGTTATCAATGGCGGGGACGGCACCCACGAACACCCGACTCAGGCGCTTCTGGACGCGCTTACTATCCGCCGCCGCAAGGGCCGGCTGTCGGGGTTGGTGGTTGCCATCTGCGGTGACATTCTGCACAGCCGTGTCGCCCGCTCCAACATCCACCTTCTGAACATCATGGGCGCGCAGGTGCGGGTTGTAGCGCCGAAAACTCTGCTGCCCGCCGGGATCGAGGCCGTGGGAGTCGAGGTCCATCATGACATGCGGGCAGGCTTGCAGGAGGCGGACATCGTGATGATGCTAAGAGTTCAGAATGAACGCATGAGCGGCAATTTCATCCCCTCCATCCGTGAATATTTCCATTTCTTCGGTCTTGATTATGCCAAGCTGGCCATGGCTAAACCCGATGCTCTTATCATGCATCCGGGCCCCATGAATCGCGGGTTTGAGATCGATTCGGACGTGGCCGACGACGTCGAGCGCAGCGTCATTCGCGAGCAGGTCGAAATGGGTGTCGCCGTGCGCATGGCGGTGCTCGATGTCCTGACCTAAAGCTAGACAGAGAGGGGCTGATGGCTCTTCCTGTCCCCGGCCACGTTGCCTACATCAAGGCCCGGCTCCTGGACCCGGCCACGGATCTTGACGGACCGGGTGGTATCCTGGCCGGAGGGGAGCGGATTATCGATTTCGGCCCGGGCCTGTTCCTCCCTAAATCCCTGCCCGAAGGCACAGAAGTAGTGGACTGCGGGGGGCATTGCTTGGCCCCTGGTCTGGTTGACATCCGCATGCAACTTCGTGAACCGGGATACGAGCACAAGGAAACCGTGCGGGGTGCCTGCTGGGCCGCCGTCAACGGCGGCATTACCACAATGGTTTGTCTGCCCAACACCTTGCCTGTGATCGATGATGTGGCGGTCGTCGAATTCGTCGCCCGCCGCGCCCGGATGATCGGCCTGACCAAGGTCTACGCCTATGGCGCGGCGACCAAGGGGCTTGCTGGCGTCGAACTGGCGGAAATGGGTCTGCTAGCGAAGGCCGGGGCCGTGGGCTTCACCGATGGTACCAGGGCCATTGCCGATGCCCTGGTGATGCGCCGCGCCTTGTCGTATGCCGCGACTTTTGGCCTTACGATTGTCCAGCACCCCGAGGAGCCCTCGCTTACAGAGGAAGGCGCAATGAACGAAGGCGAGATGGCTACCCGTCTGGGACTCGCCGGCATTCCGGCCTGCGCCGAGTCTATCATGCTCGCCCGTGACGTGCGTCTGGTGGAGCTGACCGGCGGCCGCTATCACGCCGCCCACGTGTCAACGGCCGAAGGGCTGGACGTCATCCGCCGTGCCAAGGACAAGGGGTTGCCAGTCACCTGTGACACCGCCCCCTTCTATTTCGCCTTGAATGAGCTGGCGGTGGGCGATTACCGCACCTTCGCCAAGCTGTCGCCACCCTTGCGTTGCGAGGCCGACCGGCAGGCGGTGGTGGAAGGCCTGCGGAGCGGTTTGATCGATGCTATCGTCTCCGACCATGCGCCGCAGGATCAGGATTCGAAGCGCCGTCCCTTCGCCCAGGCTGAGTTCGGAGGGGTTGGGCTGGAAACCCTGCTCGCGGTGACGCTTGAACTGTACCACAACGGTCATATGAGCCTGCTTGCCGCCCTGCGTCTCGCGAGCGCCAGACCGGCTGGTCTTCTGAAGCTAGACGCTGGACGCTTGAGAAAAGGGGGGGGCGCTGATCTGGTGCTGTTCGCGCCGGACATGGCTTGGCGGGTGGTGGCTGATACTCTGGTCAGCAAGTCGAAAAATTCCTCCTTCGATGGAAAGCCAGTCCAGGGCCGCGTCTTGCGCACGGTGGTGGACGGGCGCACGGTGTTTGCCAGCACGGGCGGAGAAAATCCCGGGGAGCGGTCATGGACGTTGGCGTGATTCATTTTCTGGCCGCGGCGGGCGGCTATGGGCTGGGGACGGTTCCCTTCGGCCTGGTTCTGACCCGGCTGGCCGGTACGGACGACATTCGTGCAATCGGTTCCGGTAACATCGGCGCGACGAATGTTCTGCGCACCGGGCGCAAAGGTCTGGCCCTGGCCACGTTGCTGCTCGATTCCGGCAAGGGTGCAGCGGCGGCAGGGCTTGCCCCGCTGGTCTTTCCCGATCATGTTCAGGCCGTCGCCCTGGCAGCGGGATCATTTGCCGTCATCGGGCACACTTTCCCCTTCTGGCTGCATTTCAAGGGTGGCAAGGGTGTTGCGGCAACCCTTGGCGTGCTGCTGGCGACCGTCTGGCCGGTGGGTTTGCTGGCATGCCTGACCTGGCTTGGGGTGGCAGCGATCTTCCGCTATTCTTCCCTGGCGGCCTTGTCTACCCTGGCGTTTGCACCGGTTTATGCACTGGTCTTTGCCGACCGGGGAGCGGTTGTCGTGTTCAGTGGTCTTGCCGTGCTGGGCTGGGGACGCCATCACGCCAACATCCGTCGTCTGATGACCGGTACCGAGCCACGCTTTGGTGGCGGCTGAAAGAACCAGGGGAATGTGGGAGCATGCGTCGCCTCCCCATGCCTTTGCGACTCCTACAGGGCATCGAATCGCCACTCCTGTAGAAAACGGCGGATGTTCTGATTCGGTAGGAGACGGCTGATCAGGTACCCTTGAATCTGGTCACAGCCGATCTCCTCCAGGAACTGATAATGACACCACTCTTCCACGCCCTTCTGCCACGACATGCATGTTCATGGCATGCGACATAGCGATGATGGCGGAAACGATGGCCGCATCGTTGCTGTCGGTAATGACATCCTTCACAAAGGAACGATCGATTTTCAGCTTGTGGAATCGATCAGGCCGTATTCCTCGGCCACGGCAATGAACGCGCCCGGAGGCACGAGGCCACGCTCCGGATCCTGCCAGCGTACCAGGGCTTCTATGCCAACGATGCGGTTGGTTGGCAGATGTAACTTGGGTTGATAGTGGGCGACGAATTCCCCGTTTTCCAGGGCATGGCGTAGCCGGCTCTGCATGGACAGCGTGTGGGCAGCCAGGGCGCTCATTTCGGCGAAGAACTGAACCGCACCTGGTTCCTGGCCCTTGGCCCGCTGCAAAGCGGTGTCGGCATTCTTGATCAGCGTTTCGGCGTCGGTGCCGTCGCGTGGGTAGACCGAGACGCCGATGCTGGACCGTCCATGATGGTTTCGATACTTTCCGTGATGGCTGGATCCGGTGACAGGCCCGATAGAAGAATCGGGAAGCGATTCCCCCCGGCGCGGGCCAGAACGTCGGCGGCCGCGAGGCGCTGACGTAAACGTTCAGCGGCTCCACGATATAATGCAACGTATAGATGCGCCAATGCTA
This sequence comes from uncultured Rhodobacterales bacterium, assembly GCA_964624075.1. Taxonomy (GTDB): domain Bacteria; phylum Pseudomonadota; class Alphaproteobacteria; order Rhodospirillales; family Rhodospirillaceae; genus CAZUWH01. The sequence goes on from CAZUWH010000005.1 coordinate 46,599, forward strand.
GCAGAGCCCGCGCCATTGGGAGACTGGCGAAGGGGAAGCACACCGCATCATAGCGGTCGTCGATCATGTCACAACCATTGCTATGATGCGCAAACATGGAGGGAGCTTGGACGTTCATGCTTTCTTGGCAAGCATTCTAGCCTGATTATGGGACTCGGAAGGTTTCTGGAAGCGCAAGGAACCTTCCGCCTGGACGTTGCAGGCCTTCCCCCGATCCAAGGGGGAGAGTGTCATTCCCATAATGAGAATCGCTGCCGGTGCGCCCGTTGCCTTGTGCCGTGTTCGTCCCCTATAATATCTCCGAGCCCTGATCGTGACCGGTCAAGGCTTCCCTTAACTTAATCGCTTGGGCGCGACCGCCGGTCGCCTTGGCACCGGGCGGCGGCCATGCCTTGGCGCCTCAAGCCATGAGGCCGCCGCGGCAGGTCATCGCGCGCAAGCCGACGAATCCGAGGAGACAGCCATGGCCGTTGAGACGCCCCTTTGCAATTTTGGTTGGAAGGCCGTCGATTTCAGACTCAAAGGCGTGGACGACAAGACCTACAGCCTCGCCGACGTGCGCGGACCAAAAGGCACGCTGGTCATGTTCGTCTGCAATCATTGCCCCTACGTACGGGCTGTGATCGGCCGTATCGTCCGTGACGTGCGCGCCCTGCAGGATCTGGGAACCGGTGCCATTGCCATCATGGCCAATGATGCCATCCAATACCCTGAGGATTCATTTGAGCACATGAAAACTTTCGCCCGTCAGCACGACTTCCCGTTTCCCTATGTCATCGACGAGACGCAGGGAGTAGCGCGCGCCTATGATGCGGTCTGTACGCCTGATTTCTTCGGTTTCAACCGTGATCTCGCCTTGCAGTATCGGGGACGTCTCGATGCCTCACGGAAGGAAGCTGGTCCGCCGGATCTGCGCCGTGATCTGTTCGAGGCCATGAAAGAGGTTGCCGAAACCGGACGCGGTCCGGTCGAACAGTTCGCCAGCATGGGCTGCTCGCTCAAATGGCGTGAACCGGGGGTGTGAACCGGGGTCGGTTACGGGAGAGGAAAGCGCCGGGGTACCATGTTTCTTTTTCCGGCCGCTCCCTTCCGCTATCATTCTCCGTGTCACCGTTTGTGTCAGGCGTCTGTCGTCAAGTGGGAAAGGACGCCAGCAGGGAAGGGGAGTATTCTTGCCGTGGCTCCGAGAGCATCTGATCCCGCCCAGGGAGACGCCTTCATCCGTGAGGTCGATGGGGATCTGCGCGAGGAGCGTCTGCGCCAGATCTGGAAACGCCATGGCGGCCTGATCGTGGCCATGGTGGTGGTCATCGTTGTTCTGGTGGGAGGCTATGAAGCTTGGAAACAGTGGCAGGGCAAACAGGCCGTGGCCCATGCGCTGCGTTATGATGCCGCGGTCGTCCTGATCGAATCGGGCCGTACCTCCGAAGGAGACGCCGCCCTGGCAGCCTTAGCTGCCGAAGCGAACGGCGGTTACCGGGTTGTCGCAACCCTGCGGCGGGCTGCGGCATTGGTCACGCAAGGGAAATCAGCGTTGGCTCTCTGGGAGCAGGTGGCAAATGATTCGGCAGCCCCCCAGCCTTATCGTGAGGCGGCAGCCTTCCTTGCGGTCCTGAGCAGTGTTGACGCTCCTGATACACCGGAACGTGCCGCTCTGCTGGAGTCGCTGACCGCCGATACGAATCCATGGCGCTTCTCGGCTCTTGAAGTCAGTGCCGTGCGTGCCTTGCAACGAAACGACACGATCGCCGCCCGCGCTTTTCTCCACCGTCTGACCGATGGTCCGGAAACCCCGGCGGGTGTCCGCAGTCGGGCCAATGCCCTACTCCAGGGCTTGTCACCCGCCGGATGATGTCGAGAAGGAGGGGCCCCGTGTTGCATCGCTCTCTTGCCTTGATCACAGCCCTGACCGCTGGATTGGCCGTGGGGGTGACGGCTTGCGACACCTGGCCGGGGGGCAAGAAGGCTGCGCTTCTTGAAGGGCAGCGGATCTCGGTTCTTGCCCATGAACAGACCTCGAAGCCAGGTGCCGGTCCCCCTATTCAGGTTGCTCTCCCCCAGCCGCACCATAACGAAAGCTGGTCGCAGACAGGCGGCCATTCCCGGCATGCCATGCATCATCTGAACATCGCCGAATCCATCCGCCAGGTCTGGCGGGAAGACGGGGGGCGTGGCACGGGCTCACGCGATCGCCTGCTAGCCGGTCCGGTCGTGGCCGAGGGCCGAGTCTATATGGTCGATGCCAACGCTGTTGTCCGGGCCGTTGACGCCCACTCTGGTGCCCGCCTCTGGCAGACAACCCTTCTGCCAAAAGGGGAAGAGATCGACGCCCTGCTGACTGGTGGCCTTGCTTATGAGGAAGGTCGGCTGTTCGTCACGACCGGCTGGGGGGAAGTGGTGGCATTGCGCGCCGCCACGGGAGAAAAACTGTGGCGCCGGGGTGTCGGCGCGCCGGTGCGCGCAGCACCTGCCGTCAGCAGTGGGCGGCTGTTCGTCATCAACAAGGAAAATGACGTCCGGGCTCTGGCAACGGACAGCGGGATAGAGGTGTGGTGTCATCACGGTCTGGCCGAAGTCGCCACCCTGCTGGGCGGAGCGGCACCGGCTGTGGAGGGCAGTGCCGTGGTGGTGGCACTGTCGTCGGGTGAACTTATGGCCTTACGCGCTGAGAACGGTCATCAGATGTGGAGCGATTCCCTTGCGGCCGTGCGCCGGATCGGGGCAGTGACCGATCTGACCGATATCCTGGCGCCTCCGGTGATCGATCAGGGTCGGGTCTATGCCGTTGGCCACAGCGGTATGCTGGTCGCCATTGATCTGCGCTCTGGGCAGCGCCTGTGGGAAGGGGAGGTGGGCAGCATCCATCAACCGTGGATCGCAGGCGATTTCCTGTTCGTGCTGACCAGCAATGATGATCTTGTGGCCCTGGACGCACGAAGCGGCCGCGTTGCCTGGGTCACGGAACTGCCGCGCTGGAAGAATCCTGAGGATCTGAAAGGACGCATCCATTGGGCAGGGCCGATGCTTGCAGGGGAACGGCTGATCGTCATTGGTTCGCACGAGAGGATGATGACCGTATCACCTTATACCGGTCAGCCCCTGGGGGAGGAGGAATTACCGGGCAGGGTCATTCTGTCTCCCGTTGTGGCGGGGGGCACAGTATTTTTCCTCACCGCCGATGGCGCCCTGATCGCCTACCGGTAAGGGACAGCCCATTGGAATATCAGCTCTTCCTGGAGTCCTAGGTGGTGAAAAATCAGTATATTCCAAGATCGTACAACCTAACAAAAACCCCCTCCCCGATCCAGGGAGAGGGCCTTGTCGTTCAGACAGCATCTGTCATGGGCTGTGTCGGCCGGAGAAGACGGCTGTTCCCTGAGAGAGAAGCGAAGGCAGAAGGCATGAGTTTCGTCGTCGCCATCGTCGGCCGTCCCAACGTTGGCAAATCCACTCTCTTCAACCGTCTGGTCGGACGACGTGCGGCTCTTGTCCACGATCAGCCTGGCGTCACGCGGGATCGGCGCGAGGGCCAGGCTGACATCGGCGGCCTGACCTTCACCGTTATCGACACCGCTGGGTTGGAAGAAGCTGATTCGGACACCCTGAAAGGGCGTGCGTGCACCCAGGCGTGGAAAGCCGTTGCCGGTGCGGATGTGGTCCTGATGCTGATCGATGCCCGCACCGGCATCACCCCTGTGGATCGGCACTTCGCCAATGTTCTGCGACGGGGGACGACACCAGTGGTACTGGTGGCCAACAAATGCGAAGGCACCGTGGGCCAGGCGGGCTTGTGGGAGGCTTACGCCCTGGGGCTGGGAGAACCGGTGCCGTTGTCGGCCGAACACGGCGAAGGGATGGCTGACCTGATCGAGGCCTTGATCCCTTTCCACGACGCCAAAAGATCTCCCGCCGAGAAGGAGAGGGAGGGTAGGTCGTCCTCTTCGTCTGCACCGCTCACGCTTGCCATCGTCGGGCGTCCTAACGTCGGGAAGTCCACCCTGATCAATCGTCTTTTGGGAGAGGAACGGATGATCACCGGGCCTGAGGCCGGCATCACCCGTGATGCCATCGCCGTGAACTGGACCTGGCGCGGGTCTCCCCTCCGTCTGGTTGATACCGCCGGCATTCGCCGCCGCACGCGGGTGGTTGATGATCTTGAACGGATGGCGGTGGCCGGTTCTCTGGAAGCGGTCAACCATGCCCAGGTGGTCGCCCTGCTGATGGATGCTCATGCCCTGCTGGAACGACAGGATCTCACGCTTGCCCGCAGGGTTGTCGATGAGGGCCGGGCTCTGGTGGTGGCCATCAACAAATGGGATATGGTTTCCGACCGCGCTGCGGCACAGGAACGAATCAGGATGCGGCTGGCCCATGTGCTGCCGCAGGTGCAGGGAGTCCCGACTGTTATCCTGTCGGCACGGACCGGGGAAGGCGTGGCTCGGCTGATGCAGATGGTCTTTGATGTTTACACCCTCTGGAACCGGCGGGTCCCGACCGCGGCTCTCAATCGTTGGTTGGCCGAGGTCTCCGGGCAGCATCCGCCGCCCCTGGGACAGCATGGCCGCCGCATCCGGCTGCGCTATCTTACCCAGACCGGTATCCGGCCGCCTACATTCGTGCTGTTTGCCAGTCGGCCCGAGGATCTGCCCGATTCTTACCTGCGCTATCTGGTCAATACCCTGCGTCAAACCTTTGCCCTGCCGGGTGTTCCGGTGCGGCTATACCCGCGCCGGAGCGAAAATCCCTATGCCTGAAGGACCGGACAGTCTCTGGGAATACGGGCATTCTGCCTGTGCGTCGGATTGAACGGGCAGGGCAATCTGGAACGGCAGGGGCCCTCCCCCTTGGATCGGGGGAGGGCTTGTGAAGCCTTCCGCCTGGGACTTGTTAGCCCTCCCCCGATCCAAGGGGGAGGGGGTCTTCCGTCTAGGGAGAGGGATCATTCCTTGGTGTACGAACCGGGATAGAGACGTTTAAATCCTTCCGCCATGCGACCGATGAAGGCTGGGTTGCGTTCCCGCCAATAAACGCGGATCCTCCATCATTTTCTTGAGCGATTGCTCGGTAGCGGCCTCGATACTCGGACTAGCTGTGCGCGCCAGGCCTAGTTCGCCGGTAGCCATCAGGCGGTACAGCGCCATGATCCCTTCGACTGTCGCACTCAAGGCGGCTAGAACGTCAGGAGGCAGATGGGTCTGTCCCCAGGCCATGATCTAATGGGCGATCTCCACCCATTTCTCCTCACCCCCGAAGTAATCTACCAGGCGCGCCATGTGACGTTCCGCCTCGAACCGGGCGGTAAACTCGGCAAGCAGGGGAGGGACTTTCTCGGCGGCCAGGTCGTAGACGACCTGCGCCTGTTCATTGGTGAAGCGTGCCTGATGCAAGAGACGGTTTACCTCCGGATCGGCCAGCCAAATCTCACTTTTCGCCGAATTGGCCGTGTCTCCCACCTCGTGGCGGGCAGCGATGGCGATGGTTTCCGCCAATAGACCAAACGGTTGGCGGAAGGTGGCGCGCACTTTGCCGTCCTCCCAAGAGTAATTCGATAGAACGAAGTTGAGCAGGCGGCGCTTCTGGCGCGGTCCCTGCCGCTCGAACAGCCTTTGGGCGTTGAGCGCGAGTTCGAGAATCTGCACGCCCTCGTCTATGTAGGACTGCTCGGCGGCCTCGTGCCGGTCGATCTCGCGCTGCAAGCGGAGTTGCTCCTCGCGCCATTCACCGGCGAACTTGTCATAGAAGTCGCCACCGATCTTGTCGTCGAGTTTGTCAATATACATGGCGCTGATGCGCTCGCCGAGGCGCTTGTGCTCGGCGCGGAGCCGCTCGATTGCCGCCTGATGTTCCCCCCCCCCCGGGCACTGGTTGGCATGGCTGGCTTGCAGCGCCTCGCGCCCCACCTAGGCCAGCACCTCGTCGTCGAAGCGCAACTGGCCGAGCAGTTCGGTGAACTGCGCCTCCAGCGCCTCCTCGCGCACATACTTGCGGCGGCAGGACGCCGGATTGCCCTGGCATTTATCGGCGTAGCCGGTGCGATGGTAATAGACGTAGCACTGCTTCTTGATCTCGCCGACCACCGAGCAGCCTTGACTTAGAACAGGCGATCAGCCCGGAGAAGGCGAAGTCGTGCGTCATGCGGCGGTGCTTCTTGGCGAAGCGGCCGTCCATCACGCCCTGGACGCGCTCCCACAGATCAACTGAGACCAGCGGCTCGTGCCACCCGTGGATCATCTTGCCATTCCACTCGAACCAGCCGGTATAGAGCCGGGTGCGTAGGATCGAATGGACGATGCTCACCGGCACCTTCGCGCCGCTCTTACGGTAGACGAGTCCGGCGTCCCGCGCTAGGCGCGCGGCCTCCTGCAACGAATACTGACCCGTGGCGTACCACTCGAACAGCTTGGTGACCATGGGTGCCACGGCCCCGGATCGGCAGTGATGATCTTCTTGCCGTCCGGGACGGTGATGTTGCGATAGCCGAGCGGCGTTTTGATCGGCCAGATGCCCTGCTCAGCCTTCTCCTGCATCCCCTTGCGCGCTGTCCTCCGACAGATTGTCAATGTAGTTCTTGGCCATCAGCACCTTGATGCCGTGCATGAACTTTTCTGACGACCGCGATTCCCGGAACAGCACCACGCCTTCCTTAGGGAAATGGATTTCGACCTCAAGCTCGTCCACTGTCACCCAGTCCTTAATGTTGCGATAGAGACGGTCAGTTTTCTCAACCAGAATCACGCGCACGGCGGGAGGAGTCTTCAGATAGGCGACCATCTCTCCGAAAGCGGCGCGGCCGGTCTGCTTAGCGGTCTCCACGTCCACATATTCCTGCGCCACCACGAAGCCCTGCGCCGCCGCATATTCCTTGAGGAGTTTCAATTGCGCCGGAATCGAGAAGCCCTCCTTCTCCTACTCTTTGGAGGAGACACGGGCGTAGATCACCACCTGCTTGCGGGCGGGATCGGCGGAAGGACCGGGCTTCTGATGTCTTTGCCATGTTGTTTAGTGTAAACTGGACAAATTAAGATTGCAAGCGGTGGATGCCGGATCATCGCGCTCCCAGCCCGCCCAGTATCCAGCCCTCAACCTGCGCCATGGCGCGCTCGGGCGGGGTCATGTCGGGCTTCAGCAACGCGGGGAGGCTTGGGCTCTGTCCCGGTTAGCGCGTGACAGCCAGGCGGCGATGCTGAAGGCGTCGTGCTGGTCACCCGTGCGGTCCTCTCTGGCGAAGCTGCGGCTCCACAGCGCCGGATAGACCTCGGCGATAGCCGAGCGCCCGGCCGGAATGTCCCAGCCGTCGAACGGCTAGAAATGGGCGCGATTCCCGAGCCACTGCCGTATAAAGCGCAGCTACGGAATCCCGGCGTGGGTGGATTTCGCTACCGATCCCTGCACCTCGAAATGGAATACCGACTTCGCGCCGCCGGCCCGTTCCTCGGTCAGCCGCCACACTATGCTCGTATAACTAGATATACTTGGTTAGTTCACCCTTCTAAAAGAACAGCATGTTGGTGCCGATGGAGGCATACGGCCGGAAGACCGAATTGGGCAGGCGGACGATGGTGTGGAGGTTACACTCCTCCATCAGATGTTCTTTCAGCCGTGTCTTTACGCCCTCGCCGAACAGGCTGCCATCCGGTAACACCACGGCGGCGCGCCCGCCCGATTTCAACAGACGGACAATCAGGGCGAGGAACAGATCAACGGTCTCCCGTGTGCGGAAATGCTGCGGGAAATTCGACTCTATACCGTCTTCCTCGCGCCCGCTGAAGGGGAGGTAGGGGGGTGGTCGGCACAATATCCACCCGGTTGCTTTGAGTGTAGCTGATATAGGGCTGGGCCAGCGTGTTGTCGTGACGCACGAAGCTCGGGTCTTCGATGCCGTGCAGCAGCGTGTTGGTGACGCAGAGCATGTGCGGATGATGCGCTGGGCATCGCCATCAACGCCGGTGTCTTGGCGCATGATGTCTTGGATGGATTTGACGACGGTGCGGACGGATATGGGTTACGCGGTTTCCTGATACAGGGCGGATTGCAGTTCGTGGACGGCAGCTTCGAAGGCTTGGCCCCGGCCACCGAATGCCTTGATGAGTTCTACGGGCGTGCCAAGCGCCGTGAAGGGGGCGATGCATAGCACGTTCGCGTCGTCGAGGTTGAGCACGCCCTCATCGGCGTATTTGGCGAGTAGGGCATCGAGCACGGCGCGGGCCTGCGGGCCATATTTGGTGAATACGTCGTGCTTCGTCACGTTGTCGGCCCGTTCCCGCCGGGTGAGAGGCTTCCGGTCGAAGGCGACGTGGCAGATGAGGTCGAAGGGGTCGAGGTCCTTGCCCAGTTCCTCGACGATAGGATCGAGAGGCAGGCCCTCGGCGGCGAGTTCGTTGACGATCGCCTGCTTGCGCTCCACCGCCTTCCAGCGTTTTAGGAAATCGTCGAGGCTGGCCAAGCGTTTCTTCAAGGCGTTTCGCGTGAAGTCGCGTAGGCTTTCGGTGACGAGCTTGCCGTTTTTATCGAGATACTCCACCCGTTCGGCGATGATGGTGGCCCCGATGCCATCGATATAGATTTTCTTCGTCTTGCCACCGCCGAGGGGCAGGGAGACGTCTGGCGGGCCATCGACGATGGTTTCTCGTCTGAGCCGGGCTTGTCGGGCAATGGCTCGCCGTCGAAATCCGGGTCGGCGAAGTGGCTGGTGGCGCCCCGGAAGTCGATCAGGGTGAAATTGAACTTGCGGGTGTCCTCATGCACGCGGGTGCCGCGCCCAACGATCTGCTTGAACTCGGTCATCGAACCCACCTCGCGGTCAAGCGCGATCAGCGAACCCACCTCGCGGTCAAGCGCGATCAGCCGGTCGATCTGGGCGTCCACGCCGGTTGAGAGCAAGCGCGAGGTGGTGACGAGGACGGGATATTTGGCTTCCAGGCCGATGAAGTTGCCGAGCTGGTCCTGGCCTTCCTTGTCATTGCCGGTGATGCGCATGACGTAGCGGTGATTCTCAGCCACGAGGTCGGCGTTTTTGTTGATAAGGGCCTGACGCATTCGTGCCGCGTGTTCCTAATCGACACAGAAGACGATGGTCTTTTGGAAACGGTCGCCGCTTTCTTTCAGAAATTCAGTGATTTTGCGTGCGACCACCTTCGTGCGATCATCAAGCACCAGCGTGCGGTCGAAGTCCTTTGGATTGTAGATGCGGTCCTCGACCTCCTCGCCTTCGCGGTCGATATGGACCTTGATGACCTTGTGGGGCGCGAGGAAGCTATCACGAAGGCCATGTTTGAGCGAATAGGAGTAAACCGGCTCTCCGAGGTACGAGATGTTGGAGACGTATTCGGTTTCCTTCGGCGTGGCGGTGAGGCCGATCTGCGTCGCGGCGGAGGAATATTCGAGGATTTCGCGCCAAGCCGAATCGTCGGCAGCACTGCCACGATGACATTCGTCGATCACGATCAGGTTGAAGAAGCCGGGCGAGAACTCGCGGAGCAGCTTTTGCCGTTCTTCCAGGCCGATGATTGCCTGATACAGGCCGAGGTAGCCTTCGTAGGCCGTGTCGATTCGGCGCTTCTTGTCGAGTGCGAGGGTGAGATCGACCTTGGTTCCGTCAGTGCGTTTGATGATCTTGGCGTCGGTTGAGAGCTTGGCCATCGCCGGGCCAAAGGGGCGGAAGTCGTTTACCATCGTCTGGTCGATCAGCACGTTACGGTCTGCCAGATACAGGACCTGCTTTGCCCGTCCGGTCTTCCACAGTCGCCAGATGATCTGGAAGGCGGTGTAGGTCTTACCGGTGCCAGTCGCTATGACGAGCAGAATGCGGTTGCAGCCCTTGGCGATGGCCTCGATTGCCGCATTGACAGCGTTGACCTGGTAGTAGCGCGGGGCCTTGTCGCTGCCGTCGTCGAAATAGTCTTGAAGGACGATTTGCTCGGCTTCGGCTGTCAGGCTCTTCCAGGCCCGATAGCGCGCCCAGAGATCGGTCGGGAGCGGAAACGCATCACGGGCGAGGGTTGTCTCGGTCGATCCGTTCGCCCCGGTGCGGTCGTGGAACACGAAGGGGATGTCAAGCGTCGTCGCATAGTCGAGGCCTTGCTGCATTCCGTCGCCGACGCTGTGCGTGTTGTCCTTGGCCTCGATCAGCGCCAATGGGATATTCGGCTTGAAGTAGAGGATGCAGTCGGCGCGTTTGGCATGGCCGTGACTGACCAGCTTGCCGCGCACGATGATGTGGCCCTTGGTGAAACTCACCTCCTCGCGGATTTGCAACATCTCGTCCCAACCCGCCTTGCGCAGGGCCGGCGTGATGAATTTGGTGCAGATGTCGCGTTCGCTGAGGGAGCGCTTGTCCATGATGGTTAGGCTCCCATCCGGCCGGGCATACGCACAGCCGCTTTCCTTCCTCGTCCGCTACTGCGGGATCGAGGAAGGCGTTGCAGGCGTCGAGTTCGCGGCGGGTTTCCTCCACCGTGCGCCAGTCGATGGTGGCAGTCCATTTCTGCGCGTAGTCGAGCATGCGAATCAGCGGCTCCGCCCGGCCGTTCTGCGACAGCGTCTTGAGGGCCGAGAGATAGTGCGAGCGGTAGACCGTTGGGATCACGATACGCTCCTCACCTGTGGCGACGAGTTCAGCGTTCATCATGATACGCGCGGTCCGCCCGTTGCCGACGGCGAAGAGATGGACCTCGGCGACCAGGAACATCGCGAATACAGCGCGCTGGAACGGGGTTTCCAGGCTGCAGCAGGGACCGAAGTCCTAGTCGAGTGTTCCGGCTACCAAGTCAGGTGCCACGAAGACTGTGGAGCCGGCGCGGTTGTCGGCCAGCTTGAACTCGCCAGGGCGCTTGTCGGGACGGATTTCCATGATCGCGGAGTGCCGTGCCTTGAGCAGGCGGACAAGCGTGGCACCGTCATGCGGCGTGCGGTACATCTCTTCGGCGTCGGAGACGATGCGCCACGTACCGAGCACGTCATGGGCATCCTCGGGGCGCTCGTTGGGGATGACGCCGCGAAACACAATGTCGGCGGCCTCCTCGACGGCGAACTCGGTGCCCTCGATGAAGCTCGAGAAATATGCCTCAAGGAAGGAGAGCGTTGCGGTCGCGTCAGTACCACGGGCGGGTGCAAGGCGGGCGATCGGCGGGTGGTCACGGAGCACCGTATGCAACGTCTGGAACAGCGCGAGCCGGTCCTGGGTCGTACGGGCGACCCTTGCGCCGGGCGAGCGCCGTAGGCGCGGTCAGTTCAGCCTCGCGTGTGCCGATGAGCGCGTCGAGTCCATCCGCTTCGTCCTTTAGGTCGAACGCAGGCGCCAGGGCGCGTACCTCGTCCCGCAAAAGTTTGGCAGCATCCTCGCCGCTGCGCCGGATCAAAGTCCGGATCAAAGTATCGAGGCATTCCTCGATCTGGCGGCGCGGCAGGGTGCGGGCCACGGTGCCGCCGCGTGCCCGCGAGGCGCGTATGTTTTCCAGATAGGCGCGTGCGGTCGAACTGAGGAACAGGCCGGCGATGAAGGGCCGGTCGGTCGGCAGTGGTCCCTCGCCTCGTCTTGGCCGAAGCACAAGGCTCGGCAGTTTGACATCGTTGCCGCGTTCGGCGACCAGACAGACGGAACCGTCCTCGGCTGGCGCATTTTCCAGAGCGGTCCGGTCAGCGATCAGCGCACCGGGGAAATAGCCGCCAACGATTGTTCCACAGATTGCGCCGGATAATCGCCTCTGGCCTGTCTGTTAGGTTTCTGGTATAAAGCCGGGAGGCGAGCTTACGCAGCTTGCCAGCCTTCACCGCCCGGGACACTTCACGGCTGATCGCGGTACCGGAGATGAACACCTCCGGCATCTGGTCCAAGGTTTGCGTGGCAGAAAATCCAGCCATTAAGGCCTCCTCCGGAGGCCGGAATAGAGAAATTATTACGGAATAAGAAAGCTAGAATGGGAATTCTATTCATTTAAGAGAGGGGTCTATAAATCGCGGCCGATGGCCCCGGTCTAGCAGCGTCTCCCGCGCCCGGTAGCCCAGCATGGCCTCGCCCCGGCAGGAGCCATGCCCGGTCATTTTGCCAAACGGATCAGCCTGCGATCATCCCCTGCCGCAGGTCCTTGAGGCGCAGCAGTATGGCAAGCATCCGTTCGAGCTTGCGGTCGAGATGGACCTCGTAGCGGCCGAGCCGCTCCAGCTTGTCGGGGTCAAGGATCTCACCGAACGCCTGCTCGCGGATCAGCGGGCAGTTCGCCAGTTCCTTCTTGCGTCCCTCGAACCACGGCAGCACCTCGCCTTCGAGGAAACGCTGCGGGCCCTCGGCGCCGGCGGTGGTGGGTTCCTCGTTCTCCTCCAGTTCGTCGGGATCGCGGGCGAGCGCATGTCCGGTCCGGCCCACCAGGCCCGCGTATCCTCGCGCTGCGCCGCCAGCGCGGCTTCGTAGGGGTCGTTGTTGCAGCGCGAGCCGAGCAGGTCGAGGGCGCGGCGGGTCATGGCTTCGTCGTCCCGCATCTCGCGGACGTCGTCCTCGGTGTCGGCCGCCGTGGTGCGGATGGCATCGACCACGCGCTCGGACTGGTCGGTGGCGTCAAGATGCACCAAGGCCACCTTCACCGTCTCGCGGTAGGAGGTCAGCGTGCTATCCAGACCGCGCCGATGGGCGGCGGCCTCGGCTAGACGCAGCCGGCGCTTGCGCCACAGGATGCCGGCCAGTTCCTCGACCAGATGCTCCTCGGGGGGGGGGTCGGTCCCTGCGGCCTGTGCTCGGCCACCAGCGCCCAGCGCCGCGACGAGGGCGTGCTCGCGCAGGCATTCATGGGTTCGCCACCACATGCCCTTCGGCTTCGGTGGAAAAAAGGGCGCGGCCGTGCCGGGATCGCCGCCGCGGCGTTGCCTGATCTTGTTGGCGCGGCGCAGCGTGCGGTCCCATGCGCCCTCGCTCTGACTGGCGTGCGCGAGGCGGTAAGCAATGCCGGCACAGAGGAAATAGCGTCCCGGCCCGTGCAGCTTGGTGACGTGCCGCCCGCAGGCGATCCCGTTCACCATGCCGGGACAGATGAAATACGGCCGCGCCCCTCCAAAGCGGCAGGTGATACGGACGATGCGGACGGTCTCGGCCATGTCCTCCCATTCGCCGCCGCGCACGCGATAGCTGAGACGCACCCGGTTGTGCTCGGCGCGCAGATTGATCGAGGCGACCTTCTCGCCGTCGCGCGTCCATTGCCAGCCGCCCATCCAGCCAGCATGCAGGCAGCTCTCGCGGTGCAGCCAGTTCATGTCGATCAACCGGCAGGCTTCCACAGTATCGTGCCAAGATCCGCTCGGTTGTCCAGATCCGAAGCCGCTCATCATGCGCCTCCGTTTTTTCCGAAATCGTCTGAAAACTCGGGTGGCGGCGCGATCCCCATCGCCCCCAGGGCCGGCGACAGCCTCGGCCTTGCGCCCGGCGTGCCATGCGGGCAGCAGCGCGAATGCAGCCAGGCATGGCCGGGCGGCTCGATGCCATGGGGAAAGCAGCACATCGTGCGCATGATCGCCGCCACCGCAAGCGAGGCAGCGTCCAGGCGGCGAACACACGAAGTTGCGGTTCAGCCATTCGACGACGCAGCAGGCGAAGGCGCGGGCCTCGGCCTCGGGACGCGGCAGACCACCGTCGAACTCGGCAATGCCGGCGCGTTCGTTGAAGAAGACCTGCCAGTCCTCGGCCGACCAGCCGTCCCGACCGGGCCGCAGCAGCACCACGATGCCGGGCTTGTGGCGCGACAGCAGATCGAGGACGGCGGCAGGCGGCGGCGCGGATGCTTCCAGCACCAGATCGTCGCCGTCGAGACAGAGTTCGACACCAGCGGCACGCGCCGCTTTCAAGGCTTCGGCGGTGCTCATAGCCGTGCCCTCCAGCCTTGTTTCCCCCGGCGCGGATTAGGGCGGGTGGTTTGCGTCCGCACCGTCCGCAACGGTCCCGCCATTGGATTTCAAAGAGTTGGCGCGGACGGTCGGGACCGACCCGCCGCCGCTACCGTCCGCATCGTTGGCGACCGTCCGCCGGTTGGGTGCGGTGAAGCCATTAGCCGGACTGGATTTCGGCATGAGCGCGGACGATGCGGACGGTAGCGCCTATGCCGGTTCCGGCGCGGGGTGGCTCGGCGTGGTGGTGATATGGATGACCCGCGTCCGCGCCCGGCCCTCGCGGTCGAAGCCGATTTCGATGCCAATCTTGCGCAGGAAGGTCGCCGCCCGGCGCAGCCGGCCCGCGAGCGCCCTCGGGCTATCGAGCCAGGTCTTGGACTTGGCGACGCGATCGCCCGCCATTTCCCCAAGGGCACCCTGAAGCTCCAAGGCCGTTCCCGTCCACTCCGTCCGCGTCGCCATGATGGCGCGCACGGCGGCGGCGATCGGGTCGGCGTCGATCACGCCCTCCACTACCTCATCGCGGGTTGCCGCAATAGGCCGACCAGAAAGTGCCGGCGGGCCAGAGCGCCGTCTCGCACGCTGTGGCCTACAGCGTGCGAGACGGCCATGCGCGGCAGCTTTGGGAGATGTGTCTCGGGCAAGCGCTTTAAGCCCTCGACCACCGCGTCGGGCAGAACGCCCAGGATGTGCGCGGGCGCTCGGCCTCGAACGCCGCCCAGAGTTCGGCTTCCGGCCGGCAGCGCTCCTCTGGGATCAGCTTCAGCGTCAGGAACACCGCGCGATTGGCGAGATCGGGCCGGGTCACGTGTCCTCTATGCCGTTCAGGATCACAGGCCGGGCGGCGTCGAATAGTACCTCATCCTGGTCTGTGCACAACTAGCGCACCGCGAAGCCGCCGCCGGTGGCGAGTCGGCACAGCGTGTCGGAAATCCAGGTCGCGGTCCTCGCGCGGCAAGGCACGCAAGGTCGCGGTGTTAGGATCGAGCAGTGCCCGCAGGATCGCCGAGAAGGTCGACTTCGCCAATCCCTGTTCGCCCGACGGCACGATCACCGGATAGGGACCGCGATTACGCAGGACAGCCAGCGCCCAGGCAACCACCAGGATGAAGTCAGTGTCGGACTGCACGTTGAGGAACGAGCACAGCGTCTTGACCGATCCGCCCGGCACCGGAATCGCCAAGGGCAGCATCCCCGACGCGTGGCGGAAGCGCACCGGCGGATTGTCGATGACCTGCCAGCCGGCGGCGTCGATCTCGACCGCACGCCACGTCTCGTCGCCGAGATCGAGGTAGAGCTTGCCGTCGAGCCCACCGACGCGGACATGGACGACGCGCTCGGGTGCATCGAAATGCGCCTTGGCCTCGGTCACGTTCAGCGCCGATTGCAGCGCCTCCGAACTTGGTGCTCCCCGCGTCATCTCGAAGAAACAGCGCGCCAGCCAGCGGCGAAAGCCCTTGGCACGGATCGGCCATGTCTCGCGCTGGCCGTTGATATCGAGATCGGCGAAGCCAGTTCCATCCGGGGCGTGGAACAGTTCGGTGGTCTGCGCGAGGTCAATCAGGATGTCGGCCTGCGTCGATCCGCGCCCGCCCATGTCCCCGCTTTCCTCGGCGATGGCTTCATCGAGCGCCGTGACGCGGCAACCGGACTTCTTCAGTTGCGAGCGCAGCTTCTCGAAGGCGGCGGCGCGATCATTCTTCTTCAGCGCCGCGAGCCGCTCCAGCACTTCGGGCATGAAGGCCGCGCCGGGATCGGCCGCCGACTTCTCGACCAAGTCGTCCAGAGGGTCTGGAATGTCCTCGGCTGCTACAATGGCTTCGGCGATCAGGTTCTCGGCTTCGTTCGGGAGGTTGTCGTTCATCGCACGCCCTCCTCCGTGCAGGGCGCGCGGCCCGGCAACATGTCGTTGAAATCCTTTCCTTGCGGTGGGCGAGCAATACGCACGCGCCGGCCCTGGCGCTTCCAGCGCAGCGCACAATCTTGTGCAGCCGCCTCGCCGGCCTTATCGCCATCGGCCAGCACGATCACGTCCCGCACATCCTTTGGCAGATCGAGAGCGCGCAGCCCGGAGGTCGAAAGTGCCGCCCAGGCTGGATGGCCGGTCGCCATTATGGCGGCAAGGCAGGTCTCGATGCCTTCCCCGATCATGAGCACGTCGGTCGGATCGGCGAGGCGCACGGCGCCGCCACGGCACGGGCCGAGCATCATCTTCTGCGGATCGGCGGGCGCTTCTCAGCTGCCATTGCGGGCGACGAAGGTCCGATGGATCGCGATCGGCGTTCCGTCCGCGCCGTTCGTCACCAGCGCCGGCCAGATGCCACCCGAGGGATGCTTTAGGCCAGAATGGAAGCGGAGCGCGTCAGGCGGCGGAAGACGTATCCTGCGCGCAGCGAGATAGGTCTCAACCGGTGTTCCCTGTGACGGCTTTGCCGACTGCCAGATGGCAAGCGCGATCTCGCTGCGCCTGGCGTCATCTTGATCCAGCTTACGCTCGGCAAACGTGTGGCGCGCCGGGCGTGATAGCGAGCGCGGACCCTTCTCGGTCCATAGACCGCACGTCCTCAGCGCATTGATGACGTGCTCCTGGTCGCACCCAGCGTGGCAGCGCACCAGCACTTTGATGTCGTCGGCGTCCCGGATCGAGAGACTCGGCGTGCGGTCGTCATGCGCCGGGCACCTTGCCGTCCAGCCCGCCGCGCCCCCCAGCCTTCCGCCCGCCGAGGGCCTTGGCGATGGTTTCAGCAGTCATGGCGCGCCTCCCCGCCGTTGGAGGCGTCGGGCTTGCCGGTATCGTTCGCTGGGGACGGCATCTCGGGCCCGCGACCATTCGGCCAGGATCGAGAAGAAGCCCGTGATGTTCTCGGCGATCTGCCGGGCGTCCTCGCGGCTCAGATCACGACCGAGGCGCGGTTGCCAGACCTAGCGGGTGCGCCCGACTAGTTCGTCTTTCAGGTTGTCGTTTGCTGCATGCGATGGTTTCACCGAAGACCTCATGGGCGGTTCCTCGCCGCTCCGTGCTCCTGGCCTCCAGTCTCGGAATCCCACCGATGACACTGGACCTTGATGTGATTTGCATCTCGGGCGTCCCCATCGCAGGGACCGCCGCCTTCAGAGCCGCATCAGCGCGGCAGTCCTTCCTCGGGGATGGTGAACTTGTGTGACTTGCCGGCGCTGATCACGAGTTGGCGCTTGCCGCTGGGCCCGATTTCGCAGCCGATGGAACAGTCGAAGAAACCGTGGCGCAGTCCTTCCACCACGACCTTTTCGAGATGCGCGAGCGCTTCGGCGATTTGGCCGCGATGCGCGCGTGCAGCAGGGGAAATTAGAGCATCACGCATTGTGCATCAGAGACTTAACATTCTTGATGATTGTTGAGAACGTCAGCAGTGGGACCGCAGCGCCCTGGCCGTGAAATGCCAGTACGTCATCGCGGCGCGTCGGGCGATCACGGAAGATGAAAACCTTGCGCCGGCCTTCGGCGCGCAGGTCGATGAGATCGTAGCCGGTGCAGCGTAGAAAGCAGGCCAGGTAGAAGTCGCGCGTCTCGAACGCAGCTTCGTCGCTCGCTACGCCCTTGTTTGCCTGTCCAGTTGACACTTCACGTTCTCCTTAAAAAATGGTCAGACCGCTGTGTTGAACGACCGCTGGCGCGGAACCTCTCGGTGCAAGAGACCGATCCGCTCCAACCGAATGCGTGTCGAGACCATGGAAACCAGGAACTTTTCGGTGAAAGGTCGGACGAAATCATTGAGCGCTTCGTCGTCCCGCTGTTGATCGAATGCCCGGAAGGCTGTCGCGATCTCGCCGTTAGCGCCTTCGAGAAAAGAAAAACGATTTTTGCGCTTCAGGATACGTGGATTGGTATTTCCGAAACGCTCGCGCCAAGCGGCAATCAACAGATTCCTGGGCATCAGCAAGCTCGACGCATACCAATCGGCCTGCAATTCGATACGCTCCTTGGCCTGGCTGGATCGACACACGACAGAGGGCGGGGTCGGTTGGCTAAACAGGGAGTTCTTGCGCCGGGTCTTTGGCGAACAGACTGCGATGCAGTCGCCAATGTCCGCCACCCTCATGCGCTAGCGTGAAACGATATCGCCCCTCTTTGAAGGCGTTCTCCTCCGGGTCGAGGCTTTCGTCGATGACGATGCGGCGCTCGTCGAATATGATCGCTCCGAGGGTATCGGCATCGCCTTCGGGATCACGCGGAACGCCGAACATACGATGCGTGTCGTCGAACTCGATGCCGAGCTTCAGGTGTTTCTCGACGATATCCTCGATAGGGATCGGTGGCTTGATTATGACGCAACGCGCCTGAGTGAACTCGACCAGCAGCGCCGCCGCATCACGCTCGATCTATTCCTCGGAAAGGTAGGGCACAAACTTCGCCATCACGCCGTCATCCTCATCTGCATCGTCGAAATCGCGGTCTATTCCGTCACTCGTCTTTCGGCTTCTGTGCCTACCGGGCCAGCTGGATGATGTCGTCGGCCGTCAGACCCTTGGTGGTCCGCAGGAGCGCCGCTAGTTCGACTGGCTGGCGCTTGATGATGTCCGAGATGTCGGTGGACACCCGCCCGGCCCGCGCCAGCAGGTCGTCGGCGTCGCATTCGATGATCTTGGCGATTGCCTTCACCTTGTCCTCGGCTGGCGGTGGGAACTCGTCCCGCTCGACCTTCGAAAGGTAGGTCGGGCTGACCCCGATCATCTTCGCCATCTCGCGCAAACCGATCTCCTTGCGCTCTCGCTCACGGCGGATGAATGCCCCGAACTTCTCCATGGCACCAGTCATTGCTTCTCACTCCCGTCTTCTGTTTAGGTGTCACGATACAATCGATTCGCGCCGAGCGTCAACTGTCCGCTAAACATTGGTCAGCGGGCGTCAGGCGGGGAGCCGCATCTCCCGGATTTCCTCAAGAACGCGCCGAAAATCTGGTTTGGACGCAAGGCACATGGTTCTATAAGTGTTCAGGAATGGCATCATCATCTTGTGCTTGAACTACAGGGTATAGCCGTCAAGGTTGTTGGGAATGGTTCCCATCCGGCGTTCCAGATCTAGATAGGCCTGCAACAGCGCCTCGGTGCGCAGGGTGTTGCTCTGCGGGTCCCAGAACCGTTCCGGTACTTGCGAGGGCCAGTTCCCGGTGTTGCCGCCGGGACGGGAAATCGTGGCAAGAAGGCTTGGTCATATCGGACATCGATTGTCTCCATGGCATGAGGGTGGAAAGGTAGCCGTTCACAGCCCGCCTCGCGAAGTAGGCTTCTTCCAGTCACGACTGCGAGAGAGTTTATCACAATTATGTTTAATTAGTTGTATAGCTACAACATACTGCACCGATCAAACCATTGGTTCCTGCTCCCCGCTTTCACATGGACAATCTTAACGGCAATTGTTGATGGTTGATGTGCCTGTTTACATGAGAAGAGAAAAATGGAGGAAAAATGGAGGAAAAATGGGAAGAGTGTTTGATGCCAACACGCGCGATCCCTGGCGTATCATCTGGCTTGCGCACCGGTATGACGACAGCCGCAACAGGAGCCGCGCTCACGACCCTGGTTCCTGCTGGAGCAGGAACTCTCCCATCTTGGGTTACGGATCAGTTCCCCCGGCACGCCAAAGGCCCGACCCAGCCAGCGCGCCGTGGCCTCGACATTCATGGTGGCCATGGCCTCCGGTCTCAGCCCGCCCATTGCCCCTAAGCCACGTCAGGGCATTTTGTGCTTCCTGATGGGCCTGCGCTTGGGCCAGGGGGGCCCGGTATTGGCAGATCCACCAGACGACCATCCACCCGCAGGTCGGGAATGTTTCCCCGTCGCCGCAGGATCGCGATCGCCCGCACCACTAGGGGTGTCGCAGTTCCAACGGCAAACGGCCATACGTAGCGCCCAGGATACGGGCCATTTCAGCGGCGCGTTCCAGAACATAAGTTGTTGTCATTCGTTATAAATCAATCTAAGATATTAAATATGCCAAAATGTCATGATTTATACGTGTATTCAGACCAGTTAGAACAAGCTGGGAAATATCGAACCGACCCGGTGCCTCCAGCGGTGTAAGACCGGCTGAACCCACCGCCTTCGGAATGATGGTTCCGGGCACCAGCTTGATGTTAGCCGGGTTCAGGACATCGTCGTCATTGACCTGCCAGATGCCGGTGACGGCAATGGTGGCGTTCTTCAGCACCAGTTCGACCAACCTTGTTGGCGGTCTTTCAGACTGGCGGCGAGTTACTCAGCCGCGTCGGCGGCGGTGCCGTCGAAGAGGAAATCATTTTCTCTGCTCCCTGCGGACGACTCGCTCCGGAGGCCTTCGCAGACAGGTAAGGCATAACCGTAGCACTCCTGCCAATAGGCTTCCCAGGAAAGGCGGCGTTCCTTGGCTTTTTGATAACGTTTGAGAAACTGTTCAACGCTGTCGTCCATGAGCTCATTCTCCAAGCAGGGTTTTGCCTTTTGCGAAGTTCGGCATGAGCAGGCCCAACAGCGAGGTGGTGATAAGGCCGGAACGACCGTGTCGTTGGCGCATCAGCAGATCCAGTCATTCCTGACGTGTGGCCTCTTTGTCTGCAGTTGTCGCGGCTGCGGTTGATGCCGATGAAAGGGCGGGGGGAGGTGCGGCTGATGCGGAAGAGAACAGCCGTGGAGAGGACAGCACGAATTCAAGGATGGCAGCCATGACGATGTTTCCTTTTTCGGCGCAAGTGACAAGAAACAGGCAGCCCGTCCTGCTGCGGGGAAAGGCCGGGCCGTTCATGGATTTCATGTAATCTGCTCAGAAAAAAGCCCACCGCCGAGAACGGTAAGCGCCAGGCATGGCTGGGGATATCGCTGCCAGCTTACGTAGCTGTGATGTTCTATTCCTGTCAACTCTCTTTCTTCACATTGACTGGTATTTTTCCTTAACGGGTCAGAAGGCATTCAAGCCGGCCCCACAGGATGCGGACAATCCGGACGAAAGGAAAACCGGATCACCGTTTCAGGGAAACGCAACCGGAAGACAACACCATGTGCAACTGCGACGGTGTGACGATCGCGTGTGTGTGCAGCCCTAGGATCCATTTGATCGCCTTGACACAGGTCATAGGGGCTAGGGGCGCCGGACGCAAAGGGGGCGAAAAAAGGATGTCTCGACCACTGTCAAGCTATGTTGGCGATAAAGAACCGCAAGATCGGGTAGGATGCCGATCCCATACGCGGCCACGTCGGTGTAGTGAGACAAAGGATCAATAGTGACCCAGTGGCGGCCATCACAAAGGGCAACAAAACAATGCCGGAAACCACGCTTGAGAAATCGTAGCCACCATAAATCTGTATTGTCACAAAAAACCACGAGCATCCGCTGCTATGAGCGTATAACATCTTAATACGTGTTTCTGTCGTGATTATAACTCTCTTTAATCATCATGTAGGACTTCCGAAGCGATTCCAGCCTGATCATAGCACGATGCTATTGGTTCTGAGAACGGAGGTCAGCCGGTCCAGAGCATCATAAAAATAGCTGACATCTAGAGTTTCATCACTCAAAAATAGATCTAATCTGGATTAGACACAGCCTATACCGTCCAAGAACCAGAAGGTGGAAGCGTTCGATTCGCCGCTGCCGTAA
This sequence comes from uncultured Rhodobacterales bacterium, assembly GCA_964624075.1. Taxonomy (GTDB): domain Bacteria; phylum Pseudomonadota; class Alphaproteobacteria; order Rhodospirillales; family Rhodospirillaceae; genus CAZUWH01. The sequence continues at coordinate 68,077 of CAZUWH010000005.1, forward strand.
CAACCTCATGACCGCCCGATGGATACCGTCGGGGTCACAGGAACGGACGAAGTCATCGCTGGAATCGAATCGGGCTCCCTCCTGCCGCAAGATCTGACAGTGGTAGAACCAGAACCAGGCATCTTCGACAGTAATTAGAGGGTTATATTCCTTGTATGGTGCCGATTTCGGGGCGAATCGCTCGTGTTTCATGGTTCTTTCCCCTTTTTCATCGTTCTTTCCCCTTTTTCATCATGACTGGGAGTGTTCCTGGAATATTCTTCTATGTTCCCCTGCATAGGACTGTCAAGGTGGATATAGGATATAGTTCCTAGTGCATCTGGTGCCATTTTGTAAGATACTGTTCCCATGCTTAGGCACGCTGACATCTGGACTGCTATCGACTGTCTTGCCCGGGAATACGGACTGACGGCGTCGGGCTTGGCGCGCCGGTCTGGTCTTGATCCCACCACCTTCAACAGGAGCAAACGCGTCAGCCGTGACGGCAAACTGCGTTGGCCTTCTACCGAAAGCATCGCCAAGGTGTTGGAAGCAACCGGTGCGACGATAGAACAGTTTGTCAGCTATATCACCAGCGGAACCTCCCCGCTGCCGCTACGGCCTGCGCCGCGGAGCGTTCCGTTGATTGGTTTTGCCCAGGCCTGTGAACATGGTTATTTCGGCGATGCCGGTTATCCAAGCGGGACTGGCTGGGATGAAATTCCCTTTCCCGATCTCAATGACCCCCATGCCTATGCACTTGAGGTCAGTGGCGGCAGCATGGAACCGGTCTATCGCGACGGCGACCGGCTGATTATTTCGCCAGGCGGCAGTCTGCGCCGCGGTGACCGGGTGGTCGTGCGCACAACCGAGGGCGAGGTGATGGTCAAGGAGCTGGTGCGCCGCACGGCAAAACGGGTTGAAGTGAAATCCCTCAATACCGCCCGCCCCGATCGTTCCTTCGATGTCGAGGACATAAGCTGGATTGCCCGGGTCATCTTGGTCAGTCAGTGATGGGATTGCCATGATCTCGGTAAACCAATGGCTGGGAGTGGGAGCGGAAAAGAAGGGGAGCGCACCACGGCGCTTCCTTAGTGCTTCAGGCGCGAGCCCCCTTGGATCAAGGGCGTGATCTCTTTTCTATCGGGGAAGCGGGCAGGGGAGAAAGACAGGAACGACTTCTTTCTAAGGTCGCGCTGCGACCTGTTCATAGCAGGAAATAATTCTTGGTAAGCGGCATCTCCCGCAGTGGTTCACCATGTAGCAGTTTGCTATCTGCACGAACCATGGTGATGTGGGGGGTCGACCTCAATCTGCGGTACGGTATTGTTGAGGAGCGTGTTCCTTTTAGGGATCCTGTGGGTTCCCCAGACCGAGACCAGTAGTTTCTGCAGACCAAGCGTCTTGGCCACGCTTTCCTCGATCGCCTGACGCGAGACGAAGGTGATCGCGCTTGCAATTCGCGCCCAGCCAAAACTACCGAATATGCCCCGGGCGTAAACAGGCTGCTGTGCGGCCGGGATGGCCGCCCCCACTAGGGCAGCGGTGATAGCTCCGCTCTTGAGCACACAAGGTCGGGCCTGATGCCAAAAAAACCAGGTTGCCATAGCGCCAGATCGGCAAGCTTACCGACTTCGACCGACCCCACATGCTGGGCAATGCCGTAGGCGATCGCCGGATTGATGGTATACCTGGCGATGTAACGGCGGACGCGAAGATTGTCGTTGTCGCCATTTTCCTCCTGCAGGCGGCTACACCGGACCTTCATCCTGTGGGCTATCTGCCAGGTGCGAAGGATGACCTCGCCCCCCCCCCCCCCGGCCATGACCTGCTCGCGCAGCGCTTCGGACCGTGAGGCGTTGCCCTTGCCGAAAAAAGCCCATGTTGAGAGGAAGTTCTTCAGCCGCCTGCAACATGCGGCCAATGTGCCAGGGGCCCGGCGTGCAGGCCGTCGCGCTGGCGCCTTCCGAAGGGCCGGTCCCATGGCCTCCGAACAAGGTGGTCACGCCGGCATACAGGGTCTCCCACATCTGTCGCGGGGCAATGAAGTGCGCGTGTGCATCGCGATGGCGCCGGCAGTGACAAAACGGCCTTCCCCGGCGATCACTTCGGTCCCGGGACCGATGACAATATCGACACATGGCTGGATGCTAGGATTGCCGGCCTTGGCGATCCCCTAGTGATCAAGGATCAGGGCATTCGTGATGACGGTATCCACCGCGCCTTTCTTATAGGTGACTTGCGACTGTCCCATGATGCCATCCTGGATGGCCTGGCCATCGCTAAATCTGGCCTCTTCGCCATAGACAGTGAAATCCCGCTCAACTTCGATGATCAGATCGGTGTCAGCCAAACGAATCCGATCACCCGTCGTCGGGCCATACAACGCAGCATAGGTGCGACGGTCGATGCTGCAGGTCATGGGGCAGCCCTTCCCTCTTGCTGTTGCGGTGTCCCCCGCTATCCACGGCGCAGACATGCGATAACCCCCCTCGTGTCAGGAACCTGTTTTGCCCCGGGACGACAGCGCCCGCTCTTGTGGCTGCCATTTCAGGGCGCCCGGGCCCTAGCACAGGCGGCAAACGTTTTGAAACAAGACGAACAGCATAAGGGCCATTCCCATTGTAGGATTGTAGAAATGATATCAGTTTGCAATGCGGTCCTGGAGGATCGAGGGGGGCATGCGGCCTTCCGCCTAGAACTTGTCAGCCCTCCCCCCCGATCCAAGGGAGCCGGGGTGTTCCCTTCAAAGGGCGGGGGAGTGTTCCATCCCCGGGGGGGTCTGTTGAATAGATCTCCTTAAGGTAGCGTCTTCTGAATAGCTGATGCACTAAGAGTTGCTGATGCGGGCGATTGAGAGGGGCCACGCTCAAGGCGCCGCAGCAGTTGCCGAATTGTACGAATAGGTCGGCCAGTCCGGCGCATAGCCCGTGTCTGCCTGATTGCCCCATACCAACCATCCTGGTCGTGTCCCCCGTGCGAATATCTCCAGGTATGGGCCAGGGCTGCATGCTTCGATCAGGGCGTATTGCGCCTCCGGCTTGCGCGAATGCTCCCGTTTGCGGGCGCCGATGTAATTAATCTGGGTGCGGCCAGGCGCGAGCGTGCGGGCGCTCTTTCCCCTCACGCCGAACAGGATTAACTCGGTGACGTTACGGAAATAGAAACCGACTCCACGTCCATCGCTGCCGCCATTCTTGCGCAGCTTGTGCCAGACGATGTTAGATTTGTATGTGAATCCCCACGTTTTCATGACCGCGAGTCCTTCGGGCAGCATGGCATTGGGAACCCAAAGATACAAATGAGCAGTCGGAGCAGCGACGGCTCCCACGGGCAAGGCGGCGATGGCCTCAATGGTCATGGTCCCGTAGCGGGCAAGGCGGCGGTGTTCGGGCGCTATCTTGCCGGTGCGATTGGCGAAGCGCCAGGGCGGATCGGCAAGAATGGTCGCAAACCTTCGTTCCCCGATTGCCTGCGCGAGCGCCGTTGCAGAATCGACGTGACACTCGCTCATTCCCCTGTTCTCTCCCCGTCTTCCCGTGCCCTGTCCTGGTCCTACCTGCGACTGTGAGGGCAGGCGTCGTGAGTCTTGCAAGACCGATCCCGATCGTTGAAAATGCCCCTCGTTCGTAATATTAGCGGCGACCGTCCCATCGGCGAAAATACTGCTCTCTCGTATTCGTATTCCCATCAGGAAGATTCCGTATGGCCATTCCCCTCATCCAGCAGCTCCGTGTCGGAGCCTATATCCTCAAGCAACGCTTGAGAGGTGTCAAACGCTATCCTCTTGTGCTGATGCTGGAACCGTTGTTTCGCTGCAACTTAGCTTGTACGGGATGCGGCAAGATCGCCTACCCAGAGGAAATTTTGAATCGTCGCCTTTCGGTTGAGGAATGCCTCCACGCTGCTGACGAGTGTGGTGCGCCTATCGTTTCCATTCCCGGAGGGGAACCCCTGTTGCACAAGGAGATTGGCCAGATTGTTAGTAGCCTGGTGGCCCGGAAGAAGTTTGTCTATCTGTGTACGAATGCTCTTCTACTAGAGAAGAAGTTTGACCTGTTCGTGCCTTCACCGTATCTGACCTTCCAGATTCATCTGGACGGCGACCGTGTGCACCATGACCGCGCCGTTGACCAGGAGGGCGTTTATGACCGTGCCGTGGCCGCCATTCGGTCTGCCCGCGCCCGCGGTTTTCTTGTCAACATCAACTGCACGCTTTACGATCATAGCGACATTGAGGCTATGGCGCAGTTCTTCACTTTCATCTGTCAGGAACTGAAGGTGGAAAGCATCACCCTCTCGCCCGGATTTGCCTACCAGGATGCCCCAACGCAGAACCAATTCCTGTCCCGCCAGAACAGCCGCATGACGTTCCGCCGGCTGTTTGCCCTGAACAGGGGCTGGCGTTTCAGCCATTCCGCCCTGTTCCTGGATTTCCTGGCCGGCAATCAGAGTTATCAATGCACGCCATGGGGCAATCCAACGCGCAACGTATTCGGTTGGCAAAGGCCCTGCTATCTGCTCAACCATGGTCACGCGGCCACGTTCCGGGAATTGATGACCACGACCGACTGGAGCGCCTACGGCATCGGCCATCATGGGGCATGCGACAACTGCATGATGCATTGTGGGTTTGAACCTACTGCCGTGAATGATACCGTGACACATCCCTGGAAAGCTATGCAGGCGGCACTCCTTGGTCCGCGGACCAAGGGAGCGATGGCACCAGAACCGCCGCGCTAGACGGCAGCCGGAACGGTGGCGCGGTCAGGAGAAGGCAAAATCGACGCCGGCCCGTTTGGCAACGCAGCGTAACATGGTGAAAGCGGTACGGCTGTCCTGCACCAGCCGTACGAAGGCGGGCCCCTGCCATGGTTGCCGGCATAGGCCACGGAGGACACGCCAGAAGCGCAGGTGACCATCCGGCCCCATGCTAGCAAGCGCCGCCGGGGGAAGGAGCCGTTCCGCCGGATCGGCCGTGACTCGTACAACCACGAAGGGCAAGCCATACGCCATCGCGTGCAAGGCAACGGCTCCACTCTCCATATCTACCGCGCCGGCACCCGTGACGGTTAACAGTCTCCTTTTGAGAGTAGGCGAGGTGGCCACCTGGTCACTTACGGCCACAGGCACGTCGACCGGCCTGAGAGCGGCAAGTCGTCTGTGCAAACGTTCCCGCCAGGGACCGTGCGGCTTCAGGCGATGCCCGTCACGCAGCACTACCTCGCTTGCCAGGACCACGGTCCCTGGCCGCAACGTCGGCGCCAGCCCGCCTGCGAGACCGAAACTGACTAGCCCGGTCACGCCATGTGCCACCAGTGCCTCGCAGGCGATGGCAGCCCGCTCCGCTCCCGGCCCCTTGCAACGCACCAACATGCCGCTACAGCAGCGGGCCTCTGCCGCCAGACCGGTCACGATTCCGATCATGTCCTTCAGCCTCAGAACCATGACCGGAAGGGGCGGCCCGGATACGTCTGCGTCTGATCCATCGTGCGGGGCAATCTGGTCAAGTATTTCCACACCGACATCACGAGACGATCGATATATTTCATTGTCTTTCCTCCCGGTATTGTTCGTGCAGCACTCAATAACCTCGATTTGTGGCGACAGCAAGGCAGTTGTTCGGAGATGGTTAGAGGCCAGATTGTCCTTCGCCTGCTCTTCCTCTTTCCTATATTTGTTACAAAGGCGTTCTGTACTACCATACCATGTCCTTTGTAGGTCACAATTCTCCACGAGGTTGCACAACCGCGGCTTCCGAAACGAGGACACAGGGGAACTTAAGGCAGGGGTATGACAGGGTGTGAAATATCTCTGGCGGAGCACACTTTTTTCTTCCCCCGTGGCCGCACGGCCACAATGTGTCGCACAGGAAAAGATGATTCTTTGTAACTCTTTCCAGAGACTCGACGGCAGCCTTGTACACAAGTCTGCTGTGGCAGCATGTTAAATCATTAAGACTCCCTCCCCCGATCCAAGGGGGAGGGAGTCTGGTGGGGCATAGACCATCCCGGAATTTTTTTGGTACCCGGGGGCGCAGGCAGGCGCGGGTGGCGCGCCCCAGAGCGTTAAAGATGCTGTAGGGAGATTCGAGGAGAAAGTGTGGTATAGATAATGTGAAATGCAACAATTATACATCTCATAAAAGTAAACTTGTGCACACCTCTTTTGTCCTTTGTCCGCTCGCATGCAGTATCGACGTTGACTTTGCGTGTGCGGGGGACTAGGGTTTTTTGCATCTCATAAAAGTAAACTTGTGCACACCTCTTTTGTCCTTTGTCCGCTCGCATGCAGTATCGACGTTGACTTTGCGTGTGCGGGGGACTAGGGTTTTTTGCATCGCCGAAATCTCGGTGCCTCGATGCAAAGCGTGGCTGCAAGGGGCAGTTGCGCAGGGGGAGTGTTCGGAAGGCGCAAGGAAAATGACTCGCAAAGATCGACCTCTTTCGCCACACATACAGATCTACCGGCCGCAACTGACATCACTGATGTCGATTTCGCATCGCATTACAGGCGTAGCCCTGGCGTCTGGCACGCTGGGGATGGCCTATTGGTTGGGGGCGGCGGCCTACGGACCAGATGCCTATGCGCGGGCGCAGGGCGTCCTGGGCTCGTGGTTTGGCACCCTTTTGCTCTTGGCCTGGTCAGCGGCGCTGTTCTATCATCTGTGCAACGGTGTCCGTCACCTGCTGTGGGACATGGGCTACGGATTTGAACTGGAGATGGTCTACAGGTCCGGTTACATCGTACTGGGCGCTACGGTGGGGCTGACCGTGCTGGCCTGGGTCGTCGGCTTTTCGGTCTAGGGGAAGAACGATGCGCATGCGTTCGGAATTGGGCCGGGTTCGCGGCCTGGGAGCCGCACGGGCAGGAGTCGGGCACTGGTGGCAGCAACGTCTCACGGCGGTGGCGCTGGTGCCGTTGTCGGTGTGGTTCGTAAGTGCCGTCATCGGCCTGAAGGGGGCTGATCATGAAACGTTGCGTGCCTTTTTCGGGACACCAGGCAATGCTACCTTGATGCTCCTGACCATTGGCATGCTTTTCTACCATGCCCCGCTCGGCCTGCAGGTGGTGGTTGAAGACTATGTACATCATGAGAGGGCCAGACTGGCCGGGCTCGTTCTCATCAGGTTTGTGGCCGGCACGCTTGCCATTTTCACGATGGTAGCGGTGCTCAAGGTCGCCTACGGGGGATAATGGTTCATGGCTGTGTATGACATCATTGATCACGCGTATGACGTCGTGGTCGTCGGCGCCGGAGGATCTGGTCTGCGCGCCACACTGGGCATGAGCGTGACCGGTCTCAAAACCGCCTGCATCACCAAGGTCTTTCCGACCCGCAGCCATACCGTGGCTGCGCAGGGGGGAATCGGCGCTGCGCTCGGCAACATGGCTGAAGACAATTGGTTGTGGCATATGTTTGACACCGTCAAGGGATCAGACTGGCTGGGTGACCAGGATGCCATTGAATACATGTGCCGGGAGGCCATTCCGGCTGTTTATGAGCTGGAGCATTTCGGCGTGCCGTTCTCACGCACGGAGGATGGGCGAATCTACCAGCGTCCGTTCGGGGGCCATATGCGCGATTTCGGCGAAGCTCCCGTCCAGCGGGCCTGTGCGGCCGCCGACCGCACAGGTCATGCCATCCTTCATACCCTGTACCAGCAGTCCCTGAAACATGCGGCGCAGTTTTTTGTTGAGTATTTTGCGACCGATCTTTTGATGGACGGCAGGGGCGTGTGTCGTGGCGTGCTGGCCTGGAATCTGGCTGACGGGACCCTGCATCGGTTTCGTGCCCATCTCACCGTCCTGGCGACGGGTGGTTATGGTCGGACCTATTTCTCATGCACCTCAGCCCATACCTGCACGGGCGATGGGAACGGCATGGTGCTGCGGGCCGGTCTGCCGGTCCAGGACCATGAGTTCGTGCAGTTTCACCCGACCGGCATCTACGGGGCAGGCTGTCTGATCACCGAAGGCGCACGTGGCGAAGGAGGCTATCTCACCAACGCCGCGGGCGAACGGTTCATGGAACGCTATGCCCCGACGGCCAAGGATCTCGCTTCGCGGGACGTCGTTTCCCGTGCCATGACGGTGGAAATTCGTGAGGGCCGTGGCGTGGGTGGGGGCAAGGATCACATCTATTTGCATCTAGAGCACCTGGGGGCCGATGTCTTGCACCAGCGCCTGCCCGGCATCACGGAAACCGTCCGGATCTTTGCCGGTGTCGATGCCACACGGGCGCCGTGTCCGGTGCTGCCAACCGTGCATTATAACATGGGTGGCATTCCAACCAACTATCATGGCGAAGTCTTGCGCCCGACTCGGGAAGACCCGGATGCCGTCTGTCTCGGCTTGATGGCCATTGGCGAATGCGCCTGCGTATCCGTGCATGGGGCCAACCGTCTTGGCACCAACTCGCTCCTGGACATCGTCGTGTTCGGTCGGGCCGCCGCCTCGCACGCCGCCCGGATTTTGAAGCCTGGCAGCCCGCACGAACCACTCGCGCCATCGGTCACCGACCGGGCCGTGGCCCACTTTGACAAAGTGCGCAATGCGTCCCGTGGCACGCCGACGACGGTGCTGCGTCTCCAGATGCAGCGTACCATGCAGAACAATGCCGCCGTGTTCCGGACGACAAGGAGTTTGCAGGAAGGGTGTGCGAAGATGGCGGAAGTAGCCGCTGGCATGGCTGAACTGGGGATCAGGGACCATTCCATGATCTGGAATTCAGACCTGGTCGAGGCTTTCGAGCTGGAGAACCTGATGGCGTGCGCCATTACCTCTATTACTAGTGCCTCAGCGCGCCATGAAAGCCGTGGCGCGCATTCAAACGAGAATTACCCGGAGAGAGATGACATAAACTGGATGAAGCATACCATTGCCTGGATCGATGGCACGTGGAATGTAACCTTGGATTACAGGCCAGTCCATACGAAACCTCTGACGGTTGATTACATTGCACCAAAGGCACGCGTGTACTGATGCCGTTCAGAAACCGGCGTCGGCGTCGACGTCACAGCCCGCGAGGAGTGGTCCATGGTTGAATTCTCGTTGCCCCCTGCATCCCGTGTGAGGACGGGAAAACAGTACAGCGCTCCGGCCGGTGCCAGGAGAATCAAAGTGTTCCGGATCTACCGCTATGATCCCGACGTGGCGGAGAACCCGCGTCTCGACACCTATGAGGTGGATGTGGCCGCATGTGGTCCGATGGTTCTAGATGCCTTGATCAAGATCAAGAACGAGGTCGATTCGACATTGACGTTCCGCCGCTCCTGCCGCGAAGGCATCTGCGGCAGTTGTGCCATGAATATCGATGGCACCAACACTCTCGCCTGCCTGAAACCAATTGCAGACATAAAGGGCGAAGTGCGCATTTATCCGCTGCCCCATCTGCCGGTGATCAAAGACCTCGTACCGGATTTGTCGCAGCCCTATACCCAGTTCGAGTCGATTGAACCGTGGCTGCAGGCTGATACGCAACCGCCCCCGCAGGCCGAGCGCCTGCAAAGTCCGGAGGAACGGGCACGGCTGGACGGATTGTGGGAGTGCATCTTGTGCTTCTGCTGCCAGACCAGTTGTCCCAGTTATTGGTGGAATAGCGATCGTTACCTGGGACCGGCCGTTCTGTTGCAGGCGTACCGTTGGCTAGCCGATTCCCGTGACGAAAACACCGGCAAACGCCTCGACATGCTAGAGGATCCATTCCGGTTGTACCGGTGTCATACCATCATGAACTGCACCAACACCTGTCCCAAGGGACTCAACCCCGGCAAGGCTATTGGCGAGGTCAAGAAGATGATGCTGGCACGGCAGTGACAGGAGGTTTCCCTCGCCCACCTTGCGGGAAGGGCCCGCAAGGTGGGCGAGGGAACCGTTTCTGCCCTCCCTTTGATGGGAAACTTTTGGTGGTATGCACGGAAAGTTGGTAAACGTCAAAGTTCCTGACGGCACACTATCCTTCCTTCCGGGTTACGGAAGGCGTATCTTACTTGCTAGTTTGGTGGGTCCGAGCGTGTCCCAAGGCGGGTCACCTCTAGAAGATCCCCTCCCCCAGGGGGAGGGCTTGGTTATAGGAGTGTATACCTTTACCAGCTTGCCACGTGGGCAGTTACCTTCGTTCTTTACGATTTGTTTTTGCTGGAGGAAAACATGGAATAGGGTTTAGCCCTTTATAGCTGCAGAAGCCTCGCGTGCGTTGCCGGACGTTTCCGGCAGCGGGGTACCGCGGTGGCAAAGGGTGAGGACGGGTGAACATCCCCGCATGTGACTCCATGGATGACGCTCGCGATGCCTTTCACCCGGCCCATCACCTGCTGGCGGGGTTGCGCGTCGAGCTGGATTAGGCGACACAGGAACTGGAGAAAGCCAACAGAACAACCCTGGCCGACCTTGGAATGGCATTGAACAGCACCTTATACCACGCCAACATAGCAAACAGCGACCCAGCGCAGGCAGCCATTTTGTTACAGAAACGGGAAATCGAGGAAGCCGGACTGCATATTGGTACCCTCTGCGATCTGCACTGCATCACCCGGCAACGTTTCCATCGCATGGAACGTGCCTACGAGATTGCCCACCAATACAACCTCTTATCTGTTATTTGTGTCAGCCTTCGCAACCTGTTGCTGGGCCCGCAGGTCAATCTGCGGCGGCGGCCGGAAATTCGTGCAGTCATGCAGGCCGTTGTGGCAGCGTTGCACAGATATTGCTGGGAAAGCCCTTCTGACGCCAACGATACAGCCATTCGCACGGCATTGCTGGCTTTTGATACCCTTATAGCTCAGTCCAAGCTATGAGCACGGACCCTTTAAGAATGGCCGGCAGTAGGGACGGACTTATGAATCATATGGTCAGCTCAATGCCATACGCGCAGAAATCGCTAAGCTCTATGATTATCTGCAACGAATCAAGCGTGAAATCGCTTCGATCAAACATCTCCGATCAGAAATCGATCCCTTCACCAAGGTTGCTGATCAACTGACAGCCATTGTGGCTGCCACCGAGGAGGCCAGCAATACCATCACGGAGTCGTCTGAGCTCATCCATGGGGTGGTGGCTGAGGTGGATACAGTGGTGCGCTATCCCGAGGCCCAGGCACATCGCCACCAGATCAAAGATACCGTCAACCGCATCTTCGAAACCTGTGCCTTTCAGGATCTCACCGGCCAGCGCATTTCTAAGATCATCAAAACCATGAACCTGATCGAGGGAACCATCGTCTCCCTAATTGTGATCGTGGGAGTCAATAAACGTCGTTCCCCTGCCCATCAGGGCCGGCGGGCGGAACCCGCTCAAAGAGAATGAAGGGGTTGGTCTGTACGGCCCCTCAGGGGATAGAGGCGTATCGCAAGCAGATATTGACAAGCTGTTTGATTAAGACAGCCGTCCCAGTGTTCGGCTCCTGCCGGAATCAGGGCGGTAGGGATGACATCATGCTTCCCGGTGCAGAGCCATCTGTCAGTTCCTGAACACACCGTCTGTCCCGGCCTTCCTCCTCCCGACGAACCTCCCCAGGCGGACCCTTTATCTCTTCCAGTGGGATTC
>CAZUWH010000005.1:79612-115319 GCA_964624075.1 uncultured Rhodobacterales bacterium
CCCCCCCCCCCCCCGGCTGGCAGACCCCTTCTCCCTTGATAGGGGATGGTTTGGGTGTTAGTAATATTGACGAGAGTCTAAAACTGTTTATTCTCGTGGTGATCACGATCCATGGCCAACGGGCATCCAGACGGATGCATCACCCCCACCCAACCCTCCCCCACGTTCCCGCGTTCTGGACGGACGCCGTGATGCCAATGTATGAACACAGACATTGGCCTGCCCCGAGGATCAGATCCCCGGCGGGAACACGTGCACGACCGCACGCTTCCACCAGTGGCCGGTCACGGCCCGGGTATCCGGATCGGTGAAACGGTAACGGTAGAGAACTCTCCGCACCCACCGTGGCCGACTGCCGAAGAAGGGATCACGTGCCAAGAGAGCCGTCACGGTCCGGTTGCCGCGCAAAAGGTGACCTGGAAGGACGCGGGATGCAACCGCCTCCGCGGCCGCGTCTCCCCGGGTGGCAGCCACCATCAGCCGATCCAGACGCGGCTGGTGGAGAACGGTCAGCGGCGGGCGGATTTCTAACTCACCCGGTTTATAGGCAAAGATATAAGACCGCCAATGTATACCGTCATTGGACCCTTCCACCGCTAGTTCCAGACGCTCTGAAGGCGTGGCCGGCCACAGGGCATGGGCTTTTTTGTAGGCATTCACCAGATGAAACGGCTGCACGGCCGCCATGAACGTCGCCAGAGGGGGCGGCGCGTGATGTCCGGACAAGGCTTCTAGGATCTGCACACCACCGACGATCCCTGCTATCCCCGCCATCCCCGCGACCAGTGGCGCCCGTCCCCATCCCCCCCGCACCGGAGGGCGCCATGGGAAGAGCATGTGCAGTAGCGGCCAGGGCACCACCCGTTTTAGGGCCCGGTCATCGAACAGCAGCACATACAAGGCAAGAACAAGAACGTTCACCAGGCCATGGTTGCCGGTTAGCAGCAGTCCACCCTGCACGGCGATGAGGGCCCAGGCGGTGAGAAAGCGCGGTCCGCGCGGCAGGAACAGAAAGAATGCGCCCACCAGCTCGGTAAACAGAATGATGCCGCCTGCCGCGTGCAGGACCGACTCCGGCCAGTGATGCGCAAGCCATGCTCCCACGTGCGGCAGAGGTTGGGTTTCGAAAAAATAGTCCAGAGCCGTCAGGTCCGTCCATCCCTGCCCGGCGTTCTGCCCGAGGACCTTGGCCGCACCGGACAGGAACAGCAACCGGAACATGAGCCAGCGGTACAGCCTGATCACGGACGTACCCCAGACCAGAAAGATGGCCAGGAATCCTGCCTCCAGAAGCAGGTGATCGCCCGTGTCATCCATGAAGAGCGGTGCCGTATGCATCAGGGACAGATACAGCACAAACAGCCCACCCAGACACAGCCGAGGTAGCATGTTGAAGAATAAGGCAACCGCTAGGATACAGCCGAGCCAAGCTGCCCCCTCCAGCGTCGGACCGGACGCATCGAGCCAGAACAGGGTTGGATGCTGCCAGAAAGTTTCGCGACTCGCCAGCAGCATGTCTACCGCCGGCAGGAGCCCCTCAGGCCCGGCAAGACCGGCGATCTGTATGCCGATGGAAGCGAAGGCCGCGAGGTACACAAGGGCCAGCAGCCGCAGAAATAGGACTGCCACCAGCCGGTATTCGGCACGATGGTGGGGATGATCGGCATCCATGAACAAGGCTAGCCAGCGACCGACCTGAACCCGCACTGGTAGTTCATGCCTGTTATAAGACAACTCTCTACCGTATTGCATTGCAATCGGTGCTGCCATGTTTTGTCTCGTTTCTTTCGGTTCGGTCATGATGGTCCCCCCCCCCCCCCCCTTGCTGGTGCGCATCCCGTATTTTTCACCATTGGCGGAACAGGTTCCACAGGGAAATGATGCGCTTGCGTCCCTCAAGACGGAGACCATACAATGCCGGGGGAACAAGAAATGCAGGACGGGAGGCAGGGAAGGCCATGGTCATTAGGCCGCCAACCCACGGAGTGATCCGCGCGGGAGTGCTGTTGCCGATAGCCTTACTGGCCGGGCTGGTGGCGGGTCTCGACTGGCCCGATGTGGGTCAGTCGATGCGGACACATTCTTGCTGCACAGCTCCATTCTCACCCGCTCCCTGATCGTGCCCTGGCTGGTTCTGGGGGCGTGACGCAGCGCAGAACCGCGCCATGTACTGGCGGGGATTGTCCGCCAGCATCGCCATTCATCTCGCGGCGGATCTGCTCTCACCGATGACGGGGTACGCCTTGATCCATTGGCTATTCCCACTGAGCAGAGCTCTGGGCGCCTGGCCATCACGCCTATGGATCGGTGGCAATGCCTGCCTAGGTCTGTGGTTGGCCCACCGCATCATCGGCGCCGGGCTTTTCAAGATTCTATCGACCGTCGGGGCAGCCTTGTATTATTCCACCTTCCATGAACACAGCGTATTACCGGTCGTTGCTTCTGGTGCTCTCTACCTTCTTGTGGGTGGATGGCGATGGGCCTGAAGGGTTGTGCCCAGGGGGGTCTGTTCTGCGCATGCTTCCTTGACTGCGGTGGTCAAAGCAAGCGCATGCAATGCGTCGCCCATTTTCCCTTGCAAGGCAGCGTAGACCATCTGATGCTGGTGGACACGCGTCTTACCTTTGAAGGCGGTCGAGGCTACGTATGCGGCGTAATGATCCCCATCGCCTGCTACGTCGGTGAGGGTGACATCGGCGTCGGGAAACGCCTCCCGGAGCAGATGCTCAATCTCAGCAGCAGCCATTGCCATGACGTGTCCTCCCTGATGGCAACAAGACCTTTCCTCCATGACCGAAGGGGGAACGAAAGTTGGAGACCTCTGTAAATCCAAAAAGCCCACGAAAGCTTATCCTCGCACAGGCGGGGGCGGGAATCCATGTTTATCTGCACGCCATGGATGATCGCTTGCGCGGGCATGATGGTCATGAGAGGTATCCAGTTTCAATGCTACCTGTCATACATATCTCGCATATATTGACTTTTCCGCTTCAATCAATGCCTCAGCGGTTTGGCAGCGCCGATGGAGAAAGGCGACAGGGCAATCGGGTGAAGGTATATAGTCTCGCAACCACGCTCCCATCCCTGGATGGGGAAGGTGGTCTTTCCTGGGACGGGGTCCCGTCGGGAGAGGATCGAGGGGGGCATGAGGCCCTCCGCCTGGAACTTATCAGCCCTCCCCCTAGATTGGGGGAGGGTTGGGTGGGGGTGGATGTTGCCATCTGGACGCTGCCTGCCGCTGGCCAGGGGGCGTGACCACCACAAGACCCTTCTTATATAACCCGGTGCTTGACAGAAGCCACCCTGCCGCCTCATGATTAGTCCCGCGTCGGGGCCGTAGCTCAGTCGGGAGAGCGTCTCGTTCGCAATGAGAAGGTCAGGGGTTCGATTCCCCTCGGTTCCACCAGGGACGTCAAGGGATCAGGCTGAATCAGCCTGACCCTTCTTCCGTTCCGGCAATCATTCATGCCCCGCGACCGCCTGGCACAAAGCCCTCCGTGCGGTATCTTGCATGTGAAAGAGTCTGTCCGATGCGGGGCGGTGTGAATTCTATGATGAAAATTGCGACTCAGAAACCCAGGGCAATTGGGCGACGGGCAGGATTGCGAACGATACGATGAACGCCTTCCCCTGATCCAGGGGGAGGGCCTGGTCATGGGAATATCCTGCTTCACCCGATTACCCTGCCCGGAAACCTGTGGACTTGTGACACCGGGTGCACAAGAGTGACATGCCTGCCCTTCGCGTTGCGAAAGGTCGCGCGGTGGGAAGAAGGTCAATCCGTGCGCAACGGGGGATAGTAATGACCATTCTGGCAACCCTGAAAACGGTTCTTGGCGATTCGGCCCGGCGCGGGACGGAAGCAGCCCGAACAAATCCTACCAACATCCCGCCAGGGGAAGCCACCGTTTCGGTAACGGAACTAGCCAAATTTAAGGCTATGGCCGAAAGCTGGTGGGACCCGGACGGCAAGTTCAAACCGCTGCACCGCTTCAACCCGGTTCGAATCCGTTACATACGCGATCACCTGGCGGCCCACCTCGGCCGCGATGCGGTCGTGCCCCAGCCCTTCACGGGGCTCTCCCTGCTTGACATCGGCTGCGGCGGCGGATTGCTGTCTGAGCCCATGGTCCGTCTGGGGTTCTCTGTCGCTGGCATCGACGCATTGGACAGGAACATTCAGGTAGCCAAACTCCATGCCACCGGTGTGGGTCTTGCCATAGACTACCGCCACACGACCGTCGAGCGGTTGGCAGCCGAAGGCGCCTCTTTCGATGCAGTTCTGAACATGGAAGTGGTCGAGCACGTGGCCAATCAGTCCCTGTTCCTGACCACGGCGGCAGCCCTGGTTGCACCAGGCGGGGTGATGGTGGTCGCAACCTTGAACCGCACGCCCAAATCGTTTCTGCTGGCCAAGATCGGCGCCGAATATATCCTGCGTTGGCTGCCGGCCGGAACCCATGACTGGCGGCGATTCGTGCGGCCCTCGGAACTGGCGGCTGGGTTGCGGGGGGGAGGGCTTATCGTAACCGAAGTCAAGGGGATGCGCTACGTTCCGTTCCTTGATGAATGGCGCTTGAGCGATGACCTTGATGTCAATTATTTCATGGTCGCCGTGCGGAAAAAGTCGAACTGACCGCAAAGTGCAAGGCACCTACCGGCTGAGGGGGTCTCATGGGCGCGGGGACCGGAGGCAAAAGCGGCTGCTCCTTTCGGAACAGCCGCCTTGCTATCAGGTAGCCTTTAGGGAGATTGATTCAAGGTGATCACACAGACTCAGCCCTTGTTACTGGCATGCGTGACGGTCTGCCTGACCTCGTCCATGACCTGACCAAGACGGACATTCAACAGCTCGAACACTTCGCTGTTGGATTTTGCCACCATCTCGGACAATTCACGCATATTGGCAACGGCGCGCTCGAAGGCTTCCTTGGCGAGCGCGGTTTGCTTGGCGAGCTTCTCTTGCGGCGAGATGGTTGTGGCCATCCCTTGGGTAGCTCCGGCGACTTCCTGCATGGTCTGGCGCAGGATTTCGGTCTGCCGCTTCATCATAGCCTGCACGCCTTCGAACGCCAACCGGTTGGCGTTGGCCAAGGCTTCGATATTCTTGCGCTGGCTGCTCAGGATGGCCTCTATGTCCACGCCAGGTATCTTGAATTCACTCATCATCTTGGTGACGTCCATCATCTTGGTGACGTCCATCATCTTGGTGATATCGAAATCGAAAACGTTGTCAGACTGCTTGCTCATTGGCTTGTCCTCCACGTGCTCCCTGCTTGATGCTGCGGTGCAACACTAGTCCCGTTGCACGGTTGCGTCAAGTTTAATTTTGCAGTGCACAAAATACCCTTGCGGGTGCATTGGCGCTTCCCGGCGCGCCATATCCCGTATAGGCTGCTCATAGTATGACAATCGGCCACACCACAGAACTTCGGCCAGAGCGCCTTTCCGCCGAAGAGCCTTGTCAAGGGCCGCCATCGTACGGCCCATGTCTGTACTGTCGTCATTAAGCCATGTGCGGAAGGCCTCCCTGAACGCCGGGCTGACGTCAATGACCCGCAACAATTATCTTGCCCCTGCATTGCTCCCTCCTGCTGCTTCCAGGGTCAGGGTCATCGATTGCACCAGCCGTGATATTCCCCACAGGGCCGCAAGGGGATCTCTCCTGAGATCGCGCTGGAGCACGCGCATGGCAGGCTTGTATGGATTGAGGGCATCGAAACGCCGCATCAGCAAGGCAAACAGACGATCCCACTTGTTTTCATCTTCTGTAAATTCTGCAAAAGTCCCGACTTCCTCCAGCATGGCCTGCTCAACGACCTCCGTCAGTGCCGGCAGAAGAGCTGCCCTCAGGGGCAAGATGGCATGAAGATCAGTCAGGGACAGCCCCGTCTGCTCGGCGACTTCTCGCATGGACCAGGCTTGACGGCCGTGTTCAGCCACTAGTTCCAGTGCTGTGGAGACAACCAAGTATTTCAGCTCCATGTCGTTGACCATGGTGCCTCCCCCTGTCCACGAGCTCCACCCGCAGGTTCCCTGCCCCGTCATGAGGCAGGAACCCAGCTTCCCCATGGCTTTCAGGCCATGGTGCAACTTCCCCCATCTGCCTGCTACCCTTGATATGACGTGCCTAATGGTTTCAAGCATGGCCGGATTGTTGTTTCCCCGTGACGACGGTGACGACAGTGCTTCACTTGAATGATATTTGTCAAATGGCTCGTGCGTGCCGTGATTCTTTTTTGGCCACGCCGTTCAGGCGCATCGATCCTGCGAATCCGAACGACGACGGTGAGAGGCCTGGCCGGGTGCAGACTCCTACTGCGAACATGTTGTCGTCGATGGCTGACATGACCCCCGCCTGATGGGGATCCGCCTGTTCTCCTGCAAGTTCGGGGCGGTTTCCGATCAGGTAGAAGCGGCTTCCAGCCGCTTTCCATGTGGCTGGAAGCCAGCTTCCGCGCTGAGCCGCTGATGTGTAACCTGATCGGAAACCGCTTGTAAAGACCACGCGAAATGGAATTGCCGCTGACCTCGTGTCCGGGGGCGCTGATCGTGGTCGCAGTCGTCACCTTGATGAGACGGCAAGATTGATGCGTCTCCTGCCGCCGTCATCCCGACGAACCGATAAATCGACTCGTCGTATGGCTTGTTCCGTTCCTGTCTGCCCACCAGCCGACGCCACAAGGCCTGTTCCCGCTGGCGTTCATCCGGCGAAAGGATCGCCATTCATGATCGTGAACGACTCGGGAGAATCGGCTGTCATCTGAATGGCGACAAAACCACTCCCCGCCCGGATGATCAATTCACAGGCTCATTGACCATCACCGATTTCCAAAGGCTGACCCAGCTCAATGGCAGTGATGTTTCCCACGTCTATGGTCACACTGTGGTCGTCCTAAAACAATGAGGCAACCAACTTCATGGCGACTCCTTGCAGCAATGTTCCACCTTTGCAACGCCGAATCATCCCATCGGCAATGCCAAGAGGTCACGGATCGATTTCCAATGCCAGGGCAACCTTCTTTTTGTTCCTACCGTACCGGCAAAGGACGCGGACGGCGGTCTTCCCTGGTGGCAACCAGCGTGAACTGCCCCTCTGTCACTTTGACGAGATCACCGCTGTCACGTCGCCGCACCCAGGCCTCCACCCGCACCGCCAGGGATGGGCGGCCTTCCCGTTCAATCTGGCAATAGCACGACAGTTCATCGCCAACGAACACCGGCAGCAGCAGCTCCGTCTTGTCCACTGCTGCCACGGTAACGACGCGCCTATGTGCCCGTGCCCGCGCGCATAGATTTAGGCGGCCACGTCCATCTAGCCCATAAGCCAGCCGCCGAAAATGTCGCCCGACGGATTGGTATCGGCCGGCATGGCAAGGGTACGCACGAGCAGCTCCCCTTTGGGAGCGGCAATGATCATCTCCGGCATGTCTGCGATTCCTTCGCATATCCTGGGCTTGTCCATTAAAAGGCGAGACTGTATCCAGGGCATAGAGTGTTCCTGCTATGGATGGCACTCTCTATGCTTGATGATATCGTACCAGATCGTACCAACTTTCCAGAGTCTGATCAGGAGTCGATGCAAATAGAATCAATATGTCATGAGCGCCAATGCACATCATAGCCTGCACGACGCCGGCACCAGCGACGTTTCGTAACACATTGATTTCACTTGCACGATCTTCTGATTTTCAGACGGGTTCTGAGAATTGTGAAGACCGGGATAAACTTCCTCTTATCTCCCCCTTGTGATCAGGCGCGGCAAGCCCCTGGCAAGAACTGTCTGGTTTTTGGTTGCCTCTCCTGATGGTGACCATGGGCAGGCAGGCAAGGTTGCATGACGTGCGGGGGCGGGTTGGACAGGCCCGATAGGGAGGGGAGGCCGGCGTGAAGGGGTTTTCCGTGCGGCTGCGTTACTCCCGAATCGATCGAGGGCGTAGCGGCACTCTTGCGTTTCATGGTGCTTTTCTTCCCGAAGCTTGCCGTCAGACTGACCGCCAGATGGTACCGCAGAGTGGCCAGGCACGGGGACGCTGCCGCGTAGGTCGAAATCGGACTTATGTATCACGCCGGCCTTTGGCGTATCCCGGGACGACAACGAAGCCGTCGGGTGGTACCGCAAGGCGGCTGGGCAGGAGGATGCAAGGGGGCAGCTTAGCCTTGGGGTTGCCCACCTCAACGGCGAAAGGGCGTACGCTAGATCAGAGGTCACGATCACCCCCACCCCAACCCTCCCCCGATCCAAGGGGGAGAAGGCTTTCCTCCAAGGAGGGGGCGTGTTCCGTCCAGAACTGGAATGGGTCAACAGGTGTCAGACCAGACCCGCCACGTATTTTGCTCTTGCCAAATGCCCCTTCGAACATTATTTCTGCACCGCAGCAAAAGGACAGTCCATGACGGTCTGGTTGACTGTGTTTCCTGGACGTTTCCTCCCTGAACCTGGGCCGTGCATACGCGCGGCCTTTTTCAGGCCTCCCTTCCGGAAACCGGCAGGCACAAGGGAATGACCGCTATGATCAGGAGCGGGATGGCTCTGGGCCGGGAACGGCCACCAGGGCGGCCACCAGGGCGGTGATAGCTTGCTTCACGGTCTCCAGACCTGGCAAGGGCTCGTAAGTGTTTTCATTAACATACAGCTTTCGATTGAGTTCAATCTGGAGCGCGTGCAGGCGTCGAACCGGCTGCCCGTACCGACGCGTGGTATATCCCCCCGCATAGGGTTTGTTGCGCATGACCCGATAACCATGTACCTTCAGGGTCTGTTCGGCGGCGTTGATGAGGGCAGGCGCGCAACTTGTGCCGAAACAGTCCCCCAGTACGAAGTCGACTCGTTGCAATCCCGGGTCAGTATCCGTGGGACCGCCGACCGAAGGCATTGAGTGGCAATCTACCACTATACAGTAGCCGAAACGGCTTCGGGTCGCTTCGACCAGCTGTCGCATGGTACGGTGGTAGGGATGGTAGAAAGTGTGAATCCGCCGTTCGGCGTCGGCAAAACGCAGCTTGTCGGCATAGATGTTGGCACCGTTGGCGACTGCTTTTGCGATTGTTCCAAATCCAGCCGCCACCCGTGGAGAGTGTATGTTGACGTAAGAAGGCAGATCATCCTCGAACATGGCTGGATCAAGTTCATACGGCTCACGATTGGGATCCAGAAAGGCGCGTGGGAACAGGGCGCGTAGCAGTGGGGCCCCGAAATCGACCACAGTGGCGAAAATCTGATCGACGTAAATGTCCTCAGATTTGCGCAAGACGACAGAATCGAGGGCAGAAGCGCGCACGAATTCGAGGGGGTAGGCGGAGCCTGAATGGGGCGAAGCGAATACGAATGGGACCCTCTGCGCCACCGGTGCAAGAACATCAACGACTTGGTGGGGCGATGGCAACATGTTCATGAGAGCACCCTCAAATTGAATCCCTTATGAAGGTTGACATGAGGTTGGTACTGGTACCAGTGGGCTTTGATCGTGACCAATCAAAGCGCATAGGTAAAAGCGCATAGAGACTGAGTCGGCTTTTTCTGCTTACCTGTACCACGCTCATGCTTTGTCATTTGTCAATGGTCTGCGGGTGGTATGACACGCAACTGGCTGGCCATTCCTCTGTTCTCCCTGGTGCCATCTGACGTTACCTGATTCCAGGCGCAACAGGCACGGCATGACATGAAGAGAATGTTGCAAACTGATGCCAGCCGCGATAAGTAGATAGAACCTTCTGCTGCCTTATGGCACGCCTCGGTCGTGGAGAGGGGAAAGGGACAGTGGGAGGAAGGGCGCGTAGCTCAGTGGGAGAGCATCACGTTGACATCGTGGAGGTCGCTGGTTCAATCCCAGCCGCGCCCACCAGAGAAATCAAGGACCTGCTCAAGCCTCGCCGCATCCCACTGTTCCGATTCGCGCAAACGGGAATCAAGAGGCCCCCGGGTAAGGCGTTTGGTGTTTGCCATTGCTTCGACCAGGGCTTCCCCCATATCAGCGACCTGTTTCCAGGCAAAGCCTGTCGTTTCCAGCTTGCGGGCCGGCTGTAGGGTGTCGAAGGTAACAATGGGTATTATATATGGGACGACACGCCTCTCTCCGCCCTCCGGCATGGGCCACCGAGGGGGGGGGACGAACTCGGAAGTTCAGAAGTCAGGAACGCCGGTATCGCGCTGGCATGGGCAAAAAGCCGGGCAGGGCAACCGGGGGGGGGAAGACGAAAGCTCCCTTCTTTCTGGGCTGCCATGGGGGGTGAAGCCCTTCTACCTTACCCCTGAAACAGGCAGGCGAACAGCTACATTCTCTCGGTGGAGAATGAACTGTTCATGAAATACCCCTATTCCTCGCCAATGTAGATGCCAAGACCGCGCGCCGTGTGGACGATGGGTTCCTGTGGGTCTACAGGGCGCGATCCCTCGACAACCGATGACAATGGCACATCGATGACACCGCGATCGTGCCAGGCAACCATGCGGTCAAATTTGTCCTGGGCGACCAGATCTACGGCATGGACGCCAAAAGCCGAGGCGATGACGCGATCACGCGCCGCCGGTATACCACCCCGTTGCACATGTCCCAGAACGGTGACGCGCGTTTCGATGTCCATGCGCTTGTTGAGCTCGGCACTCAGATAAGCGCCAACGCCCCCATAACGCACTTCGCCACCCGACTGAACGGTCGTCACTTCCTGACCGCTTGCTGTGGCGCAGCCTTCGGCCACCACGATCAAGCTGTGGTTGCGCCCTTCTGCATGAACCTCGCGAATCCTTGTCACGATCCCGTCGATGCTGTAGGGGAGCTCCGGAATCAGGATTACGTCGGCACCACCGGCAATGCCGGCATTCAGGGCCAGATGGCCGGCGCTACGTCCCATGGCTTCCAGAATCATCACCCGGTGATGACTGGCGGCAGTCGGGGCCAGACGATCAAGTGCATCGACGGCCGTATTGACCGCAGTGGTGAAGCCGACTGCATATTCGGTATAGCGGACATCGTTGTCGATGGTTTTGGGCACGCCGACCATCTTCATGTCGCTTTGTTGACAGATGCGACGAACGATACTCTGGCTGCGGTTGCCGCCGATCACGATCAGCGCCGACAGCCCCAGTTCGTGGTACCCATCGGCGATTTCTTTCGAACGATCCTTCCAGCTGCCGTCCGGCATCGGGAAATTGAAGGGATCCCCCTTGTTGATGGCGCCAAGGAAGGTGCCACCTGCCCGCAGAATATCACCGCTCATGGCATTGACCCCCAGTTTCATGTATTCCAGCGGATGGTTCATCAGACCGGCGGTGCCGTCCTTGATGCCATAGACTTCCCAAGCATAGGTCCGCACGGCACGGCAGGTAACCGCCCGGATCACGGCATTCAGGCCAGCGCAATCGCCCCCACTCGTCAACACACCGATTCTTTTGATCTTTGCCATTGTTGTGTTCCTCCCCTCGATTAGGCCATGTCTGGCATACCCCTTAAAAGGAAATTCTGCTACTGTCAAAGTCGCTGGTGTGAACGGGTTCCAACGATGCACGACATGGGTCAGAAGGATGTGCGCAAACGGCTGGCCGAGCTGCGGCAGGAGCACCGTGATCTGGACGACATCATCGCCCGGCTGGTGGAACACAGGCCGATGGACCGACTTCAGCTTCAGCGGCTCAAGAAACGCAAGCTGATGCTTAAAGATCAGATTACCTGCCTCGAATGCAGCCTGATTCCCGATATCATTGCTTGACGGTCGAGACCGCGGAAGGCCGACCGTGGCGCGGTCAGCCCTCCGCCGCTGGACCTCGGCGGCGGAGGGCTGTTTCCTGCCCCGGCCTCTCTCCCCTCGGGAGCGTTCATGTGCGCCTGCGGCCTCTGCCAGGGGAAGGTGAAACGGACAGGGGGAGAAAAATGTTCACGAACTTCCCGGAGACCGTATAACCTGGTACGCGCCTGTCCCGAATCGGGAGGATGATAACCCGGAAGGCCAGAGGTAGAAGGAAAATAGATGAGATGCACCCGGCGGGGCCATCCTGTTGGGGGCGCAATGTCCTTGTGCACACTGGCATCTTCCTGGCCGTAGGGGTTTCACCGTCGTAACCGGTCTCTCGTTTTTCATCGAGCGTCAGGCGATTGAGGCCCTATCGCGTGGCAAAGTCCGCCAGGCGGCCACCGTTGTCTTTCAGGGCGCCTGATGCGACACGGTGCCGATCGGGAGGAAATCGAGCCTGCCCTGGCGGAAATGGCAACCACCCGGCCAGGCATAGCTGTGCACCTGCATCGCGGCAGGACCATGATCCGCGACAGCGAAGGGGAGGGTCTCGTGAGCGAGGAGGGGGATCATTACGCCTCTGATCCATTGCTCCAGCAGGCCGTAGCGCAAGGAGAAGAAATTTCGCACGACAGTCAGGGGATTGTCCGTTTCCTGTTCCCGATTCCCGTCTAGCCGGCCTGTCTTCCCTGCCATATCCAGGCCACAGTAGGCGAGGTCGGCGGGGTGGTGGAGATATCCCCCACTTATCCGGCAGGTGACCAGGCCGGTACGGTCCGTCAGGTCGTGGTGCTCTGCATCGTGACAGCTGCCCCCCTTGCTCTTGGTCTGTATGCGCACTGCCGGAGACATCTGCTTGGGCACCAGAAACCAACACCGAAAAGAACTACCGGGGAACCGGTAGCCCCTTCCAGTCCTGAAAAAGGGACACGTTGTTGTGCTTCAGGCCGCCATGTACTGGCCACCGTTCACCGACATGGTGGCGCCGGTAATGAATGAAGCCTGGTCACTTGCCAGAAAGGCCACCATGTAGCCGATGTCATCTGGCTGACCGATACGACCGAGTGGAATCTTCTTCACTTCGGCATCTAGTACCTCTTTCGGCATGGCGCCCGTCATCTCGGTCAGGATAAACCCGGGGCACACGGCGTTGACGGTGATGCCCTTGTTGGCAACTTCCTGGGCCAGGGCACGGGTGAAGCCCAGCATGCCGGCCTTGGCAGCCGAATAATTCACCTGACCGAACTGACCGCGCTGGCCGTTCATCGAACTGATGTTGATGATCCGGCCCCAGCCACGCTCACGCATACCGGGAATGGTGTAACGACAGGTGTTGAACGCCGACCCAAGATTCACGTTGATCACGGCCTGCCATTGTTTGACTGGGTCCATCTTGTGCAGGAAGCCATCACGCGTGATGCCGGCGTTGTTGACCAGGATATCGATCGGACCGACTTTCGATTCGATCTCTTTCACGCCTGCCTCGACAGACGTGAAATCGCCCACATCGATCTTGAAGCCTTCGATGCCGGTATCAGCCTTGAACTTCGTGATCTGTTCCTCAACCACGTCGCATACAACGACGTTGTGGCCCGCCGCCTTCAGATCTTTCGCAATCGCCGCCCCCAGGCCACGCGTACCGCCGGTCACCAATGCAACACGTGCCATTAAAAATCCTCCGTGCTTGTGTCTATCAGTGTCTTGTCTGCAAGTCTCCGATCCCAATCTCCCTCACTTTCCCGCGCCCCCTCGGCCAGCCCGAATGGGCGACGCACTGTTGGCGGCGGGGTAAACGCTTATTCCGATCGAGTGGATTCTTTCGCGGGGAAGGGCGAATGGCACCGGCAAAGGTGATATCACATTTTTGTCATTGATGCGAAGATTGTCGGAAGGCTGGCCAGCGATTTTGAGGGCACGGCAACGATGGGCGTCGCCCGAGCCCGCTCAGGACTCATGCGGTTGCACAGGAAGTGACATCCGCTCCATGCGGCGATCAGCCTCAGCGGTTACGGCATTGAGCGCGTCCTCGATCGTCTGCTGGCATGCTTCCAGGGTAGCGACGTTGGCGGTCTTGGGGACCGTGATGGGCTGCCCCCACACGAATATGCCCCGCCCGAATGGCCAAGCTACCAGAAAGCGATCCCAGCTTTTCAGCACCAGACCAGGGACAACCGAAAAACTGACCGGAACCACCGGCACGCCAGCCAGCCGGGCAAGCTGAACCACCCCGATCGAGGCCCGCATGCCGGGGCCTCGCGGGCCATCTGGGGTGATGCCGACGGATTCATTGTCCTGCAGAACCTTAAGCATGGCCCGCAACGCCGCACTCCCTCCTTGCGAGGAGGAACCGGTCACGGTACGGATGCCAAAATGAGCGACGGTCCGAGCGATAAACTGACCATCCCGGTGCCGGGAAATCAGCATGTTCATGATCTTCGCGCGGTCCCAGCAGCAGGGCATCATCAGCAGCCGTCCGTGCCAGAAAGCCAGTATGAACGGCTGATCTGCTGCCCAGAGCCGGTGCGGCACCTCTTCTCCCACCACTTCCCAGCGGCTGCTGACCCAGACCAGACGGATATAAGCAGCCGCCAGGGCACACACACCTTCGCGTACCCGCCGGGAGCGGGTCATGTACCTGCCAAGCGTTTTCAACAGACGACGCATGACGGGAGTCCGGAGGGTATCTTCCGGGCGGCTGAAGGGCGCTGCCACACAGGGGCCATGTCAAAGGTCCACGGATAACCGGTCAGGGATTTTCATGACATGACCGTTCCATGTGGCTGTGCCGTTCGCCCCCTCTTCCCTGGCAGCAGACTGCATCGCATAGAGACGCGTGTACAAGGCCCCCCCTGCCAGCAGGTCGGCATGCGTGCCCGATTCCACCACCCGTCCCTGGTCGATGACATGAATCATATCCGCACCGACCACAGTGGACAGACGATGTGCAATGACCAGCGTGGTCCGCCCGTGCATCAGTTCGGTCAAAGCCTTCTGGATATGCCACTCAGATTCGGCATCGAGGGCACTGGTTGCTTCATCCATGAGCAGAATCGGCGCATTTCTCAAAATGGCACGCGCAATAGCCAGCCGCTGGCGCTGGCCACCGGAGAGAATCACCCCTCGTTCACCGATTCGGGTTTCATAGCCTTTCGGCAGACTGACGATGAACTCATGTGCGGCTGCATGGCGGGCAGCCGCCTCGATCTCGGACATGTCTGCCTCCACCCGGCCATAGGCGATATTGGCACGCACGGTGTCGTCGAACAGAATAGTTTCCTGGCCAACCAGGGCAATCTGTGCCCGCAGCGAAGCGAGAGTCACGTCGCGCACATCTCTTCCACCGATAGTAATGCCTCCAGCGTTCACGTCCCAGAAACGGGGAATCAAGTTCAAGAGGGTTGTCTTGCCAGCCCCTGATGGCCCGACCAGGGCAACGGTGCGGCCCGCTGGCACCTCCAGCGACAGCCCCTCCAGCACCGGCGGCGTGTTGGTTCCATAGGCAAAGGTCACATGCTCGAACCGGATCGTTCCGTTCGTGATCGCGAGCGGTCGGGCGGCAGGTGAATCGGTGACAAGCGGCTGGGTATCAAGTATGGCAAACAGACGCTGCGCGCTGGCCAGGCCCTCCTGCAAGGTGGCATTGACGCCTCCCAGCGCTTTCAGGGGACGATAGGCCGTCAGCAGCGAGGCGATGAAAGAGAAAAACGATCCTGCCGTCATGTCACTTGCGATTACCCGCCAACCGCCATAAACGATGACAGTCGTGATAGCAATCCCTCCCAGCATCTCCATGATGGGACTGGAAAAGGCGCGCGTGAACTGCGCTTTCAAGGTCAGACGGAAAACTTCCTCGATGGCAGACGCCACTTTGCCCTTCTCGTTTTCCTCCATGCCATAGGCCTTGACGACACGTATTCCATGGAAATCCTGTTCAAGGATGGTAGTCAGAAGGCCGATATGCTCCTGGGTGTTAATCGTCACCTTACGCATGCGCTGACCCAGCCGCACGATCGGCAACACGGCCGCCGGGAAAATGAAAAATGACATGACCGCAAGCAGCCAATCCTGAACGAACATATTGATGATGAGGCCAACCAGCGTGAGAGAATCCTTGCCAAAACCGGTCAGCGTGTTCGACACAGTCGCGCGCAAGAGCTGGACGTCATTGGTAAAACGGGCAATCAGACGCCCGGTAGCGGTCGCGGCAAAAAAAGGCACGTCCATGCTGATTAAATGGTCGAACAGACGCTGTTGCATGTTGGCAACGATGCGCAAGCCCACAAAGCTCATCAAGGCGGCCTGTCCGAAATCAGCCGCACCCTTGACGAGGAAGGCAAGGAGGACCGCTCCTCCGACCGGCCACAGCATGGCGGCTTCCCGGGCCACGAACACTTCGTCCACCACCGGCTTTAAAAGATAAGTCGTGAAGGCCGTTGCCCCGGCCACGCCCCCCATCAGAAGCACGGCAGCCGTCAAGTGCCGGGCATAGGGCCGGACGGCTTTAGCCAGCAGGCGTCGAAGAAGCTGCCACGTGGAAGAATCGAGAGGGGGCTTGATTTCGGAAGCATACAAGCGTGCGGACACGTCTCATCCAGTGCAAAGAGGAACGCGCAAGGGCACGGGGAAGGCCACCACCCGGCATCCGCGCCATTTCATGCCGCTAACAGTGGGAAAATCCGGGTTCCGAACCAGACGGAACGGCGCGAATGACCAGAACAGACCCGGCCATGACGCGCAAGACGAGACATTGATTTTCGCTTGCATGAGTTCCGGCGTGCCTACTTTTTCAACGGCATTAAAGCGGTATCTCCTCCCCGTTTTGTCCAGAAAGCAATCCGCGGGGAAGCCCGTGGCCTCCCCCCCCGTCCCGTTCCCGCGCGCCTTTTCGATCAGGCCGCCTCTTTTATGCCGGCAACAAGATCAACGATTTCTCCTATCACCACCGAAAGGTCATAATCCTTCGGTGTGTAGACTCTGGCCACTCCGGCAGCACGCAGAACCTTCTCGTCTTCGAGCGGAATAATACCACCGGCCACGACGGGAACGTGGCCGAGACCGCTTGCCCGCATGCGTTCCACGATATCGGTCACCAGGGGCACATGCGAACCGGATAGGATCGACAAGCCTACCACATGGACACCCTCCTCCAGAGCGGCATTGACGATTTGGGCCGGCGTCAGACGAATTCCCTCGTAAACTACTTCCATGCCAGCATCACGCGCCCGCACGGCGATCTGCTCGGCGCCGTTGGAATGGCCGTCAAGACCTGGCTTGCCGACTAGGATCTTGATCCGTCGGCCCAGCCTGGCTGACACGGCTTCGACCTTCGCTCGCACCTCGGCCATGCCCTTGCTGGTGGTATTGCTGACGGTGCGGCCAACGCCGGTCGGGGCGCGGTATTCGCCATAGATGTCCCGCAACACTCCAGCCCATTCGCCACCCGTGACGCCGGCATGAGCGCAGGCGATCGAGGGCTCCATCACGTTGCGTCCTTCCTTCGCCGCTTGCTTCAGGGTCTCCAGGGTGGTGGCAACAGCCCGCGCATCCTGACCCGTCCGCCAAGCCTCCAGACGCGCGATCTGTTCCTGTTCAGCCTTCGGATCGACGGTCAGAACGGTACCGTCCCCGGTGGTGAGCGGGCTTGACTCGGCCTCGACAAACCGGTTAACGCCGACCACGGCCTGCTCCCCCGATTCGATTGAGGCGATGCGCCGGGTATTGGATTCGACCAGCTTCTGCTTCATGTAACCCGACTCAACTGCCGCCACGGCCCCTCCCATGGTTTCGATCCGGGTCAGTTCCTCGCGAGCCTGCGCTTTCAGACTTGCAACCTTGCGGGCGATTTCGGCCGACCCGTCAAAGATGTCACCATATTCCAGGAGATCGGTTTCATAGGCAACGATCTGTTGCAGCCGCAGCGACCATTGCTGATCCCATGGCCGCGGCAGGCCAAGGGCCTCGTTCCAGGCAGGAAGTTGCACGGCACGGGCACGGGCATTCTTCGACAGGACCACCGCCAGCATTTCGAGAAGAATGCGGTAAACATTGTTCTCGGGCTGCTGTTCTGTCAGACCAAGCGAGTTCACCTGCACGCCATAGCGGAACACGCGGTACTTTTCCTCTCCGACGTCATAGCGTTCGCGGCAGATTTCATCCCACAACTCGCAGAATGCCCGCATCTTGCACAGTTCGGTGATGAAGCGGATACCGGCGTTGACAAAGAAACTGATACGGCCAACCACCTGGGGAAAATCCTTTTCCGGCACCTGGCCTCTGACGGTATCCAGCACGGTGATGGCCGTGGCAAGCGCAAAGGCTAGTTCCTGCTCCGGGGTGGCGCCAGCCTCTTGCAGATGATAGGAACAGATGTTGGTTGGGTTCCACTTCGGCACTTCCTTGTAGGTGAAGGCAATCACGTCGCCGATCAATTTGAGAGAGGGCTGTGGTGGAAAGATGTAGGTGCCGCGTGAGAGGTATTCCTTGATGATGTCGTTCTGCGTGGTTCCATTTAGGGTTGGGCGCGCCGCGCCTTGTTTTTCGGCCGTCGCGATGTAGAGGGCGAGCAGCCACGCGGCCGGCGCATTGATGGTCATCGAGGTATTCATCTTCCCGAGTGGAATCTGGTTGAACAGAGTCATCATGTCGCCCAGATGGCAAATCGGCACGCCGACCTTGCCCACCTCTCCCCGCGCTAGGGGATGATCGGAATCATAGCCCGTCTGTGTCGGAAGGTCAAAGGCGACCGAAAGACCCGTCTGTCCCCTGCTAAGATTGGTGCGGAAGAGCTTGTTGGATTCTGCGGCCGACGAGTGCCCGGAATAGGTGCGAAACATCCATGGTTTCTCACGCACGGGCCTGGATATGGCGGGTGCCTGGTAGGTCATCCGGAACTCCTGCAAAGTGGTTGTACTCTTCCCCATCATTATCTCCTGGAAGGGGAACGACCAGTTTGTTCTGGCCTTTTGTTAACATAACAAATTACCATCTTGTGCAGTGCGACGAAAGCGACAAATTGCCGCAGCCAATCGCAAGAGCCGGCGGAGGGGGGGAGAAAGGCATGGACCTGCGCACGACGGCAAACGTGAAAAAGGATCTTTATGCGATCGGAGAAATTCCTCCTCTCGACCATCTGCCCGCTCGCATGCATGCGTTTGCCATACGGCGGGAACGGCACGGCGAGCCGATGATCGCCCTGCAATGGGAAATCGTTCCGACGCCAGAGCCTGCCGCCGGCGAGGTGGTGATCATGGTCATGGCAGCCGGTGTGGGCATGAGCACGGTGTGGGCCTGTCTTGGCATTCCGACCACCCCGTTTGTCGCCGGTCGCCGTCCCTATCATGTGCCGGGTTCAGACTGTGCCGGCGTGGTGTGGGCGGTGGGTGCGGGTGTTACCGGCTGGCAGGTCGGCGCGGACGTGGTAGTCCATCCGGTGGTGCACGATGCAGCAGACGATGACGTTGCAGAGACTTCGGCACAGGTGTGGGGATATGAAACGCCCGATGGCGCCCTGGCGCAGTTTGCCCGGGTGAAAGCCGAACAGCTTCTGCCACGTCCGTCACATCTGACCTGGGCAGAGTCGGCCTGTTACCTGTCAACGCTCGCTACCGCCTACCGTATGCTGTTCGGACACCCGCCCCATGTGGCTAGGCCGGGCCGGACAGTACTGGTGTGGGGAGCGGCGCAAGGACTCGGGGCGGTAGCTATGCAACTTTTACGTGTATCTGGTGCAACAGTGGTGGGAGTCGTCGGCGGCCCGGAGCAGGTCGGAGTCGCAACCAGGCTTGGTGCGCATGGAGTGATCGACTGGAGCCGATTCGACTGTTTCAGACCTCTGCCTGACGTCGAAGATCTGGCCGCCTATGGCCATTGGCAGCGACAGACGGATGCCTTCATCACCGCCGCCTGTGCACCCCTGGGCCGAAGAGGCAATTTCGATATTGTTTTCGAGCACCCGGGGCAGGCAACCTTTCCTTTGTCGTGCCGGTTAGTCCGGCATGACGGGATGGTCGTTTTCTGCAGAGGCACAACAGGCTACACTTTCACTTTCGATGCACGTCCGGCCTGGATGAAGGAAATCCGCCTTCAGGGCAGCCATCTGGCCAGCGCAGCTGATGCCGTGGCAGCCAACCGGCTGGTTGCCGCCGGCCGGATCGTTCCCTGCTCGTCCGTCGTGTGCGACTGGCAGGAAGCACCGCAGGCTCATACGCAGATGCTACACTGCGGGTCAGGCACCATGGTCGTGCTGGTCCAGGATCAGCACGGGAAGAACGAAACCGGGCGAAGGGATAGACGCCCAGCGAGTGGGGAGAGTCATGAACGCAAGCACCAGACATCTGATCGTGCCGGAGTTGATGCATAACTGCGAGCAGGCTGTAGCCAAGATACATGGCGTGTTGGAGTCGGCCAGAAAGCATCTGCTTGAACTTGTCTCGACGAACGCCCGTATCGACAACGCGATGTTCGAGAAACATCAGTATGCTGCCCATGGCTTTGCCTGGCTTGCTACCTATGTCTACGCCTTGCGTGAGATACTGCACTGGGCGCAACGCCTTGATGAGGCCGGTGCGTTCACCGAGCTCGAACAGCTGATCCTCCAGGCTGCTTTCGCCGAGTATCTGCACCAGATCTACGGCGGTATTCCCATGAGTCAGAACGAATTCGTGCGGCCGGCTGATTTCGGAATCGAGACCCGTGAACGTCTCGCGCTCCAGGATCCCCACACCAACGCCCTGCGCGACCATGGCGCCACACCAGAGGTGTATGCCCGTCTGGCCGACCTGATCAGGGATAGCAGTTTCGGCAACCCCGGCCTGGGAGATGAAACGCTCACCATCATCCGCGACCAGTTCCACGCCTTCGTCGAGGAAAGAATATCGCCGCTGGCCCATAACTGGCATCTACGCGACGACATGATTCCGATCGAGACCATTGAGGAACTGGCGAAGCTTGGCGTGTTCGGCCTCACCATTCCCGAGGAATACGGCGGCCTCGGCCTGTCGAAAATGGCTATGGTCGTGGTCACCGAGGAACTGTCGCGCGGCTATATCGGCGTCGGCTCGCTGGGAACCCGTTCGGAAATCGCTGCGGAATTGATCGGCGGTGGCGGAACCGAAGCGCAGAAGCAGTTCTTCCTGCCCAAGCTGGTCACAGGGGAAATCCTCCCCACCGCCGTGTTTACCGAGCCCAACACCGGTTCCGACCTCGCTGCGCTCACCACCCGTGCGGTCAGGGAGGGTGATGTCTATATCGTCACCGGCAACAAAACCTGGATCACCCACGCTGCCCGCACCGACCTGATGACCCTGCTCGTGCGCACCAACCCAAACGACAGATCCTACAAGGGTCTCTCCATGCTGCTGGCCCCTAAACCGCGCGGCAGCGACGAAAATCCATTCCCCGCTCCTGGCATGAGCGGTTCGGAAATTCCCGTGCTCGGCTACCGCGGCATGAAGGAATACGAATTGTCGTTCGACGAATTCAAGGTGCCGGCGGCCAATCTTTTGGGCGCCAGGGAAGGCGAGGGCTTCAAGCAGCTCATGACCACCTTTGAGGCAGCCCGCATTCAGACCGCCGCCCGCGCCGTCGGCGTGGCCCAGAACGCTATGGAAGAAGGCATGCGCTACGCCCAGGAACGCATCCAGTTCGGCAAGCCGATCTATGCCTTCCCGCGCGTGTATGGCAAGATTGCCCGCATGGCGGTCGAGACTATGGTCGCCCGGCAGCTCACTTATTTCTCGGCACGGGAAAAGGACAGCCATCGTCGCTGCGATATCGAAGCCGGCATGGCCAAGCTGCTTGCCGCGCGTGTCGCCTGGTCCAACGCCGACAATGCCCTGCAATGCCACGGTGGCAACGGCTATGCCCAGGAATACAAAATCAGCCGTATCCTGTGCGACGCCCGCATTCTCAACATCTTCGAGGGCGCAGCGGAAATCCAGGCGCAGGTGGTTGCCCGCGGTTTGCTGGGGCGGTAGCCTGGGTCCTGCCAGCGGGTTTCCCCTTGCCGAAGTGCGCCACGACCCGGGCCCGGTCTGCTCGCGAGGAGAAAAGTTGCGGCAGCCCCAGGAAGGCTGCTTCCAGAACCTCTCCTTCCTTGGATCAGGGGAGGAGGTTTGGGGGGGTAATCGCGACGTCTGGTGTGGGGGGGCGGGGAGGGGCTCGCGGTGGTCACGCCATCGGGCACGCAGGGGGCTAACGCGTTCCAGACGGAAAGATCATCCCTCACCCAACCCTCCCCCAATCCAAGGGGGAGGGCATGCTGGAATCAGACGTCGGGTGTCTCGAATCCTTCCTCGAACAGTCTTCCTTCCCTATCAGTTCGCGCTAGGCGCTGCTGATGCCGCCGTTTCAGGTTCTCGCGCAGGGCCTTGGCACGACGGATGAAACGAACCTCTGCATCTGACAGATGGCACCGGGCACTGGACCGGTCGTCAGAAAGATCATAAGGTATGTTGGAACCGCCGGTTATCATGATACGTGTCCCTTGTGAGGTAAGTACAATTCAAGAGAGATGACACCATAGCGCATGTGCGCCGGGCGTATCAGAGATGTCGCCTCCACTCTGACCGAATGCATGATCCCGCCACAGATTGTAGGCCCAGAAATCCAGGAACCGGTTCAACACGGGGAAGACGGGTGCGATGTCGTAATCCTGCCAGACGAAACTCTGCAACAGATGGGGGTGGTCAGGCATGTGGTAAAGGATTTCGGCTGTTGCCAGGCGATAATCCTTGAGCATCCGTTCCGTTTCGCGCATCGGCCCCTCCTCTGCTGTCGGGCTTTCCGGTTCGGGCGGAAAACTGGTCCACCATGAGGGACTTAAAGCAAGCTCCATGCCAATAGGGCAAACATTCGTACCAACAGATGGCGCAGGCACCCTGCCCGTGGGAACATCCCCTTCTCCTCCGGGGGAATGGAAGAACAGACAGCCCGGCAAAGTCGTCCGGCCTCACGGCACGGGAACGAGCGAATCCGATTCGTTCGGTGTCGACGCTGGCGCCGCAGACGGCGACGTCAATAGCCCTGATCTGTTCTCACGCAACCAGTGAGAGGCTCCGGGCACGAACCACCCAGGCATGCCCCTCGCGCCGCGCGCAGACGATTGCACAGATCCCGAGCCTCGGTGATCTCTATCGGCCCTCCTATTACACGGTACACGATCTTTTCCCCGGTCGAAAAAGGATGGAGCACCAGATTCAGGGGACCGAGTACATCAGGGTCCAGCCGCTGTTGCCGCTTCCATTCCACGCTGCCGGTTGTCTTGGTACCAACCGTTGCTACCTTGATCAAGGCTGTCTCGACAAAGGCCGATTCATCCTATGCCGCCATTA
Source organism: uncultured Rhodobacterales bacterium (assembly GCA_964624075.1). Taxonomy (GTDB): domain Bacteria; phylum Pseudomonadota; class Alphaproteobacteria; order Rhodospirillales; family Rhodospirillaceae; genus CAZUWH01. The sequence continues at coordinate 102,670 of CAZUWH010000005.1, forward strand.
CAATCTTGGGCGGCGTCTTGACCAGACCGGCCTCTTCAAGAAACGCAACAGCCGCCCTTGCCTGGTCGTGACCTTGGCGGGCTGCCAGCCGGAACCAGCGGGCCGCCTCGGCCAAATCCTGTGGCACCCCCTCGCCATTGCCACGCAGAACACCCAGTTCGTACTGGGCGGCAGCGTCTCTCTTTTCAGCGAGATGAATCAACTGACATACATCGACCGTTGCGTCGTTACCAACGGGCACGATACTTTTCCGTTCGGTCTCCGCCATGGGCGGCCCGGCCTGCAGCACGGCTATGACATTCAAAAGAAGCAGGGCGGATAAACGATGATGACATCCCATGACCATTCCTGTTGCCTTGATCCTAATCCTTGCGTTCCGGAGCATTCAATTCTTTCTACCATGAATCTTGCCATACAGGCCATCGACTCTGATCATGCGGAGAAGGCCCCCACACTTGTTGCGAGGGAACACAAGAATCGTCCATATTGAACAGGTTGGGTGATTCCCTGGCCTAAGGTCAGGGCAGCCAATGGGGAGTGGGCAGCCCTTGAAACGGCTGCCATCGTTCATCTAGTGGGGCTGCAAACATGGCGAAGCATTTCCAGGTTCAGGTCGGCCAATTGTATCGCAGCCAGACCTCAAGCAACCGTTTGTGGCAGGTTGAATTCGTTTATGCCGATGGGCACGGAATTCCTCATGCCCGTCTGCGGGATGTCAACCAGCATTGCGAGACGATCACCTTTGCGGCCGAAGTTCTTGCTGATTCCTCTCGGTTCAAACTGGAAGCCGCCTCGTCGTAATAGATTGGCACGGAAGCAGGGCATAGACCCCTGCAAGGGGCTCAGTATCGCGGAACAGGGCAACCGGCCTGTCCCGCGATATGGCTTCCGCACGGAACCCTTGTCAGAAAAACTCTGCAATGACAATCAGCTCCTAATGGCGCGCGCGCGCGACCAGTTCTATAAGCTGCTTTTCGTTGATTGCGCCCGGCATCATGACGTCGCCAATGATGAATACCGGTGTGCCAGAGATATCGAGAACCTGTGCCAGGTTCCGGTTCTTCTCAAGCTGCTGATCAATCTCGGCACTCTCTAGATCTTTCCTGAACTGGGCCACGTCGAGCCCGATGCGTTGGGCGATGATCTCAAGAGCCTCCGCGTTGAAAGGACTGCGATGTTTCATGCCTTCGTCTAGGAACATGGCATACCTGCCTTGCGCATGGGCAGCCAGAGCGGCTCTGGCAGAGGCATACGAATCAGGACCCAGGATCGGCAGATCCTTCAGGACCAGCCTGATATGACCATCTTCCTTCACCACTTTCATCAAGGTCTGATAGACCAGTTTGCAATAGCCGCAGCGATAGTCATGAAATTCAGTGATGGTGACGTCCCCGGCGGGGTTTCCGAGAACCGGCGTCTTCGAATCCTGTTCCACGTCAGCACGAATTTTGTTCAAGTTGACTCGTATTGCAGCCTCTCTTGCCGCCTCTTCCTGCGCCTGCAGCTTGGCAACGGCCTCGCCGACGATCTCGGGATGGGCAAGCAGATAGGCGCGGACAATTCCCTCGATTGCTTCCGTCTGTGCCTTGCCGAACATCCCTTCTTCAGCCTGGCTGTTCCCTGCCGGTGGTAGGACGACCAGGGTCAGGGCGGCCAAGGCCGTTCCAATGATTTGCGCACACCGGGTGGCCAGAAACGATATGAACATGAACAGAACCTTTCACATTGATCAAATCGCAGGTAATGATGAGTACAACCAAAGGTTTGGTACCCGCAAACGGCATTCCATTGCATTCACATTCTTGAAAACAGCAAACGGAAAAGGACGGAGTGTCGCTGCCACATTCCTGTCGGCTAGCGGCTTAAGACGAGCGCGTTGACCTCCGTTATCGTCTGGCGGCGGCTTTCATCGACGGCGAGTGCTACGAAAACCGTCCTGACGTTCTCGCGGCGGACCGCTGGCCATAAATGACGATGCAGATCGGACAAGTCAACGTCATGTTCCCACCATTCGAAACGACGGGCGCCGCTTTGCACCACGAAACGGGCCTGGGCCCCGCGGCCTGTGAATCGTCCGCGCTCCGCGACACGGCCGGACCAGACGACAGACAGCAACCGTTGATGGGGAGGCAGCAGCGATTCCGTGCCACCCATCGTCGCTCCCTCTCCATCGGCAAAGCCAACCAGCACGCTGACCGGCGCATCCTCCATATCGGCTGTGTCGGGATCGTGCAAGCGCCAGTGAAACTTCAGAAAGGGGAAGACCGGGAGCGGAACGCTGGTTGTGCGACCGATGACCAGGGGACCACCCGGTGTGGTCAGCCGTACACCAGGGCGGCGCTCCTCGACCAGCGTTGCCGCGACCACGGGAGCAGGGTCCAGGGCAGGGGAAGACATGCGCCGTGTCGACTCATCGGGCCGCAGAACGCTGATGGGAATCAAGGGACGCGGCAAACCGGCCGGAACGGTGCCCGCCCTGGCCAGGAAAAAGCCCTGGCGGGCCCGTTCAGCCACCGAGGCGCCAAGGCCAAAGGGAGGATGGGCCCCCATGACATTGAACGGGCTATCCATGTTCACCACCAGGTGATCTGTCTGATGACACGCCGCCGGCCACAAGATGGAGAACCAGACGGGGGCACCAACAAGCACAAGGCGGCGGGTGATGTCTCGTGGCATGGACACCTTCATGGCAGGCTTGTCAGGCCCAATGTGGGATGGCGGCTGACATCGCGTCTCAGCGTCCTCATTTATCCGTCCTTGCGTCACCGTCCGAGAGGCGTAACAGGGCAGCCGCACTTCGAACATCGATCCCTTGCCCATCTTCGAGCATACGGTTACCGGATGATCCAACAGATGCGACAGACGGTCAACAATGGCGAGGCCCAGCCCAAGACCTTTGTGCCGACCATACGCCTTGCGCTGGAAATCCTGGAAAATGACGCCAACTTGGTCCTCGGCGATTCCGATCCCCGTATCCCACACCTGCACCCGAACGTAATCTCCGGCGCGGCGGCACCCGACTAAAAGGTGTCCACGGTCGGTATAGCGAAGCGCATTGGCTAGCAGGGGGCGCAGTAGGCGCTCCAGCAGAACCGAATCGCTGTATGCCTGAAGCCGGCAGGGAACCCGGTGTACGACAAGACCCTTGGCCGCGGCAGCCGGCGCATATTCGCCGGCTAACCGCTCCAGAAGCAAATCCAGCTCGAAAAGAGTGCGTCTGACCGTGAACAGGCCGGTTTCCAGCTTGGAGACCTCCAGAAGCGCATTCAGCATATCCCGCCAGACTTCGAGCGCAGCCTCAATTTTTACGATAATGCCATGCTGGCGCGGGTCCTGCAACCGTTGGGTCAGGACATTGACGAAAAGGGATACGGTCTGCAAGGGCTGTCGCAGGTCATGGCCAGCGGCTGCCAGGAAACGGGCTCCGATCCGTCCGGTCGCCTCCTGCATCGGGGGGAGGGCGGGTGTGGTGCTGCGGTTGGGGACGTCATGGACTACCGGTACGAGGAAACGGAAGGTGTCATTAGCGATCATGCCAAGACGTGTCTGGCCCCAGACCATCGTCCCATCCTTGTGTCGGTATCTTTGCGCGGCGACATGATGATGGTCGATGACGCCGGCCCACAGACGCTGTACGGCCAAACCATGGCCGCTCCGGTCGTCGTGATGGAGGAGATCGGTGAAGGTGGATCGTTGCAGCTCTGCCTCGGCGTAACCGAGCCAACGGCAGAAATACGCATTGGCCCGCACGATTCGGTCTGCCGCGTCCACCTGGATCATGCCGGCCGCCGTCTGCGCGAAAATGGACCGGAACAAGGCCTCATCGTGCAGCAATGTTTCACCCGCCCTGTTCCGTCGGCCCCCATGACCATTGACATCGCGTATACGGGCAATGATCCGGACAGGCCTACCGTAGTGATTGAGTATGGGGTGCAGGGAAACCTCAAGCCTCGTTCCTCCGATCCGCCCCCGCCAGGAAAGTACCTCAGTCGCGGCAGCCGCTATGTGTGCCTCTGCCCTGGAGCGTAAGCCAGGCGGCAGCAGCGTGGTTGCGGGGCGGCCGACAACCGAATCCGGCAGCAGATCCAGCCGGTGCAGAAAGGCCGTATCGGCGGCAAGGACCCGGCCTTTGCCATCCATCAGAACGAACGACCCCCGGCCTGCATTCAGGGAATTGGCGCTTCTTCGTGTCATGACCGACCCCTCATGTGTGGAGCGGCAAGGAAAAATGCTACAAGGGCAATGCGAACAAGACAATACGAATATGAACAGGAAACAAGCAGCCTTTCTGGCACAAGGTAATCGCATTATGCGGAAATCGGGCATGCTGACAGAAAACCAGGCCATTGTGGCGCCGCAAGGCGAAAACCAGAGACGTGGGCAGGGCAAACGGATGAAGGTGCAGAGCCAGCAGTTTTCATCATGGGCATGACACTGATTTGCAGAAGAGGCATCACGGCAAGCCCTCCCCCTTGGATCGGGGGAGGGTTGGGGTAGGGGTGATCGTGACGTCTGGTTGGGCGGGGAGAGGGGCTCGTGGCGGTCACGCCCCTTGGCCTGCGGGCGGCAGGCAGCGTCCAGACAGAACCATCCCCCTCCCCCGATCCAAGGGGGAGGGCTTGCCGTTCCAGGCGGAAGGCTTCATGCTCCCTCCTCAATCCTCTCCCGACGACCCCCGTCCCGAGAGGGACCCTTCTGGAGGGAAGACTCCACTCCCCCTGGAGGGGGGTCTGCCCCCTCGGGGGAGAAGGGCTTGGGGATGGAACCTGCCAAGGCGACTTAGGATGAATTCCATAATGAGAACCGTTGTATCTTTGCACTGTTTCTACCCGGATGTCTATGTTATAAAAAAACCCCTCTCGGTCGGCAGCGGATGAAAATACGAGCGGACAGGGCCATGTGCGGGCGTGGTGGAAATGGTAGACACGCCAGATTTAGGTTCTGGTGGCTTCAAGAGCCGTGGGGGTTCAAATCCCTTCGCCCGCACCAGGCGACTTCATGCGTGGGGGGCCGTGATTTCAGGGACGGGGAGGAAGGCGTCGCCGTGCGCAGGGTTCTGGTCGCGGCAGCGGGTTTCATGAACGGCAGAGACAATCCATGCAGTTGATTGAAGCGCATTCCGAAGGGTTGAAGCACGAGTTCACGGTCACACTGCCAGCCGAGACCATCATGGCCAAGGCGGAAGCGCGTCTGGCCGAAATTAGTAGAACGGCTCGCATCCCCGGCTTCCGGCCCGGCAAGGTGCCGATGACGCTGGTACGCAAGCGCTATGGTCCCACGGTGCGGTCGGAGGTCATTGTCGCATCAGTCCAGGAGTCTGCGGCGCAAGTCCTGAGGGAGTATAATCTGCGCCCGGCCCTGGAGCCGCGGATCCGCATTACGGAGGGAGAAGACGCGCAGAAGGACATCGTTTTCACCGTTGCCCTGGAAGCCTTGCCAGCACTGCCCGCCATTGATTTCACCGCTCTTCATCTGGAGCAGCTCAAGGCCGAGGTGACCGATCAGGCGTTGGGAGAGGCCCTTGAGCGATTGGCCGCCTCGTTCCAGAACCGCCAGACGATTGCCGAGGACCGGCCTGTCCCCCGGTTGGGAGATGTGGCGGTGGTCGATGTCACAGGCACGGTGGCGGGCATGACGGTGCCAGACATAACACGCAGCGATTTTCCTGTCGAATTGGGGAGGAACGGCTTCGTACCTGGCTTCGACAACGCCATCCTTGGCGCCAAGGTGGGCGACACGCTTGATTTCACGTTGACGCTGCCAGAAAGCCGTGCGGACGATCTGGCAGGCAAGACGGTTGCCTTCGCGGTTGCAGTCAAGGCGTTGCAGGAAATAGGAACCGCCTCCATCGATGACACACTGGCCCGCGGTTACGGGATGGAGAATCTTGAAGCCTTGCGCAACGCGGTCAGGAAAGAACTGGAACAGGGGTATGCGACACGGGCGCGGGCCCGTCTGAAGCGGGTCCTGCTTGATCGTCTGGCTGCTGATCATATTTTTGAAGTGCCGTCCGAGATGTGCGGGATGGAGTTCAATACCCTCTGGCAGCAGGTGCTGGAGGCCAAGGCAAAAGGCGAGCTGGACTCAGACGAAATGGCCAAGGACGAAGAGGCCCTGCAAGCCGAATACCAGGCGGTGGCTGAGCGGCGAATCCGGCTGGGGTTGATCCTTGGGGAGATCGGACATGTCCATGATATTACGCTCACCCAGACCGACGTCGTGCAGGCGCTGGAGGAAAAAACCAGAGGAATTCCGCTCCAGATCCAGAGAAAGCTGCTGGAGTATTACCGGAAGGAACCGAAAGCGCTCAATGTCCTGAAAATGTCGATCTTTGAAGACAAGGTGGTAGACTTCGTCATTGCCAGGGCTTCGATAACCGAGAAGGTGGTCGCGGCGGAAGAGCTTTTCAGAGACCCTGACGATCCTCTGGCAGAGACCTGAAGGGATGGTCGGCAGAATTCAGAGGTTCAAATGAGAGATCGTGATCCGTTCGACGTTTATATGAACACGCTTGTGCCGATCGTGGTGGAGCAGACCAACCGCGGCGAGCGTGCCTATGACATCTATTCGCGTCTTCTGAAGGAACGCATCATTTTCCTGGTCGGTCAGGTTTACGATGCCATAGCCAGTCTGGTCTGTGCACAGCTCCTGTTTCTGGAGGCGGAAAATCCAGGCAGGGACATTGCGGTGTATATCAATTCGCCAGGGGGTGTCGTCACTTCGGGACTGGCCATTTATGACACTATGCAATATATCCGTTGTCCGGTGTCTACACTGTGCATCGGTCAGGCCGCATCGATGGGGTCGCTGTTGCTGGCCGGGGGTGCGGCCGGCAAGCGTTTTGCCCTACCCAATGCGCGGATCATGGTCCATCAGCCCTCCGGGGGTGTACAGGGCCAGGCGACCGATATCGAAATCCAGGCGCGTGAAATTCTTGCACTGCGGTCTCGGCTTAACCAAATCTATGTCAAGCATACCGGCCAGCCTCTCGAAACGATCGAACAGGCGGTGGAACGTGACAAGTTCATGAGTCCTGAAGATGCCAAGGCGTTCGGTCTGATTGATGAGGTGATCGTTGCGCGGCCGCCCGTGGAGGGTGAGGTGTCGAAACAGGCGTGAGAGCCAGGGGAGAAGCGTCGCCAGAGTGGCAACCGCGCCCCGGTCCAGAGGTGGGGGCAATCGCAATGGCAGGATCCGGTCGGGGAGGGCGTTCGTTCTGCGTGCCTTCTGTCTTTGCGTGCAAGGCCTTTGTTCAGGACGGCATGGAAGAGCCTTATCGTGGGCAGAGGGCGGGTATCCCTGGCCACGACGACGGGTGCCATTGTTTTTGGCCGAAAGGCGAGTGCACAGATGCAAACAAGAGCTTCACAACAAGTCTTCTTCATAACCCCCTGTGGCCACGGATGCCCGTGGCTCCCATAGCTGAAGGAGGGTGCTTACAGGACAGGCAGCATCGGGACGAAAGGAGGCCTTCCGCGGTTCGGGCCCATCCCTGGAATCCCCGGAAAGGGTGCTTTTTGCCGTTGTCTGTGGCCAGGGGGAAGGTTAACATGAGGTCCGGTTGCTGGCCTCCCGGACGGGAGGCGCTTCAATGGATGGAGATACGATGACGAAGTCCAGTGGCGGCGACTCGAGAAATACGCTCTACTGCTCGTTCTGCGGCAAGAGTCAGCACGAGGTTCGCAAGCTCATTGCCGGCCCGACGGTATTCATCTGTGATGAGTGTGTTGAGCTGTGCATGGACATCATCCGCGAGGAACATAAAACTCACCTCGTGCGGTCGCAAGATGGGGTGCCGACGCCGCGTGATATCTGCCGTGTTCTTGATGATTATGTCATCGGGCAGCAGTATGCCAAGAAGGTGCTGTCCGTAGCCGTGCATAATCATTACAAGCGATTGGCACACGGGACCAGAAACAACGACATCGAAATTGCCAAATCGAACATTCTGCTGGTAGGGCCGACGGGGTGCGGGAAGACCTTGCTGGCCCAGACCTTGGCCCGCATTCTTGATGTACCCTTCACTATGGCTGATGCGACCACGTTGACCGAAGCCGGATATGTGGGCGAGGATGTGGAGAACATTATCCTGAAGCTGTTGCAGGCAGCTGATTACAATGTCGAGCGGGCGCAACGGGGTATCGTTTATATCGACGAGATCGATAAGATCAGCCGCAAGTCGGACAATCCCTCCATCACGCGCGATGTCTCCGGCGAAGGCGTACAGCAGGCCTTGCTGAAGATCATGGAAGGAACGATTGCCTCCGTGCCGCCGCAGGGTGGGCGCAAACATCCACAGCAGGAATTCCTGCAAGTGGATACGACCAACATTCTGTTCATCTGCGGCGGCGCTTTTTCGGGGCTGGAAAAGGTAATCGCCCAGCGGGGGCGCGGTACGGCCATCGGGTTCGGGGCCGATGTCCGTGGACCCGATGAGCGCCGGACCGGTGATATTCTGCAAGGGGTTGAGCCGGAGGATTTGTTGAAGTACGGGTTGATTCCAGAGTTCGTAGGACGACTGCCGGTTATCGCGACTCTGGGTGATCTGGATGAGGGCGCACTGGTCGAAATTCTGACCGTTCCCAAGAACGCCTTGGTCAAGCAATACCAGAGGCTGTTCGAAATGGAAAGTGTTCACCTGACTTTCCACGAGGATGCCTTGCGGGCCATCGCGCACAAGGCTATCGACCGCAAAACAGGCGCGCGTGGTTTGCGGTCGATCTTGGAAAGCATCCTGCTCGAGACCATGTTCGACCTGCCGACCATGGAAGGGACGGTTGAGGTGGTGGTCAACAAGGAGGTGGTGGAGAGCCGGGCCAAGCCATTGCTGATCTACTCTTCGGATCGCCGTGAAGATATTGGTTCGAGTGCGTGAAGGGCAGGAGGTGTCGTTCTGCCTTTACCGAGGCCAGCCTGGTGCCCAGGTGTGCAGGGGATAACGGACGGACAGGGGACGATTCCCTGTCCGGAAAGCAAAGAGGTAGCTAAAGTGACGAGTGTGCCGGGTTCCATCTTTCCTGTGTTGCCTCTGCGGGATATCATCGTTTTTCCGCATATGGTTGTCCCTTTGTTTGTGGGACGTGAAAAATCCATTCGTGCCCTCGAAGACGTGATGAAAAACGACCGGCAGATTCTGTTGGTGACCCAGCGCAATGCGGCACAAGACGATCCGGCTATAGAGGATATCTACAGGGTCGGCACTGTCTCTACGATCCTTCAGCTTCTCAAGCTGCCAGATGGTACGGTCAAGGTTCTGGTGGAGGGGGGGCAGCGGGCGCGCATTCTGGGCTTCACCGGCAGCGAGTCCTTCTTTGAGGCGCATGTCGAGCCGATCGAGGAGCAGATTGGCAATATCGAGGAGCTGGAGGCCCTGTCTCGCTCGGTGGTGACCCACTTCGAGCACTATATCAAACTTAATAAGAAGATTCCCCCGGAGGTCCTGGCTTCAGTCAACCAGATTGATGAACCGGCCAAGCTGGCCGATGCGGTGGCCTCGCATCTGGCCCTGAAGGTTGCCGACAAGCAGGAATTGCTGGAAATAGCCGTTATTAGCGAGCGCCTGGAGCGAGTCTATTCTTTCATGGAGTCCGAGATCGGCATCCTGCAAGTTGAAAAGAAGATCCGCAACCGTGTCAAACGGCAGATGGAGAAGACACAGCGGGAATACTATCTGAACGAGCAGTTGAAGGCCATCCAGAAGGAACTTGGCGAGGGGGAAGATGGGCGTGATGAGGCCTCCGAGATTGAGGAGCGCATCAACAGAACCCGCCTGTCCAAGGAAGCCCGCGAGAAAGCCCTGGCCGAATTGAAGAAGCTTAGGAACATGAGTCCGATGTCGGCCGAGGCGACAGTGGTGCGCAACTATCTCGATTGGCTTCTGTCCATTCCGTGGAAGAAGCGGAGCACGGTCAAGCGTGACATTAAGCTGGCCAAGAAGATCCTGGACGAGGACCATTTCGGGCTTGAAAAGGTCAAGGAACGGATTCTCGAATATCTGGCGGTGCAGCAGCGCACAAAGAAGGTCAAAGGGCCGATCCTATGTCTGGTCGGTCCGCCAGGGGTGGGCAAGACCTCGCTTGGCAAATCCATCGCCCGGGCCACGGGACGCAATTTTGTTCGGGTCTCGTTGGGCGGAATGCGGGATGAGGCAGAGATTCGCGGCCATCGCCGGACCTATATCGGATCGATGCCAGGCAAGATCGTTCAGGGGATGAAGAAGGCCAAGGCTTCCAATCCTCTGTTTCTCCTCGATGAGGTGGACAAGGTGGGCGCCGATTGGCGGGGCGATCCGGCGTCTGCGCTTCTGGAGGTTCTTGATCCTGAGCAGAACGTCGCCTTCAACGATCATTATCTGGAGGTTGATTACGACCTATCCGATGTGATGTTTGTCACCACAGCCAATACATTGCGCATGCCGCAGCCGCTCCTGGACCGTATGGAGATCATTCGTCTGGCCGGATACACGGAGGATGAGAAAGTTGAAATCGCCGTCCGCCATCTGATTCCAAAACAGACGGAGGCCACCGGACTCAGGAGGGGAGAGTGGAGCATTACCGGGGCCGCTCTGCGGGATCTGTGCCGTTATTATACCCGTGAAGCCGGTGTGCGCAACCTTGAGCGTGAAATTGCCAACTTGACCCGTAAGGCCACCAAGGAGATCCTGATGAAGGGCATGAAGCGGGTCATGGTAACGCACAAGAATCTTGACAAGTATGCCGGCGTGCGCAAATACCGGTACGGTGAAGCCGAGTTGGAAAACCTGGTCGGGGTGACGACAGGGTTGGCGTGGACCGAGGCAGGTGGGGAGCTGTTGTCGATTGAAGCGGTGATCATGCCGGGCAAGGGGCATGTGACGGTGACCGGCCAGCTCGGCGATGTGATGAAGGAATCAATCCAGGCTGCCAGATCCTATGTGCGATCTCGTTCAATCCATTTCGGTATCAAGCCGACCTTGTTTGAGAAGCACGACATCCATGTTCATGTGCCAGAGGGAGCAACTCCGAAGGATGGGCCTTCGGCAGGGGTCGCCATGTGTACATCAATCGTCTCTGCCTTGAGCGGAGTGGCCGTGCGCAAAGATATTGCCATGACGGGAGAGATTACTCTGCGTGGGCGGGTGCTGCCGATCGGGGGCTTGAAAGAGAAGCTGCTTGCCGCTATGCGTGGGGGAATCAAAAGCGTCCTGATCCCGAAAGAAAATGAAAAGGATCTCGCTGAAATTCCAGAGAACGTCAAGAAAGGCGTGAGCATCATGTCGGTGTCCACGGTGGATGAAGTTTTGGAAAAGTCTCTCGTCGCGCCCCTGACGGCCATCGAATGGGTCGAGCGCGAGGAAACGATGGTACAATCGGTGCGTGAAAACGACTCTTCAACCGAAGATCTGGTTGTAACGCATTAGAGGGCCGCGGCTGGAGGAGGTGCCTCCGGCAGAAATTTCTCAAAATCTTTTGTAAAGACATGCTTTTCACCACGCCGCAGGGAGGTGGGGGGGGGGTGTTTCTTTTGGTTCCAAGAATGCATGCAACATTTCCCTTGTAAGATGTATGACAGTCGGATAACCCTCCGACGAGAGAGGAAAGAGCCGGTGAAAGGCAATTCTCGGCGTCGGTTGTCCAGGCCCACGATTGGCGAGAGTAGAAAATCTATTCTAAGCTTTCGTCCATCTCTGGGGAAAAGACAAATGTTCAATAAAACGTCAAACAAGGGACGGCCAAGCGTTTTGTTTGATATCAGAGGGGGTTCAAGTGAACAAGAATGACCTTGTTGCTGCAGTGACGAACACAAGTGGTTTGTCCAAAGCCGACGCGGTGAAGGCCGTGGACGCTGTATTTGACGCCATCATGGTGGCCCTGAAGACAGGGGATGAAGTTCGGTTGGTTGGTTTTGGCACTTTCAATGTGACGGAGCGGGCAGCAAGCGAGGGCAGAAACCCGCGTACCGGCGAAAAAATAACAATTCCGGCATCACGGATGCCCAAGTTCAAGCCGGGCAAGCAATTGAAAGATGCCATAAATTGACATACCTCTCTCGCGCGTAAGAGACGGCCGCCTGCTGGGGCGGCCGGCAGGATTACAGGGCCCTGATCGGCAAGGAAGGAGACCCTGTCAGGTTCGTTTCACTTCCCGGTCAAGTTTATCAATAAATGATAAATAATGAAACAGTCTGTGATATCATATAAGAATAATGGCAAGCGTTTTCCGGAACGAGGTAATCGGAGGAAGGATGTTCTCCCTCTCCTAGAAGAAGGGGTGTTCTTTGCCGGGAGAGCGGCCGCAGGTAACCCGGTGGAGGGCCTTGCCTCTGAAGGCTAGTGGTTGCCAGCAGGGTCGGCGTGGTGGTGGAAAAGTCAGCAGGGGCGATTAGCTCAGCAGGAAGAGCATCTCGTTTACACCGAGAGGGTCGGCGGTTCGAGCCCGTCATCGCCCACCAGCAAAGTTCAAGTCCGAAGCGGCCACGACAGGATCGCAACGAATGCTCTCATTCGTCCCAGGGCTTCTCCCTGTCTTCCACATTATTGCTGCGGGCGTTACCGTGGTGTTGAGCCGGGGCCGGGAGCCTGATATCTTACGAACCTTGATCGGGGACCTCCCTCAGGCGCCGGGGGTTCGAATCCCCCCCCCTCCGCCAGTCTTGCCAGATGGTCGGCTTGG
>CAZUWH010000006.1:0-68207 GCA_964624075.1 uncultured Rhodobacterales bacterium
GCAGTCGTACTCCCAGCCATGCTAAGCCGTTAGCACTCCCAGCCATCGAGTGCCAGTGATTTATTTTGTGCCCACGCCCTTGTCAAGGGGCGCTGTTTTCATAACGGTCCATCGCCTGCCTTGGCAGGACAATCGGATGCAGGATCTGGCCTGCATCCTCCTCCACCCGACGCCAGGCCTTTCCATAGTTGAGAGGAAGGGAGGAATGAGAACAGACAGGGCTCTTTCGTGCCGGGGGGAGGGGTAGCGTGGCGGAAGCCCCTCACCCTGCCCCTTGCAGACGTACAGGCTGGAAAAACCGTTCCAGCTCCGTTATAGCGGGAGATCGGGAACCAATGACCAAAGCCAAACGCATGTCAAATACACTATACACGGGAGCCGGTCTGATGTCTGCCTTCAATGATTCGAAACTGGTTGCGGCGGCACTACAGGCAGCCGCGATGGCGCTGGCTGGCAACGAGAATTACGAAACCCCACGTGGCATCGCCGAGCTGGCCTATGAAATCCTTGAGGAGTGGGACCGTCTGATAACCAAGCGCGGCACATCGACGCCACAATACTGAGACAAAAACAACACGCCAATCCTTTACGGAAGAGACCCGCTGCCCCTGTACCGGCAGCGGGCTGGTTGCGGGGACGCCGGCCTTTCTGGAAAAGTGAAGTTGCCAAACCTAACATAATATAAACGTAGTTTTTCAAAAATACATGAATACGAGTCATATCGTTCTTGACAAAGGCGTGAATCGTGATTTATTACTGGCCATCAAGGCCAGAATGGAGGAAATCGCGTGGTTCAGCCTCTTCATTGCCCTCTTGTGGAGCGGAGGTGTGTGCGTCACCACGCGTTCCACTATTTCCACGTCAGCTTGTGTCCAGCCGGGAGTCAGGTGTCTGCCCACGCTACCCCACACGGTTCACCGCAGGGCTGACGCTTTTCGTCTTTCGTCGAGATCTTGCTCCAGCGTATCAAGAGCGCGCCACAGGGGAAGTGCCTCCCCATATCCTTGCAGGCTTTGACAGCTAGTCGTCTTACCGACGGGCGGGTGTAGTCTATCTCACCGAGACCAGTCAATGATCGGAACGGATCGCGGATGCGGTCTTTGTCGCTGACGCCGGCAGAACGGTGGCCCTTCTCGAACAAGGGCATCATAGTGTTGTCATCTATCAAGTAGTTGATCAGTATCTGATAGAGATCACACATAAAGAGAATTCAGATCCGTATTATGCCTACCTGAGAGAAGCGATCTAGGCTTCCGGTCCTGCGTCCCGTGGTTTGCCCGTAAAAGAGGTACACCATGTACCACTATGACATTCACGATCGCACACTGGTGACACGCCGTGCTGACGAATTTCGAGGCCAGGTGCGTCGCCGCCTCAATTGAAAGTTGAGCGAGAACTAGTTTCGCCCTCTCAGACTGATGAACGGTGTTTACCTCCAGATTTACAGCTACATGCTGCGGGTGGCCACTCCTTATAGCGCCATCTCCTCCCACCAGTTGCATCTGGATCGGTCTGGAAGATGTCCATGACATCCTAGATATACTATTAAAAGTTGATATCACATCAATCAATAATATTATTAATTGCATAGAATCACGGCTGAGCTGATGCGGCAATGGTCCACCTTTTACCCAGAGTTCTCGTATCTACCCCGCAAGTTCAAGGTGGCAGTGACCGGTTCGCCGAACGACCGTGCGGCGTACGCTGGCACGATATCGGTCTGAAGCTCGTGCGCAACAGGACCGGCGCGACCGGCTACGAAGTCATCGTCGACGACGGTCAGGGACGAATGCTAGCCATCGGGACGACGATCCGTTCCTTATCTCCCCCAGGCGGACCTGCTTTCTTACATCGAGGCAATCCTACGCATTTACAACCGCTTCGGACGTCGCGACAACAAGTATAGGGTGCGCACCAAGATCCTGGTGCAAGACATTGGCGCGGCGGCGTTTACCGGCATGGTGGAAGAGGAATGGCAGCAGGTGCGCCGGCCCGATCCGGATGTAATCGCTGCCGAAATAGCACGCCTGGCAGAACCCTTCGCCCTGTCCTACCGGTCAGGCGATCTGGCATCGGCAGAGAAAGTGCGGGAGTCCTCACGCGATACGGACTTCCACCGCTGGCTTGCAACCAATGTCACCTCCCACAAGCATCCCGATCGGGCCAGGCGATATTACGGCGGACATGATGGAAACCGTCGCCGATTTGGCCGATCGCTACAGCCACGTCGAGCTGCGCATCTCTCATCACAAGAATCTTGTGCTGCCGCACGTACGCCAGGTCAGCCTGCCACGTTTGTAGGAAACACTCGGCCATCTCTGCCCCTTGCGTATTTAATATTTATAGTTGCATAAATTCCTATGGACACCATCACGACGGACACATCGGCATTCTTGGCGTGGACAAGCGCGGGGAGGAATTCTACCAGATCACGCTTAGCGGCAGAGAGGGGGATGACGCCACGCCAGGGCAGCTCATCGGCCCGGGCCACCCGGGCCGATGCCATCAAGACCCTGATACGGGTCTATCTGGCGCACCGCCGGACGGGCGAATGGTTCCTCTGGGGACCTACCGTCGCATCGGCGCCGCCCCCCGTTCAAGGAGGCTTTTCATGTCATTGATCAAGCATGACAGGGTGGTGGATGACCCATAGCTTGCGGTCGCCGACGATGCAGACATTCCCTTGCATGGGGCCGTCTTGTTAAGTCTGACTCGCTGGAAGGCCAAGCGTGCCGCCCTCGCCCGGCGCAATACCGCTCTCGGTGTGCGGCTGGAGGGCGAACCGGAAGAGATTGCTGCCGATTTCGACCGTCTGGCGCTGATGGCCATCTCCTTCCCCACTTGCAGCGATGGACGAACCTATTCGGTGGTGTCCGTTCCTTGCGCGAGCGTTATCGCTTCAGGGGTGAGATACGGGCTATCGGCATGGTCCTGCCCGACCAGATTCCGCTCATGCACCGCTGTGGCTTCGATTCCTCCCTTATCGATCCAGCCATCCGGTGGAAACGGTTTTCGAGTGCCTGGGTGCCTATGACCGACCGCATTACCAGGCCGCCGCCGATGGCGTCGAAACCATCGCCGCCCTGCATTGCCGCCAGAAAAGCCAGGCGCCAGCGGCCGACCTGGAGGCACGTTTCGGCGGTCTGCCGGCCGAAGATCTGGTCACCCAGATGGTGGTGGAGACCATCAAAGGCCGCATTGCCTATGTATCTTCGTTCGGAACCGAGGCTGCTGTCCTCCTGCACATGGTGGCCATGGCTGATTCGACTACGCCGGCTCTGTTTCTTGACACCGGTAAGCTGTTTTCCCGAGACGCCTGCCTACCGGGACACACTGACAGCCCGCCTGGAGCTGGCGGATGTGCAGATGGTCACCCCCGCGCCCCGGAAGAGATCGCCGCCGCCGACCCTGGCCGCGATCTATGCCGTTGCAATCTCGATCTGTGCTGCACGCTGCGCAAGGTGAAGCCGCTCGACCGGACCCTGGCCGGCCTTGCCGCGTGGCTAAATGGTCGCAAGGGTTACCATGGCGCAACGCGCATCGGTCTGCCGGCTTTCGAGATCGAGGCGAGACGTCTCAAGATCAATCCATTGCGCCACTGGACCAGGGCCGAGGTGGACGCCTGGTTCGCCGCCCATGACCTGCCGCGGCTTCCTCTGGAAGCGCAAGGATTTCTGTCCATTGGTTGTGTGCCGTGCACCGATCGCGTGGCCCCGGGTGAGGACATCCGGGCCGGTCGCTGGCGGGGACAGGCCAAGATCGAATGTGGTCTGCACAATCGCACGGTCTGAGGCCATGATCTGATGCAGGTCCAGGAGGATGGGGGCACAGGTTGTAGAAGATGGAAGTCAAGAGCCAGGTATCACGCCCTCCCCCTGGGACGCTACGGCCTTCACACAAGTCTGCCGCGGCGGCGTGTAAAATGGCTGCCTTTCACCCCAGGAAGCCCCCCTCCCTCCTGGACCGGGGAAAGGCTGGTTTTCCATCAGCGTTGTTTTGTGTCTTGAGCCACCCATGCGGCCTCCCCTCTCCGGAGTCTTTCCATCCGATATCTGGCACCTCAATCATTGACAGAACGACCGGTTGTTCTATGATACGGGCAAAAGCAGGAGACGGGGCTTTGTGCTTTGTCGTATCCTGCAGGTCTCATACAGACAGACAATGCATTTCACCACACTGGGGCTCGGCCCCGAAACCTTGAAAGCCGTCACCGAAGTAGGCTACACTGTTCCAACGCCTATTCAGACCCAGGCAATTCCGATTGTCCTCATGGGAAGAGATGTGTTGGGCATCGCCCAGACGGGCACGGGCAAAACGGCCTCTTTCACCCTTCCCATGATCGAGATTCTGGCGCAGGGGCGGGCGCGGGCGCGCATGCCGCGGTCGTTGATCCTGACGCCAACGCGGGAGCTGGCCGCACAGGTGGGAGAGAATTTCTCTCGCTATGGTCGCTACCATAAGCTTGGTATGGCGCTGCTGGTCGGCGGTGAATCCTTTGCCGATCAAATTCGGCTGCTTGATCGCGGGGTCGATGTGCTGATCGCAACCCCTGGGCGTCTCTTGGACCTGTTCCAGCGTGGTCGTATCCTGTTGTCCGATGTACGCATCCTTGTGATCGACGAGGCGGACCGCATGCTCGACATGGGATTCATTCCCGATGTCGAACGCATTGTCATGCTGCTACCGCGCCAGCGGCAGACGTTGTTCTTTTCAGCCACCATGTCGCCCGAGGTGAAGCGTCTGGCGGATGCATTCCTGAACGATCCGCAGGAGATTCGTGTTGCGCTGCCGACTAAACAGACAGATTGTGTCGTCCAGGGATTGATCATTGTCGATTTTCATGACAAGCGTGAAGCCCTGCGCCACCTGTTGCACAAGGAGCAGGTACGCAACGCCTTCATTTTCTGTAACCGCAAACGTGATGTCGGCGTTCTGCACCGCTCTTTGCTTAAGCACGGTTTTCCGGCTGGTATGCTGCATGGTGATATGCCACAACCTTTGCGAACAGAGACCCTGGAACGATTCAGGGCAGGCGAGATTTCCCTTCTAGTGTGTTCGGATGTGGCTGCCCGCGGCATCGATGTCGCGGCCATGTCCCATGTTTTCAATTTTGACGTGCCCATTCACGCTGAGGATTATATCCACAGGATCGGCCGCACGGGGCGGGCCGGATTGAGCGGATGTGCCTTCACCATCGCAATTCCCGAGGACGGCAGCCACGTGACAGCGATCGAGACATTGATCGGACACCCGATTCCGCGTGTCGCGGTCGATGGCCTGGAGAAGGTTGAACTAGTGACGGAGCGCCGCAGACGACGGCCCGACAGGGAACGGATACACGACCAGCGTCGAGGACGGAACGAACGGGGGGAACGAATGGAAGGATCTCGAAATAGCGGTAGTCGGCGGCATCTGCTTCTGGACGATGGAACGGGAGTCCCAGCCATGGAACATCCTGACAATGTGCGGGGATTTGGCGATCATGTGCCAGATTTCTTCCTCATCGATCTTCTGAGAAACCTGGAGGTTCCCCTCTTTTCTCCTCCGGAGGACAAGGAGACAGGCGACGAGACGACCGGACAGGTGGAAACCGTTTCCCTTCCAGACGGTTCCCGTGAAGGGAATGTGCCTGAACATGCTGCGTCTGGAGAGGGCCTCTCTGGAAGAAAGACTGTCGAGGACAGTATGGACCAGGACAATGGGACCGGCGTGGCCGTGATCGTTCCCGATACCGCGCAGGAAACGGGCGAAAAGGATATCTCGGCTGTCACCGCAACCGATCAGACAGAGAGAGACGGTGCCGCTGGGGATAATGCCCTGGGGCTCCTCTGGGCAGGAGAGCCGGATCTGCCTATTCCCGTTGACACAGCTGAAGAGGTAGTCGAACCGTCTCCCAAAAGAAGAAGACGGCGCCCCCGGGAGAAAACGACAGAGGACACCACCGATACAGCTCGGACGCTACCCAGGGCCAAGAAGAGCAGGGCCGCCGGGAAAACGGATGACGAGCCTGCCAACAGCTCCAGGGTCGCGAAAGCCCTCAAGGAACCGAAGAGAGGGTTGCATCGCCGCCGCACCGAGACGATTGCAGAGGAATCAGTCATGCAAGAAGTTGCAGAAGAAAAAGAGCATGGGGACCTGCCCGGTTCCGGAAGCGCAGAGTCTGAACCGGCCGCAGCCGACTCCCTTCCTGCCGGTGCACCGGCGCGTGGGACGGGGGAGGATTCTGCTGTCAAGAGCGTCCCTCCGTCCAATGGCCAGCCTTCCGCCACGCCACCCTCTCATCCCCAGGACGGCGACTGAATCGCACCGCGTGATTCTCACATGATTCCGGAATGGGGAGGTGGGGAAAGGGAGGGTTTTTGCGTCTGTGGCCTGGAACCGGGTGCATTTCTCCGCATCCCGAAAAATCGTCGTTGACAATTGACATGGATCGGTGTGGTTTACCGGGCTGGTTGCTGATTCGAGAATCACCATGCATCCTTATCGCTCTCACACCTGTAGTCAACTGCGCGCCAGCGATACTGGTCTTACCATCCGGTTGTCAGGCTGGGTACATCGCAAGCGTGATCACGGCAATCTGCTTTTCATTGACCTGCGTGATCATTACGGTATCACGCAGGTGGTGGTTGACAGTCACAGTCCGGTCTTTGCCGTGCTGGAGCCCGTGCGAGCGGAAAGCGTGATCACCGTTACTGGCACGGTGCTCGAACGGTCGCCCGATACTGTCAACCCCAGACTTGATACCGGGATGATCGAGCTGCAGGCAACGGACGCCGAAGTGCTCAGCGCGGCAGAAGTTCTGCCCCTTCTGATCCATGGCGATCAGGAGTTTCCCGAAGATCTGCGGCTGCGCTACCGTTTTCTCGATCTGCGCCGGGAGGTAGTTCACCGCAACATGATCCTGCGCAGCCAGGTCATTGCCAGTCTGCGCCGGCGCATGATGGCACAGGGATTTCTTGAGTACCAGACGCCGATCCTGACCGCTTCCAGCCCTGAAGGCGCCCGCGATTTCCTGGTGCCAAGCCGCCTGCATCCTGGCAAGTTCTACGCCTTGCCGCAGGCGCCGCAGCAGTTCAAGCAGTTGCTGATGGTAGCTGGTTTCGACCGCTATTTCCAGATCGCTCCATGCTTTCGCGACGAAGATGCCCGGGCCGACCGCTCGCCGGGCGAGTTCTATCAGCTTGATTTCGAGATGAGTTTCGCGACACAAGACGATGTCTTTGCCGCTATCGAACCGGTGCTCCATGGTGTGTTCACGGAATTTGCCCGGAACCGCTTCGTTTCTCCGCCGCCTTTTGTCCGTATTCCTTTCGAGGAGGCAATGCTGAAATACGGCACGGACAAGCCGGATCTCCGCAACCCTCTTCTGATCGCTGACGTCACCGAGGCCTACCGCGGCGCCGGCTTTGGTCTGTTTGCCAAGGCCATCGACAAGGGCGCCATCGTCCGGGCCATTCCGGCGCCAGGGGCTGCGGGTCGCCCACGTAGCTGGTTTGACCGCCTGAATGACTGGGCCCGTGCGCAGGGAGCCGGGGGACTGGGTTATATCGTGTTTGAAAATGATGAGGCCAAGGGCCCCATTGCCAGAAACCTGGAACCGGAACGGGCCAACCATATCCGGACGGTAACCGGTGTCGGCAATGACGATGCCGTCTTCTTCGTCTGTGACAAACCCGCCAAGGCTGCCCTTTTTGCTGGAAGTGTGCGAACCCATCTGTGCGACGAACTGAATCTGCTTGAAAAGAACGTGTTCCGGTTCTGCTGGACGACGGACTTTCCTTTCTATGAACGCAATCCGGATAACGGACAGATCCAGTTCAGTCACAATCCGTTCTCAATGCCCCAGGGGGAACTCGCGGCACTGAATACGCAGGATCCCCTGACTATCAAGGCATTCCAGTATGACATCGTCTGCAACGGGATCGAGCTGTCCTCAGGTGCCATTCGCAACCACCGGCCTGACATCATGTACCGCGCCTTCGAAATCGCTGGTTATACCCTGGCACATGTCGAGGCCCATTTCGGCGGCATGTTGAACGCCTTTAGGTTCGGTGCCCCTCCCCATGGCGGGGCAGCGCCGGGGGTGGACCGGATCGTCATGCTGCTCGCCGACGAACCAAATATCCGTGAAGTCATCCTGTTCCCCCTGAATCAGCAGGCGCAGGACCTACTTATGCAGGCACCTTCCGAGGTACGACAGGAGCAGTTGCGTGATCTTCATATCCGCACAGAGCCGCTAGCGGGAAAGATATAATGAACTGAAAGCGTATTCATACTCATTAGCCTTTGGTACAACCGATCAAGGCGTATGGGTCTTATACTCTTGAGCCTTGATCGTGACTTCCCCCCAGGCACCGACGGGTCGCATCCGCGGCCCTTGATTTTTGCGCCATTCGGCGCGTCGCCGCGATTCCATAAGCGTAAGTCAAGATTGACGCTCGTCGTTGGTATTACGGGATGAACTCGTCTCGCTGAACACCCCAGAAGTCGCCACGTTTGAGCCAGCCGACGTAGTTTCGAACCTCGACCCGGCAATACTGGGCAGTGTTTGACGGACACTGAAGAAGATCACCCACCACGCCCAGTTCCAGCTTGGCGACAGAGATGGCATCATCGGCGGGCTGTGTCCGCAGGTCCCGCCGGTGGCTCAGCGGACCCAGGACGATAAACGTGCGCCGCCCGGTTAACATGTTCTGGTGGACCCACCCCTCGCTGCCTTCCCAGTCACGGATACGACGCCAGGTATCAAACTCGGCAATGACCTCGACAGGGTAGCCACGCCGCATGTAAGTCCATTCCATGGGATACTGCACGCCTGGTCCGGTGCGCAGATTGACCTCATCTAACCGCAGGGAAACGAAACGTGGCAACGGAAGACCACTGCCCTTGACGACACCAACGCTGCCAGCCTGCGTGGCCATGCCCCATAGAATAATCAGGCCGAGGGTGAGTGGAAACAGGAGATGGGAGATTTTCCTGGGCATTCAGTCAACACCTAGCTGGTCCAGAACCTTTGAAGTTGCCGCATCCCGCTGCACGACATATCTTTCCTTGTAGACACCGGTGGACATGTGCTCTCATGCAAGTCGCGGCAGGATTTCGCACCTGGCCCGTTCGACATCGGCTGGAAAATCGATTTCGATCCAGGGCAGGCCAGTGATGTCCTCGATCCCGAACGTTTCTGGTCGGGTCAGGGCCTCGGCCCGCATTGCTTCCTCATAAGGATCGTCCAGCCGCCCAGCGGCCACGAAGGCCTCAAGCCGATTGGCAAGCCGCATGGCACTGTCTGGAGCCAGACGCAGGAAACCTGGCCACTCGCCCACACTGTCATAGACGACATCGCTTCCTGTCACCTTTCGGAATTCTACGAGCCGGCCCTTCTGCAGACACAATCGAACCGGTTCGTCGGTTGGTTCAACATTGCGGTCAAGCAGGAAACAATTGCGGTATGGTGTGTCGATCAGACGCCGAATCAGGTCATGATGATAGAGGACATCGGCGTCCATGAACAGGATGTCGGCCCCGCTGCGCAGAACATCCCGCACCGTCCACAGTGACAACAGGCTACCCCGACGGAAACGTGGATTATAGCGCATGGAAACGTAATCCAGGGCATCGATGCGCACCAGTTCCTGTCCCAGTTCCTCGGCGTGATATCCCACCACCAGGGTAAGATCGGCCACGTTTGACACCCGCAGGATCTCTACATGACGTTGCAGCAATGAACGACCTCCGAAGGCAAGAAGGGCCTTATGGGGATGGGTACCGTCGTTGCCATAAAGCCGGCTCCCCAGACCGGCTGCCATCATGATTGCCCGCATTGTTCTAGTTTGTCTCTTCAATTGTTGTTGTGCAATTGTTTGCTGTCACGCCTCCGCCTGATCGATCATCTTGCCTTCGACATCGAAGGCAACAGCCGTCAGCACGCCCCCGAACCCGCAGCCGGTATCGAGCGAAACCGTGTGTTTACTGACCATGAGGCCCTTTTCCTTGCGGCTGAAACCACGAACGATCCGCCGGAAACCTGAAAAAGGCTCGATAATCTGGGCGAATCCGCTTGCGTTCCACCAGAAACTATCACTTTGCGCCGTCAAAGGCCGGCTGGGATCAACACCGGTGGCGACGAACAGCAGGGTACGATCATCGGTATAGGCGGCATGACGCAACGCATTCATCAACTGCGTATGGCCATCAGCGGTATTGACCGCTATGCGCAACACCGCGATCCAGCGGGAGACTGAAACGGCTCCCTCTTCAGCGGTAACCAGTCCTTCTTCAGGCTTCCCGCCATAGGCGATGATGGTTGGACCGACCCCTTGGGACAGCATCCATTCCAGCACCTGACGTGGATTAGGGGCGAGATGGAGCTGCAACAGCTTGCGCCACATTTCCTCCTGGGCACCGCGCAGGAAAACGATATCACTGCAATTCACATCGGGTCTTGCAAGCAACATCCGGCGGAAAAGGAGCAACTCATCTACTGTTGCGCGTACATCCGGTCCACAGCCAAGGATATTGCCGAGATAGACAAGCTTGTCACCGGCCCGGAAGCGTGCGCCAATCTGCCGGTGGACGACGGCAAGACGCCTCGCTTCGCCATGAATCGCCCCGACTGCCCATACACGTCCTCCCGAACGCAATGAAGCAAAGATATCGCTATTTCCTGAACTATTCTCCGACATGACCGACATGTTGCGTCACGTCATTTCTTTTCTGTCTTTGCTCATGCGCTGCATAGCCGTGCCTTCATGCCGCAGCGAGGAGCTTTTCCAACTTCTGGGTTGCCGCCACCGGATCGATCTGTTCAACCGCTGCCAGTTCACACGCCAACCGTTCCAGCGCCTGTTCATAGATCTGCCGTTCGCTGTAGGACTGTTCGGGTTGAGTGGCGCCACGGTGCAAATCACGCACCACTTCTGCAATCGAAACAGGGTCCCCTGAATTGATCTTGGCCTCGTATTCCTGGGCCCGACGGCTCCACATAGCCCGTTTCACCCGGGCCCGCCCGCGCAATGTGGACAATGCCGTTTCCATCAACTTCTTGTTGGCCAATCGGCGTAAACCGGAGTTATGGGCCCTGCCGACCGGGACCCGCAGTGTCATTCGGTCACGTTCGAAACGAATGACGAAAAGCTCAAGATCAATTCCACCGATGGCCTGTGTCTCAATGGAGACAACCCGTCCAACGCCATGTGTCGGGTAAACGACAAAGTCACCTGTGGCGAACGGCATTTCCTTCGACATGATCCCTTACTCATGCTCAGCGACCGATTTCGGCATATCAACTTCCCGCCCGCCATCTGCAAACGGCCCCCGCCAGATTCATGCCGGATTCATGCAAGATTAAGAGGAAGGCAAGGTTTCTGTTCCCCAGCCGCCCCTCCCCCCCAGGCGACACCGCTTGCCCGATAACGGATCAACTCGCTCCTTATCCACAAAGTAAGGCCCATCGGTTCACGCGGTTCCACGGCGGCAAACCTGTTCTTTATACCACAACGGTGACGTTAGGAACATCGGAAAAGCGCAGTACCACTTCGGTGGTACGATCATGCCCCTTTGCCGCTTCCCTTGCCGGGATTGGCACTCAAAAGACCTTCCTTGCCGCTCTTACCTTTCCACTCTTCAGCGTCAGGAAGAGGGTCACGCTTCTTCGTGATGTTTGGCCATTTCTGAGAATACTCTCGATTGACGGTAAGCCATTTCTGGGCAAGCGCCTCTGTATCAGGGAAGATCGCCTCAGCCGGGCATTCCGGTTCACAAACACCGCAGTCGATGCATTCATCAGGGCTGATAACGAGAAGATTCTCTCCTTCATAAAAGCAGTCAACAGGACAAACTTCCACGCAATCGGTAAACTTGCACTTGATGCAATTTTCAGTAACGACGTAAGTCATTCTTCCTTTCTCCCCTTCCGTGTCTTGCCTTGACTTTCCTCAAACACTGCCACCGTTTTGCTACCATGCGGCTTTATGGCTCCCGCCTGCTCTCTATATCGTACAGACACCGCGTCGGCCGAGCCAGAATGCCTCCCCTCGGTTTGCTGCTGCAATCTAGGATCGAAAAAGATACATCACTCTATCAGCCTATCAGACCAAAGCATATTAAGCTATTTTCGCGCCAACCAGAATGTCAAAAGGCATGCGGAGCGTCCGTTGATCTGCCTGCAGGCCGGTTTCAGACCGGCAGCCGATCCTGTCCGACCGTACCGAGGCATTTTCCCGGGTAGTGTCTCAGTTTGAAAAACCGTCCGTCCCACCCCGCGCTTGACAGCTCTCGTAAAGAATGTAGCACAATGCTATATTGCAAGCACGAGCGCGAAACACCCCAAGCGCTCACGCGATCAGAACCAGCTTGCTAAGCTAATCATGGATATCACCACGGGTAAGGCAGAAGACCGGGGGCCACCGAATCCAGAGGAGGAGGGGAAGGGCCCAAACGCCGCCGCATCAGGACGCCTCGAAGGCCTCCTCTGTGGTCCTGGTATCTAGAACGCAGAACTATTTTATATCGCGGCAGGCTTGGCAGAAGTAACAACAAACCGCAGGCTATGCAGGAGTGTGGCGATACGGCAGGATGCGCAGGACGTAGAGAATTGTGCAGGTGGTGCAGGAATGGCATTGACAGCAGATATCAACTCGAGCATAACGCTCAGCGCGAGCAAGCTCCCCACGCCAAGCGCCTTCAAATCCTCGGCCTCCTCTGCGAAGGATCGTCCCTGCGGTCAGTCTCCCGCGTGGTGGATGTGAGCGTCAACACCGTGACCAAGGTGCTCGTGGATGTGGTGGAACGGCGTGCGCGGCCTACCGTGATGAGCACGCTCCGGAGCGTCGTGGTCAACCGCATTCAGTGCGACGAGATTTGGGCGCTCTGCTACGCCAAGCAGGGAAGCGTTGCCGATGCCGAAGGCCGCACCGGATGGTGCGGGCGACGTGTGGGCCTGGACAGCCTTGGAAGCCTAGAACAAGTTGCTGGCGATCTATCTCGTCGGCGGTCGCAATGGTAAATACGCCCTGGCTTTCATCGACGATCTTCGCTTACGCTTGGCGAAGCGCATACAATTAAAGATAGATTCATACAAGGCATACCTGTAAGCCGTCGAAGAGTCGTTCGGTGATGATATCGGCTATGCGATGCTGATGCCATCACCGGTAGGCCCGATGGCACCTACGTCAGCACGAGCTATGTCGAGCAGCAAGAACCTCGCGATACGCATGCACATGCGCCGATTCACGCGGCCTTGTGAAGTTCTACAACTTCGTCTGCATCCACAAGACGCTGGAAGGTCAAGCCGGCTATGGCTGCAGGCGTGTCGGAGTGGAGCGTGGACGATATCACTGCGCTCATCGACGCGCGGGCGGAGGCCGAAATTCCAAACTTGAGACACTACCATTTTCCGACTTCTCTTGCAGGACCGACCATAGTGCGATAGTGTTATCAGACACGAAGAGATCATGACAACAGGGACAGGTTGCAGGCCATGAGCTCCAATGTTCACAATGCTCTTCAGGCCATGATCACAGCCGTCAGCGTCCCGTCCAAATCCGGTGCCGGCGGATGTCCTGAGCACCCGGTCGTTGCCATTGCCCGCGATCACGGGGCGGGAGGTGAAATCATCGGGGCCATGCTGGCGCAGCGTCTGGGTGTGCGTCTGTACGATCGAGTTATTCTGGAAAAAATCGCCGAGCGCTTGAAGGCCGACCCGGATTCAGTCCGCGCCCTGGATGAAGGCGTGGGACGCGCCCGGGAATTGTGGCTCTACCGGATGGTGACCGGCATCGACCTCAGCCCGGGGACCTATCGGCGCCATCTGGTCAATGTCATTCTCAGTCTGGCCAAGATCGGCGGCGTCCTGTGCGGGCGCGGCGCCCATGTCGTTCTTTCCAGCAGTACCGCCCTGCGGCTGCGTATCACCGGATCGCCACAGGTCTGTGCCGAACGGATCGCCACGGAAGAAAACGTCTCCATCGAGGAAGCCCTGCGCCGAATCGAAGAAGTCAATCATAACCGCGGCAAGTTCGTGTGGGACATGTTCCAGTCACGCCTCAATGATCCCACCCAATTCGATCTCGTGATCAATACCGACCGTCTGGACGATCACGAGCAGGTTGTCGAGATGGTCGTCAGTGCCTATCAGGCCATCAGTGAATGCCGGCATGCGTCCTGAGGATTGCAGACATCCCACGTTGCAGACATGATGGCCCGCTCTTCCGAGCCTCCCACGATCCATTCAGCCCGCGGTGTTCTGGCTGTGGCCGTGGCGGTCACGGCATGGCGTCTGGCCACGCTGGTTGCCCATCCTCTAAACCTGTCCTTCGACGAGGCCCAATACTGGATCTGGGCGCAGATGCCGGCCTGGGGCTATTTCTCCAAGCCGCCCATGATCGGATGGGTCATCGCCCTGACCACGGGACTGTGCGGAGAGAGCGAACCTTGTGTCCGTCTGGGGGCACCGCTTGCCTATCTAGTTGGCGCTCTTGCTCTTTACGATACCGGACTACGCCTGTACAACCCGGTGATCGGATTCTGGTCGGCCATCGTGTTCCTGACCCTGCCGGGCGTGGCGTTCTCGGCCATGGTGATCAGTGTCGATGCCCTGCTTCTGATGTTCTGGGCCGTGGCTCTGGCGGTGCTGGTTCGTGCTCTGGCGGAAAACCGTCTCATCTGGTGGGGAGTCCTGGGTGGAGTCATCGGTCTGGGGCTTCTTGCCAAATATGCCATGTTGTTTTTCGTGGTCTCGCTTCTGCTATACCTTGCCTGGTCGCCGGGGCGGTTGCTGCGGACGGCCGGGCCCTGGCTTGCCATCATCGTCGCATCTGTCCTTTTTTCCCCCAATCTGTTGTGGAATGTTGCCAACGACTTCGTAACCTGGAAGCATACCGGTGCCAATGCCCACTTAGCGCGTGACGTTCCGTTCCACCCCGAGGCAGGACTCACCTTCTTTGGCACGCTATTTGTCGTGTTCGGTCCGATCCCGATGGCCGTGTTCATCTGGCTGACAGGACGCAGCCGGCAGGTGATCGCCGTAGACAGCAATGCTCGCCTACTCCTATCCCTGGCGCTGCCGGTTCTGGCGGTGATGGGCGTGGAAGCCTTCCTGTCGCGGGCGCATGCTAACTGGTCAGCGCCGGCCTTCGTGTCGGCAACGGTTCTGGTGGTGGCCTGGCTGGTCCGTTTGAACAAGGTCTGGCTGTTCAAGGGAGCGCTCGCCCTCCATCTGGCTGCTGCGACGGTGTTGTACAACCTGGACCAGGCTGCCACTGCCGTGGGCTACGCGTTCACGGCCCGGAGTGATCCGTTCAAGCGGGTCCGTGGCTGGGATGTCATCGGCCACCAATTGCGGCATGTACGCACCGACTATCCGGGAACTGCCCTGTTGTTCGATGCCCGCAAGGTGTTAACGTCGGTGGTATACTATGCCCGTCCAGCCGCTTTCGACGCGGTGATATGGAACGAGTCCGGCACGGTCAACAATCACTTCGACATGATCACCAACTTGAGCCAGGCCATCGGTCGCAGCTTCCTGCTGGTAACGGAACACCGTACCGCCGATCATGTCGCACACGCTTTTGTCCGTACCGAGCTGGTGGCCGTGCTGCGGGTGCCACTTCATGCCGATTTCACGCGCGAGATTCGCGTCTTCCATTGCGACACCTTCCGGGGGTATGCGCGATGATGAAGGGGTGGGGGCACTGGCTAGTGGCCTCACCCTGTCGCTGGCTCCTGCCTGGCCTGGTGATCCTGGTGATCTTTCCCGGGATCGATCTGACCGTGAGTGGATGGTTTCTTGCCGACGGACGCTTCTTTCTGCGTCACCACGGGCTGTTTGAGTTCATACGTACCGCTACGCCACCCCTGACCCTCGGGATTGCGCTGTTCGTGGCCCTCCTGGGAACGGCGGCGGCAATCTTCCGGCAATCGTTTTTTGGTATTCATCCGCGTGGGGCCATCTATCTCCTCTCCTCCCTGGCGATCGGACCTGGCCTGCTCGCCAACACCCTGTTCAAGGACCACTGGGGGCGGGCACGCCCCTCCACGCTCATTGCCTTCGGAGGAGACAGAACATTCACCCCCGCGCTGGTCATGGCCGACCAGTGTCGGAGCAACTGTTCCTTCGTCTCCGGCCATGCCGCGCTCGCCTTCTGGATGGTGGCTTTTGCCCTACTAGTTCCACCTCTCTGGCGCCGACAGGTCATTCTTGTTGCGGTATCGTATGGCTTTTTTGTCGGTTTCGTTCGCATGGCACAGGGGGGTCACTTCCTGAGCGATGTCGTTTTCGCCGCGGTCCTGACCATCGGTGTAAGTTACGGCGTGCATCGCCTGATCATACGTGAGACCGGCGCGCCCAATGTCTGAAGCCGGGCGAGCGCAAGCCATGGCTTACACTCACGGGACCGCCGCGACGACCGCCGTGGCGCGCCCTGAATGGCGCAAAAAACCAAGAGCCGGCGGATGCAGCCCGCCGGTACTCCAAGGGGGCCTTGACCTGTCACGATCAAGGCTCAAAGATGTTATTATGGTATCAGATGTTTGCCGTCGAGCACAGGTGCCACTCATTTCCCTGCAAGCTGAACAGCATGGCCAGTTTCTGCTTGACTCCGTTGTGAATGACGGCACGGAAGCGGTTGCCGGTGCAGGCGTCTTCCTGCTTGATGACCGGAACCCTGACATGCTTTGACTTAAGACAGCCTTCTGCCTCGCGGGGGATGGGGGCAGCCA
This sequence comes from uncultured Rhodobacterales bacterium, assembly GCA_964624075.1. Classification (GTDB taxonomy): domain Bacteria; phylum Pseudomonadota; class Alphaproteobacteria; order Rhodospirillales; family Rhodospirillaceae; genus CAZUWH01. The sequence continues at coordinate 16,717 of CAZUWH010000006.1, forward strand.
CCGATTCCAGCCGTTGGCCATTGATGTGAAGAAAATAGGCCCTCGGCAGACCGTCTTTCACGTCGGCCAGCAGTTCCATCCGCGTGAAGCGGGATCTGTACAAACCGGCTTCGTGGATTCCATCGGCCATGCCCATGACGAGCGGGCGGAAGGAAATAGCCGCGCATGCAGGTGGCTCTTTTTTCGGCGTGGCTTCGACCGGCCAACTGTGCACGCTCATGCCGGCCACGAGGGTAAAAAGCACCACACACCCCGCCACTCCGAAGCGGCACAAGCGTGATACGCATCTTGATGACGACATGGGATCATCTCCTTATACGAGGAATCGTCAGAAGGTTCCCCCGTTCCAGCCCCACAGCCCCCCCTCAGCATTGGCAAACTCGATGTAGATCCGGTTGCCGGGAATCCCAAGGGTCTTGGTTATGAGATGGCATAAGGCCTTCGAGAGAGTCGCCGTGCGGGACACCGGCAGACCGATGCTTTTCAGTTCGAGATAGGCAAGCGGCGTCGTTTCAGCCGCGAACATCATGGCCGCAACGGGTTCGATGGCTATCATCACATAACGTTCGGGCTTGCCAAGCTCGGTTGCCACGGTGCGGGACATTTCTGTCAGCAGCGTCACCTTCGTCGTCTCGTCCATGGGTCGATTAGTTTGTATTTTCAAGACGGGCATAGCGGTTTTCCCCTTGCTTGCGGAATGGGCGGAACATTATTATACAGAGTCGGGGGAATTCGTGAACCCGGCGCTTCGCGCTGCCTGTACCCTATCGACCATGGTGCTATTCCGCTTCAAAGGACCTCTGCCATAGATCGATACGGACATCGTGCGTCGCCGTCTCTTCAGATTGGTACATGTCCTCCCCCTTGCGGGCTATTGCGCAATTGATATCAACGTGATCGACGAAATAGATCGCAATCAGCTTTTCCTTGTCATCGGTAGAATTACCGCGGTGTTTGAGTGTACATCCCTGGACCATTTCCAGAAGGCTTGCCGCCGCAAGGCGCCCACATGGCCAGGAACGGCCGTTTGAATCGTGACAGATCTGGGCCAGTTCAGGGGTGTCGATCCCATATAACCGGACCGGTCCACCGCCATTGCAGCGATTATAAGCGCGTCGACCGCCGATCGACAACGTGCTGCCGTTAATGACACAGGCACGACTCGTGACATCGGCAAGTGTCGTCGTACTCATCAGCATAAAACATGGTTGCAAGCGTTTCCTTGCGCATTGCGAGCCTCCCCGTTTTTTGTCTTGGTCAGAACATCCGTACGATATCCGGGTCGGCCCTTCATGCGGTCGTTGCATCCTAAACCGGACTCTGGTTATTCGGTCTGCTCCCGCGATTCCAGCCAGCAGGGCTGATGCTTGAGGATTTCCGCATAGACCGGGCACTGCGCGTGATGTGCGCCGGGCAGATAGGCGATGCTCATGAGAAATTCCCTGACCACTTCCGGGCCCATGAACAAGAAGGTGCCACGAAACAGGTGGATCCATGACTCTACACCGCGCCACACTGCCACTTCCCGCCGCTGGAACTCGATCCAATCGGCAAAGGATCCATATTCGCCCTGTAATGCCATGACCCGGCGAGCGTTCTCGATCACGGCATCAATCTTGCGCCGATTACGGATGAGAGCTGGATCGGCCAAAAGACACATCCGGCTGGTTTCGTCAAAAGCTGCCACCTGTCCTGGTACGAAATCGGCAAACGCACCTCGCAGCGCTTCCCTACGTTTCAGGACCAGGAACCACGACAGGCCGGCCTGGAAAATTTCCAGGCACAGCCGCTCGAACAGAACCACATCCTCCGTAATCGGGAATCCGTACTCCTGGTCGCGTGATAGGGGCCATGCATAGGATGCCCGGGCGCGAGGTCGCAATACCAGTTCACGCCTGTTCAAGTTCGACCAGGGTGCCGTTGAAATCCTTCGGATGCAGGAAGATGACCGGCTTACCATGCGCACCGATCTTGACGTCCCCTAGCACCTTCTTGCCATCAGCTTTCATTCTGGCAGCGGCGGTGTTGATATCGGGGACTTCATAGCACACGTGATGAATGCCACCGCTTGGATTCTTCTCAAGAAAGGCGGCAATCGGAGATTTTTCTCCCAGGGGATGCAACAATTCGACCTTGGTATTGGGCAGCTCGACGAAAACCACGGTTACACCGTGCTCTGGCTGCGGTTGTGGCTCAGACACCTTGGCTCCCAGAGTCTGACGGTACAGATCTGTAGCTGCCTCCAAATTCGGCACGGCGATGGCCACGTGGTTCAACTTGCCGATCATGTGTTCTTTCCCCTCTTCTTTGCAAAAGAATACCATCTTTCATACAAGATTCTTCACAAGCGCACCAGATGCACCTCGGTCAACGGCTTCTTGCCAAAACTTTCCTTGAAACTGCGCCGCACTGCCAACCGGACCGCTTCGCGCATCGAATCATCATTGTGCCGTTCCCCTGGTGACAACCGCCCGACCGCCGCCCGTACGGCCGCCGCCACTGCCCCATCGTCCTCCTGTCTGGGATCAAGGAGACCTGGGGCAGCCAACTGCGGTTCACGTAATAGATGTCCATCCGCATCAACCACCAGCGTCAGCACAGCTGAACCGTTGAACATCATCCGCTTGCGGCTGCGCAGGATCTGCGAATCGATGGGAACAAGACGGCAGCCATCCACCACGACCCGCCCCACCGGCACCGTACCCAGGAAAGCCGGACGGTCGGGACCAAGGCTGATCATCTGGCCGTTCTCCACCACCATGGCCGCGGCGCCGCAGGCACGGGCCAGATCGGCATGCGCTACCAGGTGACGCATTTCGCCATGAACGGGAACAAGCATTTGCGGCTGGACCAGCCGGAACATCTCCACCATCTCCGCCCGTCCCGGATGTCCGGAAACATGCACTAGGTGATCACGCTCGGTGACGACCCTGGCCCCCAGACGCGCAAACTGGTTGTGCAAACGGTGAATGGCCCGCTCATTGCCGGGGATGATGCGTGAGGAGAAGACTACCATATCCCCCTGCCCCAGCCGCACATGAGGATGGCTGAACGTGGCCACACGTGCCAGGGCCGATCGCGGTTCGCCCTGACTGCCTGTGCACACATACAACACCTGCGCACGCGGCAGCTCGGCGGCTTCTTCGGTGGTGTAAAAGCGGAGCCCCGGAAGATAGCCCGACCGTCGCGCTGCTTCAACGATGCGCCACAATGACCGTCCCATCAGAGCAACCTGCCGGTTATTGACGGCTGCCGCAATGGCAATGCTTTCCAGACGGGCGACATTGGAAGCAAAGCAGGTCACCGCAATGCGGCCTTCAACACCTGTAAACAGGCGTGTCAGACTGGCACGGACATTGTTTTCCGATCCGGAGGTACCGGGGGTAAAGACATTGGTCGAATCACCAACCATGGCCATGACGCCCTCCGCCCCAAGACGCGCCAGGGCGACAACGTCGGCCGTCTGACCAACCAGCGGTGTGGGATCGAATTTCCAGTCCCCGCTGTGCAGGACCAGTCCTGCCGGGGTACGAATGGCAATGGCAGTGGGCTCCGGAATGGAATGGGTGAGCGGCACGGCCTCGATGGTAAACGGCCCCACTGTCAGCCGTTCTCCTCCTGCCAAGGTATGGACCGGAACCTCGTGGCCCAATCCGTTCTCGGCCAGCTTGCTGTCCAGAAGTGCTGTGGCAAATGGCGTGGCGTATACAGAACAACGCAGCCGTGGCCATATCCATGTCACAGCCCCCAGATGGTCCTCATGACCATGGGTGATGACTAGGCCGACCAGATCCACGCTGTGTTTTTCGATGAATGTCGGATCAGGCAGCACCACATCCACGGCCGGCATCGAATCATCCCCGAAGGTGATTCCGCAGTCAACCATCAACCACTTGCCGCCATACCCATAAAGAAACATGTTCATGCCGATTTCCCCGGTCCCTCCCAGGGAAACGAAGACCATCTGGTTTCCGGGAATGGCGAATTGATTGGTCATGCTGCGATCATCGTCAGAGGGTTGGAATCAAAAGGTTCGATTACGCCGGTAGATTTCAAGCAGGCCACGCATAGTCAGATCCGGAGCATGGTAATGAATGACATCTGTTGTCTCCTTGAACAGGGAAGCCAAGCCTCCCGTTGCGATCACCGTCGTCGATCCGCCGAATTCCTTGTCGATGCGCGCCACCAGGCCTTCGATCATGCCTACATAGCCCCAGAAAACACCGGACTTCATCGCAGAGACGGTCGAGGTGCCAATCACCCGTTCAGGCCGCCCGATTGCCACCAGGGGTAACTGCGCTGCCGCCATGTGCAAGGCCGCCAGGGATTGATACATGCCAGGCGCAATGGCCCCTCCGCAATAGCTTCCATTGCCATCGACCATATCAAAGGTGGTTGCCGTGCCGAAATCGATGATAGTCAACGGCCCCGGGTAGGTAATATGGCCAGCGACCGCGTTGACCAGCCGGTCAGCCCCCACCTCCTGTGGCTGGTCCATCAGAATGTGCAGGCCTAAACGCACATCGGGTTCTCCCACGATCAATGCGTCACAACCGAAAAAACGCCGGCACAATAACTGGAGGCCAAAAACCGCTGACGGCACAACCGAAGCAATGATCGCTGCCCGGACCACCTGCCGATCAATACCTTCCATTTCCAGGAGCTGTGCCAGCCATACACCGACCTCGTCAGCAGTGCGATCCGATTTTGAGGAAGCCCGCCACTGGCCCCGGATGGCGTCACCCTCGAACAAGGCAAAGACGATATTGGTATTGCCACAGTCGATTGCCAGAAGCACCGTTCATCTCCACGGTTGCTGATCCTGTACAGACATGAAAAAGCAGCATGAACTGCCTCTGCCATGCGCACTTTCCTGGAAAAGCCGCAGATTCCACTCAGATTCCATATTCACCCCGTGGCTTTTCCGCGATCAGTCACCGCTGACAGTATCTTCCTTCTGTTCCCGCTCTGTTCCCGTGGGCCGGATTCCCATGGACCGTCAGGTTCGTTTCAGAACCCTTCTTTTCCGACCGCTTCAGGGCCCGCAGCAGAAGGGGACACTCACTAGAACAAGATGTCCCCTGCTAGAATGCGTCGCGGCCTCCCCTTTCCTTCTTCCAGCAGCAAAGCCCCATCTTCATCGAGACCGGCCAGAATGCCAGAAAAATCGGCGGCATCTTCTTCGTCGAACCGTACCCTCACGGATTCCCCCATGCCGGCCGCTCGCGCTAGCCACGCCTTCCGTACCGGTGCAAACCCCTCTCTCTGCCAGCGGTCAAGCCACATCGCCAGCCGGTGACATACGGCACGGAAGACCTCCTCAGCGGAGACCGTGCTCCCTTCCGCCGCCAGGGACGTGGCAGGACAGCGAACGGCCGCTGTGTCAGGCATCCAGACGATATTAATGCCGATTCCAATCACGATCCAGGCTGGCTGCGCAACCTCCCCTTCCAAAAGAATGCCGCACAATTTGCGTCCTGCACACAATACGTCGTTGGGCCATTTACAAGACAACCGGCCTGCCAGCGCCGGGGCCACGTCTTCCATACCCTCCACCACCGCCACACTGGCGACTAGACTGGCCAGGGCCAGATGTGCCTTCGGCACCTGAGGCTGCAACAGAACGGAAAAATACAGATTGTCTGCCGGGCTGTGCCACGTTCGCGTCCCGCGCCCGCGCCCGTCGGTCTGAACGCCTGCCCGAATCACCACCGCTCCCGTTCCAGCCCCCCCCGCCCTGGCCAGCCATCTGGCTTCCGTATTGGTGCTACCGAGAACGTCATGGCTGACAAGGCGCCATCCGGTCGGCCAATCTTCCGGCGTTGCCACGGCCCTCTCCCCTTTCACCCTGGAGGGAACAAGGACACCGCGGCTGTCTCCGCCTGAAGCAGCAGGGGTAGCGGATAGACGAAGAAAAACATCACAACCACACTGCTTGCTATCAGGACCAGTCCAACCGCGCGCCCGGGCGGCTGATCAAGAGCCTCGATCGGCTCATCGAAGTACATGATCTTGACAATGCGCAGGTAATAAAAGGCACTTACCACACTGGTGAGGACACCAATCACCGCCAGGACATACATCTGTGCCTCAATGGCAGCCATGAAGACATAAAGCTTGCCAAAAAATCCGGCCAGAGGTGGGATGCCGGCCATCGAGAATATGAGGGCTGCCAGGGCTGCCGCCATGGCGGGCTGCGTCTTCGACAGGCCCGACAGATCTTCGATTTCCTCGACCAGACGTCCCTTCTGGCGCATGGACAGAATGACGGCAAACACACCGAGATTCATGGCAAGATAGATGGCAAGATAGATCAGAATGCCCCGTACACCGGCCACGTTGCCCACCGTCAGACCGATCAGGACATATCCGACATGGCCGATGGAACTGTAAGCCATCAAACGTTTGATATTGGTCTGGTTGATAGCGGCAAAGGCGCCCAGTACCATCGAGCCAATCGCCAGTGCCGTTACCACCTGCTGCCACTGTTCGCTCATGACCCCGAAGGGACCCGTCATTACCCGCACCAGCAGGGCCATGGCCGCCATTTTGGGGGTTACGGCGAAGAAGGCCGTTACCGGCGTGGGCGCGCCCTCATAGACATCTGGTGTCCACATATGGAACGGCACGGCCGAGACCTTGAAGGCTAGTCCTGCTAGAATGAAAACCATCCCGATCGTTGCACCAAGACTGGTTCCCTCTGCACCGGCCAGAATCCTGGCCAGCTCATCGAAGCGCGTTTGACCGGTGAAGCCATACACGAACGACGCCCCGAACAACAGCAGGCCCGAGGCCAGCGCGCCAAGCACGAAATATTTCAGTCCGGCTTCGGTTGAGCGGCTGCTGTCACGATGACAGGCAGCGAGTACATACAATGACAGGCTTTGCAGCTCCAGGCCAAGATACATGGCCATCAGGTCATCGGCCGAGATCATCATCAGCATGCCAAGCGTGGCAAAGAGGATCAGGATCGAGAACTCGTACCGATTGAGCCGCTCATGTCGCATCCATGACAGCGACATGGCGAGAGTGACCGCCGAAGCGATCAGAACCAGGCATTTCATGAACATCCCGAAACGGTCGGTCACGAACATCCCGCCGAAGGTTGTATCTCGCTCCCCTCCGCCCGTCATCACCAGCAGCCCGGCCATCAGCAAAGCTAGCACGGTCCACAGACCGACCGTCTCAGGCGTTGTCTCCCCCTGCCGGAAGACGCCTACCATCAAAAGGACCAGCCCCGCACAGGCCAAAAAAAGTTCGGGAAGGGCTGGAAGAAGATTGGGCAATTCAGTCATCGGGACTTCCTTCCCTCTCGTCACGGCGCCGCCGCCAGGGTCAATGCCTCGGCAGCGACACGCGCTACCTGGTTTTTCTCGATGAGAGTGGCGACTGACGTATGAAACACGTCCAGAAATGAAGTCGGGTAGATTCCCATCCATATCACCAGAGCCAGGAGGGGCGCAAAAACGAGAATCTCACGTGCGTTCAAATCCAGAATTCCCTGCAGGGTCGGTTTTTCCAGTTTGCCGAAAATGATGCGGCGATAGAGGTAGAGCATGTAGGCTGCTCCCAGGATCACCCCCGTCGCTGCGAACAGCGCCACCCAGCTATTGACCCGGAACACGCCCAGGAGAACGAGAAATTCGCCAACGAACCCGCTCGTGCCCGGCAATCCGACCGCTCCGAGGGTGAACACCATGAACACCAGGGCATAGAAGGGCATGCGATGCACGAGCCCGCCATAGGCGGCAATCTCGCGCGTGTGCATGCGGTCATACACCACGCCGATACACAGGAACAAAGCACCCGAAACGATGCCATGCGACAGCATCTGGAACAATGCGCCCTCTACAGCCTGGGGAGTCAGGGCGAAAATGCCAATCGTCACAAATCCCATGTGGGCAACGGAGGAATAGGCAATCAGCTTCTTCATGTCGTCTTGGGCAAGCGCCACCAGCGAGGTATAGACGACGGCCACCACGGACAGGGTGTAAACCAGCGGCGTGAAATAGTCGCTGGCATCTGGGAACATGGGAACCGAGAAACGCAAGAAACCGTAGGCACCCATTTTCAGCAGGACGCCAGCCAGGATCACCGAACCGGCCGTCGGGGCCTCGACATGGGCATCCGGCAGCCAGGTATGTACGGGCCACATCGGAACCTTGACGGCAAATGAGGCGAAGAAAGCCAGCCACAACCATGTTTGCATCTTTTCCGGGAATGAGAAATCCATCAAGGTCGGAATATCGGTTGTCGCGGCGGCGAAATACATGGCCAACATGGCAAGCAACATGAGGACAGAGCCTGCCAACGTATAAAGAAAGAACTTGAAAGCAGCATATACGCGGCGCGGGCCGCCCCATACCCCGATAATGATGAACATCGGGATCAGAACACCCTCGAAGAAGATGTAAAAAGCCACCAGATCAAGGGCACAGAACATCCCCACCATCATGGTTTCAAGGACCAGGAAGGCGATCATGTATTCCTTGACCCGTATCGTCACCGCCTGCCAGCTCGACAGGATGCAAATCGGGGTCAGGAATGTGGACAGGAGCACGAACAGGAGGGAAATGCCGTCCACGCCCATGTGATAGTTCACGCCTATCCCCGGTAGCCACTCCATCTTCTCGACGAATTGAAACGCTGCCGTGTTTAGGTCGAAAAGACTCCACAGGGCCAGCGACAGGACGAATGTCACGGTGGAGGTCAACAGAGCCACGTTGCGCGCATTGCGCGCCACCAGCGCTTCTTCCCCCCGGATGGTCAGAATGACGGCCGCGCCGACCAGCGGAAGGAACGTAACCAGGGACAGGAGGGGCCAATCCATCATTGCCGCAAGCCTCATCCGAGATGGAAAAGTATGAACCAGGTTACGAAAGCCGCCACACCGACAATCATCGCGAAGGCGTAATGATAGATATAACCGGATTGCAGACGACCCAGACGCCGGGCGATATCGCGACTGGCTGCCGCCACGCCGTCAGGCCCGATCCCATCGATCACCGCGCCGTCGCCTCCCTTCCACAGACCGCGACCAATGGCAAAGGCGGGGCGAACGAACAGCAGATCATAGAGTTCGTCGAAGTACCACTTGTTGAGAAGAAATTTGTACAAGACATTGAAAACACTGGCCAGAAAGCCTGGCAGCACCGGCAGCCGGATATAGAGCAGATAGGCCAGGGCAATCCCTCCGCCCCCCACAATGAGGGGGGCCAGTTTCACCCACATCGGGACATGATGGGCCGCGACGATGGAATCATGGGCCGCCTGTACCGCAATGGCCTGCCCCCAGAAGGCTTCCCGATGCTCACCCACAAAGGACTCATAACCGATCCAACCTGAAAACAATGCCCCCGCTGCCAGCATCAGAAGCGGCATCAGCATCGCGGGCGGCGATTCATGAACATGGGCCATCACTTTTTCATCGGCGCGAGGCTGGCCATGGAAGGTCATGAACAGCAGACGCCAGGAATAGAAGGCGGTCATGAAGGCAGCGGCGATGCCCATCCAGAATGCGAGGCGCCCAGCCACCGATGGCGCGCCGAACGCCGCTTCCAGAATGATATCCTTCGAGTAATAGCCGGCAAAGAACGGAATGCCGGCCAGGGCCAGACTGCCGACCCACATCATTGCATAAGTGACCTTGATCCGGCCGGCAATGCCGCCCATGCGACGCATGTCCTGCTCCCCCGACATGGCATGGATGACCGAACCAGCCGATAGGAACAGCAATGCCTTAAAGAAGGCATGGGTCATCAGATGGAAAATGGCTGCCTGATAGGCCGAGACACCGATGGCAAAGAACATGTAGCCCAGCTGCGAACACGTGGAATAGGCGATCACTCGTTTGATGTCATTCTGGACGCACCCTATAGTCGCAGCGAAAAAGGCTGTACTTGCGCCAATAATCGCCACCACCATCAGGGCCGTTTCGGAATGTTCGAACAGCGGCGACATGCGCACCACCATGAACACCCCTGCCGTCACCATGGTGGCGGCATGAATCAAGGCCGAAACCGGTGTCGGACCTTCCATAGCATCTGGCAGCCAGGTATGCAAACCGATCTGGGCTGACTTGCCCATGGCACCCACGAACAGCAACAGACAGATGATCGTGAGGGCGTGCCACTCGACGCCGAAGAACGTTATGTGGTCGCCGGCATGGGCCGCCGCCGTTGCAAAGATCTGATCGAAACGAACCGAGTCGAATAGAACGAACGTGGCAAAAATGCCGAGCACGAATCCGAAATCGCCGACCCGATTGACGATAAATGCCTTGATGGCCGCCGCATTGGCCAAGGGGCGATCGTGCCAGAAGCCGATCAGAAGATACGAGGCCAGCCCGACTCCCTCCCAGCCGAAGAAAAGCTGTACCAGATTGTCCGCGGTCACGAGCATTAGCATGAAGAAGGTGAACAGGGATAGATAGCTCATGAACCGCGGCACGGAGGGATCGTGATGCATGTAGCCGATGGCATAGACATGCACCATGAACGACACCACCGTGACCACCAGCAGCATGACGGCCGTCAGACTGTCGAATTTCAGGGCCCACGCCACATCAAGGCTGTCGGATTGGATCCAGGGCAGAAGCGGCACGGTTTGCGCCTCGCCCCCCACCACGATGGTAAAGATGCCCGCTGACAGGACGGCAGCAGAACCAACACCGGCGCAGGTGACGAGCTGCGCACCCCGGTCTCCCAGCCGACGTCCGAAAAAACCGGCAATGAGAGCACCGAGCAGGGGCAGAAAGATGGCTGCAACATACATGGCCGGTCAACCCTTCATCTGGTTGATTTCCTCGACCGCAATGGTGCCGTGGTTGCGGAAAAACACCACTACGATGGCAAGACCGATCGCCGCTTCCGCCGCCGCGACGGTCAGAACGAACACGGTAAAGACCTGACCGGTCAGATTCTCTAGATAGGCCGAGAATGTCACCATGTTGATGTTGACAGCCAACAGCATCAGCTCAACGGACATCAGGATGATGATGACGTTCTTTCGATTCAGGAAAACGCCGAACACGCCAAGGGTGAATACGACGGCTCCCACTGTCAGGTAGTGACCAAGACCGACATCAAGCATCACACGCCTCCCCTGGTCGGAACTTTCCGGACGTCAAGACTGTTAGCCTTGGTCCGTTCAAGCTGGCGGGCGATGACCTGCCTGCGCACGCCAGACCGTGACCGCAACGTCAGCATGATGGTCCCCACCATGGCCACCAGAAGCACCAGCCCGGCCGCCTGGAACAGATAGAGGTAATCCGTGTACAGGACTTGCCCCAGGGCTTCCGTATTGGTTCTCCCCGGACTAGTCATTGTTTCCGCCTGCACGGCCTCGACGTCGGGCACGAACACCCATCCGCCGATCACGGCAACGAGTTCGACCAGCAGGATGATTCCGATCAGTCCGCCCAGGGGCAGATGATGCAGAAATCCTTCCCGCAGGCGAACAAAGTTGATGTCGAGCATCATCACCACGAACAGGAACAGGACGGCCACGGCACCGACGTAGACGATCACCAGCATCATGGCCAGAAATTCCGCCCCCATCAGCAGGAACAATCCGGCGGCATTGAAAAACACCAGCACGAGGAACAGGACCGAGTGCACCGGATTGCGGGCCGCAACGACCCCTCCCGCCCCTGCAACGGCAATGGCGGCAAACACGTAGAACATCACCGATTGCACGATCACCCCTTCCCCCTACCAAGATTGCGGTTGGTCACCACGAATGTCAACACGACCGTTCCCGGTCAGCGGTAGGGCGCATCAAGATGAAGACGCGCCGCAAGTTCCGTTTCCCAGCGGTCACCATTTGACAACAATTTTTCCTTGTTATACATCAACTCTTCCCTCGTTTCAGTAGCGAACTCAAAGTTCGGCCCTTCAACGATCGCATCCACCGGGCACGCTTCCTCACAATAGCCACAATAGATGCACTTGGTCATGTCGATGTCGTACCGTGTCGTACGCCGGCTACCATCTGCCCGCGACTCTGCCTCGATGGTGATGGCCTGCGCCGGACAGATAGCCTCGCACAACTTGCAGGCAATACAGCGCTCTTCGCCATTCGGATAGCGACGCAGGGCATGCTCGCCACGGAAGCGCGGCGACAGCGGCCCCTTTTCGAAGGGGTAGTTAATGGTTACCTTGGGTTTGAACATGTAACGCAAAGTAAGCGCCATGCCCTGCACGAGCTCGGTTAGCAGAAACGCCCGTGCGGTACGATCAAGAAAGGACATCTTCTCTTACCCCTTCGGCACCCAATCGAAGGCAACCAGGACCCCCGCCGTCAACACCACCCAGAACAGTGAGAACGGCAGGAACACTTTCCAGCCCAGACGCATGAGCTGATCATAACGGTAACGTGGGAAAGTTGCCCGCACCCACAGAAATCCGAACAGCAGCAAGGCGACTTTCAACACGAACCATACCACCCCCGGTACCAAGTTGAAGGGGATCATGTCAAACGGCGGCAGCCAGCCGCCCAGAAACAGGATGGCGGCCAGACCGCTCATCAGGATCATATTGGCATATTCCCCGAGAAAGAACATGCCGAACGTCATCGCCGAGTACTCGACATTGTACCCGGCTACCAGTTCGGATTCCGCTTCTGGCAGGTCGAAAGGCGCCCGGTTGGTCTCGGCCAGTGTCGAAATGAAGAAGAGGACGAACATAGGCAGGTGCGGAATGACATACCACACCCCTTCGGCCTGGGCCCTGACAATTTCCGACAGGTTCAAGCTCCCCGCAGACAGCAGAACCGTCACCAGCACGAAGCCGATCGAGACCTCATAGGACACCATCTGGCCCGCCGAACGCAAACCGCCCAGAAAGGCATACTTCGAGTTCGATGCCCAGCCCGCCATGATGATGCCATAGACTCCCGTCGAGGACAGGGCGAACAGATAAAGGATGCCGACGTTGATGTTCGACAGCACCCATCCCTCATTGAAAGGGATCACCGCCCACGCCATCAATGCCAGAATGAACGTCAACAACGGCGCGAGAATGAAGATTCCCCGGTTGGCACGGGCTGGAATCACCGTTTCCTTCAACAGCAGCTTGAGGCCATCTGCTATCGGCTGCAACAGACCGAACGGTCCCACCACGTTGGGGCCTTTGCGCAACTGTATGGCTGCAATCACTTTCCGTTCAGCCAGAGTCAGATAGGCGATCCCAAGCATGATCGGGCCGACAACCAGGATAGTCTGCAAAACAATGATAACCAGTGGCCACAGATAGCCGTTCCAGAGTTCAACCATGGGTTCCCGTTCCCCCCTGTGCCCGGCTGCTGTTCAGACTTTCGACACATTCTGCCATGATTCGGGAAGCGCGGCTGATCGGATCGGTCATATAGAAATTGGTGACCGGCGACATGAATGGCGCCTCTGTCACGGCCGCGGTCGAACTGCCGAACGTCCCCCATGGCGCAGCGGCCGGGGCCTGATCAATGGCGGCAAAGGCCGGATCCACCGCAGCCAGGCGCGCGCGCACTCCGGCAAGCGAATCATAGGGAAGCGGCTTGCCGACGACATCGGAAAGGGCACGGATGATCTTCCAGTCTTCACGCGCTTCGCCCGGCGGAAATACGGCCAATCGCGTGCCCTGCACCCGCCCCTCCGTATTCACGTAGAGGGCATTCTTTTCGGTATAGGCCGCGCCCGGTAGGATCACGTCCGCCCGTTGTGCGCCGGCATCGCCATGGTGTCCCTGGTAGACGACAAACGCCTTGCCCAAGGCAGCCATGTCGATTTCATCGGCGCCCAAGAGATAAACGAAGCCGATCTCCCCCTTGCTAGCCCCTTCGAGAATGGCGGCAACAGCGCGCCCTTCCTCGCCCGGCATGAACCCCAGCATCAGGCCGCCCACCCGCGCCGCCGCCGTATGCAGGACATTGAAGCCGTTCCAGCCCTCCTGCACCATGCCGGTCGCTTCAGCCAACCGGTGGGCCAGCCCCAGAGTGGCTGGACCGTCAGAACGCGCCAGCGCTCCCTGCCCCACGATCAGCATAGGCCGTTCAGCTGCCTTCAGCACCGCATGAAAGGGATGCCGCCCCTCTGCCACGGCCTTCACGGCCTCCGGCCCATGACCCAAAAACGCGGCTGGATAGGTCAGGTCAGCTTTCTCTCCGATCGTTGCCACCTTCAGCCTACCGGTGAGCCAGCGCTTGCGGATGCGGGCGTTCACAACCGCTGCCTCCCGGCGCGGATTGGTGCCGATCAGGAGCAGGGCATCGGCCTCGTCAAGGCCGGCGATGGTCGTGTTGAATCGATAGGCCGCCGGCACCCGTGAATCTAGGGCTGCGCCGTCCTGACGGCAGTCGAGATTCACCACCCCCAGGCCGGTCACCAGAAGATCCTTCAGGGCGATCATAGCCTCGCAGTCAGCCAGATTGCCGGCGAGGGCAGCGATCTTTTCCGGCTTCATGGTTTTTAGCTTGTCGCCAACAACCGCGAAAGCCTCCGGCCAGCCGACCGATCGCAGCCTGCCACCGCGTCGTACATAGGGTGTGTCGAGGCGCCGGGCCCGCAGACCGTCACAGGCATGGCGGGTCTTGTCGGAGATCCACTCTTCGTTGACAGCCTCGTTCAGGCGCGGCAGAACCCGCATCACCTGGGCGCCGCGCGAGTCGATCCGGATGGCGCTGCCGACCGCATCGAGGACATCAACCGACTCGGTTCTGTGCAGTTCCCATGGTCGCGCCGTGAAGGCATAGGGACGACTGGTCAGCGCCCCGACCGGACAAAGATCGACCAGGTTGCCAGACAGTTCCGACTCTAGACTCTTGCCGATGTAGGTGGTGATTTCCATGTGCTCGCCCCGGAACACCGCCCCCAGCTCGGGAACGCCGGCCACCTCGGTCATAAAACGCACACAACGCGTGCACTGGATGCAACGGGTCATGTAGGTTTTGATCAGCGGCCCCAGATATTTGTCCGTCACCGCCCGCTTTTCTTCCCTGTACCGGCTCCGGTCGCCGCCGTAGGTCATCGCCTGATCCTGGAGGTCGCACTCGCCTCCCTGGTCACAGATGGGACAATCGAGCGGGTGATTGATCAGCAAGAGTTCCATCACACCGCGACGGGCTTTACGCACCATGGGACTACCGGTCTTGACCACCATGCCATCGGCGACCGGCAGGGCACAGCTCGCCTGCGGTTTAGGCAGTCCCGGCGAGACTTCGACCAGGCACATTCGACAGTTGCCGGCAATCGACAGACGTTCATGATAACAGAAGCGCGGAATTTCGATTCCCAGCCGCTCGCAGGCCTGCAGTACCGTGCTACCTGGCTCCACCTCGATCTTGATGCCGTCGATGGTCAGTTTCGGCATGGTTCCCTCTCACCTGGTGGCAGCATGTGCAGCAATGCGACGCTCGATCTCCGAGCGGAAGTGACGAATCAATCCCTGCACCGGCCACGCCGCCGCGTCACCAAGAGCGCAGATAGTATGACCTTCGATCTGGCGGCTGACCTGTTCCAGGACGTCGATTTCTGCCACCTCAGCCTCTCCAGTTGTCATGCGCTCCATCATCCGCCACAGCCACCCTGTTCCTTCGCGGCACGGCGTGCACTGGCCACAGCTTTCGTGCTTATAGAATCGTGACAGACGGGCAATGGCACGCACGATATCCGTAGACCGATCCATGACAATAACCGCCGCGGTCCCGAGACCAGATTGCACCTCGCGTAGGGAATCGAAATCCATCAGAACATGGTCGCAGATATCTTTCGGCAGCAGGGGTACCGATGATCCTCCGGGAATCACGGCCAGAAGGTTATCCCAGCCGCCCCGGACACCGCCGGCGTGCCGTTCGATCAACTCCTTCAGAGGGACTCCCATTTCCTCTTCCACGTTGCACGGTGCGTTGACGTGGCCGGAAATACAGAACACCTTGGTTCCCGTGTTCTTGGGCCGTCCCAGCCCGGCAAACCAGACACCGCCCCGGCGGAGAATGGTGGGAACAACGGCAATGGATTCGACATTGTTGACAGTGGTCGGACAGCCAAACACCCCGACCCCGGCTGGAAACGGCGGCTTCAGACGCGGCTGGCCCTTTTTACCTTCGATGCTGTTGATAAGGGCAGTTTCCTCGCCACAGATGTAGGCACCCATGCCACGATGGACTCGAACATCAAAAGCCCAGCCCGTACCGTAAGCATCGCTGCCGATCAGACCCACGGTCCGGGCCTCGTCAATAGCAGCCTGCAACACCTCGGCCTCGCGATAGAACTCACCACGAATGTAGATGTAGGCGACATGGGCGTTCATGGCGAAACTGGCCAGCAACGCCCCCTCGATCAGCTTGTGCGGCTCGTTGCGGAGGATGTCACGGTCCTTGCACGTGCCCGGTTCGCCCTCGTCGGCATTGATGACCAGATAATGAGGACGCTCCGGTGTAACCGTCTTCGGCATGAATGTCCATTTGAGGCCCGTTGGGAAACCGGCGCCGCCACGGCCACGCAAACCCGATTCCTTGACCTGATCGATGATCCAGTCACGACCCTTGGCCATCAAGGCCTCCGTGTTCTCCCAGTCCCCCCGCTCCCGTGCTCCTTTCAGACCGACATCGTGGAAACCGTACAGATTGGTAAAGATTCGGTCCTTGTCGCTCAGCATCACACCCCCCCCTTGACTGGTACCGATTTGAGGGTAGTAGGCCCGCTAGCCGGACAAGAACACTGACGGCCGATTTGCGACCCTGCTTTCAGCCGTTCGCCCCGCCCCAACGCCTCCAGAATCGCCTTCATGGCAGTATAATCGAGATCCTCGAAATAATCGTCCCCGATCTGGACGACGGGCGCATTGACACACGCCCCCGCGCATTCGACTTCCTGAACGGTGAACTGGTCATCCGGCGTGGTCTCGCCTGGGCTGATCCCCAACACATCGCGACAAGCCCGCACGATCTCATCGGATCCGCGCAACCAGCACGGCAGGTTCGTACAGACCTGGACATGATGCCGACCAACCGGATACAGCCGGTACATGGTATAAAACGTTGCCACCTCGTAAACCCGCATAGAGGGTACCCCGAGAAGACCGGCAACATAATCCACGGCCGCCCGGGAGAGCCATCCCGCCTGCCGCTGGGCCAGATCGAGCAAAGGCATAGTGGCGCCCGCCTGCTTGCCCGGGGGATAGCGGGCAATCACCACTTCCGCTTTCTTCAGATTGTCAGCCGTAAAGACGAATGAGGCTGGTTCGGTGGATGCAGAAGATTGCTTATTCATCGGTCAATCTCGCCGAAAACAACGTCAAGGGAGCCGATGATCGCGGTAACGTCGGCGAGCATGTGCCCGTTTGCCAGCATGTCCATCGCCGAAAGATGGACATAACCCGGGGAACGGATGGCACAACGGTAGGGTCTGTTGCTGCCGTCTGCCACCAAGTAGACGCCAAACTCACCCTTGGGCGCCTCGGTTGCGACATAGACCTCACCCGCTGGCACATGGAAGCCCTCGCTGAACAACTTAAAATGATGGATCAGAGCCTCCATCGAATGCTTCATTTCGCCTCGCTTCGGCAGCACAACCTTATGATTGTCCACCCGTACCGCCCCTGCCGGCATTCTGTCGAGACACTGTTTTATGAGGCGCACCGACTGGTGCATTTCCTCGACCCGAACCAGATAGCGGTCGTAGGCATCCCCCTTGCGGCCGACCGGAATGTCGAAATGCAGGGCATCATAAACCTCATAGGGCTGGGCCTTGCGCAGATCCCACGGCAGGCCTGCCGCCCGCAAGACCGGCCCCGAAAATCCCCAGTCCATTGCCTGCCCAGCCGTAACCGGACTGATATCGACGGTGCGCTGCTTGAAGATACGGTTCTCGGTCAGTAGCGTTTCTATGTCGTCGATCAGGCCCGGGAAGGTTTCACACCAGGCCATGATGTCTTCGGCAAGTCCCTCTGGCATGTCATGGGCTACACCACCGATACGAAAATAGTTGGCATGCATGCGGGCCCCACAGACCCGCTCGTAGAATTCCATCAGACGCTCGCGCTCTTCAAACATCCACAACAACGGGGTCATGGCTCCCACGTCCAAGGCATAAGACGTGATGTTGAGGATGTGACTCATCAGCCGCGAGATCTCGGCATACAGAACCCGGATATACTGGGCCCGTGGCGGCAATTCGAGCCTAAGCAGCTTCTCAGCCGCCAACACGAAGGAATGCTCCATCGCCATTGGCGCACAATAATCAAGCCGATCGAAATAGGGCGCTGCCTGGGCGTAAGTCTTATATTCAATCAGCTTCTCGGTTCCCCGATGCAGCAGACCGACATGGGGATCGGCACGTTCGATCACCTCCCCCGACAGCTCCAGCACCAGACGTAACACGCCATGGGCCGATGGATGCTGCGGCCCGAAATTGAGCGTGAGGGTATTGATCCGGGCTTCAGCCATGTTCAGCTCTTTCCTTCCGCCTTCTCGTCCCCCGGCAGCCTTCCGCCGTATCCTTCCCACGGGCTCAGGAAATCGAAGGTACGAAATTCCTGCGTCAGTCTGACCGGCGCATAGACGACTCGTTTATGCTCATCGTCGTAACGGACTTCGACATAGCCGGTCAGCGGAAAATCCTTGCGCAGGGGATGACCCTCGAAGCCATAGTCGGTGAGAAGACGACGCAAATCCGGATGATCGGTGAAGGCCACCCCGTACATATCCCATATCTCGCGCTCGAACCAGTTGGCCGAGGAAAACACGCTCACCACTGACGGAACCGGTGTTTCTTCACCGGTTTGCACCTTGACTCGTACCCGTTGGTTGTGACGCAGGGATAGAAGATGGTAGACGACCTCGAAGCGCTCCTCCCGTTCAGGATAGTCGACACCGGCCATGAACACGAGTTGCCGGAACTGGCAGTTGGCATCGTCCCGCAAAAAAGTCAGCACCCTGACAACAGCGGATCTCTGCACGGTGATCGTCAATTCACCATGTGAGATGTCCACTGCCCGCACTTCCTGCAAGAGCGCTATTCTGATGTAGTCTCCCAGATCCTGAAATACCTGAAGCATGATTCAGCCTGCCCGCTTTCCTCACCGGAACAGCGTTCCGGTCCGCCGGATTTTCTTCTGCAGCTGCATGATACCATACAGCAATGCCTCCGCTGTCGGCGGACAGCCTGGCACATAGACATCGACTGGGACGATGCGATCGCACCCTCGCACGACTGCATAGGAATAATGATAATATCCCCCTCCGTTGGCACAGGAGCCCATGGAAATCACCCACCGTGGTTCGGCCATCTGGTCATAAACCTTGCGCAGGGCCGGTGCCATCTTGTTGGTCAGCGTGCCAGCCACGATCATGACATCCGATTGGCGCGGACTAGGTCGGAAGACGAGACCAAAGCGATCCAAATCATAGCGTGAACAGGCACAATGAATCATCTCGATCGCACAACAGGCCAGTCCGAACGTCAACGGCCATAGCGACCCGGTCCGCGCCCAATTGACCAGGCTGTCAACAGTGGAAAGGACGAAGCCTTTGTCGCCGATTTCCTCACCCACCAGAGCAAGGAGCCTGTCCTGGTCCGAACCTGGGGGCAGCGATGGCGCTCCCGCGAAATTCACTCCCATTCCAACGCTCCCTTCTTCCACTCGTAAACGAAACCGACGGTCAGGATTCCCAGGAACACTATCATCGACCAGAATCCGAACAGCCCCACCTCTCCCAAGGCCACGGCCCACGGAAACAGAAACGCCACCTCCAGGTCGAAAATGATGAAAAGAATTGCTACCAGATAGAACCGCACGTCGAACTGGATGCGCGCATCCTCGAAAGGCTCGAACCCACATTCGTAAGCCGAGTTCTTTTCGGAGTCAGGTCGCTGTGGTGCGATGATATAGGAAGCAACAATGGCTCCGATCGCAATGACACAGGCAATACCGAAAAAAATCAGAATCGGTAGATATTCCTTAAGGAAATCTTCCATGGTTATCCATACTCCCTGCCGTCGCATGCACCACAGAAACGCGCCAGCATTGTCCCGACTTCCTTGCAAATCGGTCGTGACCTTACACGCCACGATAGACAAGCCAGATGACAGGCACCACATGTACTTCCAGAAATACCGTTCGCCCCCTACCCTCAACAACCTCAATCAGCCCCGGGCACACGTTAAAGACTCCAAGACGGCTTCTTCCAGACGCTTACACAATCCCGCGCCCGTCGTCCGGTTCATATCCCCGGACACGACCGGTCCCCGTCAGAGCTGTTTCGCCTTTTCCGCTCACGCCATTTTCTTTCCTTATCTTAAGAGATTCTATCGGCCGATTGTTCGGGTTTAATGCAGGCTTTCATTCCGAGTCAAGGCCGCTTCTGACATGATTGAAGATCAGTCTTCAGACACGACGGGGCGGCGGGCGATGCAGGCACGTTTCACGGCTCTGTTCCGCAGAGACGTCGGCAAAACGGAACAGATCAGAACGGATGAAAGCGTCGGTCGCCGACGGGATTTCTACCCCCATTTTATCATGAGAAATTTGTCATAATAGAGGTTGTCTGTATAAGGTCACGAAAGGCAAAACGTGAAATGAAAGAAGGTGGGACAGCCTGAGTAACATGGAATGCGCGGACGGGCAGGGAGATGGAAAGAGACAATGACCCGCTTTATGACCTGACGATCATCGGTGGTGGCATCAACGGTGCAGATCTTGCACGTGATGCCGCCTGGCGGGGATTATCGGTCGCACTAGTTGTGGTGGGCGACTTGGCGGCTGCAACCTCCTCTGCCAGCAGGAGGTTAGTTTGTGGTAGCTTGCGCTATCTTGAACACTACCAGTTCCGTCTGGTGCGTGAGGGCCCTGGCCGGGCGGGAGGTTCTGCTGCACGCGGGGCCCCGCATCCGGTCTGACCCATGACCTTGTGTTCTCCTCCACACCTGCCATGCGCCCGGTCTGGATGATCCGTACCGGCCTGTTTCTCTACAACCACTTGGCCCGGCGGTCGGTGCTGCCGGATTCGCAAAAGGTCGCGCTGGCCAAGCATCCGGCAGGTTGCCACTTATTATGCGAAAGGCTTTTCCTATGCCGACTGCTGGGGCGACGATACCAGACTCGTGCTGGTCAATGCCATGGATGCCAGCTCAGCTGGGAGCTGCCATTTTCACCCGCACCCGCTGTACTGGCCTGGTGCCGCTCAAGACCGGCTCCGGTTCCGTGTGGGAGGTCGCGGCGATCGATAGCCTGACCGGTTGCCCGCGGCGCCTCTTGAGTCGGGTGATCGTCACAATACGGCCAGGCCATGGGTACGCGCCGTGCATGGCCTAGCGGGAAAATCCGCTGCCGTCCTTCCCGGTCTGTGCCTGGTCAAGGGCAGCCATAACGCCGTTCTACCTAGTGGCGATCTTGACCCGGATGGACTGAAAGGGTGGCTCAAGACGGGCCCATGCCCGCTGGTCCTAAGCTGACGCAGGCGCTCCTGCGCCCGTTATGGGCGGAAGCTACAGCAAAGCAAGCCGGACCGCCGCCCCCCTTCTGCTTGGCACGGCAACCCGCCTGGCCGATCTGGGACACAATTTTGACGGTGGATTGTACGAAGCCGAGAGGGCAGCGCGGAATGATCTGGCCGCCGCTCTGGCCCATCGCGACCTGGAGCCCGCTGCCCTGGGAACGACCGCCGGGTGGTTCCCCCCGTTCCTCCCCCCCCCTGCCTCTTCGACAGACGCCCGGGAACGGGCTAAGGAACACCAGGACACACGAAAAACAACCACCTGGCGCGCTAGCCCTGGACGCACCGATCTTCGTCTTTGTTCTTCCACCTCTTCCGCAGCTCCTCAACGGGCGTGCAAGAGAGCCGTCGTCTGTAGAATGTGCGTAGCCTGTTCAAGCGGGACATCACCCTCTCCCCCGATGACCTCCACTCTTACGTCTGGCGACAGACTATGACCATAATCCGATTCGGCCCCGCCAGGGGTACGATTAGCGACTGGTGGTCAGCTTCAGGCTGGTGCCGTCCTGCAGGGGAAACAGCGTCTGGACCGTTCCCTTGCCGAAGGTGCGACCACCCCCCTACCAGTTTGGCCCGGCCCGTGTCGCGCAGGGCGCCAGCCACCGCAATGGCCTGTTCCAGAACGCCTCCCGGATTGTTGTGCAAGTCGAGATCAGTCCGCCGGCGGGGGGGGGGGGGGCCTTGCAACTGATGCCACACGGCCTGCAGGGCTTGTTGCACGGCGCTGGTGGTCTGTTCGTTGAAGAGACGGATGCGGATGTAGGCGATCCGGTCCTGCTCCAGTCGTGCCACAACCGACGTGACGGTGATTCGTGTCCGGACGAGAGGGAAATGAAACGTGGTCCCGGCCCGGACGATAGTGAGATGCACCACGCTACCGCGCGTGCCGCGAACCTGATGGATCACTCCGGCCAGGCTCTGTGGTCCGTAGTGGTTCTGCCGTTCACGGCCACGATGACATCGCCCGCTCTCA
Organism: uncultured Rhodobacterales bacterium; assembly: GCA_964624075.1. Lineage (GTDB taxonomy): Bacteria > Pseudomonadota > Alphaproteobacteria > Rhodospirillales > Rhodospirillaceae > CAZUWH01. Next base: position 39,158 of record CAZUWH010000006.1, read on the forward strand.
GGCCGGCCTGTGCGGCAGGACCACCATTAAGAGACGCCACGATTCGGATGGTTTCCTTTTCCATGGACAGCTCGACGCCGATGCCCACGAATTCGCCGCGCGTGGTGGCTTTCAGATGGCTGAAGGCCTTGGCGTCCATGAAGCTGAGAGGAGTCAAGGCCGTTGCACCCATGGGCCTTGGCGGCCACCTCCCCAGGCCCCTGCGCTGCCTACGCTGGCATGGCACGGACGACTTCGATAGCCGCAGTAAGCAGAAGGACGGGGCTTGGCAGTTCAGACATATTCATTAGCGATGTACTGCATAACATCTTCGATCAGTACCATCTGGTGCTTGGCCTCACGGCCGTGGCCAAGCACCGCCGTGAACGCATCCCGTAGAGGCGTGAAGTCGACCGCCGCCATCCCGCCAGCCGGAAAGAAGGCCAGACAGGACAAGACAATGCCCCATCTTACCGTCAGCTGTACCGAACGCCACTGCGGGATCAGGACAGGTCGTTTTCGACTTTCCGCCTTTTCCGGAAGAGCAGGCATCCCGACCGTCATCCCGGGGAAATCGGTGCGAAAAAAGAAGCCAAGGGTCGAGAATGGCGCCATGATGTTTTCCCCTTCCATTTCGGACCGTGCCTCGCAGAATCCGGAAGTTGCCCGTTTGTGAACGCACGAAGATGTGTTAAACAGAGAGCATCTTTATGGCCCCTGTTTTGCTTCGTTGTCTGAAAGCAACGGCGGAGGGGGGTGTGCTCTGAACATATGATACACGCGATAAAGTCGATGACGGTCATAACCCGCTTTGCCCCTTCCCCCACAGGCTTCCTTCATATCGGGGGGGCACGAACGGCCTTGTTCAACTGGCTGTATGCCCGTCGCCGGGGGGGGCGATTCTTCCTTCGGATCGAGGATACCGACCGGGTCCGTTCGACACCTGAGGCGGTGAACGCGATCCTTGATGGCCTGCGCTGGCTCGGAATCTCATGGGAGGGCGAAGCGGTCATCCAGTCTGCCCGCGTCACCCGGCATGTTGCGGTGGCCCAGCAGCTCCAGGACTGCGGCATGGCTTACCGGTGCTACTGCACGCCGGAGGAACTGGCTGCGATGCGCGAGGCTGCCCGCCAGGCAGGTCGCCCGGTGGGGTACGATGGCCACTGGCGTGAGCGCAATCCGGCTACGGCCCCGCCGGGCGCGCTGCCGGTGCTCCGGCTTCGGGCACCACGGGAGGGGGAAACGGTCATCGACGATCTGGTTCAGGGACGGGTGACGGTTGCCAATGGGCAGCTCGACGACATGGTCTTGCTACGAGCCGATGGTACGCCCACTTACATGCTGTCGGTGGTCGTGGACGATCATGATATGGGTATCACCCATGTGATTCGCGGAGATGACCATCTGACCAACGCCTTTCGGCAGACACAAATTTACCGGGCCATGGGGTGGGACGGGCCACAGTTTGCCCATATTCCGTTGATTCATGGTCCCGACGGCGCCAAACTGTCGAAACGGCACGGTGCCTTGGGTGTGGAGGCCTACCGCGCGATGGGCTTCCTGTCTGAGGCAATGTGCAACTATCTGGTTCGCCTTGGCTGGGGGCACGGGGACGCGGAGATTTTTACCACCGCCCAGGCTGTCGCCTGGTTTGACATCAGGGATGTTGGTCGCAGTGCCGCCCGGTTTGACATGATGAAACTGACGGCCCTCAACGCCCATTATCTGCGCGAGGCCGACGACGTTCGCCTGGTCGATTTCATCCGTCCGCATCTCGAAACCGCGCTGGGAACGCCGGTGAATGACAGGGATCTGGCCCGACTGTACAGGGCCATGCCCGGCCTGAAGGTACGGACGCGCACAGTGCGGGAACTGGCCGATGCGGCACTGTTCTACGTGCACCCCCGGCCGATTCCACTGGACAACAAGGCGTGTCAGCAGCTTGACACAGGCGATCCCGCGCTTCTGATCACACTGGCCACGCACCTCGCCGCAGCCGAAAGGGTGTGGGAGGTCCGGGTCCTAGAAGAGGACATGCGTCGCCTGGCCGCGGAGCAGGGACTCGCTCTCAGCAAACTTGCACAACCTATGAGAGTAGCCTTGACGGGGGCGACGATATCTCCTCCTCTTTTCGACGTCATGCAGGTGCTGGGGCGGGAGGAGGTCCTGGCCCGTCTTGACGACGTTCTGGCAAACCGGAGCGAAAGAGACGTGGCCTGAACATGGCCCGGATACAACGGGAAAACGTCAGGAAAACAAGGAAGGAGGCCGTTTCGTTCCACATGTGTCCAGCACATCGTTCGGCAAATCATCGGGGAATGGCGCCATGAACGAAGAAACCGCTCTTGCCACCGCTGAGACAACGGAAGAGACAAGAAAGAATCACGTCACGTTGATCGATCACCCTAATAACAAATCCTATGACCTGCCGGTTCTGCGCGGTTCGGTGGGTCCAGATGTCATCGATATCCGCCGCCTTTATACCGATACCGGCTATTTCACGTTTGATCCTGGCTTTACTTCAACCGGAAGCTGTGATTCGCGAATCACCTTCATCGATGGGGAAAAAGGGATTCTGCTGCATCGTGGCTATGCCATTCAGGATCTGGCTGAACATTCCGACTTCATGGAGGTTGCCTATCTGTTGCTAAAGGGCGAATTACCGACGGCAACGGAAAAGACCAAGTTCGAGCACGACATCACTTATCACTCGATGCTGCACGAACAGATTGCCTATTTCTATCGTGGCTTCCGCCGGGATGCCCATCCGATGGCGGTGATGTGCGGCGTGGTAGGGGCGTTGTCGGCTTTCTACCATGACAGTCTCGACATCAACGATCCACGGCAGCGGATGATTGCATCCTATCGACTGGTGGCGAAGATGCCGACCATCGCGGCGTGGGCCTACAAATATGCCACAGGGCAACCCTTTATCTATCCCCGTAACGAGATGCGATATGCCGAGAACTTCCTGCATATGATGTTCGCCACGCCTTGTGAGCCTTACAAGGTCAGTCCGGTGCTGGCGAAGGTCATGGATCGGATCCTGATCCTGCACGCTGATCACGAGCAGAACGCCTCGACATCAACGGTGCGCCTGTCGGGGTCGTCGGGAGCCAATCCGTTTGCATGCATCGCTGCGGGTATTGCCTCGTTGTGGGGACCGGCCCACGGCGGGGCCAATGAAGCCGTGCTCAACATGTTGACAAAGATCGGAGACAAGCGGAACATTCCCGAATATGTCCGACGGGCCAAGGACAAGGACGACCCCTTCCGTCTGATGGGCTTTGGCCACCGGGTCTACAAGAATTATGACCCACGGGCCAAGATCATGCGACAGACGGCCCATGAGGCGCTTGAGGATCTAGACAAGAAGGATGAGCCGCTGCTCGCGGTGGCCATGGAACTGGAAAGGATTGCGCTGGAGGACGAATACTTTGTTGAAAGGCGGCTCTACCCCAATGTAGATTTCTATTCCGGTGTCATCTTCAACGCGATGGGAATTCCGACGGCAATGTTTACAGCCCTGTTTGCCCTGGCCCGTACAGTCGGCTGGATCAGCCAGTGGAACGAAATGATCGAAGATCCGAGCCAGAAGATCGGCCGGCCGCGACAGCTATACAGCGGCCAGGGACCACGATCGTTCAAGCCTCTCCATCACAGGCTGTAACAAGACGGGATGGAGAAAGTGGAGGGCCGTCGTGTTGCCCCCTGCGCGGGCAGGGCGGCCGTGTCGTTTCGACCGGCACGCAGGAGGGGCTTGTCCCTCGCGCAGACACGATGACACGGCCGTCCAACACAGCGGTTCAACATAGATATCGAGATAGATATCGAGGAGGGCACGACGGGCTTCGCCCAGCCTGGGCGTGCCGATTCTCTCCGCGCGGTGGTTCGATACGCCTTTCGGTGGAGAATCTGGAGACGGAGCAGAGAGTCGTCACGCTGGAACGGCTGGCCGAGTTGTTCATTTTTCTGCACAAGACCGGGTCGGTGTGGCGGGAGACGCTGCACGTCGGTGCAGTGTGTGTGGGTGCGCGCCCTGCTGCGGCGTCAGGGCCGGAGCCACAGGCGCAGGCATGGTTTTCGGTTGGGGGGAGAACGTACCTTATCAGATATTCTTCTGGCGCCGGCGCAGTCGTGCGCTTCGTTCTCCGGGGAGCATGCAGGGTATTCCCTTCCTCCATTGGATTTTTTGTCGTTCGTGAACGCTCCTGGGGGTCCATGTTAACGAACCGCGCCATTGGCATATGGCAGTTTGTCACAACGATGCGCCAATAATTGCTGTCACGAAAACAACGCAGCCGGGGTTAGAAACCGTTTCAATGACTGGTAAGGAAAAGGATGCAGTCGCATAAGAGCGCAAGTGCCGACATCAACCGGCCTCGTTCGGTCACCATTCTGGGATCGACGGGATCCATCGGCCGCAACACCATTGATCTGATTGCTCGCGACCCGGGCCGTTTCAAGGTGGAAGCCTTGGCGGCTAATGCCAATGCCGCTTTGCTGGCTAAGCAGGCACTGGCTCTGCGGCCAGCCTTTGTTGCCGTGGCTGATGCACACGCCTACAGGTCGTTGTGTGACCATCTGGCGGGCAGCGGGACTGAGATTGGCGCCGGTCCGGAGGCCGTGATCGAGGCGGCCCGGCGACCGGCTGAATGGGTGGGAGCGTCCATCGTCGGCGCGGCCGGCCTCCAGCCTACCCTGGCCGCCATTCGCCGCGGAGCGGTGGTGGCCCTAGCCAACAAGGAGACTTTGGTGTGTGCTGGAGATCTCGTCATGGCTGAAGTAAGACGGAGTGGGGCAACCCTTCTGCCTGTCGATTCGGAGCACAGTGCCATCTTCCAGGTCTTCGATTTCACCCAGAAGGACAGGATCGAAAAAATCATTCTGACGGCTTCAGGGGGACCGTTCCGCCGTCACGGTCGCGACACCATGGCTGGCATCACGCCGGCCGAAGCCGTTGCCCATCCCAACTGGAGCATGGGGGCGAAAATTTCGGTCGATTCTGCGACCATGATGAACAAGGGTCTAGAGATCATCGAGGCACATCATTTTTTTGGCCTTTCCGAGAGACAGATCGAAGTGCTGGTCCATCCCCAGTCGGTTATCCACTCCATGGTCGCCTATGTGGACGGGTCGGTTCTGGCCCAGATGGGGTCTCCCGACATGCGCACCCCTCTTGCCTTCGCCTTGGGCTGGCCAGCACGGATGCCGGCTCCTGCTCCGCGACTTGACTTGGCCGCCATCGCGACCCTGACTTTCGAGGCCCCCGATCCGGAGCGTTTTCCTGCCTTGCGGCTGGCCCGGCAGGCCTTGCAAGCGGGCGGTGCCGCGCCTACAATCCTCAACGCCGCAAACGAGATCGCAGTCCAGAAATTTCTTGCCGGCGAGATCGGTTTCCTCGACATCACCGACATTGTTGCCTATGCCCTTGACAAACTGGCGCCGGCTTTGCCAACCAACCTGGAAGAGGTCATCGCGGTGGATGCCGAGGCACGGCGGATGGCAAAAGGGTTCGTGCGTACCGCCTCGACGGCCTCGTGAGAGGCGTGAGACAGCGAGCCTAACATCCAGAGGGTATAAAGGAGCGGTCGGATTATGGATCTGTTGGTGAATCATGCGTCCTCCTTTCTGACCTATGTTCTTCCTTTTCTGATCATCTTGACGGTGATCGTGTTTGTGCATGAACTCGGTCACTATTTGGCTGCCCGCCATAATGGCGTGCGGGTGGAGGTGTTCTCGATCGGGTTTGGGCGCGAGCTGTTCGGCCATACCGACCGGCATGGGACACGCTGGAGGTTCAGTCTGATTCCCCTGGGTGGCTATGTGAAGATGTTCGGCGAGATGGACACCGTCGATGCCGGTGCCAAGGGGCGGCCGCTGTCGCCGGAGGAACGTGCGGTGTCCTTCCTCCATAAACGACTTGGGCAGCGCGCGGTCATCATCGCCGCGGGACCGGTCATGAATTTCGTTTTTGCCGTCCTGATCTTCACCCTTGTTTTCATGACCATGGGAGAGCCCGTCACTCCCCCGGTTATGGGCGAAGTAAAGGCAGGCAGTGCTGCCGAAGCCGCCGGGGTTCGTTGGGGGGACCGGTTCGTTGCGATCAATGGTCGGGCCATCGAACAATTCGCTGACATTCAACAAGCCGTTCACCTCTCCAATGGTGCGCCCCTGGAGATACGTCTCGTGCGCGCAGGAGCCGAGCAGGTGATGACCATCGTCCCGCAAATGGCAGAAGGTGTCGATTATCTTGGCAACGTGCGGCGCATGCCGGTGCTGGGCGTAGGCGTGAATCCTGACGAGCCGACCCGAATCCGTCATCATGGGCCGTTTTCAGCCCTGGTTCAGGCCCTGCACGAAACCTTCGGGGTGGTCCGTTCCACGTTAGTGGCAGTGGGACAAATGATCGTTGGCGTTAGAGACACCGGTGAAGTGAGCGGGATTTTGCGCATTGCCCATTTTTCTGGCTTGGCCATGCAGAAAGGCGTTATCATCTTCATCATGTTCATTGCCATTCTGTCGATCAATCTCGGGTTGATAAATCTGTTTCCTATCCCATTCCTGGACGGGGGGTATTTGTTGTTTTGCGCCATTGAAGGGGTCCGCGGGCGGCCATTGACCGAACGGACGCAGGAATATGGTTTGCGGATCGGTCTCGTCCTGGTATTCGGCTTGATGTTTTTCGCGACATGGAATGATTTTGTGCAGTTGAAGGTGTGGGATTTTCTCGTCAATCTGGTCTCGTAAATTCCCTGCCCCATGGGCGTGGCAAGGCACAGGGGGAGAGACAAGGAATGGTGGGGGTGGGGGAAGGGGATTTGTCAGATCGCATACGAACGCTGATCTGTGCCGGTGCCATGATGGTCGGGTTATGGGCAGGAACGGCAGGGTTCCCTATTTCCGCGGCAGCCCAGACAGACGGAACTATCACCCAGATCGTGATCGAGGGGCATCGACGTATCGAGGTGGAGACGATCCGCTCATACCTGCTGATACAGGAAGGAAGCCCGTTCGACCCTGAACGCATCGACCGCTCGCTGAAGAGTCTGTTCGCCACCAGCCTGTTCGCCGACGTCACCCTGCAACGCCAGGGCAACCGGCTGATGGTCAAGGTAGTAGAAAATCCCATCATCAACCGCATTGCCTTTGAGGGCAATCTGCGGCTCAAGGATGAGGTGCTGGAACAGGAAATCCAGATGCGGCCGCGGATGGTTTATACGCGCACCAAGGTACAAAACGATGTACAGCGCCTGATTGATCTCTACCGCCGGCGTGGCCGTTTTGCCGCAACCGTCGAGCCCAAGGTCGTTCAGCGGGAACAGAATCGGGTTGATCTGGTCTTTGAAATCACTGAAGGCGAGCCGACCTACGTTCAGCGGATTAGTTTCGTCGGCAACCGTGCGTATAGTGATTCCACCTTGCGGGAGCTTCTGGCGACCAGGGAGGAGCGGTGGTACAGATTCCTGACTTCGAACGATACCTATGATCCCGATCGTCTGGCCTATGATCGTGAGCTTCTACGCAGATTCTATCTCCAGCACGGATATATGGATTTTCGGATCGTGTCGGCGGTTGTCGAGCTGAGCCCCGATCGGGAGGGTTTCTTCATGACCTTCACCATCGAGGAAGGGGCACGGTATCGCTATGGGGATATTACCGTTGAGGCAAAGCTGCCGGCTTTGCGAGAACGTGATCTATCGGGATTCATCATCGGTACGGAAGGGGACTGGTACAATGCCACCCATGTCGAGGAAAGCATTCAAAAATTGACCGATGCCGCCGGTGCCATGGGTCATGCGTTCGTGGAAATACGACCGCGGTTGGAACGGGATCGGGAGAAGCGCGTTGTCGATATCACATATGATATTGAGGAAGGGCCGCGTGTCTTCATTGAACGGATCGATATTACGGGTAATGCCCGTACCCTTGACAAGGTCATCCGACGCGAGTTCCGGGTGGTGGAAGGCGATGCCTTCAATACGGCAAAGTTGCGCCGTTCCCGGCAGCGAATCGAGAATCTGGACTTCTTTGAAAAGGTCGAGATCAACAGCGTTCCTTCTGAAATTCTGTCCGATCGTACGGTGATCAAGGTCGATGTCGAGGAGAAACCGACCGGTAGCCTGTCGTTCGGAGTCGGGTGGTCCACGACGACCGGCGCAATGATGGAAATTGGCCTGCGTGAGCGCAACTTGCTTGGTCGCGGCCAGGATTTGCGCACCGCTTTGACCCTTGGGCAGCGCCGTGTGCAGATAGACTTGAGCTTCACCGAACCTTACTTCCTTGATCGTGATCTGGCCGCTGGCTTCGATGTTTTTGCCCTGCAACGCAATCTTCAACGGGAAAGTTCTCATGATTCTAGCACCATTGGCGGTACATTACGGGTGGGGTTCAGCTACAATGAGTGGTGGCGGCAACAGCTCAGTTACACGGCCAAGCGAGACAAGATCGAAAACGTGAAGGACAATGCTTCTGCCCTGATCCGGCAGCAGGAAGGAACGTTCGTCCAGTCTTCTGTAGGCCAGACCATTGTTTATGATACGCGTGACAGTCGCATTCATCCGACCGAGGGACATGTGATCCGTCTTAGCAATGACATTGCCGGTTTAGGCGGTAGCGACCAGTTCTTGCGTACCAATCTTGACGCGATCCAGTGTTTTCCCCTTGGCGAGCAGTGGATCCTGAAGCTCAGTGCCGATGCGGGCTATGTTTTTGGTTTGGGCAAGGACGTCCGTATTGGACAGCGCTATTTTCTGGGCGGTGACAACTTGCGTGGTTTTGCCGTAGGGGGAGTCGGTCCCCGTGACAAGACGAGCAAAGATGCCCTGGGCGGCAACTGGCTGGCAGCCGGTACGGTGGAAGTCATCTTTCCGCTTGGATTGCCCAAGGAACTAGGCATTGACGGCAAGATGTTCTCTGATTTCGGAACCTTGGGTCCGTTCAACGGTTTGAATCCAGCTCAGGTCGATAATGCAAGGACGATACGCGCCTCCGTGGGAGCGGGAATAGCCTGGCAATCTCCCATGGGTCCGCTCAGTATCGATGTGGGCTTCCCGGTCAGGAAGGAGACCTTCGACCGGACAGAGCATTTGCGTTTTAACTTCGGGACGAGGTTCTGAATGCGTTTCCAGCGTTTCCGAAAGGCAGGGAAGGCTGTGCTGGTTGGCTGGCTGCTGCTGACGACAAGGGAAGTGGTTGCAGCGCCGGAAGCTGCCTCCGTGATAGTAGGAGTTGTCGATATTCCAAAACTGATGCGGGAATCTTCTGCTGGCAAGGCCATCCTGGAACAACGGCAGAAATATCTGGCCAATTTCCAGAACGAGACCCGCAAGGAGGAAAAGGAACTGAGCGACGCGGATCGGGAGCTGGTCCGTCAGAGGACCCTGCTTTCTCCTGAAGCCTTCAGCGAGAAACAGGGAGAATTCCGCAAGCATCTGGTCGAATTCCAGCGCACGGTTGAACAGAGGCGCCGTAATCTGGATCGTTCTGTTGGCGCAGCCCTGGGAGAGATTGAAAAAAAGATCGTAGAGCTGGTGCAGGCTGCGGCGAAAGAGCGCAGTGTCAACATGGTGTTGTCACAAACACAGGTTTACATGTTCGAGCCACGGTTTGATATAACCGATCCGGTCATGGAGCGTCTCAACAAGACGCTGCCGAAAGTCACCATGCAGGACCCCTCGAAAATGCCCCCGCCTGCCGAGGAACACACGACCAAGCGGTAGGGAATCATGATAGACTCTCGTTTCTTTGCTTTGGCTGGTCCGTTTGCGTTGGGAGAGCTTGCCCGCATCGGCGGGGGTGAACTGGGAACGGGAGCCGATCCAGCCCGTCTCGTGCGGGATGTGGCGCCTTTGGAAACCGCCGGGCCCAATGACATTAGCTTTCTCGACAATTCCAAGTATGTCGCTGCCTTCGTTGCCAGCTGTGCCGGTGCCTGTATCGTGCGGCCGACACTGGCCAACCGGGCCCTGCCTGCCATGGCCTTACTGTTGACGGCAGAACCCTATCGGGCTTATGCGCTGATCGCACAGGCTTTCCATCCCGAGCCACCACCATCGGCAGGGATTGACCCGCAAGCGATCGTCGATCCATCGGCCGGCATTGGGGTGGGGACGGAAGTAGCCGCTGGTGCCGTGATCGGGTCACGGGTGGAGATCGGTAAACGCTGTCGGATCGCCAGCCAGGCTGTCATCGGTTCCGGAGTTGTTATCGGCAATGATTGCACGATTGGGGTGCATGCATCGTTGTCCCACTGCCTGATCGGTGATCGCGTTGTGATTTATCCTGGTGCACGCCTTGGCCAGGATGGTTTCGGTTTTGCCATCAGCCAGGAGGGGTTTGTTAAGGTGCCACAGCTTGGTCGAGTCATCGTTGGAGATGATGTCGAAATTGGCGCTAATACAACTATAGACCGCGGTTCTGGACCAGATACAATCATAGGCCGGGGATGCAGGATTGATAACCTGGTTCAGATCGGACACAATGTACAGCTTGGTCAAGGGTGCGTCGTGGTCGCCCAGGTGGGCATTTCCGGTAGCACCAGAGTGGGAGATTTCGCCATGATGGGCGGACAGGCTGGCCTGACCGGGCACCTGTCCATCGGTGCGGGCGCGCGGATTGGTGCGCAGGCTGGTGTGATGCGTGATGTTGCCGCGGGGATGACGGTCATGGGCAGCCCAGCCTTGCCGGCACGGGATTATTGGCGGCAGATGGTAAGTCTCGAACAGGTGGCTAGACGCGGCAAGGTTAGGGAATCTGGAAAATAAAGGCTGGCAGCGGATGGACACGGCGGTACGACGTGAGATGATTGATATCAATCGGGTCATGCAGATGATCCCGCACCGTTATCCTTTTCTGCTGGTGGACCGGGTGATTGATGTAGTGCCAGATGTTAGTGCCGTAGGCATCAAGAACGTCTCGATCAACGAACCTTATTTCCAGGGACATTTCCCGGTCCGCCCTATCATGCCTGGTGTCCTGATCATCGAAGCCATGGCCCAGACGGCGGCCGTGCTGGTGGTCGAGACGCTTGGCGAGCAGGCTGAGGGCAAGCTGGTCTATTTTATGAGCGTGGATTCGGCTCGTTTTCGCAAGCCCGTCATCCCGGGAGATCGTCTGTTTCTCAATGTTTTCAAGGAACGCCACCGCAGCAATGTATGGAAGTTCCGGGCTGAAGCGAAAGTAGAAGATTGGCTGGTTGCCGATGCCACCTATACCGCCATGATCATGGAGCGCTAATGGCAGACATTCACCCCTTCGCTATCGTCGATCCCGGTGCACGTCTTGGTTTGAGCGTGCGAATTGGTCCCTTCTGTATCGTCGGTCCTGAAGTGGAGCTGGGTCAGAGTGTCGAGCTGACATCCCATATCGTCGTTGCCGGCCGTACGATCATTGGCGATGGTACGCGGGTTTTCCCGTTCGCGTCCCTCGGTCATCAGCCGCAAGACCTGAAATACCAGGGGGAACCCTCTTCCCTGATTATTGGCAAAAACAACATCATCCGTGAACATGTGACCATGAATCCCGGCACCAAGGGAGGCGGCATGGTGACATGGGTGGGCGACGACTGTCTGTTCATGGTTGGCGTTCATGTTGCCCATGACTGTACCATCCATGACCATGTCATCATGGCCAACAATGTCACCCTGGCTGGCCATGTGAACGTGGGCGAGTGGGCTATACTGGGGGGATTGTCGGCCGTCCATCAGTTCGTTCGCATCGGCCGTCACGCCATGGTAGGGGGCATGTCGGGCGTGGAAAATGACGTCGTTCCCTATGGGTCGGTTCTGGGCAACCGGGCCCGGCTGTGTGGGCTCAATATCATCGGATTGAAGCGACGGGAATTCTCGCGCGATGATATTCACACCTTGCGCAATGCCTATCGGCTATTGTTTGCACAGAAAGGAACGCTTCAGGAGCGTCTAGCTGATGTTGCTAATCTGTTCAAGGATAACAAGCCGGTCATGGAAATTGTCGCGTTCATCCGTGCCGACTCCAACCGTGCCATCTGTCAGCCAAAAACAGAAAATGGCTCCTGAGATCGGCGCATCTAATGTTTTTTGACACCGCAGCCTGTTTATCCGCCAGTCCCAAATGGCCATTCAGGGGAAAGTGGCTGCCAGTCATTAGGATGCGGTCAGACGTTGCGTCTACATCCAACCACCGATGTTATACAAAGTGGATTCATCTTTATCGGCAGGTTATTTAATGTGTCCAAGCCGGGGCCTGTTCTTGGTCTGATAGCTGGAAGTGGTCTATTGCCTGTCCAGGTCGTGGCTTCTTGCCGGGCGAAAGGGCGGCGGGTGTTTGTTTTAGCGCTCAAGGGCCATGCTGACCCGGCATGGGTGTACGCTGTGCCGCATGCCTGGATTCGGCTAGGGGCTGCTGGTCGCGGCCTTGAAATCCTGCGCCAGAGGGACGTGCGCAAGGTGGTGATGGCCGGGGCCGTTCGTCGCCCCAGCCTGCTGGAATTGCGGCCGGATCAGCGCACGATGACCTTTCTGGCCAGGATCGGGGTCAGGGCACTGGGGGATGATGGTCTGCTGAGAGCCGTGATCCGGGAATTGGAGACGGAGGGCTTTCAAATCGTCGGCGTTGAAGAGGTGGTGGGGGGTCTCGTTGCATCGGCCGGTCCTTACGGGAAGTTTGCGCCGGATGAGCAGGCATGGACCGATATCCGGCGTGGGGTCGAGGTCGCCCGTCGGCTGGGGGCTATCGATGTCGGCCAGGGGGCAGTTGTGCAACAGGGTCTGGTCCTGGCCGTGGAGGCCGTGGAAGGTACCGACGCCATGCTGGCCCGATGCCGGAGTCTGATCCGCCAGGGACTAGGTGGCGTACTGGTGAAAGTATGCAAGCCTGGCCAGGAGCGACGGGCGGATTTGCCGACGATCGGGGTGGCTACTGTTGACAACGCAGCTGCGACGGGCTTGCGCGGCATTGCTGTCGAGGCGGGCGGTGTACTGGTTGTGAACCGGGCAGCCGTCGCGGAACGGGCCGACCGGCTGGGGTTGTTTGTCATCGGTTTCGATATGGCAAGCCCTCCCCCTTGATGGGGGAGGGTTGGGTGGGGGTGAGGTTTCTGTCTGGAACATGTGTCAGCCCGTGCGCCCGATGGCGTGACCACCACGAGCCTCTTCACTGCCGGCCGGATCAGGCCGTCGCAATCACCCCCACCCCGACCCCCCCCCCCCCCCCCCCCCCCTCAAGTATGATTTCTATTCGAGATCCGTGCAATTCGAGGGGCTCATGGAGGGGGAAGCGGTATGACAGACGCTGCGCGACAATCTTCCGGTTTCACGTTGGATAAACGAAAGGACTCGGTTCCATGGGAATTCTGTACGTTGCATGCAGTGCTGCTTTGAACCAATGGGGTGCTGAAGTCGGATTGGGCAGGAACCTGTTCAAGGTCGGTTATGCCGATGTCAGGCCGGAACAGGATCTGACGGGCGTGGCCGGTCAGAACGACTGGAAGGCGGTGGCCAGCCAGCCGGTGGATGGTTTCGACCTAGCGGTGGCCCTCGCACGACTGGCCCGCAAGGAAAAACTGATAGACCCTGGCTATTACCCCCACCTTAAGGGGGCGGGCGGGATCGTCAAGGTCAATCTGGTCAACGTGGAAAACAGCCTGCGCGTTCGCCTGGCTCTGGAAAACCGTGATGTGCCTAGGGACCTGAAAGTCAAGCCGGTCGACAGCGGCGCCTACCTGCTGCGCGCCCTTACCGCTGCCTAAAAACAGATGGAGAAAACGTGAGAGAGTCTGCCGTTTTCCGGGGAGGCAGGCGTTTCATCCGCTACTGTTCGTGGGAAAGACGCCCGCCCTCTCATAAGACTTGCCGGAAACCGTATTATTATCGTCCTGTGCTGCTTCTCCGCTTTGACTGGATGAGATCCAGAACCAGCCGGGCAGCCCGAAGGCTTGGTGAGGGACCACCATGGCCTAGCTGCCGCAGCGCCTTGCGGAAATCGGCCTGCTGCGCTGCCCGGATGGTCGTATCATCGAACAGCCGCTCAACCTCGGCGGCCAGCAATACAGGGCGGCATCGTTCCTGCAGAAGTTCAGGCACCACCAGACGGTCCAGGGACAGGTTGATCAGGTTAACATACCGGACCCGGCTCAAACGGCGGAACAGCCAAGCCGAAAGTGATGCCACCCTGTATGTCACCACGGTCGGCACACCAGCTAGGGCTAGCTCCAACGCCACGGTACCCGAGGCGGCTAGTGCCACATCAGCAGCAGCGAAAGCATCGTACTTGTCTCCAAGACCGTGTACCACCGTAACTGGTACAGGCCAGTGCATCACCGCCGACGTAACCGCTTCGGCCACTGTGGCGACTGTCGGAACCACCACGTGTAGATCGGGCCGGCGGGCGGTCAGCTGCCGCACTGCTGCCTCCAGAACCGGCAGCAGCCGTCTCACTTCGCCCTGACGACTACCTGGCAGCACGCACAGCAGCGGTACCGTGGCAGCAAGGCCACAACGACGGCGGAAGGCTGCACCGTCACCCTGGTCGGCGCCGCTTTCGATGACCGGATGGCCGACACAGGTGGCCGGCACGCCCACCCGTTCGAAGTAGGGAGGTTCATGGGGAAACAAGGTCATCAGGTGATCGATCCGGCCAACTAGGTGCGCAGCCCGCCGCTCGCGCCATGCCCAGACCATGGGGGCAACATAATGAATCTGGATGATGGGAAGGTGAAGGGCGCGAATCGCCTGGTTGACCCGGCCGGTGAAGCCCCAGGAATCAATGGTGATCAACGCGGCCGGGCGATGGCGTGTGATGTCGATCACGGTCTCCCGTACCCGCCGCAGCACCCGCGGCACCCGTGGCAGTACCTCCCAGAAGCCCATGACGGCGATGTCGGATAGATCGAACAGACTGGACAGGTCCGCGCCTGCCATGTTTTCCCCACCGACTCCGGCAAAACGGACACCATTCCCTGCCTCGCGGCGCAAGGCTGCTATCAGGTATGCGCCCAGAAGATCGCCCGAAGGCTCCCCGGCGACCAGATAGATCAAAGGCGCGGTGCCGTCCATGATGTCGTCTCGCCTGGGGCTTGAAGGAGGCAGGACTATCCTGTTCCAGGGGGAATGCCCAGACATGATACCGCCCCATCTGGGCTGACCGGGGGCGAACCAGGGCCGGGAGGTATCAGCATTCGCGGCTGTTGGTTTCAGTAGACCTTGTCATGGGACCACATGTCTGCAAAGCGCACGACCCGGTTGCGGCCGCCTTCCTTGGCCTGATAAAGCGCAACGTCAGTAAACTGACCGTCTGCCAGAAGGTGTCGCTGTCACCTGGGAAGTCAGCTAGGCCGATGGAAATGGTTTTCCGCAGCACGGTAGAACCGGTCTTGATCTCGAGCTGCCCCACCGCCAACCGAGATTTTCTCGGCCACATGATCTGCAACTTCCGCTGTTGTATCGAGAAGGATGACGAGGTCGGAGATGCGCACTGACTGGCACAAAATTCTGGCCAGGGCCTTGATCACGGCATCGCCGGCATACGGCCATAGGTGTCGTTGACCATCTTGAAGTAATCGAGATCCAACATCATTACCACAAGATGCGTCCCGCGGCGCTGGGTGTGGGCGATCAGGGTTTCCACATATTCTTCGAGAAAACGGTGGTCATCGGATCACGGAGACTCGACTCCCGCAGTGTATCCATCAGTTTCCTGGCCTCCAGGACAGGAGCCGTCTCTTGCAGGTAGACAGTGATATAGGGGATTCGGGCTGCGACCTCATTTTCCTTGTCAGGCGCTACGATAAGCTGGAGGATGTTACCGACCGCACCCGATTGGATGATGGGCAAGCAGATATGGCGGCGTGCGCTCACCTCGGGCGGAAGCTGAAAGGTGTAACAGATGCCGGGGTTCAGAACGCCATCGGCCTTATGCTCGGTGCGCCGCGCCCGGCAATCCTGGCTGTGGACTAGAATTTGCGGGTCGCACCAGCGGCAGGGCGCGTTCTGCTCGCCATCTGCGAACAGAGGCGTGATCTGATTGTTGGCCGCACCGACTTCGTAAAGGGAATAGTCCTTGATGGCAAATTCTTCTTCGAGCATGCGCACCAGACGCCGGTAGACCTCCATCCACCGTGGTCTCGTCTTCCTCGATCGCCTGCTTGAAATGAGCGGCATTGGTCATGTTTTCAACCATGTCGGTAGTCGCGTCTAGTTGATTCCCGCCCGGCACCATGGTGCGCGACATTGGTACTGATGCGGCTGAGACCACTGCCCAGAAAGGTCAGCAGACGGTTCATCCCGGCAGCGATCTGGCCCGATTTCGTCGTGGGTGGACTGGGTGATGCGCGTCTTAAAATCGCCGTGCAGGGCGCGCTCCACCACCTCCTCGACGCTGGCGGCGGTGGATGCAATCGGCCCCCGAGGGGTGCGACGCAGGAAAATGAAGGCAAAGAACGCAAAGCCGGCCATCACGGCAGCCGTTGCGGTCGCCTTCGTCCGGAGGCCGTCGATGGAAACCGATAGGGTAATCGCGCCGAGCACTGTTCCTTCCGCCACCCGGTGACAGTCCAGGTAGTTGGGCTGACCCGCAGCCGCGGGGCGATGAAGGGAATCATGGCCTGCATCAGTGTGTGCTCCCTTCTGCCGTATGGAGCACCTCGCAGCGCGCCGTACCATTTTCCAAAACACCATTTCTCGATCGGGTCCCTGGCCACCTCCTGCTCAAGGCCCTAGCCGAACTGCTGGCTCACCACCGGAAGCGCGGACGACCCGGGCCGATGTCAGTTGCCGTGCGAATGTGTTCAGAGGAAGAGATGATGAAAAAATTGCGAAATGCATACAGGCTTATGACAAGCTTCTCATTTTCTGCCTGAAACGCTCCCCCCAGACAACTGGAAAAGAGGTACCTACAAAATTACAGTGACAGCGACCCCTGGCTCGCTCTTGCGTGTCCTTCGCATGGGGGAAAAACTGCAGCAGCCCTTAGCTTTTGCGCCATTCGGCGCGCCACGGCGGCGGGCACTTGAACGCGTATCCCGAGCGCCAACGCCGCGCTCGGGATAGATCAACGCTTGCTAGCATCACACGCTGTAGAACCTGATATGCAGACAGCAAGTTCTGGTATTGGGTAGAAAAGATGGTGCCCCCTAGGGGATTCGAACCCCTGTTACCGCCGTGAGAGGGCGATGTCCTGGGCCTCTAGACGAAGGGGACCTGCGTTTTTCCCAGCGAAATATTCTAGCTTCATCTATAGCTAATCCTCTCTTCTTCTGACAAGCTTTTTTATCAGGAGAATCGAGGGAGCGAGCGCGTCGCACTTCAGACCAGGGGTGGCCCCTGTGCAGATGGTCCGGACCGTCGCTCCCCCGTGTTCCTGCGCGTCTCTAGAAAGGAGCGTCCGGTCGTGTCGATGCACGCACCCGCATGGGCAAAACAGACGAACAAAAGCATTCCTGTTCTGGCTTGCCAAAATCGATTAAGATCACGAGAAGAATGTCAGGAGAGCATATCGACCATAAGGGAGTCTACCTATAAAGAAGTGCAGGGTTTCGTACTTGCCGCCTGTCTTGGCTGGATAGCCTCCTGGGCGGGGTTGGACCAGTTCGTCTATCTGAATAGTAACAGATTGGCGACACACTACACGGAAGCGGTAAGGCAGCAAATAAGCGCCTGCAGGGGCAGTTTCAAGGAACGTTATGACTGCAGGGAGGGAATCATTCTCGAAGGCAATCGCAGCACCTTTCTTAATATGATCGTGCTCTTTGTGATTGTGTTTGGCCCACCCATTGGGCTTGGCATTGTCTACAGTCTTTTCACGCCTGTGACGCCGTCGCCCTCCCCTTCCCGCGGTTCAGGGTATGATGGAAGAGGAAGATCCCGATGAGCTGCGTCAGACGCGCAGGACTCTGCGCCATCGCAGATGAAAAAGATGCGGGGAAAGCCCGCGTAAGTCAACGCCAGATGGACCTGCCTGTTCCGGGCAGGCCATAAGAAGGCCATTTGTGCGTAACCATCTCGACCACCGCTTCGGCCATGTGAATCTTCTCCCCCCAGGCGCGATGTGTTTCCGGCGGCCATTTGTTGGTCGCATCGAGTCCGAGCTTGCCTCCCAGACCCGATTCGGGTGAAGCGAAATCCAGATAGTCAATCGGTGTGCGTTCGATCACGGTGAGGTCGCGGACTGGATCCATGCGGGTAGCGATGGCCCACATGACATCCTTCCAGTTACGCGCATCGATATCATCATCGACGATGATGACGAACTTGGTATACATGAACTGGCGCAGGAACGACCAGACTCCCATCATGATCCGCTTGGCATGGCCGGGATAGGCTTTGCGCATGCTGACGACGGCAATGCGGTAACTGCATCCTTCCGGAGGCAACCAGAAATCGACGATTTCCGGGAATTGCTGGACCAACAGAGGAATGAAGACCTCATTCAAGGCTTCGCCCAGCACGCTGGGTTCATCGGGAGGACGGCCGGTGAAGGTGGAAAGATAAATAGCATCCCGACGATGGGTGATGGCAGACAGCCGGAAGACCGGAAAAGGCTCCACAGCGTTGTAATAACCGGTGTGATCGCCGTAAGGACCTTCTTCCGCCTCCTCATCAGGCATCACGTGACCTTCCAGAACGACCTCGGCCTCGGCCGGTACCTTCAACGGCACCGTCCGGCATTCGACCAGTTCCACCTTCTGCCTGCGCAACAATCCTGCGAACTGATATTCGGACAGGGTATCCGGTACCGGGGTCACCGCTGCGAGCAAGGTGCCTGGATCAGTCCCGATGACTACGGCAACCGGAAACGGTCTGCGCTCCTTCTCCTGCCAGCGCCGGAACTGCTGGGCCCCGCCGCGATGCCTGAGCCAGCGCATCAAGGTCGTGTCCCGGCCGGTCACCTGCATGCGATAGATACCGAGGTTGAAGCCATCCGCCCGGTTGCCAGCCGGATCGGGGCCTTGCGTCACCACCATGCCCCATGTGATCAGCGGGGCCGGCTCTCCCGGCCAGCATGACTGAATCGGCAGCCGGAATAGGTCGATGTCGGCGCCCTGCAAGACCACTTCCTGACAGGGCGCCCGGGACACCGTTTTCGGCTTCATGGCCAGCACGGTTCTGAGCAGGGGCACTAGCGCCAGGGCCTCGCGCAAGCCGCCAGGCGGCTTCGGCTGCTTGAGGAAGGCAAGCGTTTCGCCCACGGCCCGCAATTGATCCGGCGTGCGGTCCATGCCCCATGCCACCCGCTCCACTGTGCCGAACAGGTTGACGAGCACCGGGAAGGCATAGCGGTGACCATCCTCCTTCACCACGTTTTCGAACAGCACGGCCGGTCCATTTTCGGCCAGAAGACGGGTCTGGATTTCGGTCATTTCCAGAAAGGGTGAGACGGGAACCGAAACGCAGACCAGTTGGCCCTTCTGTTCCAGGACGGCCACGAAATCGCGCAACGAACTACAGACCATGGGAATTCCGCCGGGCTTCCTCAACGCTGTCAGGCACAGGCGACACCAACCCCTCATTCTCGCCACTTCGAGAATGAACAAACGAGAAGTGACGGCAGAAGCGCCGTTCTTTGGAAAATACTTCCCCTTCTGCCTGTTCTTCAAGAACAAAGGCATCGATCATGCGTAATAATGAGGCGCATGGACCAGGCCTGGACGGAATAGCGACCAAGGTAGGGTCTCATTGCGTCGGCAGGAAAATCCACGACACGCGGATCTCATGTGTAATTCTGAAAGAGTGGAACGCAACACATGAAGATCGCGTGTCGTGGTGCAGGGTCAGAACGTGTACCCTAGATTCCCTTTGACACCACGGAAGCTGCTCCCAAGCCCGTCAGTGTAGGTGATACCCAGGCGCAGGTCTTGAACCGCCCGGTAGGACAGACTGAGCCCGCAGGCCAAGGGTCACATCCAGGTACTGATTCACGGATATGGCATCACCGAAAAAGGCGGTATGAGCGGCGTTGAATTCCCATGCTACTGGCATGTCCATTATGCTGAATCCGGGCGGTCCTTCGGCGCCGACCCCGTTCTTAATCACCTGGTTGGCCAGGTCGTAGTCAATTGAATACCCGCCGATACTGATGCCTTCGGTCTTATAGTAACTCTCTATGTTCGTAATACTGAATTCATAGTCGTCCTTGGGGATTATATAGTGGCTGGTAAGAAACCCGCAATAGATGATTGCTGCCGATCTAAGATCAACCGATCCCGCGCCGCCAGCCCTGATTCCGGAGGTAAGCGACCATGAGTCCATGACGGGAAAGATGTAGCGCCAGCCCCAGAGAACCACTGTAGGCGTTGGCTGACGCGGTCTGCGTCAAGGCGAGCGGTATATCGATCGTCAAAGCGTACCGGGGTCCTTGGAGAAAATCGTGTACCCAAGGGGCAGCGTGTAAACATTCTGGCTGAATCCATCTGCCGAATACCGGCTGAACCGTGCCCCGAGGAGAATCTGGTTGGCGACAATCGTACTTGGCTGCCGCAGTTCCCGAGGCGGCACTGGTAGCCCGGGCGTTGTCAAAATCTGCAGCCCCTATCATCGCCATCAGGCTGTTTGGATTGCCGGCAATGGAATCGATCGAGGTGGAACCAACTGCTTCCCTGAGTAGCCTCTGCAAAATGCCGCCCCCGTTTTTCTTCAAGTAATCTTCGAACATGGCTTGAGTTTTATCTCGGGTAGCACCAGTGAAATCAGGATCAGTCCCGAGCCTAGCCACCATGAAGTTGAGTGTTATTGAATCAGCCTCGTAGGATACAGTGGCGGGAACTTCGCGAATCGACAGGATCGCGGTGGCTGCGGACGTAAGTCCATAGCTTAAAACAAGCCCCTTGGAACCATTACTGTCAAGCGCATTTATCATGTCTTCGATGCGGCTGTAACCCGCGTGAGCCGACTGGGGGCCCATGACAGCGTCAATCGTGAAGATGTCCTTTGCCGTGCTACTTTCAGGGTACAGCGCATAGAGCAGGGCCATACCGGCAACCAACAAAGATCGACACCTGCGTCAGCGGACGCCAGCCATGAGTGATAACGTTGCTGCAACTTGTTCTATATTCATCATTCATCCCTTCTGAAAAAGTTGTACATTTGCACCTCCTGTCCAAAGGACATGGGTGTACCCCCGTCTAAGGCCACAAGTTATAAATATCAAGGCAGTACGGACGTTCTGGTATGGCAGTTGCGCGGTAACCAGACACATCCCCCCTCTGTCATTCCCGCGAAGCTCGTCCAAGCGAAAGCGGAGAGCGGGAATCCATGGCTGGACGATGCAGCATATTGTGGTTTAGTAACGCGCCCGCCAAAACATTTACCAAAGATTGTTCTTTTGTGACGGAAGTAAGCTGATTGCGCGAGGATGGATGTGAGCGGTTACGTCGCGCGGATAGCAATCTTGCCATATGTTCCTGACATGGCTGTGACACCGAGACACTGCGCAATGGCCTACGATTTTGACCTAGAGGGGAAACAATATAGGGTTCTATACTCTTGAAAAGAGTTATGGCGCAGCCTTAATGCATGCCAAAGTCAGAGCGATCGGGTGAAGAGGGGGGGCCCTAACAGCCCAATTTCGTCATACGCGGACTTGGAGGAGCGTTTTCCCTGGCAATACACGCATTCAGACTTGCGGTTGGACGCGTCTGAAAGCCCTCTCCGCCGGGTCTGGAAAGGGCTTTTTGCAGGAGAGTCCGCTGATACGAATTGATATTGATAATGAATCCTATCCTATAATGAGAACGCCAGCGGCGTTGAAACGAGGGTTGACGTCATCCCCCAATCGTCTTAATAATATGGTTTCCATGGTTCGTAATATTCGCAATACAAGGATCGACAAGGGTTCTCGATGGCCAATCATCCATCTGCAAAAAAGCGTATCCGCCGCAACGGCCGTCGTGCCATGATCAACCGCATGCGGGTCAGTCGCATCCGTACGTCCGTGCGCAAGGTTGAAACAGCCGTTGCCGCTGGTGACAAGGTGCAAGCCGAAGCGGCTTTCGCCGCAGCGGTTCCTGAACTCATGCGTGGCATCAACAAGGGTGTCATCCACCGCAACAAGGCCGCACGCAAGGTTTCCCGCCTGTCCGCTCGTGTCAAATCCCTGAGAGCGGGCCTTTGAAGTGTCCGTCTGGAGGCGTATTGTTATTTTTCAATGCTTTGGCCGGCGCCCTCGCGAAGCCTGTCCCCGCGAGAGCGGGGAGCCGGGGGTCCGGGAGCGGTTTGTTGTGCCGGGATCCTCATGGAGTCCCGCCCCCGTTTGCGCGAGGGCAAGCCTTTGTGGGAATGACGGCGTGTTTCTTTAGCGTATTGAAAACACTCATTATGTTTTCTGGCAGTCCTCTGAAAGATATAGTGATGGCGCGTGCAGCAATCCGGTTTCGAGGTGACAGACGATGCTGCAGGAGGGGGTGACGTATGAACGTGAGCGGGAGAATGCCTGCCCGCTCCCTCCTTTAAGGATTGCCCTGTGCACAGATCCTTGACAGTCCGGGGTGTACTGCTGGTATGTGCGTTCCTTTCGGGAGGATCATGCACTTTCCAGGAAGTTCCTGGAAGGAGAAGGGGTTTTGCCTGCATTCCTGGGAGGACTGGTCTCTTGTCCGCCAGTTCGCGGGCAAAAGGTGTGCACTCCAGAAAAAGTGATCCAACCTGGTTGCATCCCGCTCCGGAATGGCAGGAAACGGCTCGGCCCTGAACTTCAGAAATTTTCAAACCGGCGTTGTCTGGAGAAAGGGGGTCTCCCTTGCTTTGCGGTCTCTCTCATTCATCGTTTGCCATTTGCGGGGTGCGTTGCAGGGAGATCAGGTATTCTTCGGGATTTGCAAAGAACCGCCTTGTCGGCATGCATTGATTCACCTTCTGCGTCAATACCCGAACTGGTCATCCGTCGCAAGATCATCTTGCTTTCAGCAGAATCAGCCGGTAGAGTCCAATGATAATGGATGTTTTCCCCTATAACTTGTGACTAGAAATGCCGTCCACCATGGGAAGGATGATTCCAAGGGGTGGTGGTTATGTTTGTTTGTCGCAGCGAGGGATTGGCGGGGGCAGGATCGTTTGCATCTTTGCGCCAGCGTGGTCTTCAGGGCAGTGTACATGCCGCAGCAGACCCGTAGTAAAGTAAACTGCCGTTGCGTGAGCGGGAAGGCTCATTTTCATTGTGCCTGGTCATCCACGGACAGGTCAGCGCAGTTTGATGCCAGGGGGGGCTATTGGCCTATCGTGGCTTTGGGAAAAGCGGCTCCGCGGGCAAGGTGGCTGATGAAGAACGGGAAAGAGGCTGGTTCGGATCAATGGGATCGCGTTCGCGGTCGCCTGCGCCAGGAAGTCGAAGACGCTGCCTACAAGAGTTGGGTCAAACCCATGGTCTTGACTGGTATTCGCGACGGAGAGGTGAACATCGGTGTGCCAACCCGTTTCATGCGGGATTTCGTGGCAACGCACTATGCGGATCGAATCCGTGCCTTGTGGAGCCATGTCGATCCAGCCATCCGGACGGTGAACTTCGTCGTCCACGCCATCCCACCCCTGCCGGCGGCAGGGCCGGTGGTCAGCCGGAGCCGGTCCGCACCCCGTTCGTCTGGAACAGATGGGGTGGGTGAGGGGGCCTCTGCACTCTCCGCCCCCCTGACCGAGCAACCGGCCTTGCCTTCTCCCGCCCCCGCCGCCGCGATGTCTATGACCCTGGGTTTCGACGATCGTGAAGCTCTCTCGGCGTCGCTTGATCCGCGTTTCACTTTTGTCAATTTTATTGTCGGCAAGCCGAACGAATTCGCGCATGCCGCTGCCCGCCGGGTAGCCGATTCCGATCACGTTCCCTTCAATCCCCTGTTTCTCTACGGCGGCGTGGGCCTGGGCAAAACGCATCTGATGCATGCCATCGCCTGGCACATTCGCGAACGGGCCCCGGCCCGCACCGTCATCTATCTGTCGGCAGAAAAGTTCATGTATCGATTCGTGCGGGCGTTGCGCTTCCAGGATACCATGGCTTTCAAGGAACAGTTTCGCTCCGTTGACGTATTGATGATCGACGATGTCCAATTCATCGCCGGCAAGGATGCCACCCAGGAAGAGTTCTTCCACACTTTCAACGCACTCGTTGATCAGGGGCGCCAGATCGTGATTTCTGCAGACAAGTCGCCTGCCGACCTGGAAGGAATGGAGGAGCGCCTGCGCTCACGATTGGGATGCGGGCTGGTGGCTGATATTCATGCCACGACCTATGAACTGCGGCTTGGTATTCTTCAACACAAAGCGGAGCGGATTGGCATTGTCGTGCCCCTCAAGGTCATGGAATTTCTGGCTGGGAAGATCACCTCGAACGTGCGCGAGCTGGAGGGCGCCTTGAACCGGGTCGCCGCCCATGCCCAGCTCGTGGGACGCGATATAACCCTTGAAACAACACAGGAATTGTTGCACGATCTGCTGAGATCTTACGACAGGCGTGTCACTGTTGAAGATATACAGCGAAAAGTAGCTGAACATTTCAATATCAAGGTTTCGGACATGAGTTCAGCCCGGCGCACGCGATTGGTGGCGCGGCCGCGGCAGGTCGCCATGTATCTGGCTAAAACCCTAACATCCCGCTCCCTGCCTGAAATCGGACGCAGATTCGGCAACCGCGATCACACCACCGTGATGCATGCCGTGCGCAAGGTCGAGGAACTGATCGAAACCGATCCCAGCTTTGCCGAGGACGTGGAATTGCTGCGCCGCATGCTGGAACGATCATAAAGACGAGCCACCAGCGATGGGAAATACTCGATCCCCGTTCAGAGGGACCTCTGTGAATGCCAAGGGCTGCACATGGCATCACCCGGGTTTGCTCCCTGCGGGTCTGGTGGTCGTCCCCCCGCGTTGCGAGAAAACTGCTTCAGCAGCAAGAGGCGTATGATACAATGTCCTTTTTCTTGCCGGCATGGCCGTATACGGGGAAACACAGCGAAGGAACGGTTTTCAGACCATGAAACTGACGATTGAGCGTTCCATTCTTCTGAAGTCCCTGAGCCACGTTCAGGGCGTGGTTGAGAAGCGCACTACAGTTCCGATTCTTGCCAACATTCGTCTGGAAGCCGAATCCACTGGCCTCAGCCTTCAGGCAACCGACATGGATCTCGAAATCGCGGAAAACGTGGTCTGTGATGTCAGCCGTTCTGGTCAGACCACGGCTCCGGCCCACACGCTGTACGATATCGTCCGCAAGCTGCCCGAAGGGGCCAGGGTGGGGCTTGACCACCACGCGGAAAAGGGAGAGCTCGTTTTGCGCTCTGGCCGATCGCGATTTGTTTTGAAATGTCTGCCAGTCGATGATTTTCCTGCCATGACGGGGGGCACGCTGCCCTTTTCCTTCACGTTGCAGACGGCTGATTTGCGCAGCCTGCTGGAGCGAACCCGGTTTGCCATGTCAACCGAGGAAACCCGTTATTATCTGAACGGCATCTATTTTCATGCCGCACGCAGTGGCGGAGTCGATGTTCTGCGTGCCGTTGCCACCGATGGCCACCGTCTGGCACGGATGGAAGTCCCTCTGCCCAAGGGCGCAGAGGGGATCCCAGGGGTTATCGTTCCACGTAAGACCGTGGAGGAACTGCGCCCTTTGCTAGAGGAGGACACGGAGGGTACCGCTGTGTCATTGTCGAACAGCAAGATTCGTTTCGCTTTCGAGAATGCCGTTTTGACCTCGAAACTGATCGAAGGGACCTTTCCCGATTACGAACGGGTGATCCCGGCGGATAATGATAAGGTCATGGAAGTAAACACCAAGCTGTTCGCCGAGGCAGTAGGGCGGGTTTCGACGGTCATTGCGACCGACAAGGCACGCGCCATCAGGCTCGATGTCAGTCGAGATGGCCTGGTGCTGTCGGCATCCAACACCACGACGGCTGACAATGCTGTCGACGAACTGGAAGCCTCCTACGACTTTACACCTCTGTCGATTGGTTTCAATAGCCGTTATCTTCTTGACATCCTGGGACAGATGGCCAGTGAAACGGTACGTTTTGCCATGTTCGACTCCTCTTCGCCAACGGTGGTCCGGGAGACCGCTGACGGTTCGGCGCTCTATGTCCTGATGCCCATGCGTGTGTGACCGGATGCCCACGGCGGGGATGCCCGCTCCGGGCAGTGTCGTACGTTTGACGCTGACCGATTTTCGCAACTACGTTCGCTTGCGGCTTGTCGTTGAAGGGCGTCCGGTGGTACTGACGGGTCCCAATGGTGCCGGCAAGACCAACCTAATCGAGGCCATTTCGTTCCTGACCCCTGGTCGCGGGTTGCGACGGGCCAGGCTGTCGGAAGTGACCCGCCATGGTGCGGCTCCTGGCAGCGGGTGGGCTGTGGCGGCAACGCTTACGACGTCTGCCGGTCCGAGCGAGGTTGGTACTGGCTTGAAGCCTGGAGCCGAGCGGCGCACAATCCGCATCGGCGGCCTGTCGGGACGCAGCCAGGCGGCTCTGGCAGAGGTCGCCACGGCGGTGTGGCTCACCCCGGCCATGGACCGGTTGTTCGTCGAGACTGCATCGGCGCGGCGGCGGTTCCTGGACCGTTTGGTGTTTGCCTTCGATCCGGCCCATGCCGTTCGCGTCTCGGCCTACGAACATGCCCTGCGCGAGCGGAGTCGCCTGCTGCGCGAAGGACGATTTGATCCGGCCTGGCTTGCCGCCCTCGAAAACACCATGGCCGAACATGGGGTGGCGGTGGTTGCAGCACGCCAGGAGATGGTGACGTGGCTGGCCCGGGCCTGTGGCGAAGTGACCGGACCGTTCCCGAGGGCGGTCCCATCCTTGGCCGGCACGGTGGAAGGGTGGCTTGCAACCATGCCGGCGGTGGAGGTCGAACAGCGTCTGCGCCAGGTTCTAAGGGCAGGACGCCGGTTTGACGCCCAGAGTGGCGGTGCCATCGAAGGACCACATCGCAGTGATCTGGTGGTCTGGCATGCGGCCCGGAATCTGCCGGCTGCCCAGTGCTCGACCGGGGAACAGAAGGCATTGCTGATCGCCCTGGTATTGGCCCAGGCGCGCACGCAGGCCATGGTGCGCGGCTTTGCGCCTATGCTGCTGCTGGATGAGGTGGTGGCCCATCTAGACGAGACACGCCGCCGGGCTCTGTTTGATGCCGTGTGCGCGGTGGGAACACAGGCCTGGCTCACCGGCACTGATCAGGAGCTGTTCGCCGGCTTCGGGACGCGGGCACAGTTCTTACGTATTGAAGAGGGAGATATCGTCCAAAAGATACCCGTATGAATACAGAAACTGGACGGATGTAATCGTCTAATACGTGTATTAATTCTAAACATATTGATTTTAAACATATAGCCAAATGTATGGCAGGTTGCGAAACTGTATTTCCCATCTTCGCTGTGTCTGACCCTTGTAGAAGCGATGATAGTTCTTCACATCATCGCCCTTCCGTGGAAGCGCTTTGACACCTTTACCGTCGGTGTTACACACGTTTCGTGCATGATCGGAAAGGGTACCCCAAGGACTATGAGCGCCTCTGCCATTCTCAAACTGCAAAAAATCGGTTTTACCACGGACCAGGTGGAAGCACTAGCCGATTTCATGGACACGCAGGCTGCCAGCAAGGCTGGATCTAACAGAGGTAGTCGCGATCATCCGCGCAGAGGTGGCAGAGGCCAAGGCAGCCAGCAGGGAAGATCTCCTGCGGGAGGCAGCAGCCCTTCGCGCAGAAGGAGCAGAAACCAGGTCTGAAGTAGCTGCCCTACGGGCCAGACTGGAGGATGCTGTTCACCGATCGGGCGTGCAAAGCGTTGACCTCCAGAGCAAGCTGGAAGCAAGGATCACCGCACTTCAAATCGACAAGCTCGTAGAAACGGGGCATCATCTGGAAATGAAGATAGCCGATATAATGGCAAGCCAGAGGGTACTCGAGACAGTGTTACAGGGTGAAATAAGACAGCTCGAACAGCGCGTGATCGTCAAGCTGAACGCTATGGTAGCTGCTCTGTTGACGGTAGCGGTAGGGGCAACCGGGCTGCTGACCAAGCTGTTGCTTCCCTGATGCCAATGGCAGGCTATGGATGGAGCAGAGAAGGGCCGCTGGTCGCGTCCTGGTCATGAGGACTACGAGAGCATGAAACATCTCCGCCTGCAGCCCGGTCAGGCATGCCCGGGTCCGGTCCCGAGCAGGCTTCCCTTTCGAAACGATGACCGGCTGTGAAAAAGGTACGATGACATCGTTCGTTCATAATGTTCTCCATGAAATTGCCGGTCTATCCGTCCACCATCTGTTTGGTCAGGTGACCGCCATCCAGGGCATTCTGGTAGAAGTGGGTGGAATCCGCGGCATTCATGGATCCCCATCTGTAGGTGATAGCGTCATAATTATTGCCTGTAAAGATAGATGTATCTTATGTAGAGTTGTATGATTACGAGAAAAACGCATGCTCATGATGCCATCCTGGATACTGGACGGCGTGGGTGTGGGGAATTGCGCCGAAGTGGCTGAATCGGAACCGGCCCTTTATCCCGGCCCGGAGTGGCGTGGCCGCGTTATCAATAGCCATGGGTCAGCCGATCGATGGCAAGGGGATCTGCCAACAGGTGCACAGGCCTACCACCTCCGCAACCGCCTACCCGCCCGCCCATACCCGTCAACGGGTAGGAACCAAGATCGACCTGGGCGGGCGGGCTATCAACACTTTCCTCACCTGCTGCCGGGGCCAGCGGATGGGCATTTTTGCCGGCTCCGGCGTTGGCAAATCGACTCTTCTCGTGATGATGGCCCGCAATCTGGACCTTATCAGCCCTTCCCATTGGATCAGGAGAGGGTTGGGCAGGGGTGATGTTCCCGTCTTGACCTTAGAGGGGTGGCCTGTAGGCCAGCCAGGGGGCGTGACCGTTACAGGCCTTTCTCACCGCCGGACCAGGCGTTGCGATCACCCCCCCCCCCATTGTCCGCGTCAACGACCCCTTAGGCCCCTCCCCCGGCGCGTCGGTCGTCGCCGCTCCCCTGGCGACGACCTCGACGGTGAAGTCCATGACCCGTGAGCGGGTCCCCACCCGGGTGATCTCGCAGGCGATCTCGAGCACGTCGCCGGCCCGGACCGGCGCCAGGAACTGCACGTCGGAGTACGACGCGAACAA
>CAZUWH010000006.1:68217-108178 GCA_964624075.1 uncultured Rhodobacterales bacterium
GGGGGGGGGGGGGGGGGGGTTATGCCTGGCCTGATGGGGAAAGCAACGGTTCCACACCTCACCGGGGCAGGTTTGTGTGCATACGGCGAGGCCCTCAAGTTATTTACATTTCATCATTATTCCCGCGCAAGCTTGTCCTCGCGCAGACAGGGGTGGGAATCCATGCTCGTCCGCATGTCATGGATGCCCGCTTGCGCGGGCATGACGATTTTTCGAGGTATCCATACGATCAGCTCAATCCAAGGAAGACGGAGCAAAAGGAAACGTCTTGCCCTCCCTGACTGTACCGTCGTTGTTGCTAGCGTCTGCACAGGTGAAGTGGCGTTCCACGTAACCGAGTAGTATGGCCAGGCTGGTGTCTACCGTCTGCTGGGCAGTTGACACGACTAGTTCGGCCTGGAGTGGCGGTTCATAAGGGGCGGAGATGCCGGTGAAATCGTGGATTTGCCCGGCGCGGGCTTTTTTGTACAGGTCCTTGGGATCCCGATGCTCGCATACGGCCAGATCAGCCTCGATATAAGCCTCGTGGAACAAGGCCGGTGTCACCTGTCGCAACCCAGGTCGCGGTCGGGCCAGATAGGGCAAGATGAAGGCTGTCACGACCAGGATACCGGCCCGTGCGAACAAGGCGGCTGCCTCGCCGACACGACGGATGTTCTCGGCCCAATCAGCGGGAGGAAACCCCAGATCGGCGTAGAGGCCCTAGCGTACGTTGTCCCCATCGAGAACAAAAACCTAATAGCCACCGGTGGAACAAACGCTACTCCAGCGCCATGGCCAGGGTGGACTTGCGCTGATGGCGTTCGGCAGGAGTGAGTCGGTCAGATTGGCTGACCGGCTGGTCACGAGCGTGGCAGGGGAGGGGCGACAGATACATTCATTGAGAATGACTACACTACATTAAATTTCACATAGCATGAACAACGCATGATACTATATAAAAACGTGTAGCACGTCACCTTATTCTTGATGCGATGCAGAAGCCATTCATCGCCCCTGACAACATCGCCTACCGCATTCCCCCTGCCCTGGATGAACGGAATGACGGGTAGCGTGGCGTGTTATTGATCTTCCTGTCCTTCAAAATCTCATAGACGGTTCCGTTCGCAGGGCGCTGGCCAAGGCCCGCAAGCCTCTGCAAAGTGGTTTTTTATCACGTTTCTTTCCTGTTGTAATCATCTAACGTACATTGAACTATGCTCAATTTCATCGGCATATAACGCGAATATAACGTCCATTTGTTCCGCAGGGGCGCCGTACGCCCCTGATGCCTTTGAGCGTCAATCATGACACACGTTCAAATGTCCGCCGCGGCAGCGCGCCGGATGGCGCAAAAGCCAAGGGTCGCGGAGGCAGCCCCCCGGCGTTCGAGGGAGGTTACGATCAAGGCTCAAGAGTATGACTCAAAGGGGAAGAGGGCAGAAAAACGGTCAGGCGGAGAGCACCTTATCCGCCAAAGCACGCAGACAAGTAATCGGACATATCCCCCCTCCGTCATTTCCACGAAGCTCGTCCCCGCGGAAGCGGGGGGCGGGAATCCATGGTTGGACGGTGCAGCATGTTGTGGTTTGGCAACGCACCTGCCCCGCTATGGACCCCCGCTTGCGCGGGGGTGACGGAAAAAGGCTGATTTCGCGAGGGGGGATATGAACGGTTACACAGACAGGCCTCCCTCCGGCCACTTTGCATAAACGCAATCGCTCATTGCCGATCACCCACTTTTCCTTTACGGTAGGAGTGATTCAACTTCCTCCAGGCATTTGTCATGTGCACAATGCAAGTCAGCAAAAGAACGTTCGTGTGCCATTTGTGGATCTGCCTCCTTGCTTCGACCGCAAGGCTGGTGGCCATGGCAGGTGTTCTGATCGCAACGGGAACCGCTGCCATCGCGCAGGAACAGCGTATTGCCGCCCTCGTCAACGAGGCAGTCATTTCGCGGCGTGATGTTGAAAATCGTCTTGATCTCGTTATCGGGCTATCAACCCTTGCCAATACGCCTGAGGTGCGGCACCGTCTTCTGCCGCAAATCCTTCAGACACTGGTCGATGAACACCTGAAAATGCAGGAAGCCGAGGCCTTGCACTTCGCTGTCAGCGACGAGGATGTCGCAAACGCCATAGCCCTGATCGAGGTACGGAACAGCCTGCCACGTGGCGGATTCGAGCAGTTGATCACAGAGCGCCACCTAAACCGTACGACGCTCATCGAGCAGATGCACGCTGAAGTAGCTTGGTATAAAGTTGTACAACGCACGATACGGCCGCAGGCCAAGGTGGGAGAAGATGAGATCGAGGCAGTTCTCCAGGATCTGCGTGCGACGGCGGGACGACCGCAGAATCAACTCACCGAGATCTTCCTGTCCGTGGACAGCCCGGGGCAGGAAGATGATGTGCGTATCCTGGCCGAGCGTCTGATTGAACAGATTCGGGCCGGCGCTGATTTCAAGGCCATCGCCCGTCAGTTCTCGCAGACGGCGTCGGCAGCCACAGACGGTGATCTTGGGTGGACATACCAGGGCCAGCTTGCACCGGAGGTAGAGGACGTGTTGACACGTTTGCAACCTGGACAACTGTCAACTCCCATTCGAACGCTGTCTGGTTATACGATCTTGTTGTTGCGAGCGCGGCGGGGAGGACGTCTCTCCGAGGAGGTGCGTTTTACGCTCAGCCAGATTTTCATGCCCGTCACGGGTCCTAATGCCATTCCGCCCCAAACCCGATCTGAGCTGGTCGACGCAGCCCGGAAAGCCTCGTCCTGCGAGGCTTTCAATGCCCTGGCCCGGAAGACGCGTGCGCCGCAGTCCGGTTCGCTGGGGCAGGTCCGGGTCAGCGATCTGTCGCCTGACTTGCGCACCACCATCCTTCCTCTTGCACTGCACACAGCTAGTGCACCCGTGCCGGTCGAGGATGGCATCGTGGTGCTGATGGTTTGTGAACGGATTGAACCGCCTCTGCCCGACTTGCCCTCGCGCGAGGAGATTGCCCAGCGGCTTGAGATCGAGAAAGCTACCCGGATTCAACACCACCGCCTGCGTGACCTACGCCGCGCGGCCTTCATCGAAATCCGGCTATGAGGTGCGACTCCCCCCTTGCAAGACAACGGTTGCCGCTGGCTGTCACCATGGGGGAACCGGCCGGTATCGGCGGCGAGATCATCTGCAAGGCGTGGGCACGGCGCAACGAGGAACTGGCGCCGTTCTTCGTCATTGACGATCCTGACCGGTTGGTGACCGTGAGCCGCTGCCTGGGGAGAACCATACCGGTGTCTGTTATCGCCACACCGGCGGAGGCGGTATCCATGTTCGCGCACGCTCTGCCGGTTCTGCCCGAGTCGCTTGCGGTGACGAGCATCCCTGGACAACCGGATCCGGCCAACGCCCAAGCCGTGATCGCCTCCATCGCCCGAGCCGTTGCCCTGGTCCAGGAAGGGTATGCCGCGGCAGTGGTCACCAATCCCATTCACAAGAAAACCCTTTATGGCACCGACTTCCCCTACCCCGGCCATACCGAATTCCTGGCAGCCCTAGCCGGTTCCGACCTCCACCCGGTCATGATGCTGGCTTGTCCTGGGCTACGGGTAGTGCCGGTGACCATTCACACCAGCCTGCGTGAGGCCATCACCACCCTAAAAACAGTGGATATCGTTCTGTGTGGCCGCATCACGGCCCATGCCTTGCGGACGGATTTCGGCATCATGCGGCCACGGCTGGCGGTGGCGGCCCTGAACCCCCACGCCGGCGAAGGCGGAACCATGGGGGAGGAAGAGGACACCCTCATCCGCCCGGCCATCAAGGCATTGCGGGCAGAGGGCGTTGCAGCCTCCGGGCCGACCCCGGCCGATACGCTGTTTCATGCCGGGGCCCGTACCGGCTACGACGCGGTCTTGTGCATGTATCACGACCAGGCTCTGATTCCCCTGAAAACCATCGATTTCATGGGTGGTATCAACATCACCCTTGGACTGCCGTTCGTGCGGACCTCGCCCGACCATGGGACGGCCTTTGACATCGCAGGGAGCGGGCGGGCTGACGAGGCGAGCCTGATGCAGGCGTTGCGGATAGCGGAAAAAATGGCGGTGCGCCGGCTGACACGTGCTGATATGTGACCAGCGGGATGACCGCCCTCCAGGGTGCGGCGGGATACCGACCGGGCAGGCCCCAGCAGGGTTGTTTGCGACCAGAAGACAGCAGGTTCTGCCGGAATGCGGTATTGTCTACGGTCCACCGCGGGGCAGTGTAAGGATCTATTTGCCTGTGCTGTCACAGGGGGAGGGGGAGCGTCTGGAGCAATTGCCAGCTACCACAGCGTGAACGCGGTCACCTTTCCTGTCGGAAGGTTCAGCGCGGCAACGGTCGGGCTCTCTCTGTCCCGGCCGGTCAGGCGCAAATCCTCGGTGCGTGCAATGCCATTGGCAAAATGGATGGTACCGGCCAGAGACCGGAATGACGTTACCCGATTCTGGCCAACCACTTGCGGATTCGGCCCCACGCCACCTGTAATCAGGTGTTTGTTCAAGGCTGCCATGTCGAGACCATGCAAACGGCCCTTGCCGGAATCTGCTTGTAATACGATGGCAGGTGTGCGCACAATCGCCGGAAGATTGTCCCAAACGGCCGTGAGATCAGCCCTCAGGTCAGCCAGTCCGTCAAGCGTCTGCAGGCTGGCAAGCCGTTCCAGCACCGCACGCAGGGAGACATCCTTCAGATTCAGAATGGCCGCCCGCCGCGGGACCGGTATGGTTTCCAGGGTTCCGTTCAGGGCGACCGTTCCCTCAGACAGCATGCCGGTAAAGGCTGGCACGCGTAACGTCCAGCCCGTCAGGACAACCTGTAGACGTTGTTCAACCACCCGCCAGGCCCCATGGACCAGCGTGGTGGCTGGTCAGATCAAGGTCAGCGTCAATGGTAGCGAGCCAGGCCAGGTTGAACGACGCAGCGGGGTTTTTGAAAACAGCCCGTGAACCCTCGCCGTACCCGATGGTGTCCCGGGCCGTCGTTCCCTGGGCGGAAGAGAACTATGACCGGAGCCAGGGGGTGAAAAACACTCTGTCCTGGCCAGACCGCCTACCCATTCGTGCATGCGGGTCTTCGGCTGATCGGTTTTTGGTTGCCGCATGAGAGGACGGCTTGTCCGCGGGTTCAGCCGCCTTTACCTGTACTAGTTTTACGTGTCGCACCCGCTCGGCCATGGCCTTCAGCAGGGGATGTGCCGCAAGTTCGTCACGGGAAAACGTCAACAGCGTCCTGGCTGGCAGCAGCGGATCGAGGACGACCTCACCCGCATTCAGGGTTGCCCTCAGGTGGAAATAGGCTCCCTTGCGCTGCCACACGACCATGCCGGTCAGGTTGATGGGACCCAAGCCGGGCACGCAAGTCGTCAAAGGTTACGGGCGCGTCCCAACCGCCGCTCAGGCGGGCTTGTACGGCAAGGGGCCCGGCGTGGGTGTCCCGGGGATGATAACCCGGAGCCAGCAGAGCGGCGGAATCAGTGAAGCTGGCATGGCTGGCCTCCACCGTCAGTCTGTACTGTGGCCGCCGTTCCGAAAGACCGGTCACCTCCCCCGTCACGGCAGCCCCTCCCCAGCCCGCCTCGGCCCGGGCGGTGAAGGTCAGATGGTACGTACGGTGGTGGTACCGGTGGGCCCTGGCCGGTGAAGTACATGGCGGGCGGTGTCAGGCGGGCCGGATCGGCTGGGCAGGGGGGGGGAATGGCAACCATGCGCTAGGAGCTCGGGCATGTGTGACCACAGGACCAGCGCCACCTGTTCCAGGTATGGTCTGCTGTCGAGACTGGACAGCCTGCCGCTGAAAATGACCCCGCTCTGCCGCCGGTATCCATGACCGTCGTCTCGCCGACGTCCAGGGTGCCATTGTGGAGGGTCACACGCACGGTGATCCCCTAAAAAACCATGCCGACCATCGTCAGTGTGTCGATTCGGATGTGTAGGTTCCCATCAAAAGCGCCGAAACGGGGCAGGAAGGCCTGAAGATCCGGCCATGTGGTGGTCTTCCACACGACGGACTGAACAGACGGGCAGGCCCCAGGGCATTCATGGTCACGTTCATGGCCACAGACGGGCGTTCGGCAAGACGCAGCATGGCCATCCCTGCCATGTGGTCGCGGCCGAATCGTTCGTCCAGGCTTATGACCGAAAGAGCGTCTGCCGTGCCTTTCACGTAGGCGCGCAGGGTGAATGTGTCGTCCACTGGCAACAGATCCAACCCGCCCGACCATGCCGGCAGGGGGTCACCGCTAGCTTCCAGAATCAGATCAACCCTGGGCTGGCCATCGTCGCTCGTCAGGAAGCCGAACGCTGCGATCGTGCTGCCGGATGCCCCTCTTCCAGGGCAGGGTGGCTGAAAGCTGGTGGATGAAAATCTCGCCATCGGCAAGTATCGCGTTGACCCGTAAGTCATGTAACATCCGTCTATACTGAAAGGCCTCGGCAAACAGACACGGCGATCGTCACCGACGGTTCCCGGCGCAGTGGGAACGACAGCCTCTGCAACCAAGCCAACAGAGAAACGGTCTGTCCGTTTGATGGGACGTCCGTTGGATCTGCCACCAGAATCGCCGTGGCCAGGGGGTCGAGGTCCAGTTGCGGGAAGGCCAGATTCACTTCAACCTCCTTCCAGCTTGCCAGATGGAAGGCGATTTGCCCGCTGCTCGTCCATGGTCCCAGCCGCACGGTAACCTCTTCAAGAGTCGCCAGACGATGAGGCAGGACGGCCAGCCTGCCCTTCAGGTAGAATGGCTGTAGCAGAGAATCGGGGCGCAGCCAGACGGGAGCCAGCCTGGCTAGGGTTCTGGCCAGGTTGTGTCCCTCTGCCACCAGCTAGCCATGCTAGGGTGGGGAATCTACTTGTCCTGGTGACCACCCCGGTCAGATGAATCCTTCCCGTCTCTTCAGGCAGGTGCAGATCGAGGGCGAAGATCCGCTCCGTACTGGCTGCGCCAAGTCGCAGATTGAATACGGCCTGCTTTTCCGGCGGACCGTTTTCCAGCCGGATATGGCCGTTCATGGCAAGGGACCGGCCGGCGTCGCAACGGTGAGGTCGCCATGGATCCCGTCAAGAGCGAAGGTTGCACCGGTCCGCTGCCGGTAGGAGATCCGTCCGTCTTCGATATGCAGGACGGTGGGGACCAGACGGATCGGACAGAAGGAGGCGAAGGTCTGACCGGTATCCAGCCGGGTTGCCGCGGATGTGGAATACTCACCATCGTTGAACAGTCTTTCTAGCCGTACCATTGGTTCGTGCAGAACGATGGCGGTCACATTTATTTCGCCCCGTAACAGCGACAGCAGGTCGAGTGGCAGAGAGACCTCTTTCACGTCAATCTCTGATAGTTGTATCTCGCCATGGCCAAGGCGCACCGGCCCAAGGCGGCAATGCCGATCCCGGTCGCAGAACGAGAGATATATCTCACTCAATATTCATGGCATGCACGTTGCTAGACCACAACATGCTGCGCCGTCTAATTGCGGATTACTACTGCTTAAGGGAAATACTTAGTTGAAATATGTTCTTTTGCGCGCAAGAGCCAAGGACCGCGGATGCGGCCCGCCGGCACCTGGAGAAGGTCACGATCATAGCTCAAGAGTATTAGATGTCTGCCATGTTCCATGCACGAGTTTTCCCGGATCCAGATAATGCGGGAAGATAAGGACAGGGGTCAGCAATCCTTGTGCCAACATTTTCATTAAGGCATACGAGGCCACCGTCGGCGGCACAGGAATAAGGTGGGAAAGAACATGCTGGAGAAGGACATTCTGGATCTGATAGGGTGGATTAGACTTTGTAAAAGTGGTAACAAACTCGATTAATAAATCTTATAGATGTTTCATGATATTAGTGTTCTCCCTTCTGTGTATCAGACAGAGATCACGATCGGGTGATTGTTCCCCTGGCATCGGGAAGTATGAGCAGGGAGCGATTTCAGGCCGGATGTCCGGCTATTACGGATAGAGGGGGCAATGGAGTACATGGTCCACACCACATCTACCGGGCAGGAAATTCAACTGAGTGGCCGCTTTACATTCTCTGATCATGAGAATTCTCTAAGCGTTGTTAAACTAGTGGAAGAAGATAACAGCGATCGTCTCATCTTTAACATGTCTAGTCTGGAGTTCATCGATTCGGCGGGGCTTGGCATGTTTCTGATCACCCGCGAGGCGGCAGAGCGCCGCAAGCTCTAGCTTGTTCTCCGTGGTGCTCAAGGTCAGGTCAAGCGCATGCTCGATCTAGGCCGTTTTGATGCCTTGTTCACGATTCAGGACTAGACGTCTCTTCCCTTGATCGGAGTCTTGAATCGGATCCTTCTAGGAACCCTCCCCCCTGATGGGGGATGGGGTTGTTTCTGTGTGGAATGCAACAACTTCGCATGTCACAAGGGCAGGCTTATGTGCATACGGTAGCAATCCGGGGGAAAGGAAGAGGGGGGTTCTTGGAGAGGGTCCATCCGGCTGTTCGGGAGTGGTGTGTCACCTTCTGAACTGCACCAGGTTGCGGCACGGCTCGGGGGGGGGGGGGGGGGGCGTTACAATCACGGAAAACAGACAGCTCCTGGAGGAGGAAGGCGCCATTCTCATTATGGCCGATGTTGTCGAAGACTCATTCGACCAATTGGTTCGTCGGCTATTTTGCGCCTATCCCAAAAACGGGGAGAATGTGGCAGACGGGCCACGGCTGGCCAGTACCGTAGCAGGGAAGGGCCTTTACTTTTGGCTCCGTACGACGCGACCGCTTTCCGGATTGCCACTGCCCATCACTTCTGCAACGCCCTGGAAACCAGGAAGGGGGTGTCCCCCAGCCGGCGGGAAGATGTCGAGCTGGCTCTTTAGGAGGGGCAGTGGCCAACGCCCTTGTTCATGGCAACCTGGGCCTTGACAACGCCATACAGGATGACCGCCTGCATGATCCCACGGCAACCCGGCGACGGGTGGAAATCACCGCCTTGTGGGGCAATGACGGACTGAACGTGACCGTCATGGACCAGGGCGAAGGCCTTGCCGATCCCGTTTCCCTTTCCGGGGTGTCCCCACCAGAGGGGGGTCGGAGAGATCGAGGGAGAGCGTGGCCCTGCATGGGCTTGGTATCATCCGTTCCCTGGCTAGCACGGTGACCTTTGCCGACCGTTGCCTGATTATGCAGTTTTTCCCATGAATATGTCTTTCGAAACTGATACCAATTTCGGCCTGTCCCTAGCTGGACACGTGTTTTGATCGTCGATGACAATCAGGGCCACCGCAAGCCCCTAGGGGGCTCTGGTGGAGCGGGTTGGCGTGGGCCGAGTCGCCTATGCTGTTGACGGCGTGAATGGACTGGCCCAGGTAGAGGCCTTTCGTCCGGATCTCGTCATTCTTGACGTGTGCATGCCGAAAATGGACGGCTTCGAGATGTGCCGACGCCTGCGTCGCCATCACGCACAGGAGGATCTGCCGGTTCTGATCCAGACTGCCTTTGACAAC
Source organism: uncultured Rhodobacterales bacterium (assembly GCA_964624075.1). Classification (GTDB taxonomy): domain Bacteria; phylum Pseudomonadota; class Alphaproteobacteria; order Rhodospirillales; family Rhodospirillaceae; genus CAZUWH01. The sequence goes on from CAZUWH010000006.1 coordinate 77,686, forward strand.
GAGACCTCGCGAACGGATGTCTTCCTGGCCGGGGCGACCGACATGGTTTCAAAGCCGGTGGTGCCGGTCGAACTGATGGCACGGATACGCATCTATCCGGGAAAACTGTTTATTATCCACAACCTGTTGGCCTATCGCGAACGGGTGGCGCAGGAACTGGCCAATGCGCGGGCCATGCAGCACGCCATGCTCCCGCAGGCGACACGGATTCAGGCCCTGGCTAGCCAGTACAACATGCAGATCAGTAGTCATTTCGAGGCCTCATCCGAACTGGGTGAAGACATCTGGGACATCGTGGCCTTCAGTGAAGGTCGCTTGGGTCTATATGTGGCGGATTTTTCCGGCTACGGGGTAACGGCTGCATTGAATACCTTCCGCCTGCACACGCTGGTTCGGCAGATTCCTCCTCTTCCCGATGATCCCGGGGCCTGGCTGACTGCCATGAATGTTTGTCTGAAAGGGTTGCTGCCGGCGGGGCAGTTCGCGACCATACTGTATGCCGTTGTCGATACCCGATCCGGCACGTTCCATTATACCTCAGCCGGGGGCGGCGACCAGCCCTCTTCTGGAGATCGGAGATAGGAGGACGTTTCTTGAGTCCACGGGGCTTTTCCTCGGGATCTCTTCTGTCGCCACCTACAAAACCCGCGTCGTTCAGTTGCTACCTATAGTGTCTATTTTCTTCTATATACACACCTGGACAGAGAATTAAACAGTAATTGAATTCCTATTAGGTGATTTATAATCTGTTGCAGCTGGTCCGTGAGGTCTCTGCAGCTTCTGCCACGACCGGTAACCAACTCGTCAACATTGTTGAAGCGTTTTTTACACTCGTTCTACGAATATTGCTTGGATGATCTGACCGCCGTGTGAATCGCCCATGGTCTTTGAGGAACGTCCTGGCGTGTCCTGGACCGGCGTGCGCCCGGGGCGCATGTCGCCCAGGACGACGGATCACTCACAGGAAAGGCTGAACCTCTCCCACGTTCTGTTGTTCTGTTCTGCCTGCCCATGACGTGCGCATGAGATGACCGTACCCGCCCGCTGGTTCTCTGAAGCCCTTTCATTTTCCAACACAATCTGTCACGGTAACGGGCTGTTGGGAGGGGAAAGGGAGCTGCAGGAGACATCCATGATACAGGCGGAGGCATTCCTGAAGGCCGCGTGCGAGCGATCATTCGACTTCTATACTGGCGTGCCGTGCTCCTTTTTGACGCCCCTGATCAACCGGGTCATCAGCGACCAGGGTACCACCTATGTTGGTGCCACCAGCGAGGGAGAGGCAGTCGCCATCGCCGCCGGCGCGTGGCTGGCCGGTCGCGAGACGGTGGTCATGTGTCAGAATTCCGGTCTGGGCAACACCGTCAACCCGCTTACCTCTCTCAATTGGCCGTTCCGCATCCCTACCCTCCTGATCGTGACGTGGCGTGGCCAGCCGGGTCACCCGGATGAACCCCAGCATGCACTAATGGGACAGATGACCCCTGCCCTGCTTGATCTCATGCGGATCCCGAATCGGCTGTTTCCTGTGACGGCAGCGGAGATCGCGCCAGCCCTTGACGGGGCGCGCGCCGCCATGGAACGGTATGGGCTGCCATTTGCCCTCCTCATGGCACAGGGATCGGTTGTCGCGGAGGCCCTGGAGGAGACACCGCTGACGGTGCCACCGCCCGGCGAAGTCGTAGACATCTGTTGCGGCCATGCACTCTCCCAACGACCGACACGGGCCGCCGCCCTGGCGTGTGTGCTTGCTCTGGTGCCGGATGAGGCGGCCGTGTTCGCAACCACAGGTAAATGCGGGCGTGAGCTGTTCACCCTCTCCGATCGCGCGCAGCATTTCTATCAGGTCGGCTCCATGGGAGGCGCCAGTGCACTTGGGCTGGGAGTCGCCTTGAACACCCGCCGTCCTGTCATTGTCCTGGATGGCGACGGGGCCGCCTTGATGAAGATGGGTAATATGGCGACTATCGGGGCAAAAGCCCCGCGCAACCTGATTCACATTCTGCTCGACAATGGCGTACACGATTCGACCGGGGGCCAGGCGACCGTTTCGGCGAACGTGTCTTTTGCCAGGATGGCCGGCGGCTGCGGTTATACTACCGCCACCGCGACCGATGAACTGACAGGCTTTGAGACTGCCGTGCAGCAGGCCCTGACGAGACCAGGGCCGCACATGATCCATTTGCGTCTTCAACCCGGCAGCATGACCAGACTGGGGCGGCCAACGGTCAAGCCGGCCGCTGTCGCCCAGCGGTTCAAGGATTTCTTGACTCGTGCGGAGGAGGAGGTGCGGCCATGACATCCCCTGCCCTGCCCACGGCCGACGCACCATTGCTGCTGACCCCGGGGCCGCTGACCACCGCCCGCGCTACCCGGGAGGCCATGCTGCAGGATTTCGGCTCGCGTGATGGTCCCTTCATCGCCCTGACCCGCTCGGTGCGGGAACGGCTGCTGGCCTTGGCTGGTGCCACGGCGAGCCATGCCTGTGTGCTCCTGCAAGGCAGCGGAACCTTCGCTGTTGAGGCCATGCTGGGAACGCTGGTGGCACACACCGGTAACCGGGTGCTGGCTCTGGTCAATGGGGCCTATGGCCGGCGGATGGTCGAAATCCTTGACCGTCTGGGTCGGCCCTGTCTCGTGCACGAGACCGACGAGACGGTTCCCCCTCTGCCAGAAGAGATCGACTGGTTGCTTGCGACTCAGCCCGATTTGACCCACGTCGCCATGGTCCATTGCGAGACCACCACCGGCCTTCGCAATCCCGTCGAAGCCATCACCCAGGTGGTGGCCCGTCATCATCGGGCTCTACTGCTCGATTCCATGAGCGCCTTCGGGGCCCTGCCAATCGATGCCCGCAGCATGCCCTTCACCGCTCTCGCCGCATCTGCCAACAAATGCCTGGAAGGTGTCCCCGGGCTTGCCTTCGTATTGTGCGAGCGGACCGTGTTGGAAAAGACGGCCGGTCAGGCCCATGCCCTGTCGCTCGACCTGCACGCCCAGTGGACCGCGATGGAACGGGATGGTCAGTGGCGCTTCACGCCGCCGACCCAGGTGGTGGCCGCGCTGGCCACGGCACTCGATCTGTTCGAAGCCGCTGGCGGTCAACCGGCCCGATTTGCCCGCTACACGGAGAACTGCCGGGTCCTGAGAGATGGCATGCAGCGGCTGGGATTCGTGCCGCTGTTGCCGGATGAACAGCAGGCTCCCATCATCGTCACCTTTCACATGCCGCCGGCCTTCCGTTTTGACGACTTCTACGCCCGCATGCGGGAACGCGGCTACGTACTTTACCCCGGCAAACTGGCGCGAAAACCGAGCCTTCGGATTGGGTGTATCGGGGCCATTACGCCGGACGACCTGGCTGCCATGGTGACGACAGCTGCCGATATTTTGCGCAAAATGACGTAGAAACCTGCAGCGAGCGGGAAAGCCCGAAGCCTTCCAGCGATTCTCATTATGGGAATACCCCTGATCTACAGAAGAGGAATCCCTGCACCATCCTCCCCCTCTAGGCTACCGTATGCACACAAATCCGCCCCGGCGTGGTGTGGATCATTGCCCTTCCCATCCACAGGCATCCCCCCCCTGAAGGGAATACTCCTGCCTTCTGGACGGAACACGCCCTTCCCCTGAATGGGGGGGGGAGGGGCCCGTGCCTCCTCCGGGCCTTCAATGCCGGAAGGCTTCAAGAATACGTTCCACGGCAAGGGCCGGACTGAGCCGGTTATCTATGATGTCCTGTTCGACCTTTGGCAGCATATCCCTGACCACGGGATGATGACGTAGCATCCGCATCAGCTTGTCATCGAGCATCGACCACATCCAATGAATCTGCTGCTGACGCTGCTTCTCCTGCAGCTCGCCATTGGCCGACAGGAGATGACGGTGTTCGACCACCTTTTCCCACAACGGCCCCAGTCCCTTGCCGGTTAGGCCAGCGCAGATGAGTACGGGTGGTCTCCAGGTGACACTGGCAGGCGCCATGATACGCAGGGCGTTGTGGTATTCCCGTGCCGCCAGCCCAGCACGGATCTCGTTTTCACCATCTGCCTTGTTGACGACGATCATATCGGCGATTTCCAGAACACCCTTCTTGATGCCCTGAAGCTCGTCGCCGGCCCCCGGCAACATCAAGACCAGGAAGAAATCAACCATGCTGGCGACGACCGTTTCCGACTGCCCTACCCCCACCGTTTCTACCAGAACGACGTCATATCCCGCCGCCTCGCAAATGATCATGGTCTCGCGGGTCTTGCGGGCGACACCGCCGAGCGTTCCTGCCGAAGGTGAGGGGCGAATGAAGGCATTAGCATCGACCGACAGTTTTTCCATGCGTGTCTTGTCACCGAGGATGCTGCCGCCTGTGCGGGTACTGGACGGGTCAACCGCTAGCACCGCTACCTTGTGGCTGCTGCTGGTAAGCAAGGTACCGAGAGCCTCGATAAAGGTGCTCTTGCCTACACCCGGCACGCCGGTGATGCCGACGCGGTGCGCCTGGCCGCTGTAAGGCAACAGACGCAGAACGATTTCCTCTGCGATGCGGTGATGTTCCGGATTCCGGCTTTCCACCATCGTGATCGCGCGACCGAGTATGGAGCGGTTGCTAGCGCGGACACCTTCCACATACTCCTCGACGCTGAGCTGCCGGCGGTGGAATCCGCCGCCGGGGCTCGTCTGGGATTGCAGCACGGTCACTGTCTTCACGCTGCCTGCGGCGTGAAGCCAAGGGTCTCGTTCAACTTATGCATCAGATCCACAGCGGCTTCGGAGACCACCGTGCCCGGTGCAAAAATGGCCTTGGCACCGGCCTCATACAGGGCATCGTAGTCCTGCGGCGGAATGACACCGCCCAGCACGATCAGGATGTCATTGCGGTCAAGCTTTTGCAGTTCGGCTCGCAGTTCCGGTACCAGGGTCAGGTGGCCGGCGGCGAGAGAGCTGACTCCAATGATATGGACGTCATTTTCCACGGCCTGTTTGGCGGTCTCGGCTGGTGTCTGGAACAGCGGTCCGACGTCCACGTCAAAACCAAGGTCAGCGAAGGCGGATGCGATCACTTTCTGGCCGCGATCGTGACCGTCCTGTCCCATCTTGGCCACGAGGATGCGCGGATGACGCCCTTCGCGCCGTTCGAATTCGGCAACCATCTTCTGGATGGTGCCAACAGACTTGGAGCTCGTACCTATTTCATCCCTGTACACACCAGAAATGGTCCGGATTCCGGCCCGGTGACGACCGAAAATTCTTTCAAGCGCATAACTGATCTCACCGACGGTGGCTTTCGCCCGTGCCGCCTCCAGGGCCAATTCCAGGAGGTTGCCGGAATCAGTTTCTGCCGCCATGGTCAAGGCATCAAGTCGGTTTTCGACCAGATGCGAATCGCGTTCGCTCCGCAGCCGTTGCAGCTTCTCGATTTGGCGCGTGCGTACGATGGAGTTGTCCACTTTCAGCACGTCCACGGTTTCCTCCTCGGTGAGGCGGTACTTGTTGACCCCCACCACCGTCTGACGGCCGGAATCGATACGGGCCTGGGTTCGGGCCGCCGCTTCCTCGATGCGCAGCTTCGGAATACCGGCCTCGATGGCCTTGGCCATGCCGCCAGTCTGTTCAACCTCGGTGATATGTGCCCAGGCACGTGCGGCCAGGTCGCGTGTCAGACGCTCGACATAATAGCTGCCCCCCCACGGGTCAATCACCCGGCAGGTGTTGCTTTCCTGCTGGATGAAGAGCTGGGTGTTGCGGGCGATGCGGGCCGAGAAATCAGTCGGCAGGGCCAGTGCTTCATCGAACGAATTGGTATGCAACGACTGCGTATGCCCTTGTGTCGAGGCCATGGCCTCGATGATGGTGCGGGTCACATTGTTGTAAACGTCCTGTGCCGTCAAACTCCACCCTGAGGTCTGCGAATGGGTCCGCAACGACATCGACTTCGGATTCTTGGGATCGAACTGCCGAATCAGTTTTGCCCACAGCATGCGGGCAGCCCGCATCTTGGCAATCTCCATGAAAAAGTTCATGCCGATTGCCCAGAAGAACGACAGCCTTGGGGCGAACGCGTCGATGGTCAGACCAGTGTTGAGACCAGCGCGAACATATTCCACTCCGTCAGCGAGCGTGTAGGCCAGTTCCAAATCTGCGGTCGCCCCGGCCTCCTGCATATGATAACCGGAGATGGAGATCGAGTTGAACTTCGGCATGCGCCTGGCCGTGAAGGCGAAAATGTCCGAGATGATCCGCATCGACGGTTTCGGCGGATAGATATAGGTATTGCGGACCATGAACTCTTTCAGGATGTCGTTCTGGATCGTACCGGACAGCCTGTCGAGCGGCACCCCCTGTTCCTCGGCGGCGTGGATGTAGAGAGCCATCACTGGCAACACGGCGCCATTCATTGTCATGGACACGCTCATCTGGTCGAGCGGAATGCCATCGAACAGCGTACGCATGTCATAAATGGAGTCAATGGCCACGCCAGCCATGCCAACATCACCAACCACGCGTGGATTATCGGAATCATAGCCGCGGTGGGTAGCAAGGTCGAAGGCCACCGACAAGCCCTTCTGGCCTGCCGCCAGATTGCGACGATAGAAGGCGTTGGAGTCCTCGGCGGTGGAAAAACCGGCATACTGGCGGATCGTCCACGGCTGCACCACGTACATGGTCGGATAGGGTCCGCGCAGGAAGGGAGGCAGACCCGGCATGGTATCAAGATGATCCAGGCCCGCCAAATCCGCTGCCGTGTAGAGCGACCTCACGTCAATCTGTTCAGGGGTCGTCCACGGCATCTGGTCCAGGTTCGCGTCTGTCTCGCTCTGAAAGCGCTGCCGCCACGCCGCCAGGCCATCGGAAACCCGTGGTGCATTGCCAGGCTCGAAAGGAACTTGTGTGAAATCAGGAATCTGCGTCATGGTTGAGTCACTCCTAGGCGAGCGAGGGCCGCGCGTAGCGTCCCCAGAACGTCACAGCCCATGAAGATGAAGTTATCGACACCGGCATTCATGTAGCCCTGCTTCCTGTCTCCCGGATTGCCAGCCAGGAACAGGAGCGCACAGCCAGCGGCCTTGAGGGCTGGCGCCACTCTTGCCACGTGTTCCTCGTACAGGATGTCCGAGGAACACAGGATAGCGATGCGGGCCTCGCTGTCCTTGAAGGCGGCAACACATGTTTCTGCCGTTGTGAAGCCGTTGTTGGTAAGCGCCTGGATGCCACCGGTTTCGAAAAAGTTCTTCGCATAAGTGGCACGGGCGTTGTGAGCAGCAATCGATCCCAGGTTGGCAAGAAAGATGGCTGGCCAGGCGCCGGTCTTTGCCTTGTGGGTGTCGGCGGCATCGCGCAGAGCCTCGAAGGATTCAGACAGACGGTGTTTGGGGAGGGCCTTGACCACCGCACCTCCCTGTGGCGAGGCCAACACTGCGGCCATGCTGCCGATAGTGGCTCCTCCGGCTGCGGCGGCGATTGCGGTTTCGGTCAGACTGCCAAGCCTAGCCGTTCCAAGGGCGGCCGCAGCTTCTGCCCGTCGGACTGGCAGCACGGTCCGGGCTTTTTCGAGCAGGGCCTTGTGGTCAGGAGAAGGGCGAACCGGAACAACCTCGGTGATATTCGGGAATTCGGATACGCCGGCAATCGGATCACGACGGTGGGCGATGTTCTTCTCGCGCGTTGCCCACACGCTGGCAATCTGGTCGGCGATGGTTCCGTTCCCGAGCGCCTTCGCCATACCCCCAGCCTTTTCGATGGTCTGGAACAGTTCCCATGCGATACGGGCGAGCTGATCGGTCAGGCTCTCGACATACCACGCGCCACCGGCTGGGTCGATGACCTTGGTGAGCGAGGACTCCTCGCGCAGAATTATCTGACCGTTACGGGCGATACGCTGCGCGGAATCATCAGACTGGCCCAGGGCGTAGTCGAAGGGCAACGCCGTGACGCTGTTGGCGCCGGCGATGCCTGCCGCGAAGGCCGCCGTCGTCGTACGCAGCATGTTGACCCACGGATCGCAGCGTGTGATCATCCGCTCAGCGGTGCGGGCGTGGATGCGGGCAGCACAGGCCTCGCCAGTCGCTCCGCACGACTCGGTGATGCGGGCCCACATCTTGCGCGCAGCCCGCAACTTGGCGATCGACAGGAAGAAGTCACAGCTAACCGGGAAGGTAAAGGAAATCTGGCGACAGGCGGCATTCACGTCCATGCCAGCTCCCGTCATGGTGCGCAGGTACGTGACGGCCGTGGCCATGGCACAAGCCAGATTCTGTGTCTCGGTCGCACCGGCATCGTCATAGGGGGTGGTATCAACGCCCACAGCGGTGACATGCGGCCAGGTGCGTGCCGTGTAGGCCGCAAGATCAGCCATCTGGGCGAGCGCCGTTTCCACGGGAACGGAGAGGGTTCCCGTCTCGGCTAGGATCCCGAGCGGATCAGCATTAAAGGCACCTTTAGCCTTGTCATTGGTGACCCCCTGCTTCTGCCACAATGCAGCCAGCAGGGCAGCGCCGGCAATGAACTGGGCGCCCGTTACCAGAGCGATCGGCACCACATCGAATCGCACCTTGTTCAGCACGTCATCGAAATCGGCGAGCGAATAGGCCATGATGCCATCGACACCGGCTGACTCGATACCGGCTTTGTCGGGATCGAGGCCGGCGCGCGCTGCCCTGTCGAGACGAAGAACCAGCGAAGTCGCGCCGTGCTCGAGGTCGGCGAGGATAGCGGCGTTGGCGACCTTCGGGTCAGACGCTGCCTGTTCCTGGCGCACACACCAACCTTCCCTACCGGCGGCGTTGAAGCCGCGGCTGAATGGTTGAGTCCCTGGAAAGCCTGACGGATCCCCCTCCGCCAGCCAATCCCTGCGGGTGTAGATGGGATGGATGGTGATTCCTTCATAAGTCCGAGTCACCATCTTCTTTTCGAACGGAGCGCCTTTCAGCGCCTTGTCCACCGCCTCATGCCACTCTTCATAGCTCGCTGCGGGGAAATCACCGGCAAGTACCAGATTCTCGTCACTCATGGCTTTCCCTTGCTTGTCCGCGCGCAACGACTCACCCTGGTCAAGGGTGTTTCCGTCCACGACGGCGGTTGTCTTGTGAAGCCTGCCCCCCCGGCCCCGAAGCGCCGGTCGCCTTCACGTTACGAAACCACAACCCCCAGCGTCAAGAACAGGACGCCCCTCTGCTCCGCAAAGACTCCCGAAGCGATGTCCTTAGAAGCCCGTGTTCTGCACTGCATGCCGTTCCCCGCAGGGAAACCCTGCCCGGACGGAACACTGACGATAGTTTCATGCCATAAGGTGTACCATTGGACGTAAATTTCCCATTGCAGCGAGGACGCAGCTTCTAGGTTCGCCGCCAGTCAGAACGGTAGCCACACCTGTCGCTTGCTTTATGCTTTTGTGGTTGTACAATAGTAGCCTTACAAGCTTTAGGTCAATCACAGGTCCAATGATCGAGCCGTCGGATGTCCATGGTTGTCCAAACGTGCGGAATCGTCGCGCTCTGGCAAAAATGGTATTGGCTTGAAGACCCGTCCTGCGGCAATGTATCGGTATCACGACGGTATGAGATTCGGGGGTATGAAATATCGTGATGGCAGAATGCCGACAGACGGGGTTAGGTCAGGGGGATCAAGACCACCAAGGGCCTTGAGGAACGAAAGGGACCAGAAACAGACGCAAAGGCAAACGGTGTCCTTGCAATCCGTCGGCATTGTCTGGTTGCGGAACGGTTGGGTCGTGGCCGGAGAGGGGGTTACATCCGGTGTGTCATGTATCTGTATGTTGATACCTGTATATTGCACGTTACCGGGAGGGTGGCAGGTTTTTTCCCTTCGGCATTGGATTTCTGTGAAGCGGTTTTCCTGCACGGCAGCCAATAGGCAGGTGCAGGCAGGGGGCGGCAAATGCACGGAAGCGGGGCGAGGGAGAAAATCCCGACATCGGGAATCGTGAGGCGAGGGCATCCCACCGCGCGACCGAAAAGGATGAGATGAGAACATGACGATCTCTGCGAAGCTAATAGACGCCTTGAGGCAGCGCCGCGAACAGGTCTTCGCCGGCGGCGGAGAGGATAAGATCAAGGCGCGCCATGAGAAGGGACTCCTTAGCGCGCGGGACCGGCTGGATATTCTGTTCGAGCCGCATACTTTCCAGGAGATTGGAACGCACATCAAGCATGCCTGCCGCCATTTCGGCATGGCGGACAAGGTCCTGCCAGGTGATGGCGTGGTGGTTGGCACGGGATTTGTCGATGGCCGTCCAGTGGCAGCGATTAGCCAGGATTTCACGGTTACCGGTGGTGCACTTGGCAAAATGCACGCGAAGAAAATCGTTGAGGCGATGAACTTCGCCATGAGAACCGGCTGCCCCTTGGTTGCGTTCAAGGATTCGGCTGGTGCCCGCATCCAGGAAGGTGTCGATTCCCTGTCAGGCTATGGCGAGGTCTTCTACAAGAATGTCGAAGCCTCCGGCGTCATTCCACAGATCGCAGTCATTCTGGGGCCCTGTGCCGGCGGCGCTTCCTATTCGCCGGCGCTGATGGACTTCGTCATCATGACCAAGAGCAACGCCCACATGTTCATCACCGGGCCTGAGGTCATCAAGGCCGTGACGGGGCGCCAGTGTTCAATGGACGAGGTCGGCAGCGCCACCATGCATGCCACCGTGTCAGGCAATGTGCACTTCGTGGCCAACGATGATCGCCACGCGATTGCCATCACCAAGAAGCTGCTCTCCTATCTGCCTTCTAACAATGCCGAGGATCCGCCTCACCATCCCACTCCGAACATCACGCTTGCCGCGGATCCGGCGATGGACGATCTGATTCCCGAGGCATCGAACGAGCCGATGGACGTGCGCACGATTATCGCCCGGATCGTTGATCATGGCGATTCCCTTGAGAATCACGCCAGTTTTGCCCAGAACCTGGTCACCTGTTTCGCTCGAATCGAGGGGGTCGTTGTCGGCATCATCGCCAACAATTCGATTTTCAAAGCCGGAGCGCTTGACATCGATGCTTCTGACAAGGGAGCCCGTTTCATTCGCTTCTGCAACTGCTTCAACATTCCGATTCTGACGCTCGTCGATGTGCCCGGCTTTCTGCCTGGGATCGAGCAGGAACGGGGTGGCATCATCCGCCATGGTGCGAAAATGCTGTTCGCCTATGCCGGTTCCACCGTGCCGATGATCACCTTGATCCTGCGCAAGGCCTACGGCGGTTCGTATCTCGCCATGTGCTCACAGGAAATGGGTGCCGATATGGTGCTGTCGTGGCCGAGCGGCGAGATTGCTGTCATGGGGGCGGAAGGAGCCGTCAATATTCTCTATCGCAAGGAGCTGTCGGAGGCCAGGGAGCGGGTTGCCAAGGCAACTGAATTGGCCGCCGCGTACCGGCGCGAGTTCGCTTCCCCCTACGTGGCCGCTGGACAGGGTTACATCACCGATGTCATCGAGCCAAGCGAAAGCCGCGGTGTCCTGGCGTTGACTCTACGCAAGCTTCTCACTAAGCGGGCGACGCGACCGCACAAGAAACACGGCAACATTCCGCTCTGACCGGGAAGGCCGCCGGGAGAGCCTGGAAGGCAAAGTGGATGCGTCGCGAGGAATCAACAACCGTGATGAGGTTAGCGTCCAGATGGGCACAACTATTGGAAAGATGTTTTTTGCCTATGGCCTGACGGCCATTGTAGCGATGTCCGTGGCCGTGCTGATCAAGTTCATGACATCAGTGCTCTCCGGCTTGCAAAAGCCGGAAGTACAGGCGCAGGCAGCGAAATTGGCTGTACCATCCGCACCTGCGGTTATGTCTGGCGACGAAACAGAAATTGCCGCTATTGCCGCTGCCGTGTATGCAGCCATGGGCAGCGTGGTCCGTATCGTGCGGATCGAAGGAGGGGCGCGGGGAGCCCTGTGGATGGCAAGCGGCCGCCTCGTGCATCAGACCCCGCACGTCTTGACCCGACGCCCCCCGACCAAGGCGATGTAATACCGGCGAGCCGATCGATCGACTCGTCATATTGCCCGCGCCGGGATATTGCTCGCGGCTGGGTGGGCATGTCGTGCCGAAGGCATGCGTTCTGCGTGACGTGCCTAGCCGCGGTCGCAAAGACCGTTTGATGCCGGCATGCCAGTCGGGCGATGTATCAAACAGTGTGCGCGCCGGCACGACGCCCGGCAAAGAGTTTTCGAATCGAACGTAAGGGATCGACCCATGTTGAAGAAATTCAAGATTACCGTTGACGGTAAATCCTATACCGTGACCGTCGAGGACATGGCGGAAGGAAACGGGCCCGTCGTTGCTTCCCCCTCCCTCTCGCCGGTCGTGGCCGCTGTGCCCTCTGCTCCTGTGGCACCCACACCGGCGGCCCCTCCCCCGAAGTCTGCCGGTGCCGGTGATATCCCGAGCCCGATCGGGGGTGTCGTGAAGGAAGTCAAGGTTGCCGTCGGGCAGCAGGTGAACGAGGGGGATCTCGTCGTCGTGCTCGAAGCCATGAAGATGAAAACCAATATCTTCTCGAACATCACGGGCAAGGTCAGTGCTGTTCACATCAAGCCGGGGGATGCGGTCGATTTCGGCCAGGTCCTAATTGCTATTGGCTGATGCCGGGAGAGACGCATGGAATCGATCAATTTTCTTGACCTCTTCCAGGGCATCGCGACCCTCGTCGCCTCAGAGCCCGCCATCATGTTCAGTCGCATTTTCCTGATTTTCCTGGGCATGCTACTGATTTATCTGGGCCGAAAAGAAGTTCTCGAGCCATTGCTCATGATTCCGATGGGGCTTGGCATGGCAGCGGTTAATGCTGGCGTGCTGTTTTTCGAAGGCGGCAGGATGGGCACTCTGTTCATCGATCCGCTGGCAGGCGGTAAACGTACACCCGAAGGGGCAACGCCTGACATGATGCACCACATTGCCACCGGGAACACCATCGATGTATTGAATACCCTTCAGATTGATTTTCTACAACCGATCTATACATTCACCTTCGGCAATGGCCTCATCGCCGTTATGGTGTTCATGGGCATCGGAGTGCTCCTGGATGTGGGTTTTGTCATGGCCCGTCCTTTCCAGAGCATGTTCCTCGCCATTTGCGGTGAGCTGGGAACGGCAGTCACATTCCCCCTCGCGGTGTGGCTGGGCCTGACCGAACGCGAGGCCGCGGCGGTGGCCATGATCGGCGGGGCCGACGGGCCGATGGTATTGTTTGCTTCGCTGGTGCTGGCCAAGCATCTGTTCGTACCGATTACGGTGGTGGGTTATCTGTATCTGGGGTTGACTTATGGCGGTTACCCGTTCCTGATCAAGGCCCTGGTCCCCCATCGTCTGCGCGCCTGCCCGATGCCGTTTGAGAAGATGCGTCCCATCTCGGCCGGGGAGAAACTGCTGTTCGCCGTCGTGACCTGTGTGGTCTTGTGCCTGCTGTTCCCGGTTGCGGCCCCGCTGTTCCTGGGCCTATTCATTGGTGTGGCGGTGCGTGAGGGCGGCCTGACCCACTTTGCCGATCTGCTCAGCAGCACGTTCCTTTATGGCGCCACCTTCTTCCTGGGGCTGGTGCTGGGTGTGCTATGCGAAGCAAACACCCTGCTTGACCCGATGGTGCTGAAGCTGCTGCTGCTTGGCATCTTTGCCCTCACCATTTCGGCCATCGGCGGATTGATCGGCGGATACATCCTGTATTTTGCAACAGGCGGCAAGTACAACCCGGTGATCGGCATTGCGGCAGTGAGTTGTGTGCCAACTACTTCCAAGGTCGCCCAGAAAATGGTGTCAGATGCAAGGCCGGACGTGCTTATCATGCCCCATGCGTTGGGTGTGAACATTTCCGGTGTCATCACTTCGGCGATCTTTGCGGCAGCTTTTGTGACCCTGTTGCGGTGAGGCATGGTGGCAAAAAGAGGACAATTCCTGTACTGGCTTGCGGGTTGCCTTGTCGCCCTGCTGGGCGTCGGGGTAGTCCGCCTGCCGAGCGGCCCTCTCGCCGAAGCGTATCGGTTGCCGCTCTTGATTCTCGGGACGACGATTGCCTTCGTCGGTTTGTGGATCATCACCAAAGGGCACCAGCCTGCATCGTGATGCATGACCGAATACCATAAGCGAAGGCAGTGGTGCGCTGGATGGGTACCTCTAAAAATCCCTTTCTCCCTTCCCCTTGGGGGAAGATGAGTGGTGCTCTCGGTGTGAAACCGATATACGTTCACAGGCTGCAGTGACTGATGAGTGTGCATATGGTCGCCTGATGGGGGAAGGCTAGGGGTGGTTCCTCCACTCGAGCGCTGCCTGCCACGGGGCCAGGCAGCGTGAACATCGCGAGACCCTGGAATCGTCTGACGTGCATCCCCATCATCCCCCCCCTTCCCTATCGCCCGGAACAGCAGTGGATTGGCGGTTGACGTTCTTGCGACCAGACGCCTACTATCCATGCCGAGTTGCGCTTTCCTGAGACAGGTTGCGTCTCCCCAGAGGGAAGAGAAATCATGAACATGCTTCCGCGGCCCTCGGTACGGCCGAAGAGTGTCAATTTTTCCTCCGGACCATGCGCGAAGCCGCCCGGCTGGTCGTTTGATTGGCTACAAGGGGCATTGGTCGGCCGCTCGCATCGGGCCAAACCCGGTCATGCCCGCCTGCGCGAAGTCATCGACCGCAGTCGTGCCCTTCTAGGCCTTCCGGAGGACTGGCGGCTTGCCATCGTACCCGCCTCTGATACCGGAGCGGTCGAGATGGCTCTGTGGTCGCTTCTGGGCGCACGGGGCGTGGACATGCTGGCGTGGGAAAGTTTCGGCGAAGGTTGGGTGACGGATATCGTCAAGCAGTTGAAGCTGAAAGACGTCCGAGTCTTCAAGACCGGTTATGGCCAGTTGCCGGACCTATCGCAGGTAGATCCCGATCGTGATACGGTTTTTACCTGGAATGGCACTACGGCAGGGGTGCGTGTGCCCAACGGCGACTGGATTGCCGCCGACCGTCAGGGGCTCGTCATCTGTGACGCGACATCGGCCGTGTTTGCCATGGCGCTGCCGTGGGAAAAGCTCGATGTCGTCACCTGGTCGTGGCAGAAAGTCCTGGGGGGAGAAGGCGCGCATGGCATGCTGGCCCTATCGCCGCGGGCAGTGGTACGGCTCGAATCCTACACCCCCCCTTGGCCGCTGCCGAAAATCTTCCGCCTTACCAAGGGGGGCAGGTTGATCGAGGGGATCTTTGCAGGAGAAACGATCAATACGCCATCGATGATCGCCGTCGAGGATCAAATCGCCGCTCTACAATGGGCGGAATCGGTCGGCGGACTGCCGGAATTGATGGCACGGTCCATGGCCAATCTGAAGGTGGTTGAGGACTGGGTGGCGACAGCGTCATGGGCTGCCTTCCTGGCTGAAACACCCTCTATCCGTTCCAGTACCTCCATCTGCCTCAAGATTGTCGCGCCGTGGTTCACGGGCCTTGATCCTGTGGCCCAGGCCACAACGGCCAAGGCCCTGACCGCCCTTCTCGAAAAGGAAGGCGTAGCCCATGACATCAGTGCCTACCGCGAGGCACCGCCGGGGTTGCGTCTCTGGGGCGGCGCGACGGTGGAGGCTTCTGACATTGCCATATTGTGTTCGTGGCTCGACTGGGCAGCGGCGCAGATCGCGGCGCGATCGGGATGATGCTCGACAGGAAGCGTAGGGAAAAGCGGAGCCTTCCTTCCCGCCACCCCCGGATCTTTTCCAACCATGAGGTTCTGCCATGCCCAAGGTTCTGGTCAGCGACAAGCTGAGTCCTGCTGCCCTTCAGGTGTTCAAGGATCGGGGTGTGGACGTGGAGGTCAGGACCGACCTCAAGCCCGGGGAACTGAAGGCTGTCATCGGGATCTATGACGGGCTTGCCGTCCGTTCAGCGACCAAGGTTACCACTGACCTTCTCACGGCTGCAACCAACCTGAAAGTGATCGGCCGCGCTGGAATCGGCGTGGACAATATCGATGTACCTGCCGCCACCAGCCGTGGCATCGTCGTCATGAACACACCGTTTGGCAACGCTATTACCACCGCAGAACATGCTGTGGCCTTGATGATGGCACTGGCCCGCGACATTCCGGCGGCCAATGCCTCCACCCATGCTGGCAAATGGGAAAAGAACCGCTTCACGGGCGTTGAGCTGCACGGCAAGACTCTCGGCATTATCGGCTGCGGCAACATCGGTTCCATCGTCGCGGACCGTGCCATGGGTCTGAAGATGAAGGTCGTGGCCTATGATCCGTTCCTATCGGGAGACCGGGCAGGCGCCCTGGGCGTGGAGAAGGTCGAGCGGGACGAGCTATTTACCCGCGCCGATTTCATCACCCTCCACACGCCGTTGACCGATGCGACCCGCCATATCCTCGATGCCGCGGCTTTCGCCAGAATGAAAAAGGGGGTGCGGATCATCAATTGTGCCCGGGGTGGTCTGGTGGTTGAGCAGGATCTGCGGGTGGCTCTTGACTCCAGCATCGTGGTCGGGGCAGCCCTTGATGTGTTCGAACAGGAACCTGCCACCGACAACCCTCTGTTCGGTCATGAAAAGGTGGTGTGTACACCCCATCTCGGGGCCTCCACGACCGAGGCACAGGAGAACGTGGCCCTGCAAATCGCCGAACAAATGGCAGATTATCTGATTCACGGTGCGGTTACCAATGCCTTGAACATGCCTTCGGTGTTGGCTGAAGACGCTCCCCGACTGCGTCCCTACATGAAACTAGCCGAACAGCTTGGCCTGTTCGCCGGCCAGCTCCTTTGTACCGGTTTGAAGGCGGTACGCGTCGAGTTCGCCGGCGCGGTGGCCCATCTCAACACACGTCCCCTGACGCAGATCGTACTACAGGGGGTACTGTCGCCGACACTTGCGAGTGTCAATATGGTCAACGCCCCCGTCATTGCCCGGGAACGCAACATTGTGGTTACCGAATCTAAAAGCGAGACATGCAGTGATTACCACACGCTGATCCGGCTGATAGTCATGACCGAGCGCGGCACGTGCCATGTCGCCGGCACCTTGATCCACGACAGCCGCTCGCGCCTGGTCGCCGTCAACGGCATTCCGGTTGAGGCCGAACTGGGGCCGCACATGCTTTATGTGGCGAACGAGGACAAGCCGGGGTTCATCGGTCGCCTGGGGACCACCCTGGGCGAAGCAGCCATCAATATCGCCACCTTCCATCTGGGACGCACGGCCCCGGGCCAGGAGGCCATCGCCCTGGTCCAGGTGGACCAGCCGGTTGACAGTATCCTCCTGGACCGGGTGCGCGCCCTGCCCCATGTTGTTCAGGCGATCGCAATGCGGTTCTAGAACGGCCGTCGTCCAGGGGGGGTCGGCAAGGCCCGTGTGGATCAGGACAGGCCACAAGGCCCCTGTTTTCCGGACGGACAGGTTGCAACGCCTGCGCCAGGACAGCACCATGCCGGTTATTTTCCTGACCTCGGAGGATGACGAGGGGGACGAGCTGTTGGGTTTGCGCATGGGGGCGAATGACTACATCCGCAAACTGTTCTCTTAAAAGTTGCTGATAGAACGCATCCGCGCTCTGATCCGCTGGGTGGGCCTGTTGCGAGCAGGAAGCACCGGCGGAACGGACAAGACCGTGGTGCGGGACAGGCTGGTCTTTGATCCGTTCCGGCATCTCTGCACCTAGCGCGGGCAGACGGTGGATCTCACCGTCACCGAATTTCTGATTTTGATGGCCCTGGCGCAACGACCCTGACATGTCAGAAGCCATGACCAGCTCATCAATATATCCTATAGCGAGCATATATATGTAGATAATCGAATTATCGACAGTCATATCAAGCGATTGCGTAAGAAGTTCCGCGAAGGCGATCCGGGATTCGCTCAGATCAAGATGTTGTATGGCGTTGGCTATCGTTATCAATTTAATAATTGATGAATGCTATCTTAAGATAGCAAAGAATTTTCCCGGAAGTTTCCCGGCATGTCGCTCCTGTCACGTCGTCGTCGCTGGCTCTCGCCTTTGACGTGGCGCATTCTGGCTGTCAATCTGTTGGCGTCGATAATTCTTACTGCGGGATTGTTCTACATTGACCAATATGAGCAGGCCATTCTGGCCTCTGAACTACATTCTCTGCGTGTAACTTGTGAACTGACCGCTGCCGCTATTGCAGAAGGCGAGACTGTGGTCTATACCGTTCTGCGGGACCAAGCGGAAGACGAAACAACTTCTAGACCAGCAGCTGAGGCCGTAGACGTCGGCGCTGGCCTTAAGGTCGTTTCCCCCAGAAGCACATGTCCCCCCCTCCCCTGCCGGCCACCCCAGAAGAAGAGGCGAGGAACCGCGTGCCCCAGTTCCTTCCCGTTTCTGCCCATCGCCTCGATGCCGATTAGGCGCAGCAGATGGTCTTCCGCTTCGCGGCTCTGGCACGGGTACGGGTGCGTCTGTTCGATCACGATGGAACCATTCTGACCGACAGCCGAACCCTGGTGGGCCAGGGTTGGGTAGTATGGATTGCCGACCTGCCCCCGCCGGTTGTCCATGGGACCGTGCTCTTGAGCGGGGTACGCACTCTTTATGATCATCTGTTGCACGGCGACCCGGACGATCCCGATCTTCCTGTCTACAACGAACCTCCGGGGCAGAAGGCGTCCGATTATAGCGAGTTATGGTGAGGTCCAGTCGGCGCTGAAGGGTTGGGCAGACACCGCTGTGAGCGACTACAGCGAGCATTGGCGGCTGCTCAATGTCGTTGTCCCCGTCCAGCACTACAAGAAGGTAGTGGGCGCGTTGATGGTTTCCAGCACAACCGATGCGTTCGATGGCGCCCTGCTCCATGTGCGACTGACGATTTTCCTGTTGTTCGTTGGCACGGCGGTGGTGACGGTGCTTCTGTCCCTTTATCTGGCTGGCACCATCGTCCGGCCGCTGGTCCGGCTGGCACGGGCTGTGCCCGAGCGAGGACGGAATGAATAGGCCACCCTGCCTTCCCTCCGGGGCCGCCACGCCATGACCGGGGCCCTGTGGTCGCGCATGGATGCCATCGAACGCTTTGCCGCCGATGTGGCCCATGAGATCAAGAATCCACTTTCCTCCCTGCGCAGCGCGGTGGAAACCGTGGCTCGGCTGGACGATCCGGCGCAACGGAAGAAGCTGGTCGCCATCATTCAGGACGGCGTGCAGCGTCTGGACCGGCTGATCACGGATATTTCGGATGCCTCGCGTCTGGATGCTGAACTGTTGCGGGCGAAAATGGCGCCAGTGTCCTTGCGCGGTCTTCTGGAAACGCTAGTCGAGGTCTACCGGACGGCAAGAGAGGCCACGCCAGCGGGCAAGAATGTCACTTTTACCCTGTCCCTGCCCGGCCTGGAAGACCGTGCGGGAGATTCGTCCGACCCGTTGATGGTTCCCCCTGGGACTGGAAGGCCGGCTGGTTCAGGTGGTTCGCAATCTGCTGGCCAATGCTATCTCGTTCAGCCCCTCCGGGGAGACTATTACCCTGGGTGCGGCGCAGCGTAACGGCTGGATCGAGGTGGTGGTCGAGGATAAAGGACCCGGCATTCCGCCCGGCAAGGAGGCCGCCATTTTCGAGCGCTTCTACAGCGAGCGGCCCAGCAGCGAGAAGTTCGGCACGCATTCCGGTCTGGGACTGTCCATCTCGCGCCAGATCGTCGAGGCACACGGTGGCTACCTTCTCGCTGGCGACTGGAACGGCGGGCCGGATAACGGCAGTCCGCGGGGCGCATGCTCCACCCTGCCATCTGGACACTTCTGACCTCCCTCTGGAGGGAAGATCCCCTCCCTCTTGATGGAGGTGGGGGTGACCGTGACGTCTGGTCCGGCGGTACTGATCAAAAGCTGTAGCGTTCTTCGATCTGCCCCGGATGACCGACGAAGCTGCTCTTCAGCTCGGCATCATAGTTGAGACCGATATCCCAGTGCCCGTCATTGCTCGAGAAGGTCAGGCCGACACCTATCATCCCGCCGAACCGGGCCACATTCTGCCAGTTAATTGTAAAGTCATGCATATAATCTGTTAAAGTAGAAATTGATTAGGTTAGACAGCTGATTAAGTCATAGATCAACCCTGCCCGCAGTTCTGGCTTCAAGGTCCCCTGACCGACCGGGGCGGACGTGTGGTACTTTACGCCAACCATGCTAAGCAGGATATCCGTGTCGCTTGAATTGACAGTCGCGTTGAAGGGATCAGCGCTCGTCTCGGTATAGGAACCATTAGATAAATGCGTGTAGTGCAGACCGGCGGGCGGCGTGAACACGTGCGCGCTGGACGTTATCGGCATGCCGGCTCCTACGCGCAGCATGTACTGGTGTGCATCGTAGCTGCCCGAGGCCGTCAGGTTCGCGGAGTCGATCCGGCGTTTGGTGTCCACGTCGTTGGCAGCGTAGCCCGCCATGCCTTCCATGTAGAAGGTAGGGAAGGTGTAATCCCCGTACAGGGCGACCTGATAGCTCCTGATAGCTGTTGACGTCCGTCTGGTTCCGTCCGGCTTTCTTGTCGTCGACGTCGCTGTTAGCGTAGCTCAGAGCAAGACCGATACGGCCTGCCTGGCCCACCCATGGTATCGGCGCCGAGGGCCTCGCCCCAGCTGGTGGCGTCATAACCGGCGATGCCGTTCCGGGTGCCCTGATTGGCGACGTTGGTGAAAGGACGCACCTACAACCCCGCGCCGCAGATCCTCATCACCGGTTGCCATGCCGGTCATGGTCCTGCTGGCGTAGTGCTCACCCTCACGCACCGAAGCCAGCCGCGACGAGAGCGTGTTCACATCACCAGCGAGCCCGTCTCTGAGTCGCCACGATCGTCGAGATGGGAGGAGGGATGGAGCTGTTGTTCGGCGGCCATCTTGATCTCCGCTGTGGTGCCTTCCTCAAGGAGTTCCTGAAAGAGGGTCGACATCTCGGCGTACTTGGTCGGGAGGTCAGAGGAGAACAGCATGGAGGCAGCGGCCCCGAGAGCGGCACCGGCATTCTCGGTCGTCCCAAGATCCACCCCGATCGCAGCCGCGCTGCGCGGCGTGGCGGTGAGAATAACGTCCGTGCCATCCACGTCGAAGTCGTAGGTCGTTAGAAGCCCGTAGGCCGCCAGGGAGTCCTCCGAAATTTTGACCGCACTCTCGCCCCCAACATCCCCGGCTAGATTGGCAACGAAGAGGTCTAGCTGCCGGAGCAGAAGCTTGCGTGCGGGGCGAGCGTGACGTCGCTGCAGCATCACCGTATTATCGTTGGCATCGATCATCGTATCATTGGTATAGCTCCGCCGCGGCCAGTTTGATGGTGCCGCCCGTCGCCGCGCCGAGGTCGGTGGCAGTGGCCAGGGTGATGGTATCGGTGATTTCCACCGTCCCGCTGTTCTGGAGTTCGGTCACACCGACGATGATCCCGCCCACCCTGGACGGTGGCACCACTGTCGATGACGAGGGCTCCAATCGGCGACCGATGTCACCCGCGAAGGTCACGTCGCCACCCGTGTTGCTGACCCGGGCGGTCCCCGCGCCGGACGTAGTAGCGGCATCAATGGTGCCGGTGATCGTCTGATCGTCGAGGCCGTTGATCAGGAGGGTCACGATCCCGTCATCCTCTTCGAGGGCGATGGCGGTTAGGTTTTTCGCCACTGCTGGCGTCGATCGCCACGGTCCCGGCAAAGACATCCTCCGCAAACACCGCGTTACCGGCGGCTTCCTTCAGAGCATAGCCCACCGTGATCGTTCCGATCGCCGCATCCTCCGTCCCGATCGTGTCGGTGAAAGGTCGCCGTGCTATGCTTCCGTTGACGATGGTGATCAGGCCGTCCCCGTCGTCATTGGCTTCGATGGCGGCATCGATCGTCTGGTCGGTCGCGTCGCTGATCACGAGGGTGATGTCACCGGTAATGGTCATGGTGTTACGATTATACACGTTAATGTTGTAAATGAGTAACGTGGCATCACTGGCCGTGTTCGTGATGTTGATGCTGGCTGCCTTTAGATCATTCTCTTCCAGCTCGACGTAACCGAAGTCACCGTCGCCACCATTATTATCGGCTGCATCGTCGCTATCCGGCGTTACGTTTGTTGCACAGCCCTCATTCGTACCCTTGATCTCCTTCACCTCCGCCCATGCCGGGGGGGGGCTGAACATTGAACATGGCCGTGGTGCCCAGGGTCGCGACGCTGACAGCGAGCGGTGTGGCCAGGGCCGAGACTCCGGTCCGTAAATTCCGTCCCACCCGCCGGTTCTGGGGTTCCATTACGGACATGGAAACATTCTTCATCCTGGTACTTCTTGTCTCTGGTCCCGATTGTCCTTAGAGCCCATTCGTCACGGGCCTTCACGCTTGCCTCCCCTGCCCCCTTTCGTGCCGGAAGAAGGGCTTCCTGCTTCCCTCCTCTTTCTTCAAGGGGAAATGACAACGAGACTCCGCCACATCACGAGAGAATCCTTTTCATGAACGGAAAAAGCCACGCATTTCGTTGTAAATTTGTCACACACCTGGCGCCTCCCGCAGCCAGCGGCAAGATCGAAAGGATATGAAACCGCCTGGGTGTTTGACGCGACTTGCGGTCTGGCAACGCTGCGCTGTACGGCGTGCCGCGGCTGTGCTTTTCCCTGGTTCACGAGATTGGAACTCCTCTTCTCCCTTGACCTGCGGCATTCACGCGGATCTGCCGTGGCGATGTGCAGAATTGTTGCCTTTCACATCAGAAAGACCATCTTCCCCCTGGATCGTGGGGAGGGTTCATGTGGGATGATGCTTTTGTCTGGATGCTGTCCGTGGTGGGGCGTGACTGTCGCGGGATTTCGCTTCACCGGACGTGCGCCGCGATCTTCCTCACCCCGCTCCTCCCCTTCCAGGGAAGGTGGGATAGTCCCGATGTGAAGTGATACGGTTCCACGGCTCGCAGTGACTGACTTGCGTCCATACGATGGCAAGGTTTGGGAAGAAAAATGACAGGGATATATGATATAAGACATATATGCCTCCTCACTGTCCAGAGGAAGGACTTTCCAGCCCAAACCCCTCCCCTCTCCCCCGTGATGGAGGATGGTCTGGGTGTGGATAATCGCAACGCCTGGTCCAACGGCGAGGAATACCCGCGATGGTCATGCCCCTTGGCCAGTGACAGATAACGTCTAGATGGACATATCACCCCCACCAAACCCTCCACCGATCCAAGGGGGGGCTTGCCGATCCAGGCGGAAGGCTGATGGTGTTCAGAGCGAGGGCTGATACCAAGGCCAACAAGTTTTGACGTGTTGGCCTTGGTGGCCCACAACCGCGCGCCCGGCGCCTGAGGGCGGGCGGGTCAAGATTTCTTGGTCCGCGTATGACAGTGTCCAGGGGGAGGAGGATCGTATCGTTGGGAACCTTGCTCTTCGCCCGATAGCCCTGTTGCACGTCCTTTCTTCCCTTGCGCCCGTATGCTAAAAGGCTGGCAGCATGGAGACGGTTGCACAGGTCGATAGGACAAGAGGAACGCATGATCGTGATCACGGGCGGGGCCGGCTTCATCGGGTCCAATATGCTAGCCGCCCTGGAAGCGCGCGGGATCCATGATCTCGTGGTCGTGGACCACCTGGGCTGTGGCGACAAATGGCGCAACATTGCCAGGCGGGCGCTAGCTGATGTGATCGTTCCGGAGCAGCTTTTCGCCTTCCTGGATGCCAACCGAAGCAGGGTCTGGATGGTGATTCATATGGGGGCCGTCTCTTCCACCACCGAAACCGATGCTGACAGGATCCTGGCCAATAACTTCCGCCTGTCACTACTTTTGTGGGGATGGTGCACCCGCAATAGGGTGCGCCTGATCTATGCCTCTTCCGCAGCGACCTATGGCAACGGGTCGGCTGGTTTCAAGGATGATTTCGGCAGCGCCCAGGCCTTGGCCAGACTGCGCCCTCTCAATGCCTATGGCTGGAGCAAGCATCTGTTCGACCGCTGGGTGCGGCGTCACCTCGCCGAAGGCCGGACCGGGCCGCTGCAATGGGTGGGCCTCAAGTTCTTCAACGTTTATGGTCCGAATGAATATCACAAGGGCGCGCAGGCGAGCGTGGTTGCGCAGATCTTTCCGGCCATCGCGATGGGAGAGCCGTGCCGGCTGTTCCGTTCGCACCATCCGGACTATCCAGACGGCGGCCAGAAGCGGGATTTCGTCTTTGTCGATGATTGCACCGACATCATGCTGTGGCTGATCGACCGTCCCCATGTCAACGGCCTGTTCAACGTCGGCACCGGCCAGGCCCGTACTTTCCTGGACCTGGCGCTGGCCGTCTACCGGGCCGTGGAGCGGCCCCCCCACATCCAGTTCATCGACACGCCCCTGTTGATTCGCGATAAATACCAGTATTTCACCCAGGCCGACATGCGCCGCTTGCGAGCGGCAGGCTATGACAAACCGTTCACGGTACTTGAGGAAGGTGTCGCCCGTTATGTCACGGGCTACCTGGCAGCCGGCGACCATTATCGTTGAGGGTACCGCTTCCGTTCTCCCCCGATCCAAGGGGATAGGGTTCATCCCATGGAAGAGTGGAGCCTGTCAGTCCTTTTTGCTCAGGCGCAGTGTTGCCAGGGCCGCAAGGGGGGGGGGGGGGGCCGTCGTCCTGGGGCGGCTGATGAAATTCAGCGCCAGGTTTGCGCGGGAAGGGATCAAGAGCCAAAGCCAGATGTTCCGCGACTGCCTCGCCCACATCGATGATGCCCTCAACGAGGGGATCGGGAGGGCCCTCCGCCTCAATGAGGACCTCGACCTGCCTGTGTTTATCCGCCAGGGATGACCCATACGTCAGGACGAACGTATCCTCTATGGTGACGGGAATATCTTCGAGGGTAATGACACATGTCTGTACGACATTGGCCTGGAAACGGCCCTCTACTAGTACGAGTATATTGGTCAGCTGTCGCAATTTCACTTCTGCCTGCAATCGTTCCACGGCGACCATGCCGAAACGGCGTGCTAGAGCCGCCCGCTCATTCGGACCGGCAGTGATTGTCCGCATCGTCCAGCCGGCGTGCAGGCTTTCCACTGTCACCGGACGGGAGAATTCCGGCCTGTCGCTCATGTCGTGCCTGTTACGCATGGCTGTCTGGGATGGCCTCCGGCGGCGGACCAAACAACACCCGTCCTGCCAGCAGTTCGGTGAAGGATTGCATGGCCAGTGCGACAACCGCCGCCCGGACATAAGTTGCCAGGATGTCCAGGCTCCCTTCCTGGGTGGGGGGGGTCCCGCGATAAACGTTCCGCTCTAGAGCCGCCTGCAAAAGCCGGCCCTCCGTGGCCTGCACGGCCGCGTCGTAAGCCGCCGCGCGCCCGTAAAACGCCTGGGCCATTACCTTGACCTTACGTCCAACCTGCAAGTCAGATACACCCATTTCGCGTAGGCTACGGTCCATATCTTCTAACATGACATCGAACAATGCCTGAGCCAAGGCAGCGGTGGTATCTGGTTCCGTGCCCAGGCGATGCAGCAGAAGAAAGGCGTGCAACACGACCATATCGAACCGACCATCGACTGTATCGGCAACGCCCAGTCTGGTATAAAACACAGGATGACGGGCCTGGGCCACCGCCAGGCTATACAAAACCTCTGCCGCTTCGTCCCATTGTGAACGGCAAAAAAGGGTACGGAAAATCATGTCTCACTCTATCCTCCTCGGTTCACTACGCGTCAACCTCTTCGTACTTTTCCCGCCGAACCGTCGGGCAGAGGTCTATCGCCGTCGTCAATGGTCTTCGCGCCCCCGAGGTTTGCACGCGATGGTCCTGGAAACGGGGGGGGGGGACAGGATGTCTCATACACAGGGTCCGTAATTGATCGCAAGGAATTCTCATGACGACACCTGGAAAGTATGCGTTTTCTTCTTTCCTGGCCGTGTGGCTGATCGCGACAGGTGGTCTGGTCGCATTGATACCAGGCTGTACGCCAGCGGTTGAGAACAGGGGCTATCTTCCTGCAACCGAAGCGCTGGCTCAGATTCAGCCAGGGATGCAGACCAGAGAGGGTGTCCTAGCTGTTCTGGGCACACCTTCATCGCTTGCAGCATTCGGGAAAGACATGTGGTATTATATATCGTCAAGAGAACAGAACTTTGCCTTCTATCGCCCGGAGGAGCTGGAGCGCAAGGTTATCGCCGTGCTTTTTGACGATGCGGGTATCGTCAAGGACGTCAAGGTCTATGGTCTGGAAGATGGTCAATCCCTCATGCCGGTAACCCGGGTGACACCTACGGCAGGGAGCGAAATGTCCTTGTTACAACAATTGATTGGCAATATCGGTCGGTTCCACGAACAAAGAAATCGGGGTGGAACGGAATAGGGGTAGGAGCTGTTCAGACCATCCTAATCTGGGCAGGAAGGGTGAACAGACCGATGTGCAGAACGGTGTATGCCCCTCTTACGGGTAAGAGTTTTGTGTTGTGCCATTGGTCACACGAACAGGTCCCTTGACACGAAAGACCATGGCAAGGGAAATTTCTATGCTTTGGTGATCCTCCCTCATGAGGAGGATCGGGAAGGCTATTGGGGTTTACATAGGTTTTTGGCCCTGCTACTGTTGTGTCCGTCCGCTGTAGACCGGGGGGAGGAAGGAAGGGTGATAAAGGGATGAAGATCCTGACCTGCAATTCCAACCGCCCTCTGGCAGAATCGGTTGCCAGTTACCTCAATCTCGGCCTGACTAGAGCCAGCATCCGCCGTTTCTCCGACATGGAGGTTTTTGTCGAAATCCATGAAAACGTTCGCGGCGAAGACGCATTTGTCGTCCAGCCCACGTCCTATCCAGCCAATGACAACCTCATGGAGCTGTTGGTTACGCTCGATGCCCTGAGACGTGGTTCGGCACGACGTATAACGGCTGTCGTTCCTTATTTCGGCTATGCCCGCCAGGATCGCAAGACGGGTCCCCGCACGCCAATCTCGGCCAAGCTGGTCGCCAACCTGATTCATACCGCTGGTGCCAGCCGGGTGCTGACCCTGGATCTGCACTCGGGGCAAATCCAGGGATTCTTCGATATCCCACTTGACAACCTGTACGCAGCCCCGGTGTTCACCAAGGACATCAAGACCTGTTTCAACGGAGAGGATATCATGGTGGTCTCGCCTGATGTCGGGGGTGTGGTGCGGGCCCGCGCCGTTGCCAAGCGTCTGGATGCCGATTTGGCCATCATCGACAAGCGACGGAAACGGGCCGGCGTGTCCGAGGTGGTGAACATCATCGGTGATGTAAGGAGCCGTCGCTGCATCATGGTCGATGACATCGTTGATTCGGCTGGAACCTTGTGCAATGCCGCGATAGCGCTGCGCGACGCCGGAGCGGCCGCCGTGCATGGCTATGTCACGCATGGTGTCCTGTCCGGTGGCGCCGTGGAGCGAGTGATCGCCTCGCCTCTCGAATCGCTTGTCATCACCGACAGCATCCGGGCCACCGAGGCCGTGCGCATGGCACACAACATCCGCCAGCTTTCCATTGCCCCACTGATGGCTGAGTCGATCCTGCGAATCAGTGAGGAACGATCAGTCTCGAGCCTGTTCAACTAGAGAGGGATTAAGTCAAAGTCGATCGCTGCCTTTCAGAGCTCCGGCACGCTCAACTGCGGCTATGGGTGAGACTTATCTTCCCTCCGGTGTAACCTGAAATCATCCCAACTCCGGTTCAGGGGAATGGCTTCTACTCCTCTTTCCCCTGTGCCCCGGGGCCCTCAGGGCAAAGACTACAGGGAGAGCGCTGCGCTCCGATGCCGTTGAAAGGGGAGAGATGGCCCCTGGCTTTTACGGGTATGGCATCCCTGCGACGGCATTGAGGCAGGGCCTCCTTTATCCTTCTACAAATTCTCAATACGGATCAGACGCGGGGATTCGACCACGGTGTCAAGCTGCCCAATCCGTTGCAAGGCCTGCAACATGGCCTGTTCCTCGGTGTCATGCAGGGTCATCACTACCGGGACGATTTCGCCCGGATTGCGACTCCGTTGCAGAACTGACTCCATCGACACCTGCTCATCACGCAAAGCCGCTGCCACATCGGCAAATACACCCGGCCTGTCCACTACCATCAGGCGGACATAGAAGGCCCCCCGGTGCTGCGACATGACCGTCGGCCGGGACCGGGCCAGGGTACTGGCCGGTACCCCGAAGGTAGGCACCGAACGATTGGCGGCAATGTCGATCAGATCGGCGACCACCGCCGATGCGGTCGGCTCGCCCCCGGCGCCACGTCCTTCATAGACCGAACGTCCCACACCATCCCCTTCTGCCACCACGGCGTTGAACACGCCATCCACCGGGGCAATAGCCGCCGTGCGCGGCACCATGGCCGGGTGGACACGCTGTTCGACACCGTATTCGGTCCGCCGGGCAATGCCCAGCAGCTTGATACGGTATCCCAGTTCGTTGGCATAGCTGATATCCACCGCCGAGATGTGACGAATCCCCTCGACATAGACCGACGCAACGTCAACCTCCACGCCGAAGGCAAGACTGGTCAGCAGGGCTAGCTTGTGGGCAGTGTCAATGCCGTCGATGTCAAACGAGGGATCGGCTTCGGCATATCCCAGAGCCTGGGCCTCCCGGAGCACGTCGGCGAAATCGCGTCCAGTTTCACGCATGGTGGTAAGAATATAGTTGCAGGTCCCATTCAGAATGCCATGGATGCGGTCCAGACGGCTGGCGGCGAGCCCCTCCCGCAACGCCTTGATGATGGGGATGCCTCCGCCCACGGCTCCTTCGAGAGCCAAGGCGACGCCGGCGGCCTCGGCAGCGCGTGCCAGTGCCGTGCCATGATGGGCAAGCAGGGCCTTGTTGGCCGTGACCACGTGTCGGCGGCAGGCGATGGCCGTCTCGCACACAGCCCTGGCTGGATCGCCTGCCCCCCCGATCAGTTCTACCACCACGTCGGCATCGGCTGCATGTGCCATGTGCACGGGATCGTCGTACCAGAGGATCCCGTCAAGCGGCACGCCCCGGTCACGACGCGGATCACGGGCGGAGACCGCTGTCACGATCAGGGGCCGGCCGCTGCGACGCGTAATCAGGTCGCGATTCGCTGCAATCAGTTTGAGCGTGGCGATTCCCACGGTGCCAAGGCCGGCCACGGCAATCTTCAGAGGCACCGTCATGATGCCACCCTGCGCGGCCAGGGCGTACTTCGTTCATCGGGAAGCGCCCCGCCGCTCCGGCCAGGCTCGGCAAGGAAGGCCTTGATGGAACGCAGAGCCTGACGGGTGCGGTGCTTGTTTTCAACCAGGGCAATGCGGACATGGCCATCGCCATGCTCGCCAAAACCGATCCCAGGTGCGACGGCCACCTTGGCCTCGCGCAGCAGAAGCTTTGCGAACCCCACCGATCCCAGATGCATGAAGGCCGGCGGAATTGGTGCCCACGCGAACATGGTGGCAGGCGGGCTCAGAACGTTCCAGCCAGCCTGGTGCAATCCCTCGATCAGCACGTCGCGTCGCTCGCGATAGGTGTGACGGATTTCCTCCACGCAGTTCTGGGATCCGTTCAGAGCTGCCGTTGCCGCGACCTGGATGGGGGTGAAAGCGCCGTAGTCCAGGTAGGACTTGATCCGGGTTAGCGCCGCGATCAGTCGCCTGTTGCCGGCGGCAAAGCCGATCCGCCAGCCGGGCATGTTGTAGGTCTTGGACATCGAGGTGAATTCGACGCAAATATCCCTGGCTCCCGGTACCTGCAACATGGAGGGCGGTGGGTTGCCGTCAAAATAAAGCTCGGCATAAGCGAGATCCGACAAAATCCAGATTTCATGCCGACGACAGAATGCCACCACCTCATGATAGAATTCAAGCGAAGCCATCAGGGCAGTTGGATTAGATGGATAATTGACGATCACCGCAAGCGGCTTGGGCACTGAATGGCGTACCGCCCGATCCAGGGCCTCTAGGAAGGAGTCGTCAGGTGCTGCCGGGATATGGCGCACCGCTCCGCCTGCGATGATGAATCCGAAAGCATGGATAGGATAGCTGGGATTGGGCACCAGCACCACGTCGCCTGGGCTGGTAATGGCCGAAGCTAGATTGGCAAGCCCCTCCTTCGATCCTAGAGTCGCCACCACTTCGGTTTCGGGATCGAGCTGAACGTTGAAACGACGATCGTAATAATTAGTGAGCGCCTTGCGCAGGCCGTGAATGCCGCGGGAGGCCGAGTAACGATGTGCCCGCGGGTCTGCGGCAACCTCGCACAGCTTCTCGACGATATGACGGGGGGTAGGCTGATCCGGATTGCCCATGCCGAAGTCGATGATATCCTCTCCCGTAGCGCGGGCTTGGTCTTTCATCCGGTTGACTTCAGCAAAGACGTAAGGTGGCAACCGCCTGATACGGTGAAATTCCTGTTCCATGGCTTGGTCCAAATCTTGACATACTGACGCCAGCCCACGGCTGCAACGAACAGAACTCTATATTACGTCAGAACCGCGCCAAGGTCTATATCCCGCCATATCAAGCCGGCAATTCTCAGTATGGAATCCATTCCAATTCGCATTAACAGACTCCCCCTTGGATCGGGGGAGGTGGTCTACCCTCCAGAGGGAGGGGGGTCCGTCT
>CAZUWH010000007.1:0-15965 GCA_964624075.1 uncultured Rhodobacterales bacterium
CGGTTGGTTTGCGCTCCAGCGTGCTTTCCATTTCAAGTGACTGGCCTGGGTCCCGCATCGGTCAGAACGGTGCCAGGGGCGACGCGCTGACCAGATATCGCCCCGCGGCCATGTCCTCAAGCCCCGTGCGCTCGACACGGTCCAGCCATCGCATCACGGCCCGACCAATACCTCTGAGCATGTCATCATCAACATCATTGGCTGTCATTATACCAACGAGCGTCACGCGTGACACGCGTGCAAATGTCCGCCGCCATGCGGCGCGCCGGCGCCTGGGGGAGGTCACGATCAAGGCTCGAGAGTAAAGACTCAAGAGCATCAGAGCAGGATGATTTTTGGATCATACTCTTCGTCATGGGAGTGATCAGCGGTTCGTGGTCAGTAGTTACCAATCACTGACCACCAGCCACTAGCTACGAACCAGAGGCCTGAAGTCCTGCTCCCCCGCTCTCACGCGGGGACAGGCCTTGCGGGAGTGACCACGCGGATGGACCTGTCATTCCCCCGATGACCTTGCGCCAACAGGGCCGGAAAGGGAGCCGACAAAGCCCTGCCAGCGATAGCGGCTCAGCCCAGAAGACGCTCGATATAACGCGGCAGGGCAAAACTGGCCACGTGAATGGCAGGCGTATAATAGCGGGTCTCAAGACCCACTTTGGCCGCTCGTTCCTGGATCAGTTCAAGCGGCCGGGTCCGGTGCGCCGGATCAAGGCTGCCCCACCCTAGAGCCATCAGCCCACCTACGTAGGTGGGCACGGCGGTCACGAAGAACCACGCATCAGCGAAATGGGGCGTCAGGCGGTGATGAGTATTGCGCACCCCATCCGGTTGTAGAAAGGGCACACCGTTTTGGGTAATGAGAGTGCCTCCTGGGTTCAGATGTCGACGACAGTTGACATAAAAAGATTCATGGAACAGAACTTCCCCCGGACCTTGCGGATCAGTCGAATCGATGATGATGACATCAAATCGCGCCGTGGTCTCTGCCATGTAGCGCACCCCATCAGCAATCACGATCCGCACGCGCGGATCGTCAAGCGCGCCAGCCGAAATGGCCGGCAGATAACGCCGGCTCGTTTCAATGACGATGGCATCGATTTCAACGAGCGTGACCTCTACACCCGGGTGTTTCAGGACTTCCCGCACGATTCCCCCGTCACCGCCCCCCACTACACACACGGACCGTACCGTCCCATGGGCCAGCAACGGCACGTGCACCATCATTTCATGATAATGAGGCTCATCTGCTTCCGTGGTCTGGACGATTCCGTCAAGCGCTAGCACCCGTCCGAAAATGGCAGACTCGAAAATGACCACCTCCTGCAATGCGGTGCGTTCCTGATGGATAATCTGTTGGATTCGGAAGGTCTGCGCCCAGTGTGCATACAGGGTTTCCTCAAACCGTATCACGTCATCAGTCCCCGTTTCTGTTCACCGAGATTCACATGGGCCGGGTGAAACGCCGCCCGCAGGATGGGAAGAGCATCGTAAGGATTGCATGAACCACACATGAATACATCCAATGCAGCATAGGACCATTCTGGCCATGTATGGATGGTGATGTGGGATTCAGCCAGTACCAGCACACCCGTAATGCCACCGTTGAGAGAGAAGTGATGCAGATGGCTGTGCAGCAGCGTCGCCCCCGCCACTTCGGCTGCTTCCTTCAGAGCACGCTCGACCACGTCGAGTTTGTCCAAATTGGTAGCTCCCCACAGGTCAATCAACAGATGCACACCGGCGAATTTCACGCCGTTGCGTTCAATAAAATAGCCCTTGGTATTATTGACCACCGGCCGCAAATGCGGCTCCCCCTTGGTGGCCGAGGGACAATCGACACTCAAACCCCTGTGGGCATCCCTCGGATTGGCTTCCGAGTTCATCCCCAGTTGGGCAAGAGAGACTTTTGACATCGCTCCCACTCCTAACCAGCAGATGGACCAGAACGAATGGATGAGGGCGCGTTTCTCGCTGATTTTGGTGCCCGCTGCAAGCAAAAAATTTCCTTGTCTCGCTGCGGAAATGATGATCAACAACATGACTCCAAAAGGCGTGGGGCCTATCCCTCTCCTCCTCTGGCAGAAAGGCCATCGATCGCCTTCAGGACCGCTTCGGCATGATCGGAGATCTTGACCTTGCGCCAGAGAGCACACACGATTCCTGCCGGATCGATCAGGAAGGTCGAACGTTCGACTCCGAAAGAGGGACGACCATACAGAATCCGTTCCTTCCATACCCCGTAGGCCCGGCATACGGTTCCGTCGGCATCGGAGGCAAGCGGAAAGGGAAGCGTGTAGCGACTCTTGAAACCGTCATGGCTTTTGACGCTGTCACGGGAGAGGCCGATGACCGCAACGTTTGAGGCTTCGAAGCGGGGCCAGACGTCGCGGAAGGCTTCCGCCTCCCTGGTACAGCCAGGCGTATTGTCCTTGGGGTAGAAATACACCACAATCAGACGGCCACGATAATCAGCTAGGCTGATGAAGCATTCATCGGTTGCAGGCAACGTAAAAAGAGGAGCTGGGGTTCTAATCGAAAGACTCATAGCGTGAAACTCCTGGACTGTCCCTACCGCCGTGAAGCGAGACGATCCGCTTCTTCGGAAATCTTGATGGCCACTTCCGCTTTTTCTTCGGGGCTGAAAGCGCGCTTAATGGCAAGCGACGATTTAGGCAGCAAATCTAGATCCTTGTCCTCCGGACGATGGGGGGAGCGGCGAATACGCATTACAAGTCCCACGAGCGACAGGGCAAGCTTGGCCACGTGCGCATAGCGTGTTCTTTGCAGCCGGCGGCTTACGATCCTCGGCAGCCAACAGCAGCGCCTCCAGATACCAGATTGTCTCCGCGCCACTTTTTCTGTCCTGGTAAAGCGGCAGGATCCGTTCTACCAGGTAGCGGATCTGAACCGCGTGCCGCTCAATCTTCTGTTCGTTGATCATAGTCGCCGCAGTATCGATCATTTCTTGCAAACGAATCTCGTCAACAGCAGAACCAGCCTTGACCTTCAGGGGGTTGGGAACCTCGATCAGAGGGGCAGACGGCATCTCGGGACGGACTCCCCGCCGCCGGTCCGGCCCGATGTAGTCGTGGGTTACAACGAACAGCTTGCGCCCGTGTGCCAAGTGGTCCACCCGGTCAAGCAGGTGTTTGGGTACGAGCGACCTGACCATCAGGTCATCCGTTCCTGCATTGAAGGCCTTGTGGACCACAATATACTTTAGATTGTATTAATATCACGAGGACCAGCACGAAGGGGTTGTCGCCGATCTCGTGATAGCGGATGCGACGAATGGCCTCGCAGACATCTCCGCCCGCCAGACTAACGTCGGTAACCAGCAGGCCCGTCACGCCATTCTGCACGGCGATCTCTACGGCTGTAAACGTGCCGGTATCTGTGTGATATCCCGAAAACCATGGCCGATCGGGGCGCTTCTCAAACCCTATCGCACCTCCCGGTTCGGTTCTGCCAGAACGGCTCTGATGTGTTCGAATCGAAGCGCCCGCACGCGATCCTTCCTCGTTACCCCTTTCACCCACTGACGACAGTACGAACACCATCAGTTTAGCACGATGCAAGCCGCTGACGAAACAAAAGTTGTTCACAGAGGGAAAGGATTCGAAGGGGGCATGAAGCCCTCCTCCTGGACCCTGTCAGCCCTCCCCGTGGACGGAAGCCCCCTCTCTCTTGGGAGAGAAAAGACTCCTTCCCCCTTTGGATCGGGGGAGGGCTGACAGGGTTCAGGAGGAAGGGGAAGGATGTCAACCTTATTGTTAGGAACATTACCGTTATCCCTGATAACCTTGTGCTGGGAGTTAAAGACATCTGGACATTTTTCTAAAAAACACCCATAATTAGTTCTGTCTTGCTTGACATCGGCTGGCTGGTTCAGACTGGCTGCCATGAGGGAAATTGGCAGAAGTGGTCCTTCCGTCCGTCTCGTCCCCGCAGGAGATGATCGGCCGCGTCTCGTGTGCGAGATATGTGGTTACGTTGCCTACGAGAACCCCAAGATTATCGTCGGGGCGGTGTGCACGTGGGGGGGGAAATACCTTCTGTGCCGACGGGCTATTGAGCCGCGACGCAGCTACTGGACAATGCCAGCCGGCTACCTGGAAGTGTCTGAGACCGCTGAACGTGGGGCAGAACGCGAAGTTTGGGAGGAGGCACGGGCACGAGTGCGGATCGATGCCTTGCTTGCCATCTATAGCCTGCCTCATATCAGCCAGATTCACATGATCTATCGTGCCGTGATGGGAACGGCAGACTGTGCACCGGGCATGGAAAGCCTTGAGGTCCGGTTGTTCGGGTGGGAAGACATCCCGTGGACCGTATTGGCCTATCCCAATGTCGCGTGGTCACTGCGTTATCATCGCGAGTTGGCCGGTCGTACCGATTTCGCTCCGCGCGGTATTCCCGAGGGGGCGACGGTCGAAATCACCTATTGACGGCGGGAAAGGGAGGCGCACGCACAAGGCCTTGCAAGGGGCGACGGAGAAGGTCATGATGAAAGCATGAGTACCGTGGAAGACCATCTTGCTTGCACATCTGGGAAACCCAGGTTGCCGGAATGAGGGCGTTCCTTGGGGCGATAGAGAGTTTCCTGGCCAAGATCACCGAGGCCGAGCGAACGATCATCGAAGGCCGGCGGGTCATCGTTGAGGGATAACAAGCCCTGATCGCAATCCCGCAAAACAGGGAAAGGGTGCTGAGCTGAAGCAAAGAAAGCGTGCCCGCCAGGCGGAAAACTGAACGGGGGCAACGGGTAGATGGTTGCCGGAAGGGAGGTTGTGCCTTGTCTGGCAAGAGATAACGGGGGGTAGCTCAGCCTGGTAGAGCATGGCGTTTGGGACGCCAGGGTCGCAGGTTCGAATCCTGTCTCCCCGACCAGAGTCTTGGTGCGTGAGTTTTTACACATGAACAGGGCAGGACAGGGGACGTCAATAGCCCGAACGCGTTCGTGGTGTCTAGGGGCCGGGATGTTCCGGCTGATTTGCCACGGTACCCCAGCTACCGGGTCAGCAATCGCATGAGCAGAAACGCTTTCTCCCCTGGATCAGGAGAAGGGAGGGAGAAGGGCATTCAGGACAATCGGTCACAGGAAGATCGTCCGTTTTATATATCGTCGTCATTCCCGCGAAGCTTGTCCCCGCGAAAACAGGGAGCGGGAATCCAAGACACCGACAAGGCATAGAAACGCCCCGCAGGTGGCTCTATGGACCCCCGTCCTCGTCTGCGCGTGGGGTGATGCTTTGTCTATGAATATATTCCTTCGACCGATTGCTCTGAAAGGGAGTCGTCATGCCTTTTTGTTGCGCGCATTCCTGATGTATATAGGCAGACGGGGAGCCAGACGCCGTTTGTGCGGGACCGTCTCTATGCAGCCCTGATACGCCTTCCGTATTGGTATCCCCCCTGCTATGGTGACCCCCGTCACTTTTCTGGAGAACTGTACGCATGACCAAAATCAAGGTGGCAACCCCGCTTGTCGAACTGGATGGGGACGAGATGGCCAGGATCCTCTGGAAAATGATTCGGGAGCGGTTGATTCTCCCCCATCTGGAGGTTGACCTGTGTTCCTTTGATCTCGGAATCGAACAGCGCGATTGCACCCATGACCAGGTCACCCTTGAGGCGGCCCACGCCATTAGGCGTTACGGGGTAGGGGTCAAGTGCGCCACCATCACGCCGGATGAGGCACGGGTGCGGGAGTTCAATCTGAAACAGATGTGGAAATCCCCGAACGGGACCATCCGCAACATTCTTGACGGGACCGTGTTTCGCGAGCCCATCATCTGCCGCAATGTGCCGCGTCTGGTGCCCGGCTGGACACAGCCCATCGTGATTGCCCGGCATGCGTTCGGTGATCAGTACCGTGCCACCGATTTCCGCATTCCCAAGGCCGGCCGTCTGGACATGATGTTCACACCGCAAGACGGTGGAGCACCTCTCGTCTATCAGGTTTTCGACTTCCCGGGGGCAGGCGTGGCTCTTGGCATGTACAATGTGGACGATTCAATCCGCGGTTTTGCCCGGGCCTGTTTCAACTATGGTCTCGAACGAGGCTATCCGGTCTATCTGTCCACCAAGAACACGATTCTCAAGGCCTATGATGGCCGTTTCAAGGATCTGTTCCAGGAAGTGTTCGATGCCGAGTTTGCCGCCCTCTATGCTCTTCGTGGTCTCACCTATGCGCATCACCTGATCGACGACATGGTCGCCTCTGCCCTCAAGTGGCCGGGCGGGTTCATCTGGGCCTGCAAGAACTATGACGGTGACGTGCAGTCCGATTCCGTGGCGCAGGGGTTCGGTTCCCTCGGTCTGATGACATCGGTTCTGATGAGCCCCGACGGCCGGATCATTGAGGCAGAAGCCGCCCACGGCACTGTCACCCGTCATTATCGTGATCATCAGGCCGGTCGTGAGACATCGACCAATCCGATCGCCTCCATTTTTGCCTGGACACGCGGCCTCAAGTTCCGCGGCCAGTTCGATAACACCCCGGCCGTGGTCCATTTCGCCGACACGCTAGAAAAAGCTTGCGTGGCCACAGTGGAAGCCGGTTACACGACCAAGGATCTCGCCCTGCTAATTGGTCCCGACCAGCCCTGGCTCACCACTGGCCAGTTCTTCGATAAACTGGAAGGGACCTTGCGGATGGCCCTTCAGGCCCAGTCGGTTTGATGTGGATTGCTGAATAAATTCCGGAAACGGAGAGGAGGTGGGCATCCTTTTTCTTCAGAAGCCAAGCAGGTCGCCGATCTGGCCCTGTTGCATGGTGGTGCTGGGCCCATGAGTGATGGCACTTGCCACGTCCATCAGTTTCTGTACGGCACGTGTACAGGCCGTCGTTTTCATGCGTAACAACTCCATATCTCCGGTTGCAATCGTACTTTCGAGGTGCGAGAGGGATCGCATGATTAGGCGGTTGATATGGGCAATCGCTCCCTCAAACGGCGCCCGGAATTTAGTCGGCACATGGGCGTAGGCCTCGATGGCCAGTTCCTTGTCCGAGAGGATTGAATCGCGAAAACGCTCCGTGTAGCTCTTGGGTTCCTACGCCCCGGCTTCCTCAAGAAGCTCCGGCATATCGGGAACCGTTTCAAGCAGCATGACGATTTCGTTGAAATGGTTCAGGCAACTGGCTGCAAGCATGGTTTTGTCGTCGATGCTGACGCTGGCTACCAGGACGCGAAATGCTAGAAAACGCTCAAGTCCCTCCTGAGGAATCCCTTCAAGATCAAGATCGGCCACGCTTGGCGTCCCATGTTGTTTGCAACAGATGGGCCTTTGCGCGAGTCATGACGACATAGGGAGTATGATCTTTTCCAGGTTGCAAGTCCAGGCATGCCATTCGTCAGGATGATCGGGTGGAGGCAGGGGTTCCCTCTCCCGGGGCGAAAAGGTGTTAGAAGATGGGCCATTGCGATCCCGGGAAACGGCGCTTTGCTAGGAGCCGCGCGGTCCGCCCCGGCGCCTGCGGGCGAACGGGCCAGGATTTCCTGGCCGGCGTATCATTCATGGCCGACGACCGGATTAGACCGCCAGGACCTTGACCTTGCGGC
Source organism: uncultured Rhodobacterales bacterium (assembly GCA_964624075.1). Lineage (GTDB taxonomy): Bacteria > Pseudomonadota > Alphaproteobacteria > Rhodospirillales > Rhodospirillaceae > CAZUWH01. The sequence continues at coordinate 7,566 of CAZUWH010000007.1, forward strand.
CCGTCTGCAACGACTCGCCGGGCGGCAGGCCGTTCAGAACGGTGAACATGACCTCGTTGAAGTTGCCAAGGGGCATCATCGCTGCCAGCCGGCGCACGGACTCCCCTGGCTTGACGGCGGTCACCACCCGGCGGACCCGCAGCGGCTGGATGGCGGCCGCTTCCAGCTCGGAGAGCGGACGGAGACTCATGACTATCTCGCGAAAAGCCTGGCGATTGTCGGCGGCGAACGGGACTGGGCATTCCAACTGCATGATCAGCACGGCGCCGGGATCAAAACGGACAGCGGGGCATGGAGCTGTTCCAATGCCTGACCCGCTTCCGTGACCACGGTGGTTGCCATGACGCCCGCAAGCCCGCTGGGGGCAATGGCGGTCGCATCCTCCGGGTGTGGTGGTCTCCCTCCGGTCTCCGGGTTGCGTCACCGGTCAGGTCCCCCAGCACGCTAGGCCAGACAGTGACTCCGTCCGCGTCCACAACAGGCCAAGACGCAGGAGCGCCCCGTTCCGACCGTAAAAGAACGGTGAACCATGCTGGAAGGTATGCTGCCAGGCCTGGGGAAATGGTGAAGGCCAGACGTACGATCGGGTTCAGATACTGATTGACACGGATGACGCCGAGCGCGGGCGCCTCATCGAATAAAAGACTGTCGAGGGCGGCCAGCAAGCGCGTGCGACCGCGCCGGGAAGGAGACCGCTGTGAAGTCCTGCTGCCCAAGACCGGTACCGGCCTCCACCCTGATGACCGTTGCCGAACTCGAATCCCTTTACATCGACTACAGCCTGTTCATCCGCCCCCGCGCCCGGATGCGCGAGGTCGCGGCCGGCACACGGCAGGAGCGGTACGGACACTGGTTCCTGGATTACGCTCGCCAAGTTCAAAAGCGTCTATCGGCAGGTCATTCCGGCTGCCATTTTGATCAACCTGTTTGCCCTGGCCGGTCCGCTTTTCACTATTAACGTGTATGACCGTGTGGTGCCCAACAATGCCGTCGAGACCTTGTGGGTGCTGGCGGTGGGCATGCTAATCGTTTACATGTTCGATTTCATTCTGAAGGTGTTGCGGGCCTAATTTGGTGGACCATGCTAGCAAGCGTTGCCGGTGTGATGATGTCGGCACACATTTTCGAGCAAAGCACGAACGTACACATGCAGGCGCGCCCTGTTTCCGCAGGTGTGTTTGCCAATCATCTCAAGGAATTCGAAACGGTCCGCGATTTCTTCACCTCAGCCGTTATCATCGCCCTGGTGGACCTGCCTTTCATTCTGCTGTTTCTAGTCATTATTGCCCTCGTTGGCGGACCGGTCGTGTGGGTGCCGGCCCTGGCGGTGCAGCTGGTCTAGCGTTGGCCTTGCCATGCAGGTGCCGCTCAAGACGGCCATCGAGCGTACCAATCTTGAAAATGCATAGAAGCACGGGGTGCTGCTGGTCGAGGTCATCGCGGCACTCGATACCGTCAAAAGCCTGGGCGCTGAAAGCAAGATGCAGCGGGAGTGGGAAGAATTCGTCGGCGTTTCAGCCCAGACGTCCGGCCGCGTCATGGCGCCCCTGGGGACGGTGGCCGGCCTGTTGAGTCGCGTCTATCAGTATTTACCGCGGCTAGCCATCGCGGGTCAGATCACTTTCCGCAATGTCACCTTCTGTTATCCGGGCACCGAATCGGCCGCCATCCGCAACGTCAGCTTCTCCCTCCAGGCCGGCGAGAAAGTCGCCATCATGAGACCGGTCGGCTCGGGCAAGTCCACCCTGTCACGTCTTCTGGCCCGCTTGTATGATCCCGACAACGGCGAGATCCTGATCGACGGAACCGACCTGCGCCAGATCGATATGCCGTGCTGTTCCATAGCACGGTACGCGAGAACATCACCATCGCCGCCCCCGAGGCCGACGATGGAATGATGTTGCATGCCGCCCGTCTAGCCGGTGTGGATGATTTCGTGAGCCAGCATCCGACGGGTTACGACTGGCGCGTGGGCGAGCGGGGTGCCCTACTGTCGGATGTGGCCAGCGGCGGCGCCATTGCCCCCACGCGCCCTGCTCCTCGATGACTTGACGACAGCCGTTCGTGACACCAGTCGCGTGCGCCACCTCATCCCTTATTACGCTTTCAACGAATCCACACGATGGGTTCATGTCGCACCACGGCAGGAGGCCACACCATGACTCATGCGCCTGCAACCGACTGAAGCATTGCCGGGAACCTGACGCGCTGGAAAAGCCTGGTGGGCAAAGTGATCGGCTGGTTCCGGCTTCATCCGGGTTATAAAACGGTGAAGGGGCTGTTCACCGAACTGATCGCCCGAACGGGCCTGAGCGATGGCCGGCGACCAGGACTTTCACAGGCCCGATGACACTTGCTGGAGGTTTATCCCATGCTGGCGACAGGCCTCCGGTGAACAACTGAACGACTAGATTGAGTGTTTCGTCACTGCCCGCCACCCTGGCCGACACGTGTTCGGCCCGCCGGTCACGCACTGAGCACCCGCAGGGTTGCCTCACAGCAGGGATCGCCTCTCCCTCTGGCTGCTACGATTATCGAGGATGATGATGTCGCTCGGCTCGAGGGTAGAGACGAGGACCTGCGCGATATAGGAGAGGAAGCGCTCGCCGTTGATCGGCCCGTCGCGTCGATGCGGTCATTGCTAAACTATTGAGAGTAGATCACTCGCGCTGGAAGAAGCGGCTCAGCATCGAGGTGTTGGCCTTCACCCCACCCTCTCCTCGACAAGGCGCCGGCACAACGCTCCCCGCGTGCGGGCGGCGCAGCCCGACCGCACGGCCTCCAGAAAATCGCGATGCAGCTTTGAGCACGGACCGGCGGTGGGGAGCCGCCCCCCCCCCCCCCCCCGTGCGCTTGTGCCCGCGTGCGCAGCGACGACCCCTCCTGGATCGCACGCTGAGCCTTCACGTGTCCAGAACAAGGTTAGCGCATATGGGTGTCCAGGGACGCTTCAGTGCCGAGGGTGGGGTCGTCTTCTTCTTCCTCCGGCGTCAAGGTCCGCATCGAAAGGGCATGAATCCGCTCGCGCAACTCGGCATCCAGCAGACCATAGACCATCTGCTGACGTGCCACGCGGGACAGACCCCTGAAGCATGCGGAAACGACCACCAGCCGAAAGTGGCTTTCGCCGCGGGGGTCGGCACCGGTGTGGCCGCGATGTTGGTCTGATTCGTCGATGATGCTCAAGCGCCGAGGGGTCAGGACTTCGGTCAGCTTCCGTTCCATGATGTCGCGCACGCGCATGACTTCCCTCCAATTCAGCCCTTTGTGCTCTACAGCCTCTCCAGAGCCTGGGCGAGATCGTCGATCAGATCCTGTGCATCCTCGAGTCCTACCGAAAGCCGGATCAGGTTATCGGTGATCCCCTGCTGGGCTTTCTCTTCGGCTGACAGACGCTGGTGGGTGGTGGTCGCAGGGTGCGTGATCAGACTCTTGGAATCACCAAGATTATTGGAAATATCGACGAGACGCAGATTGTTGAACAGTTGATAGGCAGTCTCCCGGCCCTCTCCAATTGTGAAGGCGATCACACTGCCTCCCCTTGTCATCTGCCGCATGGCCAGGGCATGGTGCGGGTGGCTGGCCAGGCCGGGATAGAGGACCTTGGCAATCTCCGGCCGGTTTTCCAGGAACGTGGCCACCTGCAAGGCATTATCGCAATGCCGTTCCATCCGCAGGTCAAGGGTTTCCAGGCTTTTCAACAAAATCCATGCGTTGAACGGACTGAGGGCCGGACCGGTATGGCGCAGGAACATGGCCAGCCTGTCATCAATCCACGTCCGATCGTTGGCCAGCACCGCGCCACCCAGGCAGCGGCCCTGCCCGTCGATGTGCTTGGTCGCCGAATAGACCACCACGTCGGCGCCAAGTTGCAACGGCTTCTGCAGGACGGGACTTGCAAAGACGTTATCCACAATGACCTGCGCCCCGGCTCCATGGGCCAGCCGGCAGACGGCTTCAAGATCGATGATTTCAAGAGTCGGGTTGGAGGGTGTCTCCAGAAAGACGGCCGCTGCTGGGGTAGCAAAGGCTTCCTCCCACTGGTTGAGGTCAGTGCCATCGACAAAAGTAATCCGGATGCCAAAGCGCGGTAGGACCTCGGTAAGGATGTATGTACACGAACCGAACAGCGCCCGCGCCGCCACAACCCGGTCCCCGGTTTTCAGATTACAAGCAAGGGCCGCAAACACCGCTGCCATACCCGATGAAGTGGCGCGGCAGTCGAGGGCCCCTTCGATTTCAGCCAGGCGCATTTCGAATATGCGGATCGTTGGATTCTTGACCCGGGAATAAACGTAACGGTCGCGCGTTCCGTCAAAGGACTCCTGTGCCTCTTCAGCCGATTCGTAGACGTAACCAGACGTCATGAACAGGCCTTCAGCCGTCTCGCAGAAGCTGGAACGGGATAAACCACCACGAACCTGCCTTGTCCGCAGGCGCCATGGTGGAAGGCAGGAAGGGGTGTTGGATGCGTCATTCATGGATAATCCTCCGGAGTCTGGATCAGACGGCTAAAAGACGCATGCAAGAGCCCTTACAACGAAGCCCTAGCTGCGAGGCCAGGGCTTTCCGCGGATCTCTCTTCCCGCTTTGACGTCTGACCTTTTAGCCGTTTCTTTTACGTGGCCGCAAGCTGGTCGCTCAAATCACCACGAACAGCCTTATTCTTACTACACGGGATTCCTGTCGTCAAGAGGCATACCTGTCTCTGGCCAGGGCAATCGCACTTGAAATGCGATTGCCCCTGTTTATTCTTTCCCTCAGACATTGGGTAGACCACATCCGCGGCCCTTGGCTTGCGCGCCATTCGACGCGCCGCGGGACCTCAACGGCCCAGTTGCCCGTCTTTGTCCCGCTGTCACTGCTGTCTCTATTTTTCTGAGTGTTCATCCGGGAACATATCGTTATTTCTCAATGCGTTCATTGTCACCTCCGCGAGCGCGGAGGTCCAGGGACAACTCACTGGGCCGGGCGACCCTGGATTCCCGCCCCCGCATGCGCAAGGACAAGCTTGCGCGGGAATGACGAAGTGTAAATAATTCGAGGGGGCTCAGGAGGAGCGCGCAGGGCCTTTCAGTCCCTCGCAGTCGTAATTTTTTACGCACAGTTTGCGTCAGGACACCTTACAAGACAATTTATCTTCCAATGGGCAACCGGTTAAGGGTATATATCCCCACGACCAAATCCTTCCCCCGAATGGGGGAGGGCTTGCTATTCCAGGCGGAGGACACAGCCTTATACCCCCTCGACCTTCTCCCGACGGACCCTGTCCCGAAAGAGACCGCTGCCCCCCGCGTTCCATTCTACTTTGCATGGTTCAATCGATATCGCTGAGATCCGCTTGTTTGATTCTCTCACGATAGGCGGTCATGAATGACTTGAATCCTTCTTCTAGCCTGGTCCACTCTGCAATCCGACGAGGGCTGGCAAGCGTGTTGCCGTCATTGCTGGTGATCAAATTAAAGGCGTTGTAAACCGTTGTGCCTTGCAGCAACGTCAGATACAGGCGACGGACCCAAGTCCACGGCACGCTTATTCCTGGCCAGCTTGAGGGCCGTCGCGAGACCCAGCACCCGTTTCGCCTCCTGCTCCGTCAGAATCTGACCGGAGGAGGTACGCTGTTCCACCAGGGTGTCAAGGGTCTTGGCTGCTTTGGCCCAGTTTCTGGCCTTCCAGTGAATCTCGGCCTCCAGCACGCACCACGCCTCGCTTTGATCCCCCTGAAGAAGCTGGATGGCATCGTCATGCCGGCCCATATCGGCTAAGGCCCGCGCCGTCAGATGACGACGCTGGAGCTGCAAATCCGGCGGCGCGGGTGCGGCGTGTCACTGAACGAAAGAATGTCGATGGCTTTCTGAGGCTGCTGGTTCAGGAGATGAATCAGGGCAAGCCGTGTCCCAACCTTGGTTTTCTCCAACCCCTGGAGACGACTTCTGACCTGGTTGTCCAACAGAGCGCCGGCCTTGTCGAGCAGATCCACCCCTACGAGCTGATCAGCCAGACGGCGAACCATCTCGTCTCCCTTCTCACCGGTCGTGGTCAATTTCACGAACTCATCATACAAGGCGATGACAGTCAGGGGAGACAGCTTTTCCTTATCCCCTCCAGACCGAGCCGCAATTGCGGCTCGGTCTGGGCCATTCTGGCCTGTCCCTGGTAAGAACGGTTGCCGCTGTTGGCGGCCGCATCGTAATTGGTCAGGGCGGCATCGAAAGCGCCCGTCAATTCGTTGGAGCGTCCCGTGAGATAAAGGACCGCTGCGTTGTCGCAGGGCGTACCCTTTTCCCCTGGAACGGGCCAACTCCAGGAAATGCTGGGCGGATGGGTCATCGACAGCGGCAATGGCCGCTTCGGCACCAATCAGGGCAAGATGCCGCTTCAGGGCATGTGGATAATCCTGCAGCAAGGGCGCATGCAGGCAACGGAACCTGGGCTTCCGGCATGGTGATGGAGGCCTCTGCTATGGCCCGCCATAGCGCAGCCTCGTCATTGGCGGCCAGGCTGGGGTGGCTGAAATCCGCAACGGCTTCCTCGGGACGGTGCATCAGGAGGTCGGCCGCTCCGCGCAGGACACGGTAAGGCCAGCGCTTCAAGAAGGGACGGCTCATCGGCAGCCAGAACGCTAAGAATGCCCAACGTCTCGGCGGCACGACCATGGGCAAGCTCGAATCGGGCAAGATCCCCGGGGACGGCTGCGCGTGGCAGCGTTCCTGGCGGCCAGGATGTTACGTTTTTCCAGCAGATAGTCCTCGCCACGACGCCAGCCCTTGATATCGGAAACCTGACTCATGGCCGCTCCCGTTCCGGCCAGCATTGTCGCGTGTTCCGCTTTACGGGACAGCCGCAAGCCAGCACCGGGAGCACGAATCTCAACGCCTTCGCCGGGACGACAGGACATTCAGCTTATCGACCTTCGGCAGAACGACAATGCCCCGGACAGTGGCCGGCAGATCGAGATCGGGGTAGGTCCGGGCAGGCGTGACACTTGTCCCCACGGGCATCATCGGCACCACCGTCACCGTGTCGCCCACCTCTGGATCGACAAGGGTCAGGACCGCTCCTCCTTCGGTTCCATCCAACCGAATGCGGGCCTCGGTTTCAGGCTAAACCCGGACGGCAATTGGCACCTTGGCCCGCATGGGTTGCCGCATCAGATCCACGATCCACAACAGTCCCTCGCGCCGGACGCTGGGCGTGTAGCCAGGGCCTGGTCAGGAGACGAACAACCGTCGCTTGGTTGTGGTGGAGCTGTTGAACATCGTTGACCCCCTCGCCACCCAGGCAGCGCAACAATGGAATCCCCACTTCCTGCAGGCGATCGAACACGACCCACAAATAGCCGGCAAGCTGGAACACGGCTGCCGCCGCCGGTTGATTCCAGGTAAAACTTAGGGAGACGACCCGTCCTGGCGGTTCCAGTCCAGTCAGGGTTCCGTCCTCGTTCGCCGCCGTTTGCAAGAGGCGGGAGAGGCACCTTTCCCCATTGGCGTTTCCTGCCTTGACCGGGACCGGGGGGGGGGAGACGGTCGGGGCGGGGACTGCGGCTGGAATGGCATGCTCCGGTGGAACCGGACCGTGCAGTAATGTCCAGGGCTAGACCGCGAGGAATGCGCAGGATCTTGGCCGGCTTGTCGAGAGGATGCGGGACAACCACGATCGTCCGCCACGTCATAAGTCACTGGTACCGGCCAGTCGAACACGATGCGGTCAGCCTGGCCATGGGAACCCACCCGCACGGCAACCAGGGTCGCACCGGCGGCAGGCGGTGTTGTCACAACCGGGGCAGGGGGCAGCAGGGACACAGGACCGGCCTGCCCCTGCCCACCTCCCTAGACTCTGTCGTAGCGTCTCCCGTCTGTCTGTCTTTCTCCCGGTTCCGTTTCTTTCTCTTTCTTTTTCCTTGTCCTCATCTTTCTTGTTCGCCTTGTTCTTTTCCTCGATCAGATCTATGGCAACGACATTGTTATAAAAACCAATTTTAACACTGAATATCTTGCCGGGCGCTAGGGTGAAGGTGGCCGTCCGCCGGTCGGGGCTGAGTGCAACCCTTGTCACGTAACCGGGCAATGTATTGCGCACGTTGCCACGGATCGGGCGGTCGAACGTGGCAACCAGGGCTTTGCCCTCAATGCGCGCCGAACAGACGACCGCTCCGTCCCAGTCGAAAACCAGCCGTCCATAGCCAGCTGGATTGGCATACGTTCGGGGCTGTACGCCTGCGCCAAAACACTCTCTCCCCTGCCGAGCCACACGACAAAGGCAATGGCCACCATGACGATGACACCACGCAATCTTGTAAAAAAGCAGCGCACCCCCTTTTTACCCCTACGGGATCTGCACATCTTTTCCTATGAAACCAACCACATACCGCCGACACCTCTCTCCCCCCCCCCCCCGATC
>CAZUWH010000007.1:15975-106322 GCA_964624075.1 uncultured Rhodobacterales bacterium
GGGGAAGGGGGGGGGGGAGGGTCGGGATGGAAGGGACGGGGAAGCCCCAAGAGGAATCGGGTTTCCTCTGCCGAGACACAAACCGTGCGCTACCGCATTCATCCGATCAGCCGGACTCGCCAAACATTGCGTCGATTTCACTTTGCTGACTGGCAGCATCCATGCCGAACTGCGGCCCGCTCAACAGAGCCTGCTCTGACAGCGGAGATAGCACCTTGCGTTCTGCGATCATCTTGCGTCTGATAGAGTCGGTTTCCGCTCCGAACGCCTTGGTCAGACTCGAGATCCATCCTTCCATTTCCTGCAGGGGCCTTGACCACCTTGGAAAGGCGCTGACCGGTGATAGCCTGGAACATACACGCCTCATAGATGTCAGTTGTCGCCTTGCTCAATCGTTCCCCAAGGCGGCGGCCAGGATCGTGTGAGTCGCATGTTCCGTTGCTTCGACGATGGCATCCAATTCGTCCGTGGCTGTTGGCAGGTAGTGGTCACGAATCTCGTCTGGACGTATCGTCGCGATTTCCGTCTTGATGGTACAGATATAAACTGCCAAGGCCTTAAGTTCCTTGTAGAGTCTGAGATCCTCGTTGGGTTTCAGCCCAACCATGAGATCGCGTACCATCGTGACAATCCGATCCAATCCGAACGAAATCGCTCCCTTCCACACGAAGGCGCTCAAGGCGCTGGGCAATGTCACGGTCGATGACGTCGTCCGACATGCTTTCAGAACTCACCCAGCACGCTCGCCATCTTCGACTTTAAAGTCGCAGCGCGTTGAACGGCTTGACAATGTAGCTTGACACACCCGCTTGCCTTGGCGGCAATCACGTTTTCCGGCTTCGATTCAACGGTTACCATGATGAAAGGCGTGGCCTTCAACTTGGCATCGACCAGAACCTCACGCATGAGATGAAGCCAGGTCATCGGCTCTATGTTTCAGTCGGAAATAACCAGCCCGTAGGTGGTGGTGCTGCGCAACATCTGGAGGGCCGATACTGCCACCGGTTGCCTCATCAATATTGTTGAAGCCGAGCTGTTTGAGAAGACTGCGGAGAATGCGCAGCATCGTCTTGTAATCATCCACAATCAGAATATGTATGTTCCCATCAACAGCTATCAATCATCTCATTCAGAGAGGACTTCAGCGCAACAACCAGGAATGGACCTTCTCAACCATCCATCGATATGTTAAGAGGGCATGGAAAGCAAGCGCTTTTGCAGTTTCTCCAGAAAGAGCGTTCGTGCATGATACCCTAAGGCTTATCTCAATGTAGCCTGGACGCCTTTCGATTGATCGTAGTGTCGCGGTTCGTCTTTCCTTGACGGTCCTGCGGTAGGTTTCCTTCCCTGCCCCGGATCCGGCAAGACAATCAAGGCAATGGGATACCTCTCATAACCGCCTTCTGGATTTTTAGGGATCTCCAATGTCGTCTGTGCCTGCGGGAGGCCGTTCATCCGTCCCCTTCGCCGGAACCGGCGGTAGCAAAAGGCAATCTGTTGCGGGTTACCAGTTCCACGGTCAGCGCTTTCGCCTTGATCGAATCCATTTCAGCCATGATCGGTGCGGTTCTGGAATCCTTCATGTGTTTGACGACCGCAAGTAGAGTCGGCATCTCAAGCTCGTTGAGAGTGCGCGCTGCATCCTTCGGCTTCATCTTCTCATAGATGTTAACAAGACTCTTAAGCTTGTTTTCCTCAAGGACATTGTAACGGGTGATCAGCTTCCCAATTACCTGTTCCAGCGTCTTGATCTCGTGGATCTTGCTGTTGATGCATTCTTCGGCCGCGCGCAGAACGGCCTCTCGGTTATCCAGCTCCTGAGCCCGTGTTTCCAGGAATTCCCGCCGTTCTGCCAGCTGTTGCAGCAGATCAAGCTCGCTCTGGCTGAAAAGGGACGGATCATCGGGTTCCGAACCGCCAGGCTGTAATCCCTTCCCCGCCGCCCGGCGGGCGGCACCTGGGCCGTTTATGCCGGTAGGGAGGAGCGCGTCTGGGCCTGTATCGGCCGGATGGCCAGACCGGAGGAATCCTCCGCAACGGGCGTCATGCCTTCAACGATGCCGTTCAGTCGCACCGTCATCATCAGCGCCGCCACGAAGATGACGGCTGGCAACAAACGTAAACGCATCCCCCCTTTTCCACTGATGACAGCCGGCTTCGTGTGAACAGGCTTGCCATTGCCGTTGGCGACAGGGGAATCCGTGCGGAGTCGCGCTGCCGTTTCTGACTGCGCCGATGCCTAGGGGTGCAGCGAAAGCCGTGCCACGGGTGTCACTCCTCATTCCTGATGCGTTCAGTCTTCATGCTCTTGCGCCGCCCTTCACCGGGCGGATTGAAGGGCGCGCAACAGTTCGTGTTCCGCCACCGAACGTTCGTCGTCGATGATGGTTTCCATATCCTCCTCCGCTGAGACTCGGTCGTTGGGAGGACGGCACGCCGCAGGCCGCGATGACCCCGCATCTCGCCCCGCGCCGAGCGGACAGTTCCTTCCAGTTGGGCGGCCATGCTGTCGGCCCATTCGATCAGAAAAGCTAAATTATCGCGCAGGGTCTGTACCCGTTCCACCTGTTCATGCAGGGACTGGCCAGCCTCCTCGGCCGTCTTGCGCAGTTTCGGAATGCCTGATTCGGCACGCAAGGTCGCCTCGTTGAAGCTGGTGATCAGCCGTCCAAGCTGGCTCTTGTTCCAGCGCAAGGCGTTGAGCCGTGTGTTGAGAATAGCGGCAAAAATGATGGTCGCCACCAGCAGAAGGGCAATGACGATATCGAGCGCCAGGGTCATGGCACGATCTTCCTGCTTTTTACCTGTTCCTCGATCCGGATGGCGATGCTGGCTCCTTTGCACCCCATGCGTCCCAGATACGTGGGGATATCCCCGCACGTCAAAGTCACCCGCGAATGGGGCGTAGCGTTGAGTATGACCTGCGAGCCGACCTGGAAACCAAGAACCTGGTTGAGCGGCATGGTCATTTCGTCCAGCATTAGCTTCCAGTTCGACGTCGGTGAACTACATTTCTTCCGCAAGAAAGCGTTTTCCAGATCGAATCACGACCAAACTTTTCACCCATGAACATCTGAAGGAGCAGCTCGCGGACCGGTTCGAGTGTGGCGTAGGGAATCAGAAGCTCAAACTTGCCACGGCGATCCGCAGCTTGGCCATGATGGCAGCGTTGGATGGGTGTGAAATGGTGGCAAACTGCGGGTTCGTTTCCAGCCGGTCGAAGCGGAAGGTAACCGGACTCAAAGGGTCAAACGCCGCCGAGAGATCCGACAACACGACATGCACCATCCGTTCAACCAGATTGCGTTCAATGGTGGCATAGGGACGGCCTTCGATACGCATGGCCGCCGTGCCGCGGCGCCCGCCCAACAACACATCCACGATCGAATAGATCAGGGAGGAATCGATGGTCAGCAGGCCGAAGTTGTCCCACTTTTCCGCCTTGAAGACGGCCAGCATCGCCAGCAGCGGGATGGAGTTCAGATAGTCGCCGAAACGCAAGGAAAGAATGTTGTCGAGTGAAGCCTCGACCGTTATCGGATGTGAAGTTGCGCAGGCTCGTGGACATCGTGCGTATCAGCTGGTCGAAGACCACCTCCAGCATCGGCAGGCGTTCGTAGGACACGAGAGCCGAGTTGAGGATGGCCTGGATGCCTGACCGTTCGCCCGAGTCGTCGTGTTCCCCGTCGAAACCGAGGAGGCTGTCGTTTTCGTCCTGATTGAGAACACGTGTCGATTCATGGCCCGCCATTGTGGAGACGATTTCGGCACCGCCGATTCCGCCTGTTTCGTCGTCGCCGCCGAGCATGGCCTCCCATTCGGCAGCCATGTCATCCTGGTTGAGGGCGTTCTCTTCGTCGTCCTCTTGCCCGCCGCTGGTAGGGGCAGACTCGCTCTTTGCATCCATACCGGCCATTGCCGCCCATTCGCGCACCATCGCGGCTTCTTCTTCGGCAGAGACTTCCTTCTTGGAATCGGCCGGGGTCATGATTCCTCCTTCAATGGCCAGGAGAGCGCAGGTTGAACGATCACTGCACCAGCTGTTCCTTGAACAGCACGTTCGTCACCCGTACCGGGGCGACAGCATTAGCCCGGCTCAAAAATTCCTCGTGCAGGCGGTACAGCCCGGCTGATCCTTGCAGATCCTCAACCCGCAACTCACGTAAATAAACCTGGAAGCTGTCAATGATATGCTTGTTGTATGGGCCTATTTACTCCTTATAATTGATCTTATCAAAGAAGATTAAGATCTTTAGATTTATATTGTTTATTATTTTCGTAGAGATAGATAACTCTCTCTGGAAGATCGTAAATCGCGATGATGCCAGTGGCAGCTGACGCGCCTCCCTCCGCCGATTCGCTCTCCGCGCCGCTGAACATTGCCCGCACGGAATCCACGCCACCCAACAGGATGAAGCCAACAACCATCATAATCAGCAGAAACACGGGCAGGATGATTTTTCAGTTTTCCTGACAACCAAACCGGGCGTTCCTCCTCCCCTCCAGAGACAACACCACTATCCAGCTCTTCATCGAGTTCCTTGGCTATTCTTCCCCCTGGGCGCTCATGCCACCATTGTGGTGCAACCTCTATCTCTATCGTCCTGCTCCCTTCTTTACGCTGCCCTAGTTAATAATCGGTTGAAAACGATCGGCCTGGCAAGAGTTGCCGGGCAAGGGCTGCCGCCCATCGGCCAGTGCTGGTACGGCATAGCCCCGGCAGGGGGGTTGGTGCGTTTGTACCATGTGGATTTTCCTGTCGCGGCATGCACGAGGCAGCATGAGGAACCGGCACTGGCACGTTTTCTGCGCACATGGTTTCTCCACACGCGATCCTGCGTGCGTTCCCGGCCCGCGGCCAGCAACGGGAAAGGAGGGAAGCTGATGGACAATACATCCCATATCGCCTTGTCCCGGCGACCGTATGGCGGCAACTTGAGATAGCAGCTAATAACATCGCCAATGCTAACACGCTGTGCTTCGAGAGCGAGAAGCCTCTGTTCGTCGAATATCTGGTGCGCACCAAGACCAGCGATCGCCTTTTCGATGACAGACAGGCTGTCCTTCGTGCAGGATTATGGTCTGGTCTACGACACTGAGCGAGGGACCGATCACCGCGACCGGCAATCCCGCTCGATCTTGCCATTGATGGCGAGGGGTACTTCATCATCGAGACCGACGATGGATCTCGTTACAGTCGTGGCGGTCATTTCCGCCGACCCGCAGGACATGCAGCCGATCGTGGCTGGCCTCTACAGTACGGAACAGCAACCGGAAAAGGTAGCGTGCCCGAATATTCTTCAGGGCGCACTGGAGGAATCGAATGTCAAGATGATCTCTGAGATCAGCCGCATGATCAAGTTGCACCGAATATACGAAGGCGTCGACAAGATGCTGGAAATCAAACACGACCGCCGCCGCAAGATGGTCGATACCGTCCTGCGCGTGAGCTGAGCGGACAGATGGACAGGGAGTGAAGTGCAATGGGGTCACTTAATACCGCCGCCACCGGGATGCTTGCCCAGCAAACCAATATCGAGGTGATTTCCAACAACATCGCCAACATGAACACCACCGCCTATACCCGGCGCCAGGCGGAGTTCAACGACCTTCTCTACCAGAACCTGCGGCGGGGCGGGGCCAATTCCTCCGATGCCGGAACTATCGCGCCGACCGGCGTGCAACTTGGCCTCGGTATCAAGACGGTCGCAGTCTACCGGATCACCGAACAGGGCAGCCTGCTCAACACTGATAACACACTGGATCTGGAAATCCAGGGCAAGGGATATTTTCAGGTTACCCTGCCCTCCGGCGAGATCGCCTATACCCGCGACGGTTCGTTTCAACTCTCGCCCCAGGGGAAACTGGTCACCCACAAGGGCTACAGGATCGAACCGGGCATCACCATTCCCAACGATGCCGTCGGCATCGCCATCAACAGTTCCGGTGAGGTCATGGTCAAAAAGGATGGCCAGGTCACACCCCAGACCGTGGGTCAGCTCATGCTTGCCACCTTTCCCAACGATGCGGGTCTGGAAGCTGTCGGTGACAACCTTCTGAAGGAAACGCCGGCTTCTGGTGGCGCCATCGCCGCCACGCCCGACTCGGCAGGATATGGCACCATCCTGCAGGGATTCCTGGAAACATCGAATGTCAATGTCGTGTCCAAAGTCACTAGTCTCATCAGCGCCCAGCAGGCCTACGAAATGAACAGCAAGGTAATCCAGACCTCCGATGAAATGATGTCCACGACTGTCAATTAAAAGTAGCGTGATCGGATATAGGCATCTGTAAGAAACGAGGAGCAGCAGAATTTTTGTGGATTTTGAGAAAGACATCTTGAGCCAGGGGGTCGCTCATGAAACACATCGCGTTTGCTCTGAGTCTGCTCCTGATCGCCTTACCGGCCATGGCGGGAACGTCGTCATCCGTCATCTCTGGCAGAGAAACGCGTCTTCTGCCTCCTGCCTTACGGCTGAAACCATGCTGATGGTCTTGCGGGTTGCCTTACAGGTGCGTAGGATGCCGGCCGAAGCGGGAGTTGCCATGGCCAACCACAATCCCAGCCTTGTCATTCCCTTTGAAGCCGATCCCGGGGTCGCCGTCGAAGGTCTCTCTTATGACGCTCAGGAGGGCCGTTTCAGCGGAATGATCGTCGCGCCGGCTGGTGCAACCAACGCCTAACGGTTGACTCTCATGGGGCGCGTGGTCGCTACCGTGCCCGTGCCGGTTCCCAACCGGTTCCTAAAAAAAGGCGAACCGATCACTGCTTCCAATTTGCATTGACAGCACCTGCCGACCCGCATGGTGCAACCCCATACGCTTACCGACCCGGCCCTTGTGCGAGGGAGCGCCCCTGCGCGACGATGACCTGGAAGGGCCGATCCTGGTAACGCGGAACAAACTAGTAACCGTGGTCCTGACGGCACCAGGCATGGTTCTGACGGTACGGGGCAAGGCCCTGAAAGATGGTGCTAGGGCGGCGACCATCCGGGTTCAGAACGTGACAAGCCGCAAGACCTTAGTTTGCAACCGTTGTCGATGAAAATACAGTGTCGGTCTCCCTGGCAACCGTCCTTGCCGCCGCTTTGTGATACCATTGGGTGTAATCTTATTGACGGGCGGTGAGTGGCCATGACGGCGGTGTGGGCAGTCTTGTGGTACGGAAGCCAGGGCGCGCGGTTGCCGCCCGGCGCTCCAGCGATTGAGGGGGAGCCTTGATCGGTCACGATCGAGACCTACGGGGATGACAGGGCACGACAAAGAGTGGAAAATGTCTTCCATGCCTTTGCGGCAACTGACCGTGACCTTGATGGCGACGAGTATCCCGGCGCCCCCGGGTGCAACGCGCTCCAGCGCCTCAGCGAGGTGGGTAGCGAACCTTCCCTGTCACCCATTCAGAATCCGGTCGAAAAGCCCGGTTATCGTCTGGTTAGCCTCCCCATACCGGCGCTGGTCCTAACCTAGCCCAGCGCCAATTCCCTGTGGCGGCCTGGGGCGCGGGCCTTCTTCAAGGATCAGCGCGCCGCTGAAGTGGGAGACATCCTGACCGTGGTGATCAGCATTTCGGATACGGCTACCTTCAACAACAGGAGCAAGCACGACCGCACCACAGGGGAAGGGGCCAGCATGGCTGGCGATCACGGGATACGATTTGGCGAAACTTCTGCCCAATGGCGTGGATCCTGCCAATCTGGTCGATTCCACGAGTGGTCACGCCTATGAAGGCAAAGGAGAAACCACCCGCAACGAGACCATCAATCTGCGTCTGGCCGCTGTCATCATTCAGGTTCCACCCAACGGCACCCTGGCTATTGCTGGACGGCAGGGAATCCACGTCAATTATGAGCTGCGTGAGATCCATGTGAGCGGCGTCGTCCGCTCACAGGATATCGCTTCCGACAATTCCGTGCGCTGGGACAAAATTGCCGAGGCCAGAATTGCCTACGACGGACGGGGTTAGATCACCGATGCGCAGCAGCCGCGTTATGGCCAGCAGATTTTCGATATCATTTTCCCCTGGTAACAGGGAGTCCGGAAAGTTTACGGGCGTATGGGCATTCCGCCCGCGCATTGGTCTGATACCAAACCAGGCGCACCCCCACACTATGGCCTGCTTTCACCCTCTGGCCAGGCAGGCATGATAACAGGCCTTGTCAAAGAAAGCCACACTCAAGCCTTCGCTTGAGGCGAAGCGCCAATGAGGCCTCGTCAGGACCAACGGCCGGGGATATTCCCCTGTCCGGTGCGGCCATCATGAGCATCATGATGGCCGCGAGAAGGGTGCTTTGGCTTGCCTTCATTGTAATACTCCGCAGAATCCACCATGCCCACTGCTCCTGTGGCCACGCCAAACCTCTGAGTGTTACCGGCGTAGACAAAACCACCAGCACGTTACAATCTACCATCGCCTGACAGGGAATGGCCGTCAGACCAGCCATCAGGGCAGTCGAGTAAAAGTGCAGATTCCTGTTACACCAGGTCCTCCCCCTCCAGGCGACCGTATGCACACAAGGTCTGCCCTGGAGGGAACACGCCCTCCTCCTGGACGGAAGACCCTCTCCCCCCTGGATCGGGGGAGAGCTTGCTATTTCAGCAAGCACCGTCGTATGGGGAAGAGGATGGCTCGGATGGTGTATGCGGTCGTCAATGAGGCGATCAAGCCGACTCACTGCCACGTCGATCGCCGCACGACTCGCCAACCTTCAAGGCGGGGAAGATGTCAAGGATGCCAAAACCTGTGCCGCGGTACGGCTTCCCGTTGGGATTTGAGGATGACCAGATTCCCCTAATTTCCCTGGCCTCCCCGACAGGACTTGAACCTGTGACCTGCAGATTAGGAATCTGCCACTCTATCCTGCTGAGCTACGGGGAGCCAAAGGAAAGCATAACAGGCTGCTGCCCGAACGGAAAGACCATGTCGTGGGAAAATATCCACGATTGCTGGAAAACTCCAGGACACGCCCGGGACCCGGGATATGAGGGAATCCGGCCTGCAGAGCGGGAGGGCGTTTCATTTGCGGCCGGTCTGGGGAGAACCGTGCCCGGGCGCGCTTCTCCCGGCAATTCCTGGTCATGAATCGGGATCACCGACTTTGACAAGGTTATACTCTCCAATCACGTGGGCAAGGATGGAAACGGCAATCTCCGCCGCGCTGCGTCCTCCCAGAGACAGTCCCACCGGGCCGTGCAGACGTGTGAGCGTCGTTGCGTCGAAATCCCTGCTGTCGCAGCCGATCCCGTCGTGCTGCCTGGCGGCGGGCGCTGCCCAGGGCCCCGATATAGAAGGCCGGCGTGCGCAAGGCGACCGCTAGTGCCGGATCGTCCAGTTTTGGATCATGCGCGAGGGCCACGACGGCGGTGTGCGCATCCACCCAAAGCCTGTCCAGGGTCTCGGCTGGCCAGCCGGCCACCACAATCCAGCCCGGCCAGCCTGGCCATGGGTGCCAGAACATGGGCAATGGGAACGGCTCCGATCACCAGCAGACGCGGCGGGGCATAGACGCGCACGCGTGAACACCTCCCCTCGCCGACAAGGGCACTGCATCCACACGCCAGCAGCTTCCGCGCCGTCTGACATAAAGAATCGGCAGGATGCCACTGTCCCGCTCCGACGTGACCATTACTGGCCATAACCGCTATCGTACCATCTGCCAGACGGGTCAATGGCGCGACCACCTGACCTGCCGCCCGGGCTGTCTGAACGGCCGAGAAGGCTCTCCCATCAACCGGCTGGACCAGTATCTTGAGGATGCCCCCGCATCCAGGCCCCGCCGGCCAGACATTATCAGCCCTTTTTCTCTCCATCTCCCCGTAGGCAAGCCGACGGACGGGCGGTCTTTCACCGCGCAACAGACGGCACGCCTCCCCGGCCACGGCCGCCTCGAGACAGCCAGCCGATATGTCCCCGGCGAACTATGCCCCCCGGCCGTCATCACCAGATGACTGCCCAGGGACACCACGCCTCTGGCCTGGAGACGACCGGGGGGCCAGGGCGGGGGGAGGAGGAGGGCGGCGCGGCGCCAGAGCGGACACGCTCCTCTCCCCGCGCCCCCTCCACCTGCCACAAAACGGCCTACGCGAGCGCATCCCCCAGCGGGAAGGACATGCTTGCACCGCCTGGTCTCATGCGCATGAGACTCTTCGTGTCGTCGTGTCTCCCAGCACGCCGATCAATCGGTCGTCATCCTACCCTTCCACCGGGCGGACGCGTCGTCATGCCGGAAGCAGGCAGCTCGCATGACGCGCCTGACCGCAGCCGCAATGGCCGCTTGATCCCAACGCATGGCCTGGAAGATGTATCCAAACATTGTGCATACCGATATCGATCCCTATTCACGCCTCCGGCTGTCTCCCTTCAAATTCGGCAGCCGGGGAGAGGATCACACGAGTGCCACGCGACGGAAGAAAAACCTACCTCTCCTGCCCCCAGAGACAGGGCACAGGCAGCCATCAGGGAAGAAGGAGAGAGGGAAGGGAGGAATTTGCGAAGGCCCTCTGACCTCTCTCCATCTTTCTTGCCAATGTTCATCCACTCTTTTGGCTTGGCGGCAACGGCCGTATCAGGGAAATCAGAACCGTTCCCCCCAGACAGGCACCGCCGCACAGGGTGAAAGCCAGCGGGAAATTGCCTAGATCACCCAGGAAACCGCCCAGAAGGGGGCCAATGATTCCGCCCACCCCATAGGCCAGGAAGACCAGGGGGTAGTTCTGTCCGACATTATTGGGACCGAAGGTGTTGGCGGTAATGCTGGGGAACAGGGCAAAGTTACCACCGAAATTGAATCCGATCAAAGTCGCTCCACAATAGAGCAGAATTTCATTGTCAGCCATCGACGTGAACAGCAACAGTACCACCCCCTGACCGAAAGTCATCAGCAAAAGTGCTGACCGCGGCCCGATACGATCGCTGATGGTACCCCAGATGATGCGTCCCATGCCGTTAGCGATGCTGAAGAAGACGGCCAGGGCGGTTCCGGCAATGGCGCTCGCCTCGACCCGCGACAAGCCACTCGCCTCCAGGGCCTCCATGGGATAGAGCTTCATCAGGCCAATCGACATCAGTCCCGCTCCGCCGCTCACGATGAAGGTCAGAAACAGCAGCGCAAACTGTATCGTCCGCAGCATCTCACGGCTGGTGTACTCCGAACGGGCGACGGTCACTTCCGCAGGGGGTGGCGTCCAACCGGTAGGATGCCAGCCACCCGGCGGCATGACCATCCATGTACTGCCCATCAACACCAGCACCGTAAAGGCGATGCCATAGAAGATAAACGTACGGTCGATCCCGTAGCTGTCAATCAGCAAGCCCCATTCTCCGGCCAGCTTGATCCAGCCCATGGCACCGAATCCGAATCCGGCGACGGCAATGCCGGCAATCATGCCACGGTGGTCAGGAAACCAGCGCATACCTACGGCAATGGGAACCATATACCCCAGGCCAATGCCAGCCCCGCCGATCAGACCGATGCACAGCGTGACAACCGGAAAACTGGTTCCCCCGAGCAGACCAGCCAGTATGTAGCCGCTCCCCAGTACAAGGGCGCTGCTGATAGTTAGCCGGCGAGTCCCCAGGCGCGCTATGTTGCGTCCGGCCCACACCATGGCCACCGCCAGGGTGGCAAGACCAATGGAAAAGGTGATCTGGGTATCGAGCTTGCTCCAGCCAGCCTCTTGCATGGTCGGTGTGAAGACCGGCCATGCATAAAGAGCCCCCAGTGCAACTTGAATCAGGATGGCTCCGAGCACGACCAGACGGCGGTCGATGATTTTCGGTTCCAGTATCATGACACACATTCCTTTTTTCGCCGTGCCGCTGCCACGACAACGGATGCAGCGTGTACTCGCCAAAGATATGGCTTGAGAGAGAAGAGTACCTTCGGACAAGAATTGAGATCAATCTGGAAAAATGGATACCTTAAAACAGTACTTAAAATAGACCTAGAGAGATGCAATGAAACTGTAGAAGCAACGTTGAAAAAAACATGGTAGCCATGGGATACAGATGACAAAGAGAATGACAGCCCGAACAGTATTAGTCTTGCCTGACAGTACGGGAACAATCAGATATAACTCTGACCACAGCGTACACTCTGGTTGAAAAGTTCAAGCTTCACGCGACCGTCTTACATGTACGCACCGATCCACTGGCCGCTGCGGTGCCTTTCATCGGTGATGCCGTAACCCCCCGAAGGGTAGAAACCATCGCCACCCTGGCAGAACAAAAGGCAGATGAACGTGCCGCCTCTATGCCCATCAAGCCTTCCTTGTCCTGTGTGCCCGTCATGCCGTGCCTGTCGTGGCCGCCGATGTCGTCACCGAGGGCATGGCCGCGAGCTGGCTGGAAAAGCCTGGTCGCAAGGACCGAGTCATGGGACGACTCGGGCGAGTCCATGATCTGATCATGATCGGACTGCCCACCCATCGCCAGGACCTGACCGCCAGCATGACCACAACGCCTTGTTTGAGACCGGCCGTCCGGTTCTGGTCGTACCTCCCCCCAGCCGCCGGCCACGCTGGGCAAGCGCATCGCCATCGCCTGGGATGGCAGTGCAGCCTCTGCCGCCCGTGCCGTTGGGGTAGCCCTCTCCTTCCTACTTCTAGCTGGCACAGTAACGATCCTGACCGCTGAAACGGAACGCACGCCTGCTTCGGTCATGCCAGAACTGTCGATCTACCTGAAGCGGCATGGTGTCACACCCCAGGCTGACATCATCGGTCATCTAGGATACCGCCACCTGAGTGGCCGTGCGCTTCTGGCGGCAGCCGCCCGAATCGGCGCCGACCTGCTCGTCATGGGCGCCCACCGCGCCGAAGGGCTGAAGCGGCTGCTTCTGGGCAAGGCCACTCGCGAAGTCCTGCGGACCACCGAACTGCTACTCCCGATGGTCAATTGACATGGAATAGAGAGAGGAGATGCTGCTTCCCCTGCCATCAACGGGCAAAGGGAGGCAGCGCGGACGTATTGTTCACCGGCGCGGGATGCAATCAGGTTGGATTCCTTTCTTTTAGAGCGCGGACATACCCCTCCGCGAAGAGGTGGGCGAGACGCCCACCCTCCTCCCAAGGGCGATCTGAAATCACCCCGCTCCAAGGATCAAGACCCCGGGTAATACCTTTGAGCGTCACGCGTGACACACGCTCAAACGCCCGCCGCCGTGGCGCACCCAGCGCCTGGGGGAGGTCAAGATCAAGGCCCAAGAGTATAAGAGGGCTGTGTGGGCACAGGTGGTCATGGCGATGGTACGCCGCGATCAGAAGTCGATGCAACGCCCGTCACGCTCCCAGTCCCCGAAACGGGTAGGATCGGGGCGCGCCTTTTTCCCATCATGGGCAGGCCCTGGACTGTCAGGAAATTTGCCCCCATTGCCGGAGTCGCCTTCCGCAACTTTCGTAGCTTCAGAAACCGGATCATGATTGAAAGAATCTGCGGTTGGCACACTCTGAACGGGCACAGCAGAATCCTCCTTTGGACAGGGTGGCGTGTCGGCGAGACACCTCTGAAAATCTCTTTCTTTCTCCCCCTCCAGGGGGGCTTTCATGGCTTGCTTCAAGGTATTTCTCCCACACTCTCCCCCGGATCCAGGGGCCACGGGCTGCACATATCCTTAGTGTGAAGGAATGCAGTTTCACAGGCCACGGTGACTGACTTGATGTGCATGCCGTAGAACCCAAGGGAGAGGATTTTTAAGAATGTCAACTTGATCACAGAATGCTCTAGAGATGAAGGGGCCCTTCTCCCACCGCCAGTGCGGCTTCGCGTACGGCCTCCGCAAGCGAAGGATGGGCGTGGCTGGTACGGGCAATGTCTTCGGCGGCGGCTGCGAACGCGGTCCCCAGCACGATTTCAGCAATCAGATCCCCGGCTGCTGGACCGATGAGGTGCGCGCCCAGAACCCGATCGGTGCGGGCATCAGCCAGGATTTTCACGAAGCCATCACTGTCGGCCATGCAACGCGCCCGTGCATTGGCTGTAAATGGGAATTTGCCGACCTTGTAGGCGATGCCAGCCGCCTGCAGTTCTTTCTCGGTCCGACCTACCGCCGCCACCTCCGGCCATGTATAGACCACCGACGGAAGAGCGTCATGATTCACATGACCGGCCCGCCCGGCAAGCTGCTCGGCCAGGGCAATTCCTTCCTCTTCCGCCTTATGGGCCAGCATGGCACCGCCGATCACGTCGCCAATCGCATAAAGGCCGGGGACGTTGGTTCGGAAGTGGCGATCAGTGATGATGAACCCTTGGACATCACAGGCTACTCCCGTCGCGGCTAGATTGAGGTCATCGGTATACGGGCGCCGCCCGACCGCAACCAGAACCGTATCGAAGGCAAGCATTGTTGTTTCGCCGCCGGCAACCGGCGCCATGGCCAGAGTCACGCCTGCTGCCGATCGCTCGGCGCCAGTCACTTTGTGCCCCAGCTTGAACATCAGGCCCTGTCGCTCCAGAAGGCGTTGCATCTGCTGGCGTACTTCGCCGTCCATGGGGGGAAGGATGTGATCGCAGTATTCAATGACGGTGACCTGGGTCCCCAGCCGTCGCCAGACGGATCCCAATTCAAGCCCGATCACGCCGGCCCCGATGACGGCAAGCCGCGCCGGCACCGTGATCAGAGACAGGGCTCCTGTCGAAGTCACGATGCGCTCCTCGTCAATCGGCACGCCAGACAAGGGGGTCGGTTCCGCACCGGTGGCAATGACAATGGCCGCTGCCTCCAGTACTTGCGTATCGACCTGCACGCGTCCCGCCCCAGCCAGCCGGCCGGTTCCTGCCACGCGGTCGATTCCGTTTTTGCGAAACAGCATCGCGATCCCCTTCGCGAGGCCGTCGACGACCTTGGTTTTGCGCGCCATCATAGCTGCTAGGTCCACAGCAAGACCATCGCCGCCGCGAATGCCATGACTTGTGAATGCATGCCGTGCAGCATCAAACAGATGCGAGGAATGCAGGAGGGCCTTCGAGGGAATACAGCCCACATTGAGGCAGGTGCCACCCAGAGAATCCCGCTTCTCGATACAGGCAACCTTCAGACCAAGCTGTGCCGCGCGCAGGGCACATACATATCCGCCCGGTCCGCCACCGATGATGATCACGTCATGGGTCATGGTTTGCTCACTTTTCCTGTGGTTCCTTTGCCTGTGGTTTGGTCCCCGGCCGCACGGCAGGCCCCGTCTTTTGTCCTTCGCTTGTTCGGAGATCATACGGAGTCCGGAAGGTTCCGGGAAGCGCGGGCATCCCGAAGGAAAGACTCCCTCCCCTGATCCAGGGGGGAGGGAGTCTTTCCTTCGGGGGATTCTCGGACCCATACCCAGACGCTGCCTCGCGCCCAGACTGGCCACCGTTACTAGGCGTTCGCTCGCCGACGCGCCCCGAATCTCGACGGCGCAAACGACGGAAGCGCCAACCATCGCTACCCAGGTTAACGCCTATGCCCCGGACACCCCCCGCCCTATGCCGTTACAATGAGCGATGGGTTCAGACCGCAATCAAGGCCGCACAGACTTGACGTCCCTCGGCCAGGAGGACGTTGTAGGTTCGGCAGGCTGCGCCGCTGTCCATTGCTTCCACGTGGAGGCCGGCGGCACGGCAGGCTGCCCGCACCGCAGGGGGAAGCGGTACGAGCCGTTGTCCACAACCGACCAGAAGCAAAGTTCCCACCGTCTGGACCATGGCTAGGGACGAAGGAGCAAGATTCGCGATGGCGGCAACGGGCCACAGGATAACATGATCGGGAAACACGATGACCGATCCCTCGTACACCACGCCGCTGATTCGGAAACGGCCTTCGCCGTAAGTCTCGATAATCTGACGGCCCGCCGGAATAAGGGGCGTGATATCCATGTCAGGGGCTGCCTCTGTTCTGATGCTCCCAAGGAAGTGCATCCTCTCCCTCGTGCCGCCGTACATTGAAAGCCATGAGGACCGGCATGCCAATATAGATGGACGAATAAGTGCCAACCACCAGTCCCCACAGCATGGCCACGGCAAATCCCCACAAGACGTCACCACCAAACACGAGGATGGCGATCACCACCAGGGCAGTGGTCCCGCTGGTCAGAATGGTACGCGACAAGGTTTCGTTGGTACTGAGGTTCAACAGTTCTTCAAGCGGCATTTTCTTGTACCTGCGCAGGTTCTCGCGCACACGATCATAGATCACCACCGAATCGTTGATGGAGTAACCGGCAATCGTCAACAACGCGGCGACCGATGCCAGATTGAACTCCATCTTGGTCACGGCAAACAGGCCGACGGTGGTCAGGACGTCATGCAGAAGCGCCAGCATGCTGCCCAGGCCAAACTGCCATTCGAATCGAAACCAGACATAGGTGGCAATGGCCAGAATGGCGAGCACAGTCGCCCATACGCCGCTTTCGATCAGCTCCCGCCCGACTTTCGGCCCGACCAGCTCCGTGCGGCGGAACTCGACCGCCGTGCCCAGCGCCTCGCGCACCTTGGCAAGAATGGCGTTCTGAGCGGCCTCGGTGGCGTCTTCAGGTTGTTGCAAACGGATGATCACCTCATTGTCGGTGCCAACCACCCCTTGCAATCCCACCTCGCCAACCTCCAGAGCATTGAGCTTAGCCCGCATGTGCCCCAGATTGACCGGCTCTTCGGTGCGTACCTCGACCAGGATGCCGCCAGCGAAATCGATTCCGAGATTCAGCCCCAGGATCAAGACTGCCAGAACCGACCCAACGATGGCGAGAACTGAACCGATCAGTGCTACTGTCCGCTTGCCGATGAAATCGAAACGGGTACTATGGGGGATAAAGTCATAGCCGCGATACATCACTTGGTCTCACCTTGCGCTTGGCCCCTTCGGGGCCTCTCCATCATACCGGGAAGATAACCTGCGGCCGTTTCCGCCGCACCCACAGCACGACCAGAAGCCGCGTGACCATGACTGCCGTGAACAGGGAGGTCAGGATGCCAAAACCGAGCGTCACGGCAAACCCCCGGATCGGCCCGGACCCAAACTGGAACAGCAGCAGGGCTGCCATCAGGGTGGTCAGATTCGAGTCGAGAATAGTGGTGAGGGCCCGCTGGAATCCGGCATCCAAGGCATTGATGACCGAACGGCCATTGCGGTACTCCTCCCGCATCCGTTCATAGATCAGTACATTGGCGTCCACCGCCATGCCAAGTGTCAGCACGATGCCGGCGATACCGGGCAGAGTGAGGGTCGCACCAATGGCGCTGAGCAGTCCGATTAGCAGGACGAGGTTGATCAAAAGGGCAAGATCGGCGAGCAGGCCGAACAAGCCATAGGCCACGCCCATGAACACCAGCACGAATCCCAACCCCACGATACAGGCGATGGTGCCGGCACGAATGGAATCAGCGCCGAGACCCGGTCCCACCGTCCGCTCCTCGAGATAGGTCAATGGGGCCGGCAGGGCACCGGCCCGCAGGAGCAGAGCCAGATCTTGTGCCTCCTGGGTGGTGAAGTGACCAGAGATCACGCCACTGCCGCCCAGAATGGGCTCGCGAATCACCGGCGCGCTGATGACCTTCCCGTCAAGCACGATAGCCAGCCGCTTGCCGATGTTTTCCTGGGTCACCTTGCCGAACCTGTGCCCTCCCAGCGGGCTGAAGCGGAAGTTCACGACCGGTTGGTTGTTCTGGAACGAGGCCTGTGCATCGACCAGCTCGTCGCCAGCGACTTCCACTTTTTTCCGGACCGGCAACATTCTCTCCCTGGCATCGGTACCGGGCAGGAGATGGGTGCCCGGGGGAATCTGACGGGCGACGATGTCCTCCGGTCCGACTCGCTCGTCCACCAGATGGAGAGTCAGTTTAGCCGTGCGGCCGATCAGCCGCTTGATGCGATCGGGATCGTTCACGCCGGGCAGCTCGACGATGAGACGGTCGGCGCCCTGGCGCAGAACGGAGGCTTCGCGGGTTCCCGCCTCATCCACCCGCCGGCGGACAATCTCGATGGACTGGAGGACAGCGGCATCCTGCCGTTCCCGCAGGGCTTCCTCGGCGTAGCGCAAAGAAAGGGTGTTCTCCCCCATCTGTTCGAGCCGGGCCGAACGATCAAGCGTACGCAGGAGCTGCCGGGCCGCCTCACGCTGGGCGGGATCGGGAATGGCGAGGGTGATGTCTACGGCTGTCACCGTCAAGGTCTGTTGACGAATCCCGGCTTGCCGCAAGGCTGCGCGCGCGTTCTCCGCCAGGTTCGTGAGCTGTTCACGGCTGACGTCGTGTACGCCCACCTCGATCAGCAGATGGGACCCTCCCTGCAAATCCAGGCCAAGGCTGACCGGCTGCAACCACGATGGCAGCCTGGTGGCGAGGTCACGGCTCAGCACATTCGGCACCGCAAACAGCACGCCCGCCATGCAAATAGCAACCACCAGAATGATTTTCCACTGTGAGAAGTAGAGCATAATATCTTCTCTTCCGGCCCCAGTTTTCCGGAAATCGTTCCCTTCAATATCTTTCCGAATCTTTCCGACGGCGTCCCGTCTTCCTATCCGCTTTCTCTTTTTCTGCCTACTTGCTCCTGCTTCCCAGCAGTTTTTTCAAGCCGGCCGCACTGCCCTCCCCCGTGGCCTCTCCGCCCTGGGCGTCGGCGTTGCCGAGTGCAGGGCTGGTATCCTCACCGGTGGTTTTGTCGCCAACCGGTTCGATTCTAGCCGGCTCGGTCTTGGCTATGACGCGGGCAATGGTCTCCCGGACCACCCGGACACGCACGTTATCGGCAATCTCGACCACGACTTCCTGGTCATTCACGACCTTCGTCACCAGGCTGATGATACCCCCCGACGTCACGATCCGGTCTCCGCGACGAAGGGCTGTCAGCATTTCGCGATGCTGCTTCAGCTTCTTCTGCTGTGGTCTGATGACCAGGAAATAAAACACAAGGAAAATCAGACCGAACATCAGCAGGGTATTGAGAAATTCGGTGGTGCCCTGCGGGATGGCGGTTTGAGCATGGGCTATGGAGATGAACGTCATCCGGGGACTCCTGAAAGCTTCCATCAGCATTGCCTGCCGGACTATAATGGCGCAAGATCAAACTGCAATCGCAATCCGCCGCAATTCGCCAATGCCCCATTCCCTGTCCTCTGCACCCTTTCCCGATCGGCCGGCCGCAGGGGCGGCCGCGCTGGTGGCCACACTGGAGCGAGTCGCTGTCGCGCTGGAGCGTCTGGCGCCGCCACCGCCGCCGGCTGCCGACCTGTCTGCCGCCGAGGCCTTCCTCTGGCAAGCCGGCCCTGGCTTGCTGGAGCCAGTCAGGATCGTCAACCGAGTCGCCCTCGACCTGCTCAAGGGGATCGACCGGCAACGAACCGTGCTGCTCGATAATACCCGTCGTTTCGCCCACGGCCTGCCGGCCAACAATGCTCTCCTGTGGGGCGCCCGTGGAACCGGCAAGAGTGCGCTGGTGAAGGCCGTGCACGCAACGGTCGCCCTGGAAACCCCGCTGATCCTGGTTGAAATCCACCGCGAGGATGTCCCGACCCTTCCCCGTCTGCTGACCTTGCTCGCCCGCTCTCCGCGCCGCTCTCTGCTGTTCTGTGATGATCTGTCGTTCGAGTCCGGCGACCAGACCTACAAGTCTCTGAAGGCCATGCTGGAAGGAGGGATTGAAGGACGGCCCGACACGATGCTATTCTATGCTACCTCAAACCGCCGCCATCTGATACCACGCGACATGATCGAGAACGAACAGGCCGTTGCCATCATACCAGGGGAAGTCATCGACGAGAAGATTTCGCTTTCCGACCGTTTCGGTCTGTGGCTTGGCTTTCATCCCATCGATCAGATGACCTATCTGGAAATAGTTCACGGTTACGCAACGGCGTTTACTCTCCCTCTGACAGCAGAGGAACTGACTACCGCTGCTAAGGCATGGGCAATTGCCCGCGGGGCGCGGTCAGGGCGTATCGCCTGGCAGTTCATCCAGGACTTGGCCGGACGCCTGGGGTGCCGTATCCCGCCCGTTCTGGAATAGGCGCCGTCTTCGGTCCCCGTCACAGCGTCCTGCCCAGTCCGGCATAGACGGAGCGGAAGTGGACGAGCGGCTGCCCACCGGGTGCAGAAGACAGCCTGTGCACTCGACCAACGATGATCACATGGTCACCACCATCATAAGTCGTCTCCACATCGCATTCGATCGTGGCAAGACACCCCTTGAGAAAGGGCACGCCCGTTTCCCCCGTTTCATAGGTGGTTCCACGCCACTTGTCTCCATCGTGGGTCGCAAACTGGATCGACAGCTCCTTCTGGTCTTCCTTGAGGATGTTCACTGCGAACGCTCCGCTGGTAAACGCCTGCACGTGAAGTGTCTGCCGATCCAGACAGAGCAGGACAAGCGGTGGATCGAGCGACAGGGACGTAAAGGCACTGACTGTCACACCCAGCAGCCGCCCATCGACCGCACGGGCCGTCACGACCGTGACCCCTGAAGCGAAACAGGCCATTGCGTTGCGGAACGAACGCGAGTCGACAATCATGGCACGCCGCATTTCCGATCATCCAGTGGTTCGTTCATCAACCTTCCATCCATACCTCAAAACAGGGGGGCTGACCATCCCTTCTGAGCATTCCCAGCGACTCTCAACCACACTCCCCCTGGAGAGCAGATTCCCTCCCTCTCCCATCAAGAGGGAGGGAATCTGCTCTCCAGGGGGAGTGTTTTTAGAAGTGCCCCAGGGACGCTTCCCAGGGACTGAAACCGTCCAATCCTTCCAGACGCAGGCTTAAGTGTCCGCTTCTTCCAGACCGAACAGGCGTCGCAGTTCTTCCATGCGTCGTTCCAGACGCAGCAGCGTTAGACCCAGCCGCTCGATTTCCTCTTTCGTTAGCGTGCCGCCTTCCACCCGCCGGATGGCCTGGCGTTCGATCACCTGGCGCAGAGTCTCAACCAGAGCAAGAACAAGCTTGACAAGGCCGCGTTCTGCCGTTTCCAGATCGGTCTCGATCCGTCCGCCAAGCAGATTGTCAAGAGCAGTTTCACGCATGACTGTCCTCCCCTACACGAACGAACGAATACGATGGCCAAGGGCCGGTGCAGAAAAGCGGGAGAATCGGGCTTTGTAAGGCCACAACCGCGCTCAGGAAGGGCGCTATTTGCTCCCTGTTCACCAGGAAGGAGGCGCGCAGACAGGGAGAGGAACAGTCAGCGGGCCAGATCATGCTTACAACGACATAAGGGTAAGGGTCGAGCGACCGGCATATCTCCTGTCCCTGCGCCACGATCTGCGCCGACAGGGCGGCGGTGGGCGTGCAGGCGTGCACGGATGTAGGCCGTGCCATTGTTGGTCGGCGGAGCGGTTCCTTTCTCCTTACGGGCAAACGCCAGCCGGACGCCGAATTCGGCGCAGCCCTCCACCCGGGCGAGATTGGCATGCAGAAAATCCCGCAATCTGGAAAAAGCGCGCCGGTAGACGGCTTCGTCCGGCACCACGGTTCCAAAAC
The DNA here is from genome assembly GCA_964624075.1 of uncultured Rhodobacterales bacterium. Lineage (GTDB taxonomy): Bacteria > Pseudomonadota > Alphaproteobacteria > Rhodospirillales > Rhodospirillaceae > CAZUWH01. The sequence continues at coordinate 37,409 of CAZUWH010000007.1, forward strand.
GCATGGGTAGAACCGTATGGTCTGCCATCATCGCCTCGGTCACGTGCTCGTGGGACCACAGGGTATGCGCGTCCGCCCCGGGATCGTCGGTCTCGCGGGTCACAGGGCTCGCCACCATCATCAGGTCGGTCTCAGGGTGACGGCCTGCAGGGGGCATCCTCCAGCCCGCAGAGGGTGGGCAGGGGTTCACGATGTCTGGTGATCGCATACAGATACAGCATCGACTCTGCTCCGATTGCGCATCCGTTCCATCGTTTCGACTGAAGACACCAGAACCTTGAGGCCAAGGTAGATGAGATCGACGCCCGCGACCGAAATCATCGCCTCCCCCACAGAGCACCACACCTTTGTGCAGGGCGTGATCCAGAAGATCGGCAAGGGCGATCGAGCCCGCATAGGGCGGCATGGAGGACGGCAGGCTATGGGTGGGAGGGGTTCATGGACCTCACCTTTCGTGAAATTGTAGGGTGCCCAGGGGCTGGTCAGGGCAAAATCGAACCCTTGCGGCCGATAGGTCATGGTAAGCCGCGCGGACGCGTCGGGAACGGGGAGTTCGAGATGGAAATCGAAACGGCCCGGGCGCAGAAGGGCAGCATCAATCTGGTCCAGACGGTTGGTGATAGCCAGGATGGTCACGCCCTTGAGATCCTGGATGCCGTCCATTTTGGTCAAAAGCTGGGGTGGTGACCACGCGATCGAGCACGGCCCCGTCCTGACCCCCGCGGTGGGGCGACAGGGCGTCGATTCCGTTGAAGAAAACAATGCATGGTGCCGTCTGACGCGCCTTCCGGTGCCAGTGGCATGCCTCGGCTGTGGATTTCAAGAATCTCCCGCCGTCCCGATTGATCGGGCACGCCGATGGCGATTTCACGATCGAATCGTCCCAGCCGGCGCAGGGCCGGATCAAGGGCGTTCGGGATGTTGGTGGCCGCCACCACGATCACCTGCCCGTGTGCTCCCAGCCCATCCACCAGCGCCAGAAGCTGGGCCACGACGCGGCGTTCCACCTGACGGTCGCCGCTCATCTCTTCCCGCTTCGGGGCGATGGCGTCGATTCCGTCGATGAACAGGATTGCCGGTGCCTTCTGCGCCGCATTATCGCAACATCTTGCGGATCTGTGCCTTGCTCGCCCCATACATCTTGTCAATAATCTCAGGGCCATTGAGATGCAGGAAATGCACGTTGGCTTCCTGCGTCACCGCCCGCGCGATCAGGGACTTGCCGGCACAGGGCGGGCCCCACAGCCGCACCCCCTTTGGCGCCTCTACCCCCAGGTGCTGAAATACCTCCGGGTATTTTAGCGGCAGCTCGATCATCTCGCGAATGCACTGCACCTGCCGGTGTAGGCCGCCGATGTCTTCATAGGTGATGGCGCCGGGAACGCTGTCGTGGTCTTTCCCCTTGGTCCGACAACGTAGGCGGGTTGCCAGGCCGGATGACACCGGACCACCGACGGGTTCGGTGGCCTGACAGTGCATTCCTATGCCTGGGTGCCAAACAGCGTAAGACGAACCCTGTCCCCGCTCATCAGGGGAATGCCGTCCAGCAGCCGGACGAGGGTGGCGGTGTCGAAGCGCGGCCCGGGCGCCAGCGCCAGCACTAGGCTTTGCGCCCGTCTTAGCCGCAAACGGCCGCAGCGTCACCTGCTGATCGAGGCTGGTGCCGGTGATGGCGACGGCGCCTCCAACCTGGATCTCAAGCCGCGTGAGATCCTCCGGGTCGAGACGAACCGGGCCGCGTCCGACATCGCGTGGGGGAGCCTCGCAGACACGAAATGTTGCCTCCGTCGGGGAGGCCGTGGGTTCTTCAGAGATCACGGGAAACGCCCTCTGCCTGGATGGTTAGCCAGTTCAGTCATCTGCGCAGTTCTTCCGCACCGACGACACATTCGTTCTTTGACAGAATCGTATTCTCAAGCCGATCGAGTCGCTCGCGCAGCATCTTGTTTTCTTCGACAAGATTTTGTGATTGCAATGACAGATGTGGATCGCTTTGCCACCAGTTGATTCCCATGGCTACGGCCCGGTCAACAGATGCCACCAGAAGACGCGACATGATGGTCATAAGGTCTATTTCAACGAGCGAAACCGAGATATCCCCCGCGATGACGACTCCCTTGCCCAGAAATCCGTTCAAGAATGTCGGCGAGTCCGGCGGCTTCCACCGAATGTTCCACGTTGCTCGTTCAGCATCACTTTTCCCTCCCAGTGGGCCGCGCAGTCCGGTTACATGCCCTTCTCGACTTTTTGCTTTCCTCTGGGAACATCGGCATCTCGCTGGTCTGAACACGCCGACTGGAAATCGGTGATCAAGGATTAAAAAATCGAGAATGGTATGGTCATTCTTCCGCGATCTGATCGCGCAGGTAGCGGCGCGTACGGTGGTAGCTCGTCACGTTGCCATTTTCGTCTAGGGTGGCATTGAAGTCATACATAACATCTATAGTTGTAGTGACTTATTTTAACTCGATCATATTGATCACGAGATGCCAGCTGCTCTCTTCGTGGCTCATGTCGGAAACGTGATTAGCCATCAATCCGGTCAGCTCCTCAAGCTGACTCCTGGCCCCGGTAATGACGTCATTGGTCTTGATCATTCTATCCTCCGCAGTCTTTGACGGCTTTCACTCAGCCGTGCCAGAAGGTCCTTTTCGGTGGCTGCAAAGGTTTCCTCGTCGATCCGTCCTCGCTCGAGATCCTGTTCCAGGTCGGTGAGAGTAGCACGCAACCGATCTTCGTCATACAGTTCGTTTTCCGCCCGATCGCGCAGGATGCACGCTAGCCACAGCAGGCCGTGCAAAGGGCCGGTGACCGGCGCCATCAATCCGCGTGGTACACGAGTCCCATGGCATCCTCCTTCCCTCGTAGTATTTGGTTCACACAGCCTAGTTCACGTTGATGTTGACAAAATTGTACGGAGGCACGGGCCAGACATACCTGAACAGGAAACGACAGTCGCACGCCGCATCGAGGGTACGAACGGCTTAGTCCATGTCGGGGGTCAGCCGTTGTTCAACCAGAAAGGCGGCGTTGAGTATCATCTGATCACCGAACGTCTTGTTAAGTTTTGTCTTGTGGGCAAAGGGCTTCAGGTAGTCGAGAATGAGCTGTTCGGCCGCGAGCCGTTTGCGGACCGGAATCTGCTCGATGGCCTGGCCCAGGCACAGGCGCTCGCCGTGAGTCTTCTCTGTCAGGCGTTTCCGGATGGCATCGCGGCTTTCGCGAATGTCTGGATTTTCATCAAGGATTTCTGTGAAAACGACGTCTTCCTGCCAGAAGGCCTTGACGCCAATTTCGACCCGCTCCTGATATCTGCACCAGCAGGTGGGAGAATTCATCATGGCGCTGTGGCAGAAGACGTTCTGTCACCGCCGTAGCGTCTGGGGCAATGGTGCCAAAGCGGACCGGGAGCAGGGTGGAGGCACGCATCACTTTCTCAAGAACCCGGGTATGCACGGGACTTTCCGGTTCCCAGATACCTGGACTGTGAAGGTCCTGATCACGGGATCGGGAACGATGGCGTAGAGGTATTTTTCAAGCGGTGCGTTCATGATTGCCTCCTCTGGCATGTGTCGATGGCGGTCGCGAGCAAACCCCGTGCCTCTACGCACTATGCATGCAACTGGTGGCGTTCTACTCCTGCGGCAGGTGTTCATAGTAGTGGCGCAAGGTGGCATAAAGGCCGGCCGCTTCTGGTTCCAGATGCGGCAAGATGGTGCGGGTGAATGTCGCCTCTAATTCCTGCCCCGACGCCGTCTGGCCGCTGCGGAAGAAGGGAGCCACCTCCAGGGTAAAGGGCAGGTGCGCCTGCAGATCGGCCACATACAGGAGAGCGGTCGTCTCTGCCGCCACCAGGCTGCCCGTCGCAACGGCCTGCGTCAGCCGTTGTTGCAACTCGGGACGCTGGCCGAGATTGTGGTGCATCCGTTCCAGGATTAGGTGGTCGAGATGAAACAGGGCCAGGCCGAAGTCGGCTTCAAGGAACAACGAATTGGCGAGTATCTCAGATACGGTCCCCAAAGACAGCGTTGCCGACAGCCGCCGCCAGCGACACGGCCTACGGACGGCCCGGTAAAGGCTCTTTCTCAGTTTCCTCAAGGGGATGCGGCACATCGACCAGAGGATGGGCGTGCTCATGCCGCCAGAAGCCCCATCGTAGCCAGGTTATCGCCCCAATAGCCCTCGGCAACCATGACTTTATGATTGATGAAGACGAAACACTCTGTCAGATTGGCCAGATCATAGACATTGATCATGGGCCGCATGGTGGATGTCGCGGTAAAGGGTGGGCCTGTGAATCGCATGAAGCTGGCTGGCCAGGATGTCGAGATTAGTCAGAACGAACAGCGTCACGCCCCGATGCGGCTAGGGATGTGTTCTCGCCAGGGTGCGAATGACCTGCTCCTCAGCGGCGACGATCCCATCCATCCCCGTGGCTATGTCGGAGACCACCCGCAACAGGGTGCCGTTGATGTCGTGACGGGTGAGCTGTGCGACCGTCCGTGGCATGGCGTTCGTGCCTTAATCCTGGCGGGAAGCGGGATTCCCTTGGCGAAAATGGTACGCGCCGCTGGTTTCTAGGGACAAGGCATCAGCTGTGGCAGTCACGGTGGCGTCTTCCTCGGCGACACCGGGTAACTCAGCGGTGACCATGATTTCGGCGCCTTTGTCGAACACATCGACGAGCGGCTCGCGAATTCGGTTTTTCGTGCGTTTTTGGTGGCAGAACGCCGTTGTCGCCCCGATGAGGCCCTGGTCAAGGCGGTTCTGGATGACAGACAATGTTCCGGACACTGTCTCGGACGTTGTTCCGGGCGCTGTCAGCAGAAACTAGTGCAGCACATCCAGCTCCTGCTGAACCTTGGCCAGCATCCGTTCCATTTCTTCCTGTCGGCTCATCTAGTTCTGTTTATGGCCTAGAGACGGCTATCGCGGGTATGCTGCGGCAGAAGGGTTTGTGCATCGTTTTCGTCTCGCGCAGCCCCCGCTGCCGCTTCATGGTGACGTCTTTCATATCGAGGCTCCTACTGTGGCCAGAGTTGGCATCCATCCGGAACGGTTCGCGTGTCTCCTCCGGCGCTGCGGGACGCACGGCGCGAACAACGGAAGAGCGTACGGGGGCAGTGCGCACGGATAAGAGCGAGCAGTATGCCCTGGCGCTGCGCATGTTCCTGCCGTTGCTCAGGCGTGGCATGCGCCGGCAGCGTTCACTTTGAGCCAGGCACGTCGTAATAGAGCTGCACGAATGCCGGACTCTCGCAGGATGGCTGCACCCCCTCCACGGCGACGACGTGGGTGATCACGATGGAGGCGTGCATCGTTAGCGTGTGGTCACAGGCGCTATGGTCGCGGAATTTCCGCACTAGATCCACGATGTTTGCAACGACCGTCGGTTCAAGCCCGGAACGGGCGGCGGCAATGGCAATCTCGGTGTCCCGGTCGGGATGATCGACATCAAGGGTCACCAGACGGTCGATCAGGGCATCCTGGCTGGCATGGACGCCAGCGTATTCCTGCGGATTGCTTGTGAAGATGGCATGAAATTCCGGGTGAACCCGGATATAGGATTCGTCGCGATTCTGCGCCGGCAGGACCAGAATCTTTTCTTCGGACACACTCAGGAGAGCGTTGTTGCTCTCGGGACGGGATCGGGTGAACTCGTCATAGACTAGCGTGAAGCCTTACCGGCATGCGGTCGTGAAATGGTGGTCCGCCCAGTGGTGCTGGGCGCTTTCCTCGAACTTGGTCACGTTATGGGTGAAGCGGTCCACGACTTTGCGATAGCGGTAGCCCCCTTGATTCCCGACCAGATCGGCCGTTCCCATTTCCTGATCGCCTGTGATCATGATCACCGGACGGCCGAGTTGGGCGGCCATGTGCAGGGCGAGCGTGGTCTTGCCGATTCCGGCCGGGCCGCGCAGGTGGAGAGGAAAACCTGCCTTCAGGAAGCCCATGCCCCGCTCCGTCAGCCTTCTGATGGTTGCGTTGTTGACAAAATCGGGGCGTGGACGGGGCACGGCCCATGAGAGAGTATTTCGGCCCTCTGCGTTCATCTCGTCTGCCATGGCGGCGTTCTCCTTGTTTGCAGAAGGTGGGGTCAGTTGTTGCCGTCTGCCGGGGCCACTTCTTGCTTCTGCGGGACGTCGACGTCTTTTGGACGTGACGAGAAGACCCGTGCCGCACCCTGCACGGCCTTTGCAACGGCAACCGGCTAGACAGGCTGCAGAGAGAATGGCAATCGGCTTTGGCGCATTCAGCTCGGCCCATATTTTGGCCGCCTTGAGCCGGTCATCATGGAGTTCTTGAATCACGGTCTGCGTCCGGGTCTTCTGCGTATGGATCTGCTGCCGTAGAGCGGCACGGGGGCGGGGGGTTATGCCCGTCCAGCCTGCCGTGCGCTCTGGCGGCCGTCCGGCGGCCACTGTGGTGGAGGTGCGTATCTGCTTCCTTTGTCGTGCGGCGCATGGCGTCCGTTTCTGCCCGACGGGGCCGGTAACGGAGTGTTGCTATCTTGTTCAGGTTGTGATGGTATTCCTCGACACGGTCATGGGCCGCACCAAGCAGTATCGCCGTGTTGACATGCAGGGCGTGCCTGAACGCGGCGGTGTGGGAGGAATACGCCGCGGGGCCATCCTCTGACGGGTTTCGCGTGCTTCCCGCAGAAAACGGGTGGTGCCCATGCCGATTCCGGACAATGCCGCGCGGCGGGTGGCACGGTCAACGGCAAGCTGGTGGGCAAGCGTGTTCATGGCGTGACTGAGCGATGGTGATATGGTGGCCTTCTGGTGTGGATCAGGGGTTCAAGGGTCGGCGTGCCCGGATTATCCCCCCACGCTTGCCCTGCCTGCCGTCGGAGCGGAGAAAGGGAAGCGGGGGAGGGGGGAACACCCTTATGCGGCCTGGGCGCCGGTAGTTAGTCCCACAGCCTCGGCGTATTTAAGATAGGTGTCCACGCCGGCAACCACGATCCGAGCCTCGATGGCAATCAGCTCGATGCCAACCAGGGATACACGCACCCAAGAATCAACAACCACACCCTTGTCCAGGATGCGATCGACGACTTCGGCCAGTGTCGATCATCCTCATGATGAAGCCTTGACAAAAATCTCCAAACCTTTATGGGGCATGGAGTGTAGTAAGACTACCATTTTTAAGAGTATTATTTAATACATAGAATCTATTTGGTCGCATTTACCAATCACTATTGTACGTTATACTTCTAAACTTGTAGACATAAACAATCTACGAGGGTACAATCTTGGAAAGACTATCAATCATCAGGATTGTCCCTATCATGATCTGGAGAGGAGACTGCATGGTTCTCTCAGGGATTTCCTGTCGCCGTCGATGACACCGGCATCGGGCTGCCGACGGAACTGGGCCAGCAGATTTTTGAGCCGTTCGTGACAACCAAGGGAAACGGTTCAGGGCTTGGTCTGTCGATCACCCGCACCTTGATCAGCCGTCTTGGCGGCAATATCGAGGCCCATCCCCGCCAGGCGCAGGGCGCCCATTTCCTCATCCGCCTCTGCCCCGTATGTCCGTCAAGGATGCCAGCGATGCTTGAGGCAACCCGTGTCTATAATATCGTCGATGATGATCCGGGTCTCAGCGCTTCCCCTGGCCGCCCTGTTCCGGTCCGTCGGGCTTAAAACGGCGTTGTTCCAGGAGCTGGAGACTTTCATGGCCCGGACCGAAATCAGCCGTCCGGGATACGTCGTTCTGGATGCGCGCATGTCAGGGATCGGCGACCTTGACGTGCTAGAGCAAATCCGGCACCGGCGTTGGAGCATTCCCATCCTGATGATCAGCGGCCATGCCGATGTTGCCATGGCCGTCCGTGCCCTGCATGCTGGTGCGGCCGATTTTCTGGAAAAGCCAGTTAGCGATACCCTGCTTCTGCAACTCGTGCAAAAAATATCAACCGGGATATGGCAACAGTGCGATGCGAACGCCGTTGCCTTGTCGTCAGGCAGAAACTCCCCTCCTGACAGAACGGAAACGTGTCGTCCTGAAATGCATCATGGCGGGATCGTCCAACAAGACCACGACACGGGAAATTGGGCTTGAGCGTCGAGGCTGTGGAGAGACACCGCGCCAATCTATATGCGAAAAACGAAATGCGCCTCGGCCGTCGAGCTGGTGCTGACGGCCGGAACATGCCCGCAAACGTCCCACCGCCCGTTGACCTCCCCCCGGACGGAGGATGCGGGTGTACCTTCGCCGCATGATTCATCTCCGGGCAATTCCCTCCCTTGACGTTTCCCCTCCTGCCAGGTTGACGCTGTTTCCAAATACAGCACGCCCCCCTGCCCGCAGCAAAGGACGGAACGCCACCTCCTCGCCTTGCACTTTCCTATCGAGGGGATAGAGCTTTGCAGGTTTATGCCCCCGCCGTCCGGCTCAATGTCTACTGCCAAGGGTAGCAAAGAAGTCGTTGCCCTTGTCATCGACGATGATGAAAGCTGGGAAGTCTTCCACCTCAATGCGCCAGATGGCTTCCATGCCCAGTTCAGGGTATTCCAGTACCTCGACCTTGCGGATTGACTGCTGCGCTAGCTGGGCCGCAGCGCCACCGATCGAGCCCAGATAGAATCCCCCGTGTTTCTGGCAGGCCGCCGTCACCACCGGCGATCGATTACCCTTGGCAATCATGACCATCGAGCCGCCCCGGGATTGGAAGAGATCCACATACGAATCCATCCGCCCGGCTGTGGTAGGGCCAAACGAGCCGGAGGCCATGCCGGAAGGTGTCTTGGCGGGACCGGCGTAGTAGACAGCCATCTGCCGGAAATAGTCGGGCAACCCTTGCCCCTTGTCCAACCGCTCCTTCAGCCTGGCGTGGGCGATGTCGCGGGCAACGACCATCGGCCCGGTCAAGGAAACACGGGTTTTGATGGGATACTGGGACAAGGTACGGCGGATTTCATCCATCGGCCGGGCCAGGTCGATCTGGACCACCGGGTCGGAGAGCCTGTCCTCCCGGACATCGGGCAGAAAACGAGCTGGGTCGGTCTCAAGCTGCTCCAGCTCGATCCCCTCCGCCCCGATCCGCGCCAGTATCTGCCGGTCTGCTGAACAGGACACCCCGATGCCTATGGGGAGCGAGGCGCCGTGGCGGGGCAGGCGGATCACCCGCACATCGTGACAGAAATACTTGCCTCCAAACTGCGCCCCCAGCCCCAGCCGGCGGGTCATGTCCAGAATCTGCGCCTCGAGTTCCGGGTCACGAAGGGCGTGACCGTATTTCGAACCGTGAACGGGCAGGCCGTCCAGATAGCGGGCGGAAGCCAGCTTGACCGTCTTCAGGCACAATTCAGCCGATGTGCCGCCGATGACGACCGCCAAATGATACGGCGGACAAGCTGCCGTTCCCAGGGCCCGGATCTGCTCCTCCAGAAATCGCAGAAGGCTGCCCAGATTCAAGACGGCCTTGGTCTGCTGGTAAAGATAGGTCTTGTTGGCCGACCCCCCCCCCTTGGCCATGAACAGGAATTTGTAGTGATCGCCGGAGCTCGCATACAACTCGATCTGGGCAGGCAGGTTGTTGCCGGTGTTAACCTCGTCATACATGGACAAGGGGGCCATTTGCGAATAACGCAGATTGAGAGTCGCATAGGTATCCGCCACGCCGGCTGTCAGCGGCACGGCATCGTTGCCATCGGTGAAGACACGATGGCCTTTCTTGCCCATGATGATGGCCGTGCCGGTGTCCTGGCAAAGCGGCAGCGCGCCACCGGCGGCCACGTTGGCGTTCTTCAACATCTCGATGGCGACGAAGCGGTCGTTGGCGGAGGCTTCCGTATCATCCACGATGGCCCGGAGCTGGGCCAGGTGACTGGGGCGCAACAGGTGCGAGACGTTTCGCATCGCTTCACGGGCCAGCAGGCGCAAGCCTTCCGGTGCCACGGTAACGATGTCATGGCCGTTGAAACGGCTCGTTGCAACGTGGTCCGTGGTCAGTCTCGTATAGGTGGCTGTGTCTTCGCCCAGCGGAAACATCTCGGCAAACGCGGCATCAATCATGGATGAATTCCCCCCCTTGCTGTTGCAGGTCACTTCGGAACAGTACCGCGTGCCCAGTGGAGGAGGGGACCGCCATCCCTTCTCTAGTTTGACGTCTGCCGCCTCCCCTGCCGCCGTGGCACCGGTTGCTGTCGAGCTATTTCTTGCGGAAGGCGTCAAGAGCAATGACATTTCCCCCCTTGTCCCCCTCCTCCTTGCCGATCCTGCGATTGGAACCACTGCCGGACAGGACTTCCCCGGATCTGTCGGGAGGAGCCGCCGGCAAGGGGTGCTCGACACTGCTATCAACATTGAATTGCAGACCGAACTTGGCGGCAGGATCGGTAAAAGCCGTGATCGCCGCAAACGGAATTTGCAGCCGTTCATTGATCTTGTTGAACGACAAGGTCACGGCAAAACGCATCTCCTCGACTTCAAGACCCCAGAACTGGTTTTGTAGAACGATGGTCATTTCGTCGGGATGACGTTCCAGCAGGTGATGCGCGATGACCACGCCGGGATGGCGCGTGCGGAATGTAATATAGAAATGGTGGGTCCCTGGCAGTCCCTGCTGTTCGGTAATGGTCAGGGCTTCATGCACGACGCGCCGCAGCGCATCCTCGACCATTCTTTCATAGTGCATCTTGTATATTCTATTCGCCACGGGTGACGTTCCATTGGTTGCAAGTTACAAGTTGTAATGTGCAGTCCACACCCTGGCGCCTGTAGCGCCTTTTCAGCATTTTTTGTGTCTGTTTTCGTTTGCTGCCACCGTCACACCCTTTTGTTGGTCGGCGCAGTGAGGGGCTTCTGTTGCCCGGTGCCCCCCCGACCGCGCTTACCTATTCATCAGGCAGCGAGCGCCATCTCGTTATCGTTGGCACTTATGAATCGGCCCGATAACGGCGGAACCATGCCGGGTACACTCCACACCTTTACCACGCGCGTCAATCCTGTTTCGCCCCCATTGCCTCTCGAGGAGAAAGTGGTGGAGGCGCCGGGTACTGCCCCCGGGTCCGCTACGCTTATTCCGCATGGGATTTAGCGCCATAGTCGGCACAACGCCGACAGTCTTGACTATAAGCCTTGCAGGCGCGTCTGAGAAGCGGAACTGTAACAAAATGTCAATCGGCAGACTGAAAAGGCGTTTCTTTGGAACAGACAGGGATCATAGGGTGGCCGTTGATCCAGGACTGGAAAGCTGCCAAAGTGCCACGGCCGGCGCCTGCAGACCTGACGCCATACGACTCGAGAGGGCTTCTCCCAGGGGCAGGTACCGTCAGAGGCAAGAGGGTGGAGGGGCGGAAGTGAGAAGAGAACAATCGCATACAGCGCCACGGACAGACGGGACATGACCTGGGAGACTCCCTTTCTAATCAGTACGGATGCGGTCGCCAGCCCCATGGCAGGGGGCTCCAGGCCGCTTCTACGAAGCAGGGGGTGTTTCGTTCTGGCGCTTGCTCTCGCCTGGCTGGTAGTCATCGGGGAAGGGTTCGCCAGGACAGGAGAAGAAAGCTGGTCACGCCGCCTGTCGACAGCGGTGGGGGCGGGTCTGTCGCCTTCCGACCCGGGCAGGGAAACGGTTGGACTGGACGTTCCGGTGGCGGCCTCGCCCTGGACGCATACCCTGGGGGGCGATGTGCGGCTGGTCTCGGCGGTCGCTGGCGTGGGGGAAGGGACAACGGTTCGTCTGGGTCTGCACTTTGCCTTGTCGCCGCACTGGAAAATCTACTGGCGTTCGCCGGGGGATGCCGGCTACCCTCCCACCATCGACTGGACCGGCTCGCAAAATCTGACCGAAGCGGCCATTACCTGGCCGGCGCCGCGCCGTTTCAGCCTCCGGGGCATCGAGACAGCCGGTTACGAGGGAGAGGTGGTCTTGCCCATCACCGTTACCCTGGAACGATCCGGTGCGTCTCTTTGGATACGGGCGGGGGTGGATTTTCTGGTATGCGCCGAGATCTGCGTGCCGCAGCAGGCCAACCTGACCCTCCTAATTCCGGATGAACCAGCGGAACCGTCGCCCTTCATGCATCTGATCGAGCGTCACGCCGCCCGCGTGCCAGGAGATGGCCGCACGGCCGGGCTGCGTCTGCTCACGGCGGCTACAGGACCAGATGAAGACGGGCAGGGTGGAATCATCGCCGTTGCGGTAGAGGCCGATCCCCTTCTCACTAGACCGGACCTGTTCGTGGAGGGACTAGGCGATTTGAACGCCGGGGCGCCGCAGGTGCGGCAGAACGGGAATGGCCAACAGGTCATGCTGCGGGTACCGACTCGGACTCCGGTTCCAGCCGGAACGCCGGTGACGCTGACTCTCGTCGATGGAGCCCGTGCCATGCAGGCGACCGTGTCGCTAGCTGCCGGGGACGGCATGCCGGACACGGCAACGACAGGTGCCATGACGACATTCGTGGTCATGCTCGGATTCGCCTTTCTGGGGGGCGTCATCTTGAACCTGATGCCGTGCGTGCTGCCGGTGTTGTCGCTCAAGGTAATGACCATGATCAATCATGGCGGCACGCCCGAGCGGGGAACGGTACGGCGCAGTTTCGTCGCTTCATCGGCAGGCGTACTGTTCTCGTTCCTATTGCTGGCAGGCGCAGCCATCACGGTCAAGGCGGCAGGCGCAGCGGTTGGCTGGGGGATTCAATTCCAGCAGCCTTTGTTTCTGGTCGTCATGATCATCGTACTGACCCTGTTTGCCGCTAATCTGTGGGGCCTGTTCGAGGTTCCCCTGCCGCCGTGGTTGGCTGACCTGGGCCGTGGAAAGCAGGAACGTGGACAGATTGGTGCCTTCTTGAGCGGTGCCTTTGCGACTCTCCTGGCGACACCATGCTCGGCACCGTTCCTGGGGACGGCGGTGGGATTTGCCCTGGCCCGCGGACCACTAGAGATTCTTTTGATCTTTACCACCCTCGGACTTGGCATGGCCTGTCCCTACCTGCTGATCGCCGCTTTTCCCGGCCTTGCCACGCGCCTGCCGCGGCCCGGTCGCTGGATGATGCGGCTCAAGGGACTCATGGGCCTTGCCCTTGCCACCACGACGATATGGCTGCTGACGGTACTGACGGCCCAGGTGGGCGAACGAACGGCTATTCTGACCGGCCTCGCCATGGCCACAGGGGTCGGCATGCTGGCACTGCGGCAGCGGCTGTCCTTGCGGCTGCGGCCGATTGCCACTCTTGCCGCCTTGGGGCTGATGGGCGCTGCCATCGTGGTTCCCCCTTCGCCAGACGGCCAGGAAATGGTGCGTCCGCAAGGTCCATGGCTGCCCTTTGATGAAGACGTTCTGGCCCGCCATGTGGCCAAAGGACAGGTGGTCTTCGTCGATGTCACCGCCGACTGGTGCGTGACCTGTCAGGTCAACAAGGCGGTGGTGCTGTCACGGGGAGAAGTGGCGGAGCGGCTGGGCCGGATGATCACCATGCAGGCCGACTGGACCCGGCCTGATGCGCGCATTGCCGCCTATCTAGCCCGATTTGGCCGCTATGGCATTCCCTTCAATGTCGTCCACGGACCGGGCATACCCCGGGGTCTGGTCTTGCCGGAATTGTTGACGGCAGAGACGGTGCTGAAAGCCTTGGACATGGCGGGGAGAACGGCGGCACGTCGTGCAGAGGCTGGGCAGAGCATGTCAGGGGATTGAAACCGGCCCCGTCCAGGCTTGATTCTGGCGTCTGGTATGCCATTCTTGCCGCAGCCTGGAGCTGCCGGCGCGTGAAGGGCTGTGTTTGTTTCCGGTGCACAAGGGGGTGTTATGGGGTTCGCGTGTGGCATTGTTGGCCTGCCCAATGTGGGGAAGTCTACACTCTTCAATGCTTTGACATCCACGGCGGCTGCCCAAGCCGCCAACTACCCCTTTTGTACCATCGCGCCCAACGTCGGCATCGTCGCCGTTCCCGACGAACGGTTGCTAGTGCTGGCCCGCATTGGCCAATCGGCCCGGATGGTCCCGACCCAGATCGAATTCGTGGATATCGCCGGCCTGGTGCGTGGGGCGAGCAAGGGAGAGGGACTCGGGAACCAGTTTCTGGCCCATATCCGTAGCTGTGACGCTATCGCGCACGTTCTGCGCTGCTTTGAGAATGAGGATATCACCCACGTCGAGGGCCGGGTTGATCCCCTTCGGGATGCCGATACCGTTGAGACTGAACTGATGCTAGCCGATCTTGACAGCCTCGAGCGTCGCGCTATCTCCCTCGCCAAGAAAGTCAAGACGGGCGACAAGGACGCCAAAGCCCAGATGACCGTGATCGATCCGCTGCTGGATGCCTTGCGAGTTGGCCACCCCGCCCGTTCGGTACGTCTTGATGATCCCGAACAGAAAAAAATACAGCAGCAGCTTTTTCTGCTCACGGCTAAGCCCCTGCTGTACGTCTGCAATGTGGAAGAGACCGCAACAGCCACGGGCAACGCTTACACTGGACAGGTGACCGCCCGGGCAGCCGCCGAAGGCACGATGGCGGTGGTCATCGCGGCGGCGGTTGAGGCCGAAGTGGCACAGTGGCCCGATGTGGCGGAGCGGAAGGCGTTTCTGGCTGCCCTGGATCTGGCGGAGACCGGCTTGGCACGGCTGATCAAGGCCGGTTATCAACGGCTCGATCTTCTCACCTTCTTCACCGTTGGTCCCAAGGAAGCGCGGGCGTGGACGGTGCGTCATGGCGCCAGGGCTCCGGAAGCTGCTGGCGTGATTCATTCGGATTTCGAGAAGGGATTCATCCGTGCTGAAACCATCGCCTATGACGATTTCCTGGCTTGCAATGGGGAGCAGGGGGCCCGTGACGCCGGCAGGATGCGGCTGGAAGGACGGGAATACCCTGTCGCAGATGGCGACATCATGCACTTCCTGTTCAACGTGTGACTGGATGGGGGAGGGTTCTCTGTCCTCCCCCCGAACACTCCCTCTTCTCTGAGAGAACCCCCCTTTCCCCTGGAGGGAACACGCCCTTTCCCTTGGATCGGGGGAGGGCTTGCAACATCTGGACGAAAAAATCATTCTGCCCTGGCAGACCCGCGAAGGCGGGAATCCATGTTCACCAGCATGTCATGGATGCCCGCCCCTGGCTTGCGCGAGGACAAGCTTGCACGGGCATGACGATCTTTCGAGGGGGCCTCCTGACTTAGATTTCTGCAAAAAACGAAAAGCGCGAGAGCCTGAAGGCCCTCGCATGTATTGCCTTCCTTTAAAGTGTGTCCCCCATGACTGACACGCCATTGTACTGCTCATCAAGGGGTTCCTTTGCAAACTCTGAAAAATTCAAGCGTATCGCCATGCATGACGAACGACAACGCCGGGCTTCAGGAAGAAGTTGTGCTGGGCCTCGCAAGGTCGAGACCGTGATGCTGCCCGTTGGCACGGCACATCCTCCCACGCCAGCACTCTGCTCGCTCCCTCCTTCCGATCCCCAAATCCGTCGCCACCTTCCGGACCTGCACCCCACCGCCTCCTGGAATTCTGGACAGCGTCCCACCGCATCATCCCCCGGCAAAGGACTCTTCCAGATACCCTGGACCATACCAGGGAATGCCGCAACACAACCCCCTCTCGACAATGGCCTGCCTCATTGCCACTGCCTGGCGCTCTCCTTGCGTTCTCTTGAAACGTCGAAGAATCTGTTTTTTGCGCAATCTTCCTTCATACCTGCTGAATCAAAACCACCGCACGAGCCACAGGAGAAATGAGAACACGTGATCTTCCATCGGAGTCCGTATCACTTCTACCAATGCTTCTTTGGCATGATTAAAACGCCGCTCACTCTTCCTCTCGCCTTCTGCAGGATTTGGTACCAAGGCCAATTTTCTTGGCCAGAGTGCTGCGATGCCTGGCATAGCTTGGCGCGACCATTGGGTAGTCAGGTGGTAACTGCCAGCGCTCACGGTATTCTTCAGGGGTCATGTTGTAGGCTGTCTTGAGATGGCGTTTCAACATTTTCAGCTTTTTGCCATCCTCAAGACAAATGATGTAATCGGCTGTGATTGATTTTCTGATCGGGATGGCCGCCTGAGGACGATCCTCCGACGGCTGGGACGTTCCGACATTGGACAATGTCCGATAGACATCGTTGATCAACTGCGGCAGATCGCTTAGGGGCACGGTGTTGTTGGCCACATGGGCCGCCACGATTTCCGTTGTCAGGGACAACAATTCACTGGCGCTTGTTTGTTCAGGCATCAAATATATCCTCTTTTTGAAGGCGAACAAGTTTCTATATAGTTTATACTGACATTGGAAGCAATGGTGAATCAATCGTCACTGATAAAAAACTATGAGGGAGAAGGTGACTGATAAACCGGACTACTATCTTGATATCACAAGGGATCTCTGCCCCATGACCTTTGTCAAAACAAAATTGCTCGTCGAGCGTATGCAGCCTGGACAAGTCTGCGAGATCCGTCTGCAAGGTGCTGAACCACTTATTAATGTTCCAAGGTCCATAGCCACACTAGGGCACCTGGTCGTTGATCTTGGACTGGAGACCGGAGAACCAGAACATGGTGTTCATCGTATTCGTATCATCAAGGTATTGTAACTATTTATTGGAGTCAGCGGCCGGCTGATATGATTCTTTCCTTGTCCATTGGAAATGGAGATTGCGTCTGTATTCTACGAACGTCACAACGTGCCCTCCCGCGCGGCGGCAGGTAGGTTGCTATACATGGATAGACTGTATTACTTTAATCTGTCATATGTGATTGAAGTACAACCTTATATCAGTCATGATGACTCGAATACGCGCATTCATCATTGCCCCCTGCCCGCAGGACCAGGGCGTCAGCGACGGTTCCATTGGGGCGCTGATAGTAATCGAAACGTCGTCCGGCACGTTCAAAGCCGAGTTTCCGGTAAAGGGCAAGTGCCGCCATGTTGTCAATCGCCACCTCCAGAAACGTCGTCGCGCCGGTGGCGAGGGCGTTTTCGACCAGGCGACGGCCGACACCGAGCCGGCGCGCTTCCGGTATGACCCCTACCATCAATACCTCAGCCTCATCGAGAATACGGCGACATATGATCAGGCCTGTCAGCTTCTCCTCCCCCTCCCTGCCTTTGCAGCAACAAGACCGCACCAGAGCCAGCCAGCCGAACGTCCCCGGCATGGCCAGCACCTTAGCCATGGCCGACGCGTCCCATGCCGTCTCGAAACAGCGGGCCTGCACGGCCGCAGCCACTGCGGCATGCGTGGGGACAAGTGACAACAGCCGGATCACGAGCACGCGTTCCCACCCGCACGCGACACGGTTACATCGGCAGGACGCAGATAGAGCGGCTCAGGTGCCATGCGACTGCCCCCCTCCCGAGCGGCAGCGACAGCAGCAACCGCTGCCGCCTGGGGGAGCATCCCGCTCACTATCAGGGCAGTGGTGGGCAGGAAGCCGGTCAGCCGGGATATCCCATTGCCGACAATCATGACTGATGCGGGCAACTGGTCCAGAAAGGCCGTCATGGCCGAAGGCTGCAACGTCTGCACGGGTCCAAGCGGCATGGGTGGTGTCGCGCCCAACAGAAACGGCTGGACATAGACATCCGCCCGATAGCTGTCCAGAACCACCGCAGCCGATCGCGCTCCCTGGCTTTTGGTCCTGGCGATCCAGGCCACTGCCTCAAGCGTGGTCACACCGGCCACCGGACGCGCCGCTGCTAGACCCAATCCCCGTGCCGTGGCCAAACCAATCCGCACGCCGGTAAAGGAACCGGGCCCTACCGTGACCGCGAACAGATCCACGTCCGCAAATGAAACCCCCGCCTCAGCCCGAACAGCCTGCACCATGGGCACCAGGATTTCCGCCTGACCTCTCCCCGTGATCTGGTCGCGACTGGCCAGTACCGTTCCGTCTTGCCATAGGGCGACCGAACACCCTTCTGTCGCACTGTCCAGCGCCAGAATCAGCATCGTTGCAATACTCCGGTTTTCTTTCGCAGCAGGCCGCCACCGTTTTCCCGCGGGGCCCTGCTACCTGTTCCTGTATACTGAAGGTGTAAGAAAACTTGAACAAACCGGGGCGATCAAATGAAAGAGTCGAGAGAAGGGGGGGGGGAAGAATACTGCTTCCCGAAGGGATAACTGGCCACACTTTCCTTCTGTGATTCCTGTAAGGATTGTCCACCGTGAAAGCGGGGAGCGGGAATCCGTGGTTGGACGGCGCAGCATGTTGTGGTCTGGCGACACGCCTGCCCCGCTATGGACCACCGCCTGCGCAGGGGTGACGGAAAGAGGCTGATTTTGCGAGGGGGAAGGTGAACGGTTACCCCGAAGGGTGGTTTTTCGTACCCGGACAAAATAGAACAGGCGTGAGGCACGATCGCCCTTTTTCTGGTCCTATCTGCACCCTCAGATTGCTGTGCAAAACGCATTCAAAAGACCTGCCGTGTTGTTTCTAGGAGTTTCCATGCTGGTCGAAATAACCCCTCCTGCCTTCGATATCATTCTCGATATTGTCTATGCCACAAGGACCAATTTCACCGGTGCCCCTGTCTATGTGCGCCCGGGCTGCTATCTGCATGGCGAGTCGGCGGCCCTGTTGCGGCGGGCAATCGCATTGGCCTGCCCGCATGGCTTGCGGTTCAAGATTTTTGATGCCTTCCGCCCGGCGGAAGCGCAAAGAGTGCTTTGGACGCATATGCCCGATCCTGATTTTCTGGCCGATCCCCGCCGCGGTTCGCCCCATTCCCGCGGGGTTGCCACCGACCTGACCCTGGTCGAGGCAGCAACCGGGCAGGAACTGGAGATGGGAACGCCTTTCGATCACTTCTCGCCGTTTTCCTACCATGGTACCCTGGATATTTCGGTGACTGCCCAACGCAATCGCATGTTGTTGATCGGATTGATGACAGCCGCGGGCTGGGATTTCTATCACAAGGAATGGTGGCATTATCAGATGTTCAATGCACGCCGTTTCCCGGTGCTCAGCGACACTGTTTTGTCTTTACCCATGATGCCCTGCTGACAGGAGAGACCCGGCTATTGCGGATCGACGGACGTGGATGGGGGAGCGGGCGCCGCGACAGACCTCTCTTTTACTCCCGCGCGCTGTCCGTTCGCACCCGGAGGAGACGTCAGGCATTCCCTGCATCATCGTGGCTGTGATACCCTTACGGCTTCTACAGGCCATTTCGTTTTCGCAACGCGAGGTCTTTCGCAAGCATCCGGCTATGGAATACAAAACGGGCCCGTTTTCCTGGATTATCTTTCTTCAGGTGATTGTTCCGGCTGGCCGATGCCCTCAAGAAAGTAACTGGACACGGTAGCCGAAATATACAGTGGAAACATGACGTCTCTAGCTATCTTCGAACCACTCTATTTCTCTGATAGACTGTACATCATCAATCCGCATGGCGACGTGGGCATCGCCACCCTCTGGACCCCAGTACGGCAGGTCGTGGACTTCCTTGCGCGCTATGGCATCGATCTCGATCCGGCATCATCGCGCATTGCCGTGCTCGGCACGCTCTATGGCGATGGCCTGCCGCAGCTTATCCGCAACCTCCTCTGGAACCCGCAGATCCATCACATCCTCATTCTCGGCCAGAACCTGAGCGGATCTGCAGAAGAGCTTGCCAACCTGCTGACACTTGGCGTAGAGCAGGCTGAACGCCTCAACCAGCCGCGCTTCCGCATCCGGGGTACCACCCGCTGTCTGGACACCGCCTTCGATCCTGCGCTCTTGACGGACCAGGTACGGCCCGTGTCTCTTGGCAAGCTGTCCGCGCCTGAAACTGCACGCGGGCTGCAGATCTTCTTTGCCACCCTGCCGCCGCCGGAACTGCCCCGGCGCGATCGGGTCCAGGTCCCCTTGCCGGAATACCGGCCCGTCTACTTTCCCTCCGAGCCGCGCGCCCATACCATCGTTCGCCGCAAGCCGCTGGATGCCTGGGAAGAGGTGGTTACCCGAGTGCTGCGGTTCGGGGTGCCAGTGGTCGCGGGTGAAGGCAAGCCGCGGCTGGAGTTGCAAAACTTGAAAGTGATCGTGACCGAGCCAGTCGCGGACGCCGAGGCTGATTTGCGCGCCGTCGGTTTCTTGCTCGCCGATTTCCAGGCCTATCAGACCGCTATCTTGTCGGATATCCGGCCAGAGGGAGTGGATTATACCTATGGCCACCGGCTGCGGCGTTACTGGGGGCTTGACCTGCTGGAGGCGGCGGCAACCCGGCTCAAGGCCAATCCCGGCAGCCGGGGCGGATTTCTGACCGTGTGGGATCCGGCAACAGACCTGGTGGCCGATGCCACCGTTGGCACACCCTGTCTGACGACCCTGTTTTTCCGAGTGTTCCAGGAGGTGTTGACCCTTACGGCCACCTTCCGCGTCCACAATGTCATGTCGGCCTGGCTGCGGAATCTGTACGGACTGATGGCGCTTCAGGCGGAAGTGGGACGCGTCGCGGGCGGTTTGCCGGTGGGAGCGATCACGGTGATCAGTCACGCGATTGCCATCGATCCTGATACCCCGGAGCGGCTTGATCTCGCCCGCCAGATCGCAGCGGCCAAGATCAGCGACGGAGAGATTGACCGCGCCACTGGCAAACGGACCCTGCGGGAAGACCCAAACGGCTACTTCATCTTCACCGTGGACCAGGCGGCGGAAGGAATCGTTGCCGTGCACAAGACACGGGATGGTGAAACGCTCACGCAGTATCGAGGGCGGACGGCTATGGACGTGGAACGGCAGATCGTTCACGACGGCGCGATTTCCGATATCGGTCATGCCCTCTACGTCGGGCGTCAGCTCGCGATTCTAGAAGAGCGGGTGAAAAGGGAAAAAACGAAAACATGTTGAACATATCTGAGCATGTTGATTCGGTTCCGTCGTTTCGGCATGACAGATTTGAACCGGAGTGAGTGGTGACCATGCAGCAGGGTCACAACGCCTATAAAAGCATGAGAATCGCCGTTCTTCTTCCCTGTTACAACGAGGAAGGAGCGATCGGGGCTGTTGTCCGGAAAGCCGCGCAGGTGCTGCCCGGAGGGGATATTTACGTCTTCGACAACAACTCTACCGACCGTACGGCGCAGGAGGCACGGGAGGCAGGTGCTATCGTCATAACCGAGCGCTACCAGGGCAAAGGACACGTCGTTCGTCGCATGTTCAGCGAAATTGAAGCGGATGTCTATCTAATGGCAGATGGCGATGGAACCTATGGGATCGAAAGCGCGCCCGAACTGATCGGAACCCTGGTCGCTGGGCGGTTGGACATGGTGATCGGCAAGCGCGTTCCTGTTTACCACCAGAAAACGTATCGGCCCGGCCATGTTTTCGGCAATCGGCTTCTGACGACGCTTGCCCATTTCTTCTTTGGTCGCGGCTTTACCGACATGTTGTCGGGATACAGGGTTTTCTCGCGCCGATTCGTCAAGTCATTCCCCGTTCTGTCCGGTGGGTTCGAGATCGAGACGGAAATGACCGTTCACTGTCTCAGTCTCAACCTGCCCCATGCGGAAGTCAGGACGCCTTATTATGAACGGGCGGACGGCACCCGGAGCAAGCTCAAGACCTATCAGGACGGCCTGCGAATCCTGCTGGTGATGATTCGTCTTTTCAAGGATTACCATCCCCTGGCCTTTTTCAATGGGGCAGGCGCTGTTCTGGCGGCCGTGGCATTATTCCTTTTCGTTCCCGTTCTGAACGAGTATCTAGAAACAGGCTTCGTTCTCCGTCTGCCAATTGCGGTTCTGTCCGCGGGACTCATGATAGCCGCCTTTCTGTCTGTCAATGCCGGGTTCATCCTGGACAGCGTGGCACGGCAGCGGCTTGAGAACAAGAAACTCGCCTACCTCGCGCAAGACAATCGGACCTCTCCCCGAACCCCCTTCCCCCTCTCTCTGAGATCGGGAGAGGATTCTTGAGAAGTGTCCAGGCCCGTCTCGTCCCATCCGTCCCTGCTCTGCCACCGGGTCCCGGAAAGGAGGTCTCTAAGAATCCAGAAGGCCCGCGAAAGCCTGTCCTCGCGCAGGCGGGGGCATCCGTGCCTGTCAGCATACATGGATGCCCCCGCCTGCGCGGTCGTGACGGTCATTAGAGGTGTCCGGGAGCAGCAATTCCCGGTATGAAATTTATTCCAAGTCACCTTGGCAGGCTCCATCCCCAAACCCTTCTCCCCAGAGGGGGCAAGTCCCCCTTCAGGAGACGGACGTGTTCCCTCAGGGGGTCTCTTTCGGGACGGGGTCCGTCGGGAGAGGATCGAGGGAGGGGCAGGAAGTCTTCCGCCTGGACCTTGTTAGCCCGCGTGCGCCCGCGCTGGCGTGATTGCCACGAGCCCCCTCATCGCCGCACCAGACGTCACGATCACCCCTCCCCCGACCCTCCCCCCGATCCAAGGGGGAGGGAGTCTTCCCGTCAGAAGGAGAGAAGACTCCGCGTGGTCATTCTCGCAAGGCCTGTTCCCTGCGCGCGGCTATTCTCCTGTTCCCCGTCCGCAGGTCCAGGGGACAAGCCGGGGGATCACGTCCTGGCGGGAGGGATCACTGCAGCAGAAGCCGCACGATCACCGTGACGTGGCACCGACCGTCATCGCGAACAAGGCCGCCAGCATCACCCCCAGCTTGATGACCAGACGCAACTCCATCGTCCTCATCTCGGCGCGCACAGCGGCAATGTCGGCCTTGGTGGCACACAAGATATCCGAGTCGGTCGAGGCCTGCCGGAGGGCTTCGGTGATGGCGTTGGCGTGCGCTTCGAAGAACCCACCTTCGCGCAAATGGTGGGCGATTCTCAAGGTATCGAAGGCTAGGGCCATGAAGGCATCCTCTCCCTGGTCTTTCTCCCGCCATGGGCGCAAAGGGCCGGGGCGTCAACGGCTGTGAAGAGGGAGGTCCGGGATGAACACGCTACCCTCCATGATGTGTGAATGGGGCCTAGGAGGGCGCCACCGCTTCACGTCCGGCGAAGGATGGTTCGACCAAGGCGAGCCAGGGCCGCGCGCAAGGCGTCGTCTCTCACCGGCGCCAGTTCAACAGCAAGAACCGTTTCTTCGTCCGGTGGCAGCACGATCGGTTCGGAAAGGGGCGCAAAGCGCGGTCGCCGTGGCAGCAGCCCCTGGGTCATCCTGATCTGGTCCACCATTACATACCCGAAATAGGTGTTGATTCGCTTGATGAGTGACACGGTACGATGCTGCAACTCGATCGCGAACCCACCGCCTGCCACCCGTAGAGACAACACACCTCCCCTCTTTGCACCGCGGGAAAAGGTCAACCGGGTTGGCAGGCATACCGCTGCTACCTCGGGTCCGACAATGGCCGGCCACTGGGTCAGAAGCGCCGCTTCACTGAAACCGCGTCGGCCAAGAATCCTGCCCGCGACACGGACCATGGCCACGCCGACCGCCTTGGGCCCATGCCGTCTTGCCACGGTTACTGCCGCTGTTGTCCCAGTGCCCGGGGCCGGGCCTCTCCCCTGTTCCGATTCTGATTCCGACCGTTGCGGTGTCCGGCCTCCCGTGGTACCTTCGGGCATGGATATCCGGTCATTCCCTCTTGTGCCTCTTAGGCCCATGCCGGATCCTCCTACCTCTCCGCATGCCATCACAGCATGCCTGCTTGCCTGGTATGACCAGTCCCGCCGCGTTTTGCCCTGGCGGGCCGGACCAAACGAGACCCCGGACCCTTATCGGGTGTGGTTGTCGGAAATCATGCTTCAGCAGACCACCGTCGCCGCCGTGGAACCCTATTTTCGCGTCTTCATCGCCCGCTGGCCGACCCTCGCCGATCTGGCCCAGGCTGATCTCAACGACGTGTTGACCGCATGGGCCGGGCTTGGATATTATGCCCGCGTGCACAGTCTGCACAAGTGCGCCCAGGCAATCGCGGTAACCGGCACGTTTCCCACCGATGAGAAAGCGCTCCGGCGTCTGCCTGGTATTGGCGCCTATACCGCTGCCGCCATCGCTGCCATTGCCTTCGGTCGGCGCGCCGTTGCTGTGGATGGCAACATCGAGCGGGTCATCACGCGCTTGTGCGCCGTGACTGAACCCTTGCCGACCGCTCGACCCCGCATTCATACCCTGGCTGACGCCCTGATGCCGGAATCCCGCTGTGGTGACTTCATTCAGGCAGCCATGGACCTGGGCGCCATGCTCTGTACACCGCGCCAGCCCGTCTGCATGCTGTGTCCGTTACAGCCCGTCTGCGCCGCGCATCGGCAAGGCCTGGCTGGGTCGCTACCGGCCAGAGCCAACAAGAGTCCACGCCCGATCCGGCAAGGCCTGGCTTTTGTCGCCGTGCGCAAGGACGGAGCCATTTTCTTGCGCCGTCGCCCGCAGAAAGGGCTTCTGGGGGGAATGATGGAAATTCCCTCCACCCCCTGGCGACCCGAGTCCTGGATGCTGAAGGAAGCCGTTTCTCTGGCTGCCCCTCTGTCCTTGTTCTGGCAATTGTTGCCAGGCATGGTCAGGCATGTCTTTACGCACTTCCAGCTCGACTTGAAGGTTGCGATTGCCCATGCTGGTCCCGATCCGGCAGCCCATGGCATCTGGATTGCCCCGGAACAGATGGGGGAGCAGGCCTTGCCTTCAGTCATGCGCAAGGTGCTTGCCCATGCCTTGCGTTACGGTTACTGAACAGCACGAATCTCAGGCCGCCGAGGTGCCTAGCCTGACAGGCAGGCCATGCTTTTCCTGTTTCAACGCCGTTGAGGCAGGCTTTTCCCACCCTTTCCCGTGCCTCTTTTTTACAGATATTTCATCACGGTTTACCGAAGAGGTGCCGCACCGTTAGGCGTTAGGCCGGCCTCGGGCTGGGGACGGCGCCGACCGGAACGTCGGGACCGACTGGGCGGTAACAGTCACCGGGCCTGTCGCTGGGTGGCCCCGACGCGGGCAATTATATCCTCTCCGACACCACCGCGGCAACAACGGCAAACATTACCAAGGCAACGCTGACCGTCACTGCCAACAATGCGACGAAGACCTATGATGGGTAGTGGTTCTCGGGTGGCAACGGGGGGTGACCTATAACGATTTCGTCACGGGCGATAAAGTTGCACGCTTCCTCTTTCTGCTGTTGCTGACAGGCCAGCTTGCCCAGACACAGCAGGACATGGGCCTGACCTTGGTGGTCTTTTGCTGCGGCGGAGACAAACCACGTGCCTCAACGAACAGGGCATAGGCGTCGGCCAGATAACGCAGACGCCATGCCAGCTCGGCCAGACGACTGACCGCCTGTGCTTCGCCCTGGGGATCCCCGACGGTGCGATAAAACATGCACGCCTGGCGGAAAGATTCGCCAGCCAATTGCAGATTGTTATTCTGCCAATGCTTTCCAGCCTCAACCATGGCTTCACCGGCCTGCGTCTTCAGCATGGTTGGTTGCGTCTTCTATCCCCGGCTGGTCTTTCTTTTCGTATCAAAATAAGGTCATGAGGGCTGCAACGAAATATCTATTCGGAAACGGATGGGTAGGGAACAAACAACAGAGTCCCTCGAATTATTTACACCCCATCCTTCCCGCGAAAGCCTGCTCTTGCACAGACGGGGACGGAATCCATGCCTGTCAGCACTTTGTACCAACGAGCGTCAATCGTGACACATGCGCAAATGTCTGCTGCCGCGGCGCGCCGCATGGCGCAAAAGCCAAGGGCCGCGGATGCGGCTGGCCCGTCGGCAGCGCCTGGGGGAGGTCACGATCAAGGCCTAAGAGTATTATGGATGCCCGCTTGCGCGGGCATGGCGATTTTTCGAGGCGTCCAACAGGCTTTGCGCTGCACTCACGGCATGCCCTCGCGCATGAAGCAGGATTGACGCTCAAGGGGATCACACCCCCTTGAATTTTCATCTACAACGCCTCCAGTCGCTGCAAGGCCTGTTTCAGCCTGTCGCATGCGGCAACCATGTCGGCGCGGCGCGTGCGATGGCCCTCGATCACATCGTATGGTGCCTTAGCGATAAAAGTTGTATTGCCGAGTTTCTGATCGATTCTATCAATCTCGGCACCAAGCTTCTGGATCTCCTTGACCAGCCAGGCTTTTTCCTGTTCCAGGTCAATGACACCGGCTAGCGGCAAGAGAATAGTTGCCTCCCCGACCACGATCTGCACCGCTCCCTTGCTACTGGTCTCGCCGACGACCTCAACCCGTTCGGCCCGCGCCAGGGTCGTGATCAACGCCCTGTGCGCATCCAGCCGCGCCCGCGCCTGGGCGCTGCTCTCCGTGACAAGAAGGGGCACGCGCGCAGCCGGCGGCACATTCATCTCAGCCCGCACCGAACGCACCTGCGTGATCAGTGCGACCACGAAATCCATTTCCGCTGTGGCATCGGAGGCATCGGGCGCATCGGAGAAATCAGGCCAGGATGTGGTTGTCAGCAGTGCGGTTCGCTCCGGGGCAAGCTGGCCCCACAGTTCCTCGGTCAGGAAAGGCATGAACGGATGGAGAAGGATCAGGATCCGATCCAGCACCCATGCCGTGGTGGCGCGGGTTTCTCCCTGAACGTCGCCTGCCTGAAGGGTGGGTTTGGCGCATTCCAGATACCAGTCGCAGAAGGTATTCCAGGTGAAGGTATAGAGGATCTGCGCCGCATCGTTGAAGCGATAGCTGGCAAGAGCCTCTGTCACCTTGCGACCGGCTTCGCTGGTCTTGCCGATGATCCAGCGGTTGAGTGTACTGGTCACCGTTCCGGGCATGAATCCGGGAACCGGGTGGCAGTGATTCATGGCACAGAAACGGGCCGCATTCCACAGCTTGGTGGCGAAGTTGCGATACCCCTCGACACGCTGCTCGCTCATCCTGACATCGTGCCCCGGTACGGCAAGGGCGGCCAGTGTGAACCGCAGGGCATCGCAGCCGTAGGCATCGATCAGGGCCAGGGGGTCAATGATGTTGCCCTTGGATTTTGACATCTTCTGGCCCTTCTCGTCGCGGACCAGGGCATGGATGTAGACGGTATGGAAAGGGACATCTCCCATTACGTGCAGCCCCATCATCATCATCCGTGCCACCCAGAAGAAGATGATGTCGAAACCGGTGACCAGCACATCGGTTGGATAATAGCGGCCAAGTTCCGGCGTCTGTTCCGGCCAGCCGAGGGTCGAGAACGGCCACAAGGCCGATGAAAACCAGGTGTCCAGCACGTCGCTGTCACGCTGCAACGCCACCGGGTAGCCGTAGTGGACAGTGGCGGCAGCCAGGGCCTCTGCTTCGGTCATTTCAACGAATACCTGGTCATCGGGACCATACCAGGCCGGGATCTGATGCCCCCACCAGATCTGACGTGAGATGCACCAGGGCTGGATGTTGCGCATCCAGTCGTAGTAGGTGTTCTCCCAGTGGCCTGGCACGAATCGGGTGCGGCCTTTCTCAACCGCCTGGATCGCCGGTGCGGCCAGGACCTTGGCGTCGATGAACCACTGATCGGTCAGCCATGGTTCGATCACCACCCCCGAACGGTCGCCATAGGGCAGGGTCATGGGATTACCCTCGACCTTTTCCAGAAGGCCGAGCGCCTGCATGTCCGCAACCACCTTGTCCCTGGCCGCGGAACGGTCAAGCCCGCGATAGATTTCCGGCACGTTTGCGTTCAGGTGCGCATCGCGATCGAGCACGTTGAGCACGGGCAGACCATGCCGGCGGGCGACTTCGAAATCGTTGAAGTCATGGGCCGGCGTGATCTTGACGGCCCCGGTTCCCTTTTCCGGATTGGCGTAAGGATCGGCGATGATGGGGATCAGCCGTCCAGTGAGAGGCAACAGGCAGCGCCGTCCGATCAGGTTCTGGTAGCGTTCATCGTCGGGATGAACGGCAACGGCGGTGTCACCCAGTATGGTCTCGGGCCGGGTGGTGGCAACGGTGACGAACTGGTCCGGCAAGCCTTCGAGGGGATAACGGAAATGCCACATCGTGCCCACGACCGGGCGCTGTTCCACTTCGAGATCCGAGATGGCCGTATGCAGCCGAGGGTCCCAGTTGACAAGGCGTTGATCGCGATAGATCAGTCCCTGTTTGTAAAGGTCTACGAACACCTTGCGGACGGCATGGGACAGCCCCTCGTCCATGGTGAAGCGTTCGCGGGTCCAGTCGGACGAAGCGCCCAGACGGCGCAATTGTGTCGTGATGGTTCCACCGGAGTGGGCCTTCCACGCCCACACCTGGGCGATAAAAGCTTCCCGGCCCAGATCATGACGGCTGATACCCTGGGCCGCCAGTTGCCGTTCGACCACCATCTGGGTGGCAATGCCGGCGTGATCGGTCCCCGGCTGCCACAAAACATCACGGCCCAGCATGCGATGATGGCGGACCAGAATGTCCTGCAAGGTGAACGTCAGGGCATGTCCCATATGCAGGCTGCCCGTGACGTTGGGCGGCGGCATCATGATGGTGTAAGGCGGGACGTCCCGCTTGGGATCGGCGGTGAAGGTATTCGCGTTTTCCCAACGCCGGTAATGCCTGGCTTCCACCTCAGAGGGTTGAAACGTCTTGTCTCGCATTGCTACACCGTATTCCTTCTTAATTTACAATCGGCTGAAGGAAATCTAAAGGGATGGCGGGAAAGACGTGCCTCACGCACGTGAGGGGTAAAACAAGGAATGAAAGAAGCCGTGCGTTCCTCCACATCATCGCGAGGCTTCCAGCCTGCGCGCGTTCAAAAGTGATGGACGACCCTGTCCTGTGCCACCGACGACCCTCATGATGGAATGCATCCCATCATGGGAACCACTTGGGACCAACAGCCGCGATTGCGGCATGCACAGGTACGGCGTGCGCAGGGCAATCGAATGAAGTCATATATTCCCACAACCAGGCTCTCCTCCTTGATAAGCTGCCGTCTGCACACAAGCTATGCAGCTCGTGAGATTGCATCGTTTCACACTAGAAACGCTCTCTCCTCGGATGGGGAAGGCTTCCGGTTCGCCCCGACCCTCCCTCGACTCAAGGGGGAGGGTCGTCAATCCTGCTCGTCTTGCCCTTCATTCGATTGCCCTGCGGCGTGCGTCAAGCCATTGTAATCGCTCTGGTCCAGCGGGACACTTAATCTGCCACCTTTCGACGCAATGGCGGGAGCATCGTGTGAGACGGCAGGACCTCCCCGCAAAGACGGGCGCCACGCGTCTCACCATTGATTGTCCTCGACTTTGTGGGCCAGGCGTTCGACTTCCTTCGCTACGACTCTCTCAACTATAGAGGGTAGATTCTCGTCGAGCCAAGCCTTAAGAAGAGAACGCAACACCTCACGCACCAGGGATTCCAGGGTTACATCATCGTGATCGTGACGAAGCGGGACATTACGTTCGCGGGCCTTGCGCACCAATTCGCCTAAAGCAGCCGCCGACAGCGCGGCGGTTGGGGCCGATAGCAACCCCTCCTCTTCGTCTTCCAGCTCTGGTGTCAATTCCAGTTCCTCATGCAGGCACGGTGGTAGAGGAGAAGGATCTACTACCATGGCTAGCGCCTCATCCGCAACCAGCATGTCGTCGGTCAGCTCAAGGACGTTTTCTTCCTCGGAATCCGGATTATCGGCATTCAACTCCTCGGGAACCGGTTCTTCAAAAACAGGTTGGAACATCGGTTCCTCTTCAACCGCCTCTTCCTCTTCAAAATCCAGTTCCAGCTCGGAGAGTGGTTCAGGCTCGGAAAATGGTTCCGGCGCGTGCATCGGTTCGACAGTGATTCCCTTTGGTGATGATTGCAACTCTTCCACGTCTTCAGACAGGATACGACGAATGGAGGCAAGAATGTCCTCCATCGAGGGCTCCTGCTGGGACCGATCATCGGTCGTGGCCTGAAATTCACCCATTCACATCCTGCCTCCGACTGTGTTACCGGCAGCACGGTCTTCCTGCGCTCTCACTGGTCCGCGCTTTCCCTGGCTATCCGGACATGTTTCATTCCTCCTCCCGTTTTCTGCCAGGATTCGTCACAATGGTGAGAGGTTGATCGCCCCTGGCATCGGCCTCGGCCGCGGCGCTGGTACCGAACCACTCGTCACGGATATTATGATAGTGTACCTTGGGATCGTAGGCAGACAGGGGCAGATCCCTGTCCTGAACCGTCATGCGTCCCACGGCGGCAAGAATCTGGAAGGCGGCCACACGCTCGTCCCGTTCCACCCTGGCCAAAGCGATCTGCGCATCGAGTCGTTCCTGCTCGGCGTTCAGCACATCGAGAACGGTGCGCGAGCCAACCTGCGCTTCCTGCTCCACCCCTGCCAGGGCCACTTCGGCAGCCACGATGCGCGCTTTGTTGGCACGAATCTGCGCCTTTGCCGTTTCCAGTGTTTCCCATCTCTGCACGGCCAGGGCTATGGCCTGACGCCGGGCGTTCTCCGCCTCATACACGTACTGGCCAGCGGTATGCTTGGCGCTGCGTAGCTGCGAGTCCACCACACCCTGTTGATACAGGGGAAAACTCAAGGACAATACCAGTTCAGCGGTCTCGGTGTGAGCCTCGGAGGCGCCTATCTGCCATGTTCGGCCAAGCTTAGCCTGTAGAGACAAGGTGGGCCACATCTCTCCCCGCGCCAGGCGGATACCCGCTGCCCTAGCATCGGCAAGATAGGCGGTTGCCAACACCTGGAGATTGTTGCGCCGCGCTAGCGCGATCGCTTCGTCACGCGTGGCTGGCAGATCTGGAACCAGCACGGGGAGAACCATTGCCCCGGGCATCTTGCCGACTACTTTGGCATAGACAGCCCGCGCCGTTTCGACAGCACCGGCGCTCTGCTCGCGTCTTGCAATGGCACTGGCCAGTCTCGCCTCTGCCTGCGCGACATCCGTGCGGGTAATTTCGCCAACCACAAACCGTTCACGGGTCGCCTGTAGCTGACGCTGCAACACCCATTCATTGTAACGGGTAAGAGTCAGGATAGCCTCATCCCGCCACAGATTCAGGTAGGCTGTTGCCGTTGCCAGCAGCACGGTCTGTTCAACGAGGGCGAGCTTCTTCCAGTCAGCGCGGATTTGCGCTTCTGCCTGTTCGGTCTGGGCAACCGTGCGCCCACCGCGATAAAGGGGCTGGAGGAGGGTGAAGCGGGCCGCATGTATCGCGTAATACTGCGCTGATGGACGACCGCTGCTACTTCCTTCAACACGCTCGTGCGTTTCCTGCCCCACTAGGTTTATGCTTGGACGCCAGTTGGCCAGAGCCTGGCTGATCGCCTCGTTACTACCGCGGCTCTGGGCGCGTCGTGCTTCTAACTGCGGGCTGGTCAGATAGGCGCTTACCATCGCCTCCTCCAGGGTATCGGCCCTGGCTGCAATGGCCCCCATGGCAAGGCCTGCCGCTGCCAACACCGCCGGCACACGCCTCATCCCTGCCCTCCTCTGTCTCCTTCGGCGAGACGATATCCACATCAGCATACAGCTTAACGCCGAATTCGTTTTTACGATAGCCAGGGACGATCGTTTATCAAGATCGTTTTCCCGATCTGTCTCCTGGCTTGTCCCTTGTGATGGCGGATCAATAAATCACCACTTTTGGATCGACACGTCGTGCCCAGGCGTCGATTCCACCGCGCAGATTGATGACGTTACCGTACCCGAGACGACGCAACCATCCCACCACATGATGACTACGGATGCCGTGATGGCAGACCACGACCACGGCCCGGTCGGCGGGAATCTCATGCGCCCGGGCATGAATCTGATTCATGGGGATGAACAGACTCGCCTTCAGGGCACAAATGCCGACTTCCCATGGCTCCCGCACATCAAGAAGCACCGGCGGTCCCGGCGTACACAGCCACCGCGCCAGTTCCTCGACTTCGATATTGAGCGGATCAGCCACCACGACTACCCATGATGCTATGGATTATGGACCACGGGGCACCCTCAAAAGACAAACCCTGGCGACTGTTCGAACCCTGGCAATCTGGCGATGCTGCCCTCGAATGCCGTGCGGCGGCTAAAGATCTGTCCCGTGCGGGTGATCAGGGTGGCCGTGGCAAGCCGGTTTCCCTGCACCATGGCCACCAGCCGCCCCCCTTCAGCCAGCTGGTCGCGAATGTCCTCCGGAATGATATCCACCATTCCTTCGAACACGATGATGTCATAAGGGGCCTGGGCCGGATAACCTCCGGTCAGCGGTGCAGTGACGACAGCGGCGTTGTCGATTCCTTGAGCCGCCAGAACGGCCATGGCTGCCTTCGCCAGAGCGGGGTCCGATTCGAGGGCGATAACGGTCGCTGCCATGCGCGCCAGGACACCCGCCGAATACCCCGTCGCACAGCCAATGTCGAGCACGACATCCGTCGGATGGACATGAACGAGTTGCAACAGACGCGCCAGCACCATCGGCTCCATCAAATAGCGGTCGCCCCCAACCGGCAGATCGCCATCCCGATAGGCAAGGCTCTGCATGGCCTTGGGTACGAACGCCTCTCGTGGCAGGGCCGCGATGGCCCCGATCACCACCGGATCGGTCACCCGGTTGGTGCGGATTTGACTGGTCACCATGTTGTGACGCACGTTGGCAAAGTCCATCCCTCTCATTCCTCTCAAAGGCAGAGGATCCCGCGATATCCCGCGACCCTCCCGGTCAGGACGCTTTTTCCTCCCGCTCCCTGCCGACGTTTCGCCTTCTGACCATAACCCGATTTCACCCCAACGCCGGAACGATTTTTTACCCGGCGGTACGCCAGTGGTCGGACTCTCTGGATTCGAGCTGGACTCTCCGGACTCGGGCGGACGTTTCCCCGATCACAAGCAATGGCGCATCGATGACTCCGCTCCCCGCCCGGATCACGAGATCCCTCCTTTAATGAAAGAACTTCTCATGATACACTCTTGCATGTCCTGGCAAGGGGAACATGTGCAAACTTTCCGGGCAGTCCGGGTAACAATGGTGATGATTCGGCTGAAAGGACAAGGACAATGCCCCTCTCGCCTGGCCCGATAAAGCCCTCCGCAAGAAATATAACGCCCCCCGCAAGGGGTATTGGGGGTCTTGACCCGATCGTCCTGCAGAAACCCTCTTCCCCTTTTGCTTCCGGAAGGGCTAAAGGAAAAGCATGCAGATGTTTTCTCCTCTTCGAATCGGCACCCGCGAGAGCCCCCTTGCCCTGGCGCAAACCCGTCAGGTGCGTGAGCGTCTGGCTGCGTTTCATCCGTCCCTGGCCATGCCCGGCACCATCGTCGAAGTCCCCATCAGGACACGGGGTGACATCCTTCTGGACCGCTCCCTGGCCGAAGTCGGCGGCAAGGGATTGTTCACCAAGGAAATCGACGAAGCCCTGCTGCGCGGTACGATCGACCTCGCCGTTCACTCCATGAAGGACGTGCAGACTGTGCTGCCCGCCGGTCTCATACTGGCAGCGGTTCTGGAGCGAGCGGACCCCCGCGATGCTTTCGTGTCACTGCGGGCCCCCAGTCTCGCTGCTCTGCCGGCAGGGGCAGTGGTTGGCACGGCCAGTTTGCGCCGCGGCGCCCAGGTGCGCCTGTACAGGCCTGACCTGAAGGTTGTGCCGCTGCGTGGCAATGTGCAAACCCGGCTGAGAAAACTGGCCGACGGTCTGGTCGATGCCACCCTGCTTGCTATGGCCGGCCTGCACCGGTTGGGGCTGGCGGAACAGGCCACGGCCATCTTGCCTGTCGAGGTGATGCTACCGGCCGTGGCGCAAGGCGCGATCGGTATCGTCTGCCGGGCCGATGACGAGCGCACCTGTCGTGACCTGAAGCCGCTCGATCATGCCCCCACCGCCTTGTGCGTGGCAGCGGAGAGGGCCTTTCTCGCCGTGCTGGACGGCAATTGCCGCACCCCGATCGCCGGCCTTGCGGAACTGACGGAAACGGGAACAGGGGAGAATCCGGGGGGAGCGCAGGTGCGGTTTCGCGGTCTGGTCGTCGGTCCCGATCGCATCCCCTTCACGGTCGAGCGCCGTGGTCCTGCCGGACAGGCCGTGCCTCTGGCCGAGGACGCCGGACAAGTCCTACTGGCGCGCGCCGCCCCCGTATTGAAGGCAGGAGGCTGAACCGATGGCGCCGCGCGTTCTTGTCACGCGTCCGGAGGAAGATGCCGCCATCCTGACGGATCTGCTGCAGGTCCGCGGGTTCGTGGTCGTGCATGAACCCCTGTTGTCCATTCGTTTCCTGCCCCGTGCCGTTGATCTCGCCGATGTGCAGGCCGTTCTGATCACCAGCGCCAACGGCGCGCGCGCCCTGGCCGCAGCCACGGTGGTGCGGGCTATCCCCGTGTTTGCAGTCGGTGATGCCTCTGCCCGGATCTGCCGTGCACTCGGTTTCAGCCAGGTGATAACAGCAGGCGGCGACGTTGCTGACCTGGCGCATCTGGTCACAGCCCACCTGCGACCCGAGCATGGGGCCCTTCTGCATGCGGCCGGCAGCATAACGGCCGGAGATCTGGGCAGACGGTTGCATCAGGCCGGCTTCCTGGTCCGCAAGGTCAACCTTTACGAAGCGGAGACGCGTACCACCCTGACGCCGGCTACCACCCGACTGATTGCCGAAGGCGCCATCGACGCCGCCCTGTTCTATTCCCCCCGTACCGCCGCCACTTTTGTTACGCTAGTCAAGAAGGCAAGAACGGGCCAGGGCCTCGCGGCAACCCGTGCCTATTGTCTCAGCGAGGCCGTCCGGCACGCGCTGACCGGATTGCCGTGGCGGCTGATCCGGGTCGCAGCGGTGCCAAACCAGGATGCCCTGCTGGCCGCGTTCGATCACGACTTTGCGCAGGGCCCTGGCCACGGCCAGGCATGGCCGCCCGCGACTGGCCGCCCAACCACCCAGGGAGAGAGGAATATGACCACGCGCAAGCCTCCTCACGACGATGTCAAGAATGCCATCCGTGCGGAGGAAGACCGTGCGGCGTCGGCATCGGTTGCGCCGCCTCCAACCAGCCAGGATCGGGCCGAAGCGGATAACACGCACCGGCCAGACTCTCCCGACTCCGTGGACGGGAAGGATGAGACCTTCCCCGGGGAAACGGGGCACCCGGAGGGAAGTTCTGCAAACGAGACAGCCGCCGCCTCCATCCAGACAGTTGCCCCGCCGGCGAGCGATGCCGAGATGGTTCCCGAACGCCATCGCGGACGGACCATTGCCACACTCGTCCTGATTCTAGCAGCCGGCGGACTAGCCGGCTTCGCCAGTCTGCCATGGTGGCGCGAATACGTGCCTGAATCCTATCGCGTCCTTCTTCCCGCCGGGTTCCCCACCGCGCCGGCCGAAGACAGCCGCCTGACCGATCTGTCCCAGGCCGCTGCAACGCTTCGTCACGATCTCGACCATCTGGCCGGGCAGGTGGACGGCCGGGTGGATCGGCTGGGAAGCGGTCTTGCAGTTCTGGAGCAACGGTTGACGGCAATGGAAAACGCTTTCTCCCCTGCCTCCCTGCCTCTGGCCGGAGGCGAGGCCACGCCAGCGGCCATGAAGCAACGGCTGGCTGCCCTGGAAACGGCCGTGGTCGGCCGCCCTGAGCAACTGGAAGCGCTGACGCGTCAAGTCACTGCCCTCGAAGCGCGGCTCGGGAACCTTGGCGACAGGTTCGATGCCATGATCCGCGAACAAGTCGGGGCCGCGACCCTGGCCACCGTCTATGACCGTCTCGCCGCCCTTGAGGAAGCCGTCCGCCGCACCGCGGCCCGTCAGGACAATGCGCTGGCATGGCTTCTGGCCGTGGCCCAGTTGCGCGAGGCCGTGCACCGTGGGGCGCCCTTCGCGGCGGAACTGCACGCGGCCCGCGCTCTGGCCGAGGAGGTCGAGGTGGTCGATGCGGCCGTGACCGGCTTCGTCGCCTACGCAGCGACAGGACTGCCCACCCGTACCACCCTCGAGGCCCGTTTTGACAGCCTGAATAGCGAGATTGCCCGGGCTGCCATGGCGCCTGAAGGGGATGGGTGGCTGGAATATACATTGCAACATCTGCTTGCCGTGATCACCATCCGCCGCACGGACGGCGCGGCAACCGGAGAGGGAACGCTTGCGATCATGGCCCGGGCCAGCGCTGCCCTTCAGTCCGGCGGGTTGGCCGGTGCCGTGCGTGCGATGGAAGCCTTGCAGGGCGGACCAGCCCGGGTTGCCAACGCCTGGATAGCCTTCGCCCGCGCCCGTGCCGCCGCTGATGAAGCCCTGTCTGGCCTGACCGCCCGCGCCCTGGGACGTACGGCGGCAAACCATGTCAAGGCAGGCGGGTGAAATCATGGTCAGGATCCTTGTCTACGTCATCGCGGTCGTCGGGGGGATCGGCATTGCCGTCTGGCTGGCCGATCATCCCGGTACGGTCACCCTGGAATGGCAGGGCTGGCGTCTCGATACTACCGTTCCCGTTCTGCTGCTTCTGCTCGTGCTGCTAACCGGCGTCCTGGCCGTGCTGTGGCGCCTGCTCGGCCTGCTGTGGGCTCTGCCGCACCGCATGCACCAGCGACATGGGGAGCGTCGCCGTCGCCGAGGCTATGCCGCCCTGAGTGCCGGCTTTGCGGCGATTGCGGCCGGAGATGCCGGACGCGCTACGAAAATGGCCAACGAAGCGGGGCGCCGTCTTGGCGATCCCGAGACAAGCCTACTTCTGCAGGCTCAGGCCGCTGAGTTGTCCGGCGATGGGACGGCCGTGCGAAAGTATTATGGCCTCCTGCGTGCCAATCCAGTCACCGAAATGATCGGCCTCAAAGGCCTGATTACCGAGGCCCACCGAACCGGGCAGCATGATCAGGTTCTCGACCTGGCCCGCCGGGCCGTGACCGTGCAGCCGGTGGACTGGGCCGTGCGTGCCCTGTTTAAGGCTCTGGTGCGTGAACATCGCTGGGCCGATGCCGGAGCGGCGCTGGCCCATAACCATCGGACTCATGCCTTCAAACCTCATGAAGCGGAACGCTATCAGATCGTGCTCGATACCCAGCAGGCCCTGGAGGCCGATGCCGCCGGTGACCGGCGCACCGCCTTGCGTCTGACCCGGCGGGTCCTGCGCAAGGAGGCCGGCATGGTGCCGGCCTCCCTTCTGGCGGCGCGCCTCTACCATGTAGAGGGCAAAACGCGTAAGGCGGCTGGCGTGGTGGAGGATGCATGGCGTCGCACCCCCCATCCCGGACTGGCGCAGGCCTACTTCGACATCTGGCCGGGGGACGATGCCCTGAAGCGGACCCAGCGGGCCGAACGGCTGGCGGTTCGCAATCCTGATCACCCGGAAGGCCGCCTGATGGTCGCCGGGGCAGCACTGGAGGCACACCTATGGGGACAGGCGCGCAGCCAGCTCGCGCCGCTGCTGGCCGCCGAAGTCCCTCCCCAGCGAGCAGTGGCATTGATGGCACGGCTGGAACAGTTGGAACACGATGATGCCACCACTACAGCCAATGTCTGGCTGCAGCGGGTCAGCATGGCTTCTCCCGATGCTGGATGGCGCTGCCGGAACTGTGGCACCGATACAGCACAATGGGGGGCCTGCTGCGCCCATTGTGACGGTTTCGACGCGCTTGCCTGGGTTGCGGCGCCATCCCGTGCCCTGTCCCGACGGACCGAACGAACCCGCGCAGTGACGTGAGAGAGACGCAGGAAGCGAAACCAGAAGGTTAGGAGAGGCACGGCTGGAAAGTGATTCGAACCGCGCCGGATTGAGGAAGGTAGCGATGGATGATGACAAGCGCTCTTTGGGAGATCTGTGGGAACGGATTGTTCGCGTGATTGAAGGTGGCTCGCGGGAGGCCGATCGTGAAACGTAAACGCCTGAGAGATGCAGGATTCGTATGTCTGACAGCCCTGCTAGCCGGAAGCGGTCCGTCCCCGGGCAGTGCCGAGGTAATATGGCTGCCGTCAGACCCGCGCTGCGATGAAGTCTGTTCTACGCGGTACCCCTGTCACCCATGGTTCTGTTATCCCCCTTTTCCCTTTATCGACAGAATTCCTCCCATCACCAGGTGATGGTGTGTAACCAAGATCGTTCGGACCGCAGGATGCCGTCCCTGACGTGTTGGCGTAGGCCCGTCTGTCGCTCCGCGACAGCGGCAGTTCTCATTATAGAATTTATTCTAATTCACATTAACCCTCCTCCTTGATGGGGAAGGGTTAGGTTAGGTGGGGGTGATGGTTCCGTCTGGAGCCTGTCAGCCCGTGTGCCCGATGGCGTGACCGCCCATCGAGCCCCCCGTCGCCGGACCAGGCGTCACGATCACCCCCACCCCGACCCAAGGGGGAAGGAGTCTTCCCTCCAGAGGGAGGACGTGTTCCCCCAAAACAGCAAGTCCTCCCCCTTGATGTGGGGAGGACTTTTATGGCTTATTTCAACCTTCAGGTGCTTATCCGTTTCTCATGCCCCCCTGAAAGGGGGGGGGAAATGCCGTCCAGGTGACTTGTGCCCCTCTCACCCCGCTAGCAGGGCGAGGAGAAGAATGGCCACGATGTTGGTGATCTTGATCATCGGGTTTACGGCAGGACCCGCTGTGTCCTTGTACGGGTCCCCCACGGTATCACCTGTCACTGCCGCCTTGTGGGCATCAGAGCCCTTGCCACCATAGTGACCATCTTCGATGTATTTCTTGGCATTATCCCATGCACCGCCGCCCGACGTCATGGAAATAGCGACGAACAGACCGGTCACGATTGTGCCAAGCAGCATGGCCCCGAGAGCGGAAAACGCCTGCGCCTGCCCCGAGACCAGACTAACTGCCACATACAGGCCGATCGGGGCCAGAATCGGCAGAAGCGAGGGAATGATCATCTCCCGGATGGCAGCTCTGGTCAGCATGTCCACGCAGGTACCATATTCCGGCTTGCCTGTACCCTCCATGATGCCAGCGATTTCCTTGAACTGGCGCCGTACCTCAATCACCACCGCCCCGGCAGTACGCCCGACGGCCATCATACCCATGGCGCCGAACAGATAGGGCAGCAGGCCGCCGACGAACAGGCCGATGACCACGTAGGGATTACTAAGGGTGAAATCGACCCGTACATGGGCAAAATACCGCTCCAGGTCCTGGGTGTAGGCGGTAAACAGGACCAGGGCAGCCAGGCCGGCCGAACCGATGGCATAGCCTTTGGTGACCGCCTTGGTCGTGTTACCGACGGCATCCAGGGCATCCGTGACCTTGCGGACATCAGAGGGCAGATCGGCCATTTCGGCAATCCCGCCGGCGTTGTCGGTCACCGGTCCATAGGCATCAAGAGCAACCACTATGCCCGCCAGGGCCAGCATGGCGGTTGCAGCAATGGCAATGCCGTACAGACCGGCAGCGCTATAGGCGGTGATGATCCCGGCACAGATCACGATCACCGGCAGGGCGGTGGCTTCCATGGAAACGGCCAGACCCTGGATGACATTCGTTCCGTGACCGGTCACCGACGCCTTGGCCACGCTGTTCACCGGTCGATAGCCGATGCCGGTATAGTATTCGGTGATCCAGACGATCAGGCCGGTCACGATCAGGCCGGTCAGCGCACAGCCGTACAGCGCGCGCGGGGTAATTATGGCACCGTCCTTCATGGTGAATTCACGCCCGAAGTCGCCGAACACCATCAGCATGGCAACGGCAATCAGGGCAGCAGAGATGACGGCGGTTGCGATGAACCCCTTGTAGAGGGCCTTCATGATCTTGTTGTCTGCACCAAGCCGGACGAAGAACGTGCCAATGACCGATGCAGCGATGCAGACGGCGCCGATCATCAGCGGCAGAGCCGTCATCAACTCCTGATCGACCGGGGTGGTGAAGAAAATGGAGCTAAGCACCATGGTCGCCACCATTGTGACCGCGTAGGTCTCAAACAGATCCGCGGCCATGCCGGCGCAGTCGCCAACGTTGTCCCCGACATTGTCGGCGATCACGGCGGGATTGCGCGGGTCGTCTTCGGGAATACCAGCTTCCACCTTGCCCACTAGGTCGGCGCCAACGTCTGCGCTCTTGGT
Organism: uncultured Rhodobacterales bacterium; assembly: GCA_964624075.1. Taxonomy (GTDB): domain Bacteria; phylum Pseudomonadota; class Alphaproteobacteria; order Rhodospirillales; family Rhodospirillaceae; genus CAZUWH01. The sequence continues at coordinate 77,180 of CAZUWH010000007.1, forward strand.
GAAGATGCCACCGCCGAGACGGGCAAAGATGGAAATTAGGGAGGCCCCGAAACTCAAGGCAATCAGCGCCTCGAGGATATGATCCGAGCCGGCCAGACGCAAAATGACATAGTAGCCGGCCACGCCGAGCAGACCAAGTCCCACCACCAGCATACCGGTGATGGCGCCAGATTTGAAGGCCACGGTCAGGGCGGGGGCAAGACCGCCGGTCCGGGCGGCGTCGGCGGTGCGGACATTGGCGCGGACCGAGACGTTCATGCCGATATAGCCGGCCACGCCAGAACAGATGGCGCCAAGGAAAAAGCCGATTGCCACGGCGAAGCCGAGGCGGAGACCGAGCAAAATGCCGATCACCACGCCCACCATGGCAATGGCACGGTACTGACGGTTGAGGTAAGCTTGCGCGCCTTCCTGAATGGCGGCTGCGATTGCCTGCATCCGTTCATTGCCGGCAGATACGGCCATCACCGATCTGCTCGTGTACACGCCATACAGCAGCGCCAACACGCCGCAGGCAAGGATAAAGGTGTACTGGGTTGACATTATCCAAATCCTATCCAGATGAAATCCGATCTTGTCCGGAGGAACCAACCACCTCCGTCGCCTCGCGCTGCAATCGCGTCCCCCCGGCTCACGAGAGCCAAAGAGTGACGAGAGGCCCCACTTGGTGCCAGAAATCAGTGCGCAACGCAACAAATAGGGTTTCCCTTGTTGCATCGCCGTTTTCCCCTGTGAGGATCAGCCGCTTGTTTCCCTCTGACCTTTCGTTCCGCAAGCCGGTGATGGGACGGAGACAGAGGCGAATGTGTTGCCGAGTCGCCACCACGAACTCACAGGTTGAACACACTCTGGAACAAAACCTCACGAATCCTGCCCCTCCCGACAATCTTGTTCGCCACGGCATGCAACCTCTGTCGCAAGGCCGCAAGGTCGGCATTCGTTCGGGTTGCCAGGTGCTGGGGCAGGTAGTCGTGCATGTCCCGGATGATGGCATCTTGGAGAACATCGACGGTAGCTTCGATTGCAGCCTTGGCTGATTGTTAAACCTTAAAGATAACACCAATCAAGAAGCAGTCCCTTCACGGTTCAGTCATCCAGAACGGGAAAGACCAGCGTGTTCGAATCCACATAGGCAGCCGTGACCAGTCGCGATGAGGCGGGTGCCGTTTCAGTCTGTTCCGTCCTCACCATGAACTAGTTCTGCGGCACCAGATCGAAGAGGACGACCATGGCGGGCACTGTGGTGCCGACCAGGGCCCCGAGCGCCCCGACGAGGATCAGCAGACGCTTCATGCGTTTCTCTTGTCCGTCTGAAAATGCTGGTAGCCTTGCCGGACAAACGGCATGGCGTTTCCCCTGGAGTCGTGCACTACGACCTCCCGGCCGGAGACGATCATGCCTACCGCCGTAATCGGCGTGGCCGCGGCTGATGCCAGTTCCGCCAGCGCTTTCTCCATGCCGGGCGGGGTGGTGAACAGCAGTTCATAGTCATCGCCACCGGCAACGATCGTTTCCAACCAGCGGGAAGTCTGCCCGAGGGCCGCTGCTGCTGCCGGTGAGAAGGGAAGACGTTCCGCTACCACCTGTGCCCCTACACCCGAACTCCGGCACAGGTGGGAGAGATCCTGCAACAGCCCGTCTGAGATGTCCACGCATGCGGTGGCCTTGCCAACCAATCCGATACCTGCCGCCAGACGCGGCTGCGGCAGATGATACCGGCTGACCAGATGGCTAGCGAACGCTGGCCCGGCGTGCGTGAAAGACAGGCGTCCTGTCAGCACCTGCAATCCCAGCGCCCCGTCCCCGACAGTCCCGGTGACATACAGATGATCACCCGCACGGGCCCCATCCCGGCGCAGCGCCTGCCCTTGTGCCACCAGTCCGAACGCGGTCAGGGAAAAAGTGGCCGGTCCGGGCGTGGCAATGGTATCGCCGCCGATCAGGGGCAGGCCGAAGTGTTGTCCATCGGCCCTGAGGCCGTTAGCGAATCGGTCGATCCAGGCATCGTCGGCAGAATCGGGAAAAGCCGCCGTCATCACCATTGCCCACGGCCGGGCCCCCATGGCAGCCAGATCGGACAGGTTGACCCGGATCAGCTTGCGGGCAATCAGATCCGGCGGATCCTCGGACCGGAAATGAACGCCAGCCGTTATCGCATCGGCCGTGACGACCACCGAACAACCGGCCGGTGGGTCCAGCAACGCCGCATCATCCCGCAAGCCCAGGGCCCCGGGAAAGCCCGCTGCCAGAGGAGCAAACAGGGTCTCGATCAGCGCGAATTCACCGCGATACTGCATGGTCGCTTCCCGCGCCATTGAACTCGTGGGCGCGCAGACGCCGGCCCAGGCGATCAAGGACGGCATTGACCAGGCCGGGCTCGGACCCGGAATAAAAGGCGTGGGCAACGTCCACGTATTCATTGATCACCACCCGCACCGGAACATCAGGCCGTTCTAGAAGCTCGCCAATGCCTACCCGCAGAATGCAACGGACGACGGTTTCCAGCCGCTCCGGATTCCACTCGGCACTCAAGGTCTTGTCGATCATGTCGTCGATGTCACGCGCCCGGGCCACGGCGACGTTGACCAGAATGGGAAGAAGCATGGTATCTGGCTCTATCAAGGGGACGGCGACCTCCCGTTCGTTCTCGACATCCTCGGTCAGTGCCAGATTGGCGATGCGTCGCTCCAGAATGTCCTTGAGGATGGAATCAGGGGATCCCCCGGTGATTTCAATCTGATACAACGCCTGCACGGCAGCCAGACGCGCAGCGCTGCGATGACGCGCGCTCCGTCCGCCCGCAGCCTTGTCTGACAGCATGGGGGGTGGCATGTTCCCGAGACTCCATTCATTTCATTGCATTTCGTTGCATTGGGCAGGGCAAGCCCCTTGCCTGGCATCCTGCCGCAGAAGAACAACCTCTCCTTCCCGGCCTGGGCGGACTGGTCCGCCTGTATACGTGCCGATGTTTGTCACCCAGCAATGATCCGAGGCTGTCTTTCCGGCTTCAAGTCCTTGAGGTGATAAAGGCGCATCCGGTTCCATCCTACAGGCCAAGTTCCCGTTTCACCTGAATCATCCGCAAGACGGCCGCTGCTGCCCGTTTCCCGTGATTGCCACGGGCCGGGTCCGAGCGGTGCAAGGCCAATTCATGTGTTGGGCAGGTCAGGATGCCATTGCCGATCGCAAGAGAATACTGCAGGGCAAGCTGCTGCACGCCGGCCATGGCTTCCCGACAGACGTACTTATAGTGGTGCGTTTCGCCCTTTATGGCGCAGCCCAGCACCACATACCCGGCAAAACGTTGATCGGTAGCCCGCAGTTCCATGGCGCACACGGCATAACGAACCACTGCCGGAATTTCAAGAATACCAGGAATGATCAGGCGCTTGAACCCGGCGCCCCTGCTGGTCAATTCGGCGACTGCGCCCCGGACGAGGTTGTCGGTGACATCGTCATAGAAACGCGCCTCAACGATGAGAATGCGGGGACCGGCAGTCACGATGCCTCCTTGGTGGCCATCCTACTGGCGGCCACCGGAATGGGACGGTGCCCAACAACGGTCAGGCCATAGCCTTCCAGACCTATAATGGTTTTGGGGTTGTTGGTTAGCAAAGTCATGTTCCTCACGCCAAGATCAAGCAGGATCTGGGCGCCAACGCCGTAGTCCCGTAAGGGATCTCCGCTGGGGCGTTCGCCTTCGTTGCGGGCGCGCACCCGCTCGCTCAGTGCCGTTGGCCGCGGCTCCCGCAGCAGCACTACGGCCCCGCGACCATGTCCGGCAACCATTTCCATCGCCGCATGAAGCACGCCCCAGCGGCCGGTATCCTGTTCGCCCAAGACATCATCGAGTACATCGAGGGCATGCATGCGGACCACGACCGGTCCCGAATCGGATAGGTTGCCCTTGACCAGGGCGATATGCTCGGCATAGCTGATTTTGTTGTGGTAAACGATCATGCGCCACACGCCGCCAAAGACGGAATGAAGCCGGGTTTCCACGTTGCGTTCGATCAGTTTCTCGGTCCGTCGGCGATAGGCGATCAGGTCGGCGATCTTGCCCACTTTCAGGCCATGCCGCTGGGCGAAGGCCAGCAGTTCCGGCAGGCGAGCCATGGTGCCATCGTCGTTCATGATTTCGCAGATCACGCCCGATGGGTTGAGGCCAGCCAATCGGGCGATATCCACCGCGGCTTCGGTATGGCCGGTCCGAACCAGCACACCGCCGTCGCAAGCGATCAAGGGAAAGACATGGCCCGGCGTCATGATGTCGTTCTTACCTTTGCTCGGGTCGATAGTGACGGCGATCGTCCTAGCTCGATCCGGCGCTGAAATCCCGGTGGTGACCCCTTCGCGTGCCTCGATGCTGACGGTGAAGGCGGTGCCGTGGCGGGATAGATTGTGATCGGTCATAGGCCGCAGGCCCAGTTCCTCGGCCCGGGGGCGGGTGAGCGCGAGGCAGATGAGACCACGGCCATGTTTGGCCATGAAGTTGATGGCAGCCGGGGTTGCCATCTGGGCCGGAATGACCAGATCGCCTTCGTTTTCGCGGTCTTCGTCATCAACCAGAATGAACATGCAGCCACTGCGCGCTTCGTCGAGGATTTCCTCGATGGTGGAGAGAGAGGGCACGGAAGTCAGTCCTTCCCGAGCAGACGCGCGACATAACGCGCCAGCATGTCGATTTCCATATTGACGCGATCACCCGCCTGGACCTGGCCCAGGGTTGTAACCGCCTGGGTGTGGGGGATGATGTTCACACCAAAGTCATCCGGTCCCACGTCATTGATGGTCAGTGAAACGCCATCCACGGCTACCGATCCCTTCGACGCCAGGTGACGCATCAGCTCCAGCGGTGGCACGATGGTGAAGCGCCGGGAGTCGCCCTCCAGCCGGATGGCGGCCACCGTTGCCACACCATCGGCATGGCCGAAAACCATATGCCCGCCCAGTTCGTCTCCCACGCGCAAGGCCCGTTCGAAATTGACGGGTGTGCCCGGATGCCAATGCCCCAGGGTGGTCCTCGTGAGGGTTTCAGAGGAAACCTGAACGGCAAACCAGCCTGGACCGCGGTTGATCACCGTCAGACAGCACCCACTGCAGGCGATCGAAGCGCCTGTTTCTATGGTTGCAGCGTCGTAATGCGTGTTGAATTCAAATTGGGCATCGCCCCTTGTCCGCGCCACGCGCCGTACCGTTCCCAGATCGGTGATAAGGCCTGTAAACATGCTTCCCCCAAAAAGAACGCCATCCTCGAACGGACAACCCCCCCCCCGAATGGAAGAGAGAGCCTGCCCCCCCTAACATCCTCACAAGTCTATCACCCTGTCGTTCTCTCACAAAAGAATCCGTCAAAACGCCAGTTTACTGTGTAGCCATCCGTTCATGGAGCGTCATCAGATCCTCTCCTACCGTCATCGTTTGGGTTCGCCTGAACACCGGACAATCCGCAAGCCGGTCAAGCCCGAAAGGAGCGACCGCCGGCACGCCATCCCCGCCAATGATTTTCGGCGCCTGGAACCACACCAGCCGGTCCACCAGTCCCTGCCGCAGCAGGGCCGCCGCTAACTGTCCACCGCCTTCCACCAGCAGGCGGGTCAGCCCGCGCGCGCCCAGGGCCGCCAGCAGGGCAGCGGGGCGTGGACGTCCGTCATCCCCGGAGGCGACCGGAATCACTTCCACCCCGCGCGCGGCCAGGAAGGTCGCTGCGGCGCCAGCTGCGCTCATGGCAGTACATGCCACCCATGTCGGCACGGGGCCGGCAAGCACCCTAGCCCGCGGCGGCAGACGCAAGTGGCTATCCACGACTACCCGCACCGGTGAACGGTCTGCAAGTCCCGGCAGACGGCAGGTGAGGTCAGGATCATCGGCGAGAACGGTACCGATGCCAACCATGACGGCGTCGTGTTCAGCGCGCAGACGGTGGACGTGCGCCCGGGCTACGGATCCCGTGATCCAGCGGCTCTCTCCCGCAGTGGTGGCGATACGGCCATCGAGGGTAGAGGCGAGTTTCAGCGTGACCAATGGCCGCCCGGCCGTAATCCGCATCATGAATCCGGCGTGATCGGCCCTGGCTTCGGCCTCGCGCACGCCCAGGACGACCTTAAGCCCAGCATCACGCAAGCGGGCGACCCCCTGTCCACTCACCCGCGGATCCGGGTCCGCGATGGCCGCGACGATACGTGCCACGCCAGCGGCCACCAGGGCATCGGCGCAAGGGGGGGTGCGGCCATGATGACTGCACGGCTCCAGGGTCACATAGGCGGTGGCACCGGCTGCCAGCGCCCCCGCCCGGTGTAGAGCCTCGGTTTCAGCATGGGGACGGCCGCCGGTTTGAGTCCAGCCGCGACCAACCACCCGGCCATTCCGGACCAGCACACAGCCCACGGCAGGATTGGGCCAGACCTGACCCCATCCCCGTCGTCCCAGGGCAAGGGCGGCATCCATGAAGGCAAGATCCGTGGCATTCACTCGCTCTCACCCAATGTTTCGACGAACGTCTCGAAGTCCCTGGCTTCGCGGAAGTCCTTGTAGACCGAGGCGAACCGGACATAAGCCACCTGATCCAGGTCGCGCAAGGCTTCCATGACCATCTCCCCGATTTTTGCAGAAGCAAATTCGCTTTCACCCGAACTTTCCAGGCGTCGCTGGATGCCATTGACGACACGTTCGATTTGATCTTCTGTGACCGGCCGTTTGCGCACGGCGATGCGGATGGAACGCATGAGCTTGTCGCGCTCGAAGGGGGCCCGCTGTCCCCCCTTCTTGAGCACCTGCAACTCACGCAACTGGACCCGCTCGAAGGTAGTGAAGCGGGAACCGCAGTCGGGACAGAATCGTCGCCGCCGGATCGCGGAATTGTCTTCGGCGGGACGAGAGTCCTTGACCTGCGTATCCTCGTGTCCACAAAAAGGACAACGCATGCTCTACAGTCCTTCATAGATTGGGAAACGCTGGCAGAGATCGGCAACGGCTGCCCGTACCGTGCGTTCAACCTCTTCATTGTCGTCGGGATGGGTGGCAAGCCCGTCAAGCACGGTCACGATCATCTCACCAACGGCCTGGAATTCGTCATTGCCGAAACCACGCGTGGTAGCGGCCGGGCTGCCCAGGCGCACACCGGAGGTGACGGCGGGCTTCTCGGGATCAAACGGAATGCCATTCTTGTTGCAGGTGATTCCAGCTCGTTCCAGGCTTTTTTCGGCTGCGGCGCCGGTCAGTTTCTTGGGCCGCAGATCCACCAGAACCAGGTGGGTGTCGGTCCCTCCTGACACGATATCGAGCCCGCCGGCCTTCAGGGTTTCAGCCAGAGCGCCCGCATTTTCCGTGACCCGGGCGGCATAGTCCCGGAATGCGGGCTGCAGGGCCTCCCCGAAGGCGACGGCCTTGGCAGCGATGATGTGCATCAGGGGGCCGCCTTGCAGGCCGGGGAACAGGGCGGCGTTGATTTTCTTGCCGATTTCTTGGTCATTGGACAGGATCAGGCCGCCACGCGGGCCCCGCAAAGTCTTGTGGGTCGTGGATGTGACGACATGGGCGTGGGGAAGCGGGCTGGGGTGAACGCCGCCTGCCACCAGCCCGGCGAAGTGGGCCATGTCCACCATGAAATAGGCGCCGACCTGGTCAGCGATGGCGCGGAAGCGGACAAAGTCGATGCAGCGCGGATAAGCCGAGCCACCGGCGATGATCAGACGCGGCTTGTGCTCCCTGGCCAGTCGCTCCACCGCGTCGAAATCGATTCTGGCATCTTCTCGCCGCACGCCATACTGGACCGCCTGGAACCACTTGCCCGAGACATTGGGCAGTGCGCCATGCGTCAGGTGACCGCCGGCGGCAAGCGACATGCCCATGATGGTCTCGCCCGGTTTGACCAGGGCAAGCAGCACCGTTTCGTTGGCCTGGGCCCCGGCGTGTGGCTGGACATTGGCATAGAAACAATCGAACAGCGTTCTGGCGCGGTCAATGGCCACCTGTTCGACCACATCCACCCATGCACATCCCCCGTAGTAGCGTCGCCCTGGATAGCCTTCGGCATACTTGTTAGTAAGAACGCTACCTGCAGCCTCCAGGACAGCCCGTGAAACGATGTTCTCGGAAGCAATGAGTTCGATCTGATCCTGCTGGCGCTTCAGTTCGCCCCGAAGGGCAGCTTGCAGTTTGGGATCGGCAGTGGCGAGGGGCGTACTGAAAAAAGCATCCCGGAGGGAAGATGCGACTGACATTCAGCAAGTCTCTTTCATCATTGATGTGGAGCCATCATTAGCTTGGCAGACATTCACACTACTGCAGGGAAGCAGCCTTTCCTCCCTGCGCTGGCGATCCTGCTGATCACATCTCGTTATCATATGGCACCGCCCAAGGCCAGCATGCCACCATCTTTTGCGACCGCTCTTCGGGATGGGAACGACCGGGTCCGGAGCTGGAGAGACTTCCCTCGCATGGCCGGGGGCCGGGATGCAGTCATGGTCGAAATGCCTTCCTTTCCCGGATCGGTCTTAAGCCATCAGGACACTCCTGATGGGCCTTCTAGATTCTTAAAGGTCTCCATCAGGTGAGATATCTAGCCACAAGCTTCAAAAATGACTGGCCTTCAATATGGCTATTTCCACAGGTTTGCTTGTGGTTACAGCGGGTATATCATGGACTGTCCCTGAATCTACATCCAGATTCTTCTTGTCACTAGGGTAGCCAAAGAATCTAATATTTTCCACTGCTGATTCGGCAATTGACATCGAAATCCAACAGGGCGCATAATTACTCTGCGGATGTTGAGGTACAAGGTTGAAAACAACATGAATGAGAACACAACCGACCGAGTGGGACGTGAAGAGATGTTGCGTATGGCTGTGGATGTGGTTGCAGCCTATGTGAGCAAGAATCCATTGCCAGCCGGACAGATTCCAGAGATTATCCAGACTGTCTTCCTGTCACTCAACGCCCTTGAAAACAACGGGGCCGAAACAAAAACTGAAGCACCCAAGCCTGCGGTCCCGGCCAGAAGGTCAGTTTTTCCCGATTACATCATCTGTCTCGAGGATGGCAAGAAGCTGAAGATGCTGAAGCGGCATCTGCGTACCAATTACAACATGTCTCCCGACGAATACCGGGCTAAGTGGAGCCTGGCAGCGGATTATCCAATGGTGGCACCCAGCTATGCTGCTCAGCGTTCCGACTTCGCGAAAAAAATTGGCCTTGGCCGCAAGCGGATGGACAATGGTGTAAGTGGACGACGCAAGGGAGGCAGGTCGTAAAAAACAAGAGCTTTGACAAGGTCGGTCAGGAAATCTTCCTGGCCGATCTCGTGGTCGGGCAAGGGTCTGCAACATCCTTAGACATGTCCTCAAGGATAAGGATCATGTATAAAGGCCGGGTCGACGCAGCAGACGGGACGATTGAGGGAGCTCCTTCTTCTTGATCAGCAGCCTTGGTTTGCGTTTAGCCTGCTTCATCAGGAGGACGGAGGTAGCAAAATGCGCCGGTGCGACAAGGGAGGCTTCAAGCCCTGTGACTGGATCGAGTGCCGTCACCTTGCAGGTCTTCCCGATGCGAATGATTTTATACAGGAGTTCATCAGGATCTGGCTGTGACAAGGGCTTCCTCCTCTCTTTCTGCCTGCAGGTAAGCCCAGCATGAAGCCGGCGAGCACCTCGGATTATTTACGTTTTGTCGTGTCCGCGGAAGCTTGTCCTTGCGCAGAGGGGGCGGGAGCCTACGCCTGTCAGTGTGACATTAATTCTCGGTATAGAATTTGTTCCAAGTCGCTCTAGCAGGCCTCCCCAAACCCTTCTCCCCCAAGGAGGCAGGCCTCATGCAGGAGGCGGGCGTATTCCCTCCAGGGGGTCTCTTTCGAGACGGGGTTCGTCGAGAGGGGGCATGGAGCTTTCCACCTGGCACGGGGGGCAAGCCCTCCCCCTTGGATCGAGGGAGGGGGTCTTCCCTGACGATCGGGCACGTTCCAGGCAAACGTGCCCGATCCCTCTGCGCTCTGGTCGTGACCGACGCGGGTAGGGCGCCGGCAGGCCGTGAACTTTCCGGAAACCATATTATTTTCCCGCCGGCAAGCGGGTGAGGGTAGAGCAGCGAGAAGAAAGCGTGTATTCATGCGTCATACACGACAAGCTGAAGGACGCTTGCCTCCCATGACCCGTGACAAGCTGGTGATCGCCCTGCCCAAGGGTCGCATTCTCTCAGAAGCCATGCCGCTGGTCCGGGCGGTAGGGGTCGAGCCCGAGGCTGCCTTCAATGATCCGGAAAGCCGGCAATTGCGCTTTGCCACCAATCACCCCGCCATCGATATTATCCGGGTGCGTAGTTTTGATGTCGCCACCTTCGTCGCTTTCGGGGCAGCTCAAGTCGGTATCGCTGGCAACGATGTGCTGATGGAGTTCGACTACGCCGAGATTTATGCCCCGCTCGACCTCGGGATCGGTGTCTGTCGGCTGGCCGTGGCCGAGCCCGAACACCTGTCGCAGACCGACGATCCGGCCCGTTGGAGCCATATTCGCGTGGCGACCAAATACCCTGAAATTACCCGTCGCCATTTCGCCGCCCGTGGCGTGCAGGCTGAGTGCATCAAGCTGAACGGGGCCATGGAACTGGCACCGGCGCTGGGTTTGTGTCAACGAATCGTCGATCTGGTCTCTTCGGGTAAAACGCTTGCCGCCAACGGCCTGAAAGAGGTCGAGCGCATCGCCGATGTGACCACGCGGCTGGTCGTCAACCGGGCGGCCCTCAAAACCCGGCCCGAAGAAGTGGGGGCGTGGATCGAGAAATTTCGCGAAGCCACCAGTTATGGTTCTTGATCTGTCTGTCACGGATGCCGATTTCCCTGCCGCGTTCGCTGCTCTGCTCGCCAGCAAGCGAGAACCCGACGCAGATGTCGAAGCCACCGTGCACGCCATCCTTGCCGATGTACGGGAACGCGGCGACAGCGCCGTGCTCGAATATGCTAGGCGTTTCGACCGCATCGACCTCACCGCCAGCGATCTGCGGATTTCCCTGGCCGAACGTGACCTTCATGCCGCTGCGGCCCCCCCGGCCGCGGTGGCCGCACTCGCCTATGCCGCGGTGCGGATTCGCGCCTTTCACCAGCGCCAGAAACCAGCCGATTTCAGCGACACGGACGAAGACGGCGTACGGCTGGGACAGCGGTGGACGCCGATTGCCTCGGTCGGTCTGTATGTGCCCGGTGGCACCGCCTCCTACCCGTCGTCAGTGCTGATGAATGCCCTGCCGGCCAAGGTGGCTGGGGTGCCACGGGTGGTGATGGTGGTGCCGACTCCGGAGGGGCACATCACCCCTTTGGTGTTTGCCGCGGCCCGTATCGCCGGTGTGGAGGAAATCTACCGCATCGGCGGCGCTCAGGCGGTGGCCGCCCTGACCTATGGCACTGCTACCATCGCGCCGGTGGACAAGATCGTCGGCCCGGGCAATGCTTATGTGGCCACGGCTAAGCGTCAGGTCTTCGGTCGGGTCGGCATCGACATGATAGCTGGTCCGTCTGAAATCGTGGTGGTCGCCGATGGAATCGACAACGATCCCGACTGGATTGCTGCCGACCTGATGAGCCAGGCCGAGCATGACACGGCAGCCCAGGCCATCCTGATCACCGACACGGCTGCCTTCGCCCATGCGGTCGCAGCGGCGGTGGATCGTCTGCTCCTCCACCTGCCACGGGCCAATATCGCCCGTGCGAGCTGGAATAGCCATGGCGCCATCATTGTGGTCGAAACCCTGGAGCAGGCTGTGCCACTGGTGAACGCCATCGCCCCCGAGCATCTGGAGCTGGCCGTGACGGAACCCGAAGCTCTGGCAGCCCGGATCCAGCATGCCGGCGCCATCTTTCTTGGCCGCTACACGCCGGAAGCGGTGGGCGATTACGTGGGCGGTCCCAACCATGTACTGCCCACAGCCCGCAGTGCCCGTTTTTCTTCTGGTCTATCGGTGCTTGATTTTCTGAAACGGACATCGTTCCTGTCCTGCGATGCGGCGGCGCTCGCCCGCATCGGTCCGGCTGCCCTCACGCTGGCCGAGGCCGAGGGGCTGCACGCCCACAGGCGCGCCGTGGCCGTGCGGCTAGGTGATGGTGATATGTCTGACTGATTTGCAGAGGGTATTCTCTGTGTCCGACGACACTGGTAAGGCGGCATGGACGACGACAAGCGGCGTGATATCGTCCGCATCCATCTCGACGAGAAAACAATTGTCAGACGACAGCCTGAAGTAGAACATGAGTGCAGAACGGCTATTTTTGATCTTGTCGAAGAAAACAGCTTCCACCTGCTCCAGGGTGATCCAGGTCCTTACAGCCTTTACCTGAGGCTGGAGGACAAGCGGTTGGTGCTCGATCTGCGCACCCAGGAAGGCCTGCCTTTGACCGAAGTCCGCCTGCCGCTCACGCCGTTTTCCCGCATGGTCAAGGACTATCTGATGGTTTGCGCCACCTATTACCAGAACCTGCACCATGTCACGACGGCCCATATCGAGGCGATCGACATGGGCCGTCGTGGTCTGCATGACGAAGGCGCCACCCTGCTCGGCGATCTGTTGCGGTCGCGCGTTGAAACAGATCATGCCACCACCCGGCGGCTGTTCACTCTGTTGTGTGTTCTCCATATCCGGATGTAAGGGAAAAGCAGCCACGCATGAGTCGTCTTCCCTCTGCGGTCCTGTTTGCTTGTACCATGAACGCCGTGCGCTCGCCCATGGCTGAGGCGTTGACAAAGTCTCTACTGGGCAAGCGGATGTTCGTCGACTCGGTTGGCGTGCGTGGCGGGGCTGAGGTGGACGGGTTTGTCATCGCCGTGATGGATGAAATTGGTCTTGATCTGCGCCACCATCGCTGTAAGACCTTCGACGATCTGGAAGACGGCAGCTTTGATCTCGTCGTCTCCATGTCGCCGGATGCCCAGCATCGTGCCGTGGAGTTGACCAGGACCGGTGCTTGTGTCGTCGAATTCTGGCCCACTTTTGATCCAAGCATTGTCGATGGCAACCGGGGAAAAAAGCTTGCAGCCTATCGTCAGGTCCGCAATGCCTTACGGGAACGCATTCTGACCCGTTTCCTGGTTGGCCCGTAGCCCTTTTCTCCCCCCCCCCCCCTTGGGCCAGGGGGGATGCACATGTCTTTACCGGTTTGGCGTGTCATACCAGTACATGCGTACGTTCTTGAATGTTTAAACCCAAGGCAGTCAATCCTGTCCCCTCCGGCGATTCTCATTATGGGAATGGCGCTGATTTGCAGAAGAGGCATCACGGTACCATCCTCCCCCAGAGGAAGATCCTCTCCGTCTGGAGGGAAGACTCCCTCCCCCTTGATGGGGGAGGGTTGGGGGGAGATCGGGACATTTGGTCCGGCGGGGAGGGGACGCGCAGCGGTTACGCCAGCGGGCGCACGGGCTGACAAGTGCTAGCTTGCGTGCACCCCGTAGCCCCCCTTTTGGCAGTGTCCCATTGCAATTATAATGCGAACACTAGCTCGGCACGATGGGTGCAGGGTGATCGGATGGTGTGAGACGATGCAAGACGGCCCGGGCCTGGGCAGAGTCAGCCGTTATCTGTGTCCGCAGGGCGTCAAGCGTATCGAAGCGGCGTTCCGGACGTAAGAATTCCACCAGTGCTACCCGCAGGTGGCGGTGATAAATGTCTTCGGCAAAATCGAACAGATGGACTTCCAGCAGGGGATCACGATCATCGAAACTGGGACGGCGGCCATAGTTGGCCACGCCGTTCCACCACAGGGTTTCGCTTCCCCTGTCAACCCCGGCACGCACGGCATAGACCCCGGTTCGCGGGCGCTGGTACTCGCCGAGATGGAGGTTGGCTGTCGGGTACCCGAGTTGCTGACCCCGCTGATCACCGTGCTCGACGCGTCCCTCGACTTCGAAATAGCGGCCAAGCAGGCAGGCAGCGTCACGGGGCCGCCCGTCCACCAGACACGTCCGCACCCGGGTTGAGGAATAAATCTCGCCATCGGTGCTCCGGACCGGGGGCACGGCCGTCACGGTGAATCCCCGAGTTTGCCCCAAAGTTTCCAGCACCGCTACGTTGCCGCTCCGGCCTCGGCCGAACAGGTAATCACACCCTGTCACCACGTGGCGTACTGCCATCCCTTCGGCCAGAATACGGTCAACGAACCCGGTCGCAGTATGACGGGCGAAAGCCAGGTCGAAATGCTGGGCGACTAGGAAATCCACTCCCAATGCTTCGATGGTCCGAGCCTTGATACGGAACGGTGTCAGACGAAAGGGCTCTTCGCCCTTGCTAAACACGGTACGGGGATGGGGTTCAAACGTCATCACGCCAACGGGAAGCGCTGCGGCCCGCCCAATGTCCTGCGCTGTTTTGATGACAGCCTGATGCCCCAGATGCACGCCATCGAAATTACCCAATGCCACTACGCTCCCCTGCACATCGGCAGGCAGTTCGGTGGAATGGCGAAACAGACGCATGGGAACAGACTTTCAATCACGGGTGGGCATCAAGATAACAGCCTCTCCTTCTACTACAAGGTGTTGTTCAACAAAACAGCGTGTATCTATGGTTGCAAGTTTTTTCTTTTCATCTAGGGCGATGACTTCCACCCGAACCACCACGGTGTCGCCAATATGGACGGGCGCGAGAAACTTCAGGCTCTGGCTGATATAAATGCATCCAGGTCCTGGCATGCGCATGGCCATGCAGGCTGAAACGTAGGCTCCGCATAGGGAGCCATGGGCGATACGAGTCTTAAAACGGGTTTTTTTCGCGTATTCCTCGTTCAGGTGTACCGGGCTGTTGTCGCCCGAGACCCCGGCGAACAGAACGATGTCAGCCTCGGTTACGGTGCGGGCAAACACGCCCTTCAGGCCGATTGTCAGATCTTCGAAATAAAGCCCGTTCAGCTCGTCAATCATGGCCCAACCCTTCCTTCCCTGGTTCCCCTTGCTCTGATCCCGCTTTCTGACCCTGTCATGCAAGCAGGACGGACTTTACTGCTAGGCTCCGCGCCAGACAACCACATGATGGCTCCGGGTAAAGGGGAAACGGGTGCTCCAGAACGGGTGGAGACCCCTAGAAATCCAGAAGGAATCGTCCCCGTTAAAAGAGTTCATATGACATCATCTGATCATAATACACGAAAGATGCAAGACCATGGGCATCACCGCGCTTTCCTGCTCCTGCTCCAAGGAGGGAGAAAAAACGACACGGGAAAGAAATGCCTCCGCCCCGGAAGAGCAGGCAGACAGAGGATTTCCAGCCAGTTGTTGCAGATCCATGGCTGAGAATGATCGAGACAGGATTCGTCTTTTTTTATGTTTGCGCGCAAAGGCTGATCATCGGTCAGCAAAAACGAATAAAAAAGTGAGTAAAGGGACTTGATCAGGAATAATCCACCTTCGAAATTCCTGAAGGCGGTGTTGCTCTGTGCCTGCATCCATAGCGGACCTCGAGAGAGGAGATCCTGACACATCAGGCATCAACGCGCCTTCATGAAGGAAGTGAACGCATTCGCGTGCGTTAAAACGACCTGGATTTCTGCATTGTCTGCCGGCGTGACAGACTGCTGGGCTTGTGGGCAGCCGCGAAAACCGGTCTGATCGGCCCGATGGCCGAATCCTACGCCAGCGCAGTGGTGACCACCGACCTGGAACACCCCGGTGACGACAATGTGGTGGGCAAGGTCATGCGGGATTTTCGCATGCGTCACCCGCCTATCGCCGAACAGGAAATCCGGCGTGTGTTAAGCCGCCTCTATGATATTTGCCCGCCGGCAGATGACAGCGTGACAAAAAGCGCGCTGCTGGGCTGGCGAGGGGGCATCTGCTTCCACGGAAGGAAGGCAGACACGCTTCGCTGGCTCCCAGTAACAAGACGTCAAGCCCGTTTCGCCACGCACAGCACCAGCGCCGTCCTTCCTTCCCGCGTTTCCTCGTTTCCCACGACTTTCGGAATTTCGATGGGCGTTGCAGCCTGCCAAGGCAGCGGTCTCATTATGGGCATGACATTGATTTGCAGAAAAGGCCTCCCTGCCCCTCTATCTCTTCTCTCTGGATGGAACACTCCCTCCCCCCTGGATCGGGGGAGGGTCGGGGTGGGGGTGATCGTGACGTCTGGTGTGGCGGTGGAGGGGCTCGCCGCGAGGGTCACGCTCCTTGCTCCTTGGCCCGCAGGCTGACAAGTTCCAGACGGAACCATCACCTCCACCCAGCCCTTCCCCCCCATCCAGGGGGAGGGCTTGCCGTTCCAGTTTGCGCTTCCCTGTCCGTACGCCGTATTCTGAACGCTGCGAGTTTCAGGCACTGCGAGAAAACCATGGAAGAGTTCGATGACATCCGCCGTTCCATCAGGAGCCTGTGTACCAATTTCCCCGGCGCGTACTGGCGTACCCTCGATGCCGAGCGGGCCTATCCGACTGAATTCGTGGCTGCCCTCACCCAGGCTGGCTTTCTTGCCGCTCTGATCCCGGAAAAGTATGGTGGCAGTGGCCTGCCGCTTGCCGCGGCCTGTGCGATCCTTGAGGAAATCCAGGCCCAGGGCTGTAACGGTGCCGCCTGCCACGCCCAGATGTACACCATGGGTACAATTCTGCGCCATGGTTCACCCGAACAGAAAGCCCGCATCCTGCCGGGGCTGGCGCGTGGCGCCCTCCGCCTGCAGGC
This sequence comes from uncultured Rhodobacterales bacterium, assembly GCA_964624075.1. Taxonomy (GTDB): domain Bacteria; phylum Pseudomonadota; class Alphaproteobacteria; order Rhodospirillales; family Rhodospirillaceae; genus CAZUWH01. The sequence goes on from CAZUWH010000007.1 coordinate 93,820, forward strand.
TTTCGGCGTGACCGAACCGTCAAGCGGCACCGACACCACCGCGATTCGTACTTTCGCCCACCGCATCGGCGATCATTATATCATCAACGGCCAGAAGGTCTTCACGTCACGGGCTGAACACTCCGACATGATGCTTCTGCTCGCCAGGACCACGCCGCGCGACCAGATCCATCGCAAGAGCGAGGGCCTATCCGTCTTCCTGATTGATATGCGCGAAGCCAGGGGTCTTTCCTTGCGCTCCCTTCGCACCATGATGAATCACGCCACCTGTGAGGTGTTCATCGACAACCTGCATGTTCCGGCGGCCAATCTGATCGGCGAGGAGGGCAAGGGATTCCGCTACATTCTCGATTCCATGAATGCCGAGCGCATCCTGATCGCGGCCGAATGCATCGGTGATGCCCGCTGGTTCATCCGCAAAGCCACTGACTATGCCCGCGAACGGGTGGTATTCGGCCATCCCATCGGCCGCAATCAGGGGATCCAGTTTCCGATTGCCCGTGCCTATGCCGCAACCGAAGCCGCCGCCCTGATGGTCAGGAAGGCTGCTGCCCGGTTCGATACCCATCATCCGTGCGGTGCGGAAGCCAACATGGCAAAGCTTCTTGCCGCGGAAGCGTCGTGGCAGGCGGCTGACATGTGTCTGCAGACCCACGGTGGCTATGGCTTTGCCGAACAATTTGACGTGGAACGGAAATTTCGCGAGACCCGCCTGTATCAGGTGGCGCCTGTCTCCACCAACATGATCCTCGCCTACCTGGGTGAGCATGTCCTGCATCTGCCGAAATCATATTGAGGCCATGCCAGTCACCAGAGGCCTGACGGATGGTCTACCACCGCGTGTCTGCCCTCGGACTCGACGTATAGCCATCATCACCGCACATTGAGCCTATACCGGCCAAAGCGCAGCTTTTATAGTTACGGTCACCGGTCGCGCTACGGGCCGGACGTGAGAGGTGGGGGCAGGAGAATGTCGAATAAGACCGGGGTGATGTTGTGCGGCCATGGCAGTCGGGATGTGGAGGCCATACGGGAGTTCGACGCTCTTGCCCGCCTTCTGAAACGGCGCCTGCCTGCCTATGAGGTGGGGAACGGCTACCTGGAATTCGCCCGTCCCATCATTCGTGATGGGTTGGAGGCCCTGAAGGGGCGGGGCGTGAAACGCATCATCGCCATTCCCGGCATGCTGTTCGCCGCCGGCCATGTCAAGAATGACCTGCCGTGGGAGGTTAACACCTTCGCAAGCGAAAACAAGGACCTGGAGGTTCTGTACGGGCGCGATCTTGGCATTGATCCCAAGCTGCTCCAGGCGGCAGCCGAGCGCGTCGCTGCCGTCGAAAAGACCGCCGGCCTGCACGTGCCACGGCACAACACGCTCCTACTCGTGGTCGGTCGTGGCACCAATGATCCCGATGCCAACGCCAACATCGCCAAGGTGGCCCGCATGCTATGGGAGGGCATGGGGTTTGGCTGGGCTGCGGCCGCCTATTCTGGGGTTGCGCACCCCCGCGTCAACCGGGCTCTCGAACGGATCGTGACCATGGGCTTCCGCCGGATCATCGTGTTTCCCTATTTCCTGTTTACAGGCATTCTGGTCAAACGAATCTATACCCAGACCGACGAAGTGGCCACCAATCATCCTGCAACAGAATTCGTTAAGGCTCCCTATCTCAGCGATCACCCTCTGGTGCTGGAAAGTTTCGTCGAACGGGTGGCCGATACGCTGCGGGGAGAAGCAGTCATGAACTGCCAGCTCTGTAAATATCGTGACCGGATCATCGGCCATGAAACCGCTGTTGGAACCGTGCAGACGGGACACCACCACCATGTACGCGGGATCGGCACTGACGCTGACCGATGCCATGATCACATACATGGGCATGATCATGACCGTCACACCCCTGGCCATGATTACGAATACCTGCATAAGCACGGTGAACCCTGACCTACCCAAGACCCATGGCCGTGCACACAGAAAGTGGGAACGAAAGGTTGAACATCGACTATCTTCGCGACCCGGTTGCCATCTACCGCGAGTCCTTTGCCCGTATCCGGGCGGAAATCGATCTGTCCCCTCTGCCAGCGGCGTTGAAAGACGTCGTGGTGCGCCTGGTGCATGCCTGCGGCATGCCGGATATCGTGGCTGATCTGGCATGGTCGCCTGCCGTCGGGGAAGCGGCACGAACCGCCCTGGTCCGGGGCGCGCCGATTCTCGTCGATGTCGAAATGGTCGCGCATGGCATCCTTCATCGGCCGGGTAACCCGGTCCTATGCACCCTCCACGACCCGTCCATGGCAACCCTGGCCAGAACGCTTGGCACCACTCGCTCCGCTGCGGCCGTGACGCTGTGGTATGAATGGCTGGAAGGGGCCGTGGTTGCCATCGGCAATGCGCCCACGGCCCTGTTCGCGCTTCTGGAGCAACTGGCCAACGGTGGACCGCGCCCTGCGGCTATCCTGGGTTTTCCAGTCGGCTTCGTCGGGGCAGCCGAAGCCAAGGACGCCCTGATTCAGCAGGACATTCCCTATCTGACCCTGCGTGGCCGCCGTGGCGGCAGCGCCCTGGCGGCGGCAGCCATTAACGCCCTGCTGGAACAGGTGTCATCGGGCCCGGATCCGGGTACGGCGCACGGGAGCATGACATGAACGCATGAGCGAACGATGAAAACCGCGTCGCCCCCCCTTGCGTCGTCCTGGCTTGTCATCGTCGGTGTCGGCGAGGATGGGCCCGAGGGCTTGAGCCCGGTGGCTCGGGCCCTGATCGGTATGGCCCGCACCGTCTTGGGAAGTGCGCGCCATTTGGAGCGGGTTGCTTCCCTTGTGCCCGCTGCAGCTGAATGTCTGCCGTGGACCAGTCTCGCCGCCGCGCTTGCCACCATCGAGGCGCGCCGTGGCTGGCCTGTGGTCGTGCTCGCAAGCGGGGATCCCATGCTGTATGGTATCGGAGCCACCCTGGCCCGCCGCTTTCCTGCCACCGAGATGATGGTGGTGCCTCATGTCTCCGCTTTTTCCCTGGCGGCGGCCCGCCTGGGCTGGCCGTTGCAGGACGTCGAGACCTTGACCGTGCACGGACGACCGCTGGAAAGCCTAGTGCTGTATTTGGCGCCGGGTGTGCGTCTCCTGGCCTTGAGCAAAGACGGCAACACGCCTCACCGTGTCGCGGCCCTGCTGACGGCACAGGGCTTCGGTCCCAGTCGCATGACCGTGCTTGAACACCTCGGCGGGGCCGCAGAGCGTCACGTAACGGGTCAGGCTGATCAGTGGCCGAAACTGCGCACCGCCGATCTCAACACGCTGGCTATCGAATGCGTCGCCACCGAAGGCTGGCAGGGGTGGGGACGAAGCGCAGGCCTGCCAGACGAAGCCTACTTTCATGACGGTCAGCTTACCAAACGCGAAGTACGAGCGGCTACCCTGGCGGCGCTCGCCCCCCGCCCGGGCGAGCTGCTGTGGGACATCGGAGCCGGGACCGGTTCGATTGCCATCGAGTGGTTACGCACGCACCCAGCGACCACGGCCGTTGCCGTCGAACAGAATGCGGCACGCGGTGCTGTCATTGCCATCAACGCTGCCCGTCTGGGTGTGCCGCGCCTGCAGGTCGTTCGCGATCGTGCTCCTGCCTGTCTGGACCGTCTGTACGGACCACCAGCGGCGGTGTTCGTCGGCGGCGGGGTCTCGGTTCCAGATCTTCTGGAGACATGCTGGACGGCCTTGCCAACCGGCGGACGGATCGTCGTCAACGCCGTGACGATCGAGGCCGAAGCCCGCCTGCTGGCCTGGCGGGCGGTCCATGGAGGGACGCTGGTCCGGCTGGCCGTGGCCCGGCTGCGGCCGATGGGACGGCTGTCGGCGTGGGATGCTCTCGCGCCGGTCACACAGTATCAAGGCGTGAAGCCTCAGAACCCGCAACGCATCCAATGCCAGGACCAGGAAGAATGAAAAACGTGAAAAGGACAGGGGAGGAGAAGCGTGCATGTGCAGCATCATCATTCTGTACCGTCCCGGTCATGACTGGCCTGTGCTGATCGCTGCTAATCGCGATGAAATGGTTTCACGCCTCTGGCGTGTCCCGGGCCGTCATTGGCCGGACCGGCCTACCGTGGTTGCGGGCCTGGACGAACTGGCTGGAGGCGCGTGGCTTGGCCTCAACGACCACGGCGTGATGGCTACCATTCTCAACCGCGTCGGCACTCTTGGCCCGGTGGAAGGCAAACGGTCACGCGGCGAACTGGTGCTGAACGCCCTTGATCATGCCGATGCCGGGACAGCGGTGAGGGCCGTGTGTGCCCTTGACCCGATCGCTTATCGGCCTTTCAACATACTGGTTGCCGACGGTCATGGGGCCTATTGGCTGTGCTACCAGGAGAACGAGGCAGAAAGGATGATTCAGGCGTGGCCCATTCCTCCGGGTCTCTCGATGCTGACGGCCCTTGATCTGAACGACAGGCGTGACCCACGCCTCCGGGACCATTGGCCGATTTTTGCGGCTGCACCCTTCCCCCGGCCGGAGTCGGGCGAATGGTCGGCCTGGCAGGCATTGCTAGCCTCGCATACGTTTGCGCCTGATGCCGGTCCCAAAGGGGCGATGTGCTTCATGACCGAGAATGGGTTTGGCACTACCTCGTCGAGTCTGATGGCTCTGCCGGCTCCCCACCGGTTACGATGGCCGATCTGGCTTTTCGCGGACGGCCCGCCCGACAGGGCCGATTATAAACCCGTCGCCCCGTTCACCCCATGACCGGGGAGGCAGTGGTGTCCTAGTAACGCCACAGGCTTGAATTATTGTGGTGCCGCTTCTCCTTAGTGACGAGCAGTTTTTCGATGTAACAGCCCTGGAACAGATTGATTCCGACAGCCTGTCCGAATGCAACCGATTCAGCTGCATCGCAGCGTGCCAGGATGACGCGGTTGATTCCATTGCGTTTGAGTGTCTCGCGATACGTCATGCTTTCATGCTTTCCGGCAACCTGGTCTGTTCGGCCATATCGGGATTCCATAAAAGCTTCAGCAGATCGGCCCCAAGCCTGGTCCGATTCACGAAACGTAGGGAATGCCGCGAGACGCCATCAATACAAACGCGATAACCGCATCCATGGACGAAATCACGGGCAAACAGATAGACGGACAAGTCATTGAAAATGTCCATCTCCTGGATTTCGATGACAATCGTATGACGCACACCGGCCTTGACGGTGTCATCGAACTTCAGGTCGGTCTCCCCAGCGGACCAGCCGCTTGGCCGCCTTGAGCAAGGTCGGATGCTCCTTTTTAACACTGTGAAAAGTGGCGAGTGCGCTGAATTCACCATCAGGTGTGTTGATCAGCAGATCATCGTCGGTAAACATGAATTGAGGCCTGACGATGGCTGCCGTCACCTCGTCTTCGTGCTGGTCCTTGTAGATGAAGACAAGGTCCATGTTGTCGAGAAGGAAGAGCTATCCCTGCAAGGTTCACGTCAGAGGTTCGAGAACGGTGGTTGCGGTCATCACGCGCTGGGGCTTGCGATTTTGTGGTGCCAGTCTTGACAAATGTACGTGGACGACTCTGCGTCCCTTACGGTGGTGTTCGAGCCGTTGGGTGTAGTCAAGCAGAAGGCTTTCCTGACTTGGCAACTTGGTTGATTTCCAGCTGTCTGCGCATCGTGGTTGAACCCTGCTGTAACCTGAAGCGTCACGACCCGCGTTCCGGGGAACGGATTTGCAGAAATGTATCAAGCCGTGTGCAATTCGTGCACTGATTGTGTCGTGGCCCGGCAATGACGCCACGACGGATCATACATTGTTGCAGGGTACAGGCCGTGCTGCGCCCAGCATGGCACCAACGAAACGACCCTGGAAACCAGTGGATTCCCGTAGCCAATCCCTCATTTGACTGCTACCTCCGAGTCGTAGCGGGCCAGAATGAACTTTTCACAGCCCCGATTCGGGCAATGAACGCCTCTGGTGTTTCATAAGCGTCACGGACACAGTTGTCGGCCAGGTCCGGCGTCCAATTCATTTTCATGTAGTCGGTTTCGAACAGGGTTGGCCCCACGAGCTGGAAAGTGACCGGCGTCAGTCGATCCACAGGAGCAGTTTATGGCCCCGCAAGCATGGAGCGCCGTCCGGGCGGCCAGGAAGTCGTTAATGTGAGCAAAAGCATCCACCAGTTCCACCTCTATCACGATTCTCTGTCCGTCAGGCAACGTGTTAACGAATCTCGTGAACAGCGGCATGCTACACGTCGTGACATTGAGATTGAGGCTGATAGCCGGCAGCCTTTCAGCCAGTTTCATTTTCGCGATCGCATGCAGGACGGCACGATCAAGAACAGTTGTCAGATGCTGGAACAGCCAGCGATTCGTGACCAGATTCAACCTGGGTACCACACGGCTTTTTGCAGATCGGCGATGGAGACGAAGAATTCTTGAAAAACGACCTCTGCCTTGCTGGCGGTATCGAGAAAACGAACGGCAGACTGACGCCGGATGAAACGGGACAGATCGATCCGTTCGAGTTTCGTGATGATCGTCTCCAGGTCCTGCGAAATCATGGCCGCCGGTTTTGTCAGGGCTTTGGTCAGTATCCGTTCCTCGCCGGCCGTAAACAGAACGTGGGCCACGTCGAAGAAGCGGTCATAGCCCTGCTTCAGGTCATACCAGGTCGCAAACGGATCCGTACCGTCACCGGGGCCTCCTAGGTCAGGGGATCATTGCTGAACATGGCGCGCAGCCGGAAAATGGTGGTCGTTGCGTCGTCGGGGGAGGTATCTTTAATCTTAAGGACAGTTATAAATTGTATACAACCCCGATTCTGCGGCCGCAGCGCGGGAATGTGAAGGTGAATGGCTGTGCCCCCTTCGCGCATGCGGCCCACGCGTTCGACGGTGTTAAACAGCATGCGTTGGTGTTAAACAGCATGCGTTCGGGTGTGACCTGGCGATTTTTGGTCTCACGTTTGGCACCGCCCATCAGGGTTCTTGCGGCTGGCCCAATCGTCATAGCCTGATACGTCTCCTGCGAACCGGCGGAGGAAGGGATGATCATGTACTTCGAGATAGCTTGCATCATTCGGCCGGTATGGCAACCTCTACCGTAAACAAATGGCATAGATCCCGCATCTCTGCGAGAGAGAAATACAAAAACCCCAAGAAGACCGCGTGATTATATGGATCCCGGAAAACTTGTAAACAGCGGGAAACAGGTACCCTGTGCAACCCAGCGTGTGGGCAGGACAGGGCAATCGGGTGGGTGATGGTTCCGTCCGGGCGCTGTCTGCCGCTGGTCAGGGGATATGAACACCGCGAGCCCCCCTGCTGCCCCCCCCACCCCGCCCCTCCCCCGATCCAAGGGGGGAGGGGGTCTTCCGTCCAGGGGGGAGAAAGGGTCTCTTTCGGGACGGGGCCCGTCAGGAGAGGATCGAAGAGAGCATGAAGCCCCTTGCCGCCTGGCACGGCAAGCCCTCCCCCTTGGATCGGGGGAGGGGTGGGGTACCCACCCTCCCGGGTCGATCTGAAATCGTCACGCTCTAGACAGTTTCACGGGTCATGAACGGATCCTGCCATACTGGACTATTCATATGCACCAGAGCAGTCCTTCTACTGCATACGCAAGTTGACAGCGGAAGCTTTCCCGCGTACCTTGTCGACCTCGATGTCATAGACGATTTTGTCTCCTTCATTGAGGCTGCTCATGCCAGCGCGTTCGACCGCGCTGATGTGAACGAACACATCCTTGCCGCCGTCGTCCGGACTGATGAAGCCATATCCTTTGGTTCCGTTGAACCATTTTACCGAACCTTTGGCCATGATGATCTTTCCTTTGATTGGTTTGGGACGGTGGATGATTAACTCGTTGTACCCCTGGCCCACGGCCTGTCCAGCCTGCCAGAGGGATGGCTGTTTCACATATCTTGGATCTGCTTCAAGGGGTAAGCTTGAAGCGAAGTCGGACTTTTGTGCGAGCAGGGTCAGAGCCGTCGATTCCGCCGATGCATCCTTGCAATCGAGGGGAATTCCGGTCAAACGTTCAATGTCGCGCAGCAGCCCGCGTTCGGTTGGATCGCAAAGCGAAATGGCGGTGCCTGTTCGTCCCGCACGGGCTGTCCGCCCAATGCGATGAACATAGACTTCGGCAACGCCAGGAAGCTCATAGTTGACCACATGGGACACGTCATCGACGTCGATGCCCCGTGCAGCAATGTCCGTTGCCACCAGAATGGGAACCCGTCCCGAGCGGAACGCTGCAAGAATGCTTTCCCGCTGCCCCTGGCTCTTGTTGCTATGGATTGCAGCAGCGGAAAGCCCGGCCTTCTGCAAATGTAGATTGACCTTGTCGGCACCGCGTTTCGTGCGGGTGAAAACGATGACGCGGCTCACGCTCGGGTTGGATAGAAGATCAACCAGTACCCGACGCTTCGAGATGCTATCGACCTGCATCACACGCTGCACAACCTGCCCGACGGGTCGTGCGGCCGTTGCCACAGCGATTTCCATGGGATTGCTCTGGAAATCTCGGGCAAGGCTGCGGATCTGCTGCGGCATGGTTGCTGACATCAGCACTGTTTGCCGAACCTTGGGCAATTGCACCATGAGCCGCCTGATTGCCGGCATGAAGCCGAGATCGAGCATCTGATCCGCCTCATCGAGAACGACGGTTGTCGTCTGATCGAGACGGACTACGCCGGACAACAGATGATCAAGGAGCCTGCCTGGCGTTGCCACGATGACGTCTACACCTGACGCGAGCGACCGGATCTGCGTTCCATGTTTGACGCCGCCAATAACGACTGTCATGGAAAGACGCATGAAGCGACCGTAGCAGCGGATATTATCGGCAATCTGGGTAGCGAGTTCACGGGTAGGTATGAGAATCAGCACGCGACAGGATCTGGCAACGGGTCCGTTGACCTGTTCACCGATTCGATGAAGCAATGGCAGGACGAAAGCGGCCGTTTTGCCCGTTCCTGTTTGCGCAATGCCAAGGACATCGTGCCCGGCCAGCATGGCAGGGATGACTTCGGCCTGAATGGGCGTGGGAATAACATAACCTTCAGCTGATACGGCCCGAAGAAGGGATTCGGCGAGGCCGAGTTCGTGGAACTGTTTCAAGTAGACTCTTTCACGGCCATTGCCCTATGCGCTCCATAACCGGCTGCGGACAATGGCGCTTTCAGCGCTTTTTGTTCTGGAAGCTTGCGTAGATCAGCCACCGTGGTTCATGTGCCTCAAGGCGCTCTTCTTGGCAACGATCGATAGGACGCGGTTGCCAGAGAAGGCCCGCACCGCTGATGTTTTCACCATCCACGCGCAGCGCAGTGCCAACAAGGCAACATGTTTCAGCCCTGATGGCAAGCAAATTCTCCACAGCGGACAATTTTGACCGCGAGTCATACTGCAGCCTGTTCGCTTGTCACCCCTGGTTTGTCACCCGGGGACCACCGTCGGGTAATCCGTTAATGCCAGCATCGCCCTGTCGTGGGGGAGATTGCCGTAGCCCCAGACAGGGCCGTCGTCGATCCCGGCAAGCCATTCCCTGACCCGCCGCGCCTTTTCTGTTCCCGTGCAGGAGGCCGTCGCCATCTCACCGGTGAACACGCTCCCCTCTATCCCAATCTCGGTCGCAAGGAGACCATCGACGCGGATGCCCTTCAGTTCAAGGAGCGCGGGCATGTAGACTGACAGGCTGCCCGTCGCCACCAGGATGCAGCGTCCCCTGTCCTTGTGCCGGGCAAGCGCCTCCATGGTTGCACCGATCCAGTCCAGACGGGCGAACACGCGCCTAGCCGCTTCCTGAGCCTGGGCGACAGGCTTCCCGGCAAGGGTCCGCCGGAACATCTCGGTGCGGAAGACATTGAGCCGCTCTCCGGAGGAAGCAGTCATCACCGCCTTTACCCCTGCTGCGCAGTAGGCGGACACGTATCGCCCGCCTGCCATCGTCTGCAGGAACATCGCCAAACTCTCCTGACGGATCAGGGTTTGGTCGAAGTCGAAAACCGCCGTGCCGATACACATATCAGGCCCCTGCCTCCGGCCTATGGTCGGGCTGCGGCGGCCCTACCCTCTCCGTTTCTTTCCCGGGCCAAAGAAACGAGGCGACCACCCCCGTGACTAGGGTGCCGAGGACGACCAGCAGGCTCGCATTCGGGTTGATATGGAAGAAGTCCCAGCCGAAGACGTGCACGCCAGATTGCAGGGTCAGCTTGACGGCAACGAAAAACAGCAGGGCGATAACAGCCTTCTCCAGGTGGACCAGATAGCGGGTCAGAGCGGCAAGGACAAAATAGAGCGAGCGCAAGCCCAGGACCGCGAAGATCATCGCTGCGTAGACCAGAAGCGGCTCCTGTGTCACCGCGATGACGGCGGGAACCGAATCGAACGCGAACATGATGTCGGAGGTCTCGGTGGCCACCAGACACAAAAAGGCGGGCGTGGCGAACACTGCTGCCTTTCTGGTCAGCCTCAAGGTCGGGTCCGCCCTGGCGAGGGCCTCTACACGGGCAGAGGTGATGAAGAACCGCTCCGCGTGGAGACGGGGAAAGACCGGTATGAGTCGCTCGGTGAGTTTCACCGACCAGTGTTCCGAATAATCCGTGATCTCTTCGGCGTGATCGCCGGCGGTAAGCATCTTCCACCCCGACCACGCCACGACGGCGGCAAAGCCGAACCCCACCCACGGCGCCAGATGGAACAGCCCCGTACCGGCGGCCACGAAGACGGCGCGGAAGATCAGCGCGCCGATGATACCCCAATAGAGAATCCGGTGCTGAAGCGTGCCCTTGATACTGAAGGACGCGAAGATGGCCATGAAAACCATCAGGTTGTCCACCGACAGTGACTTCTCCAGGACGACACCGGCCAGATAAAGATCAGCCCACTGCTTATCGAACCGGCTCCAGAGATAGCCGTAGAAGGCAAGTGCAAGGCCGATCCAGAACACCGACCAGAGACCTGCGTCCAGGGCGGAGATTTCCTTCCTCCGCCGGTGGGCAAACAGGTCTATGAAGACCGAGAAGCCTATGGCGGTAAAGAAGATGAGAATCGTCTCGACAGGAAAGCCGAAGTGGGCCATGAAGCAAGGTCCTTGACTCGGATTTCAAAGGTCGAAGTTTACCGGGTCCAGCCCAAGTTCGGTGCACATGCGGCGTACCACCGCCCGCTCGTCCTCGTTGAAGTCGCCATCGGCCGCGCCAATTGCGCAGCAGACCCTGACGAGGAGCTGAGCCTGTGGCTTGCCACGGAATTTACCGATCGCCTGCATGACCTCGCCGGTCCCGATGGCGGCATCGAATTCGAACTGCTCGACGTACTTCTGGAACAACCGGATCACCTCGTTCTGATCGAAGACCTTGAGCTGGTCTGACCGCTTCAGATAGCCTACCATCTTCTGTTTCTCAGATGAAGAGACGTTGCCATCAGCGTAGGCGACCATGGCACAACTGGCGACCATGGCTTCCAGCAGATCCTTCGATTTGAACTTCGTGATTTCGGCACTGATCGCGTCCCGGGCCTCGGTGACATTCTTCTTCAGCCAGTTGGTAAAAGACATCGGTTTTCTCCTCAATCCTTGGAGCCGGCAACCCAGCGGAGGTCCCAGCGGTACGCCTTGTCCATGTCCTGGTGGCCGCGGAAATACCTTTCTTCCTTGGTCACCTTTAGCTTTCCCCGCTGGTTCTCGATGAGGGCGATGGCGCACATTCCCTGTCCAGAGGCAGGATTGCCGAGACACACTTCGATATCAGGGTGACCGGGGATCTTCACGGTTGCGACACCGTTTGCCGCTACCCAGTTGGGAATACCATCGTAGATGAAGGCAAAGACGAGAATGCGCCGGATCCTGGACATCTGGTCGCCGTTGATCCGGATGGCCTCCCCCTCGGCCACGGTGCCCGTCCGATCGTCACCTGTGTGCTGGATGAAGGGTGCGTTGCGGAAATGACCCCACGCCGCACCCAGTGCCTGCACCACCCCCTTGCTGCCATCCTCCAATTCCCATAGGCAGCCGAGATCAAGATCAATTCCCTTGTGGCCACCCAGTGAGCCGCCGAAGAATCCGCTGCTTGTCCGGAGGCGCTGGCTCCAATTCAGATTGAAGGCAATCTCACCAAAGCCCGTTTCCCCCTTCTTTTCAAGAGAAACGGATTGGCCGCACTTCTCCAAGGTAACCTTGGCGAGATTGACCGGTCTGGGGACCGGGGGTGGCACCGGTTCCTTCTGCCCGGAAGCAGGCGGTGATGCAGGAGCCTTATCGGGAGCCTTATCGACGACATCCACCCCGTACTGGCGCGCTAGGGGAGCCAACCCGCCGGCAAAGCCCTGCCCCACGGCACGGAACTTCCATTGGCCATTGCGGCGGTAGATCTTGCCCAGCGTGATGGCGGTCTCTTTCATCCCTGCGGTCGGGAGAGCGAAGCGCGCGACCTCTCCGTCGCCAGTTGGCGCCACGATACGGGCGACGAGGCCCTGGAGGTTGCCAAAGCTCTGGCCCCGGGCCTGTCCCTCGTGGAGTGTCACGCAGATGTCGATGG
>CAZUWH010000008.1:0-101642 GCA_964624075.1 uncultured Rhodobacterales bacterium
CCCGAACTAACGGCTGGCGTGACATTGCCTTTTACCAGACACGGAAAGAAGCTGATTGCGCGAGGGGGAATGTGAACGGTTACATGAAAACAGAGGAGGGTCCGACTGCGCGCTATTTGAACACCTCGAGAAATCGTCACACCCGCGCAAGCCCCCCCTTGCGGGGGTGGGAGCGGGAATGACGAAATATCAATAATACGAGGGGCTCACTTATACCCTTGCGACGGTATCATTTGGGGAAAATCGTATGCAAAACATCTTCAGATTTGGCGAAGCGGTGGCGGGCTACGAGGTGCCCGTACTCAATGAGCGCGAGGTGCGAGCCGCAGCAGGCATCTTGTTCTTTTGTGCTCTCGTTTCTTTCATAAATTCGTGGTTATTGGGCAATTTTCGCCTGACACAAACGTTCGGAATCGCCTTCCTCATCGACTTCGCAATCCGTATTCTGGTCAATCCCACGTTTGCACCCGGCATGATCCCCGGCCGCCTTGCGGTACGGAACCGGGCGCCAGAATACGTCGGTGCGCCGCAAAAGCGCTTCGCCTGGGCGGTCGCCTTTGCCCTGGCTGCATTCATGTTCCATTTGATCGTCATCAACAACGCGATCGGTCCAATCAACCTAATTGTTTGCGCCACCTGTCTCACGCTGTTGTTTTTCGAAAGCGCATTCTGGATTTACCTGGCCTGCAAAGGCTACAACCTGCTCTTTCCGGATGTTTCTAAATATTGCCCGGGTGGTATCCGCGGAGTCAGCGAGCGGCCCGCGATCCAGAAAATAAGTTCTGTGCAATCTAACGTTGCATTGGCCTAATTGGTTTCGTCAGCCACCGCTATTTCCCTTCGGCAGAGATCATTGCCGCAACAAGCAACGCCGAATGCACACCACCCAATTGGGCCATGACGATTGGGCATGGCGACCTGTGGAAACAATATAACAACTTCAAGTAGTACAGGCAAGCACGCAGGCACTGGCCCACGGATAATGCACCCTGAGCTGCCTGTCACGCGGCACTATCTTCTCCACGCCTTTCACGTCCGTCACACCCGCGGAAATGACGACACGCCTTCCCGTACTGGCCCTGATCAAGGGCGGGTTTCCATCCCGATCCATTCCAGAAAGGCCGGGTTGCCAGCGGCAACCGGTATTGCCACCACACAGGGACAGGCATAGCTGTGTTCTACCCGCACCTTGGCCACCACCTGGTCTACCAGCGCTGCACGGGTCTTCAGGAGGAAGGCGACCTCTCTGCCCTCCTCCAGTTTGCCTTGCCACCAATATACTGATGTGATGGGGCCAAGAATATTGGCACATGCGGCCAAGCGTGCTGCAATGACCGCCTGGCTCACTTTCATGGCTTCCTCATGCGAGGTGGCCGTCACATAGATAAGACAATAGTCCATGGACCCGTTTCCTTTCAGGGGCTATCATCCTCGGGGTGTACCGTCCCGCAGACGGCATCGCCCAGAGCCGCCTTGAGTTCCTGCTGCAAGGCTTCCAATTCAGCCACGATCACTCGCAACGCCGGGGTGGAAGCACCGTTGGCACTGACCACCGGTTGTTGTGCCTGTGCTCCTCCTGTGTCTTCGGTAGCCTCTTCGATCGGAGGAACCTCGTTTTCGGTCATAGTGGCAACCGGGGCGGGATCTTCCTCCCCAGTTACCTCGCTCTCATGGACAGATCCGGCGGCGGCGCTTCCTCTTGGCAAGGCCTGTCTGGCCGGCAATGGGATCGATGCCCTCTCCTCCCCGCGATCGGATTCCAGTTGCACGGCCTGTGCCCCTCCTGCCCCAGCCATGACGGCTTGTATCCCATGCGCATACAACAGCTTCTGGACACCCTTGATGGTAAAGCCATCCTGATAGAGGAGGTCGCGAATGCGCTTCAGCAGGGTAACATCGTCGGGACGATAATACCGCCGTCCTCCTGCCCGCTTCAGGGGGCGGACCTGCGCGAACTTGGTTTCCCAGAACCGCAACACGTGCTGGGGAACGCCAAGTTCCTCGACGACTTCGCTAATGGTGCGGAAAGCGGCTTCTGATTTGGCTGGGCGACGTTCCTGGCTTGCCATATCGGAGGAAAAGGCAGACTCGCTCATGAGCAGGCGACCTCGTCACCCTGGTCAGGCCGGGTGGCGTTGATGCGGCCTTTCAAGAGTTGGGACGGGCGAAAGACCAGAACCTGACGGGGCAGAATCGGGACCTCGTTCCCTGTTTTCGGATTGCGGCCGATACGCTGCCCTTTCTTGCGCACCAAGAAACTGCCAAACGCTGCAATCTTGACACCCTCCCCCCGTGCCAGGACGGCCGCAATCTCATCCAGAACCATCTCCAGAAGATCGGCAGATTCATTGCGGGACAATCCGACTTCCTGGTACACGGCCTCACTGAGCTGGGAGCGAGTAATGGTTCTTAGCATCCACGACCCCCTTCACTTGATCACATATTACCAAGTGTACCCTTTCTCCAGAAACCGGTCAATATCAAAGGGATATGGCAGCACGCCCATTGGCCGAAGGAGAAGGATTCCGTGGCCGACATCGTCCGTCCGGCCCGTCTTGATGATGCGACGGACATCCTTCGCGCCGACGGCTTCGGTCCCGATCGCCGGTTCGAGGTGCTGGTAGCCGAAACCGATGGGCACATTCGCATGGAACTGTCGATGCAACCAGATCACAAGGTGCCGTGGCCGTCAGTGTTGTGTAATCCCGAATACACTGGCCGGTGTACGGGCGGTGATGAGACGCTCGGTCCATCCGTCCATCTCCTCATCGGTGGCGGTACGAATGCGCGTATCAACGTCGGCAGGGAGTGGTCCACGACGGAGACGCAGCAGCTGCTGCAGAACCTCGGCCTTGCCTTTGGTGCGCCCTTTCTGTTCAGCTTCGGAAATCAAGTGGGCCGTCTCCCGCTGGATTTGTTCGGCTTCCTGACGGATCCTTTCGATCTCCTGAAGCTTGCGGGCCATCTCCTCCTGTACCCGGTGATGCTTCTCCTGCAAGAGACGCTGTGTGCCGATCCACATATCCCGTCGTTCCTGATCGTCCAGCTCCGCTTCCCCGTCCACGCCGCCCGGTTGGCAATCGCCAGAGCCTGGACAATGGCCGGCTCCGCCACCAGTACCGGTGGATAACATGTAAAACATGTTCTGACTTAAAAAATACACCTAAAGATCAATGGTCGTGCCCAGACTATCTGCCCTCCTGGTGAACTTCGGCAGCCCGGCAAACACCAGTTCCAGATCCTGATGACAGATCGCAGGGCTTTCCTCAGCGCGCAACCGAAACCGACTCACCGCCTGCTCCAGTTCGGGAAACATGAGAAAATTCGGTGATCGCCACCGCCACTACCTTCGGTCAGGACGCGGTAGCCCTCTCCCTGCTGGAGCTGGCTGACATAGGCCTTGCAGGCGTTGTAGAGGACCCCCGCTTCTCGAAGTCTAGCACATTGAGGACCTGCATCTCGACAACATTAGGACCGACCGCACTAAGGCTAGGTCGGTCTTAGAGTCGAGAAAGCGCATCGTCTTGTTCGTTACCGCTCAATCATGGACAGCCCCTACAATACACTCGACAGGCCCCCTTCTAAGCCACCGCGAGCTGCCGCCACAAGGGCTGCCAGGGGGAAGGATGACTGCCTTTTCCCCGGAAGAACAGCCGGCAAGGGGACGTGGGAGCGCTACGCTTCCCATACGGCAGGGCTGTTCAGTTCTCTTGACGGGAGGGGATGCTTTTTCCGTTGCACCAACCCTTGAGATCCGGCCATGCTGGGCACGCAAAAGAGAGAGGGGAACCATGGGACCACGCATTTATAACCTTTTCCCGCTTCTGGCAGGGGCGGTGCCACAGTGGGAAGATCATCTGTCACGCATCGCAACCATGGGCTTCAACTTGGTCTATGTAAATCCGTTCCATTACCCTGGTTTCTCGGGCAGCCTTTATGCCGTCAAGGATCACTACCGTCTCCACCCCTTGATGGGAGATGCGGACCCGGACCAGCTCATCAGCTGTTTCTGTCGACAGGCGGAGAAACA
This sequence comes from uncultured Rhodobacterales bacterium, assembly GCA_964624075.1. Taxonomy (GTDB): domain Bacteria; phylum Pseudomonadota; class Alphaproteobacteria; order Rhodospirillales; family Rhodospirillaceae; genus CAZUWH01. The sequence goes on from CAZUWH010000008.1 coordinate 4,031, forward strand.
GGGTCTGGCGGTGATCATGGATCTGGTCATCAACCACACATCCAAGGACTCGCTCCTGGCCGAACGGTACCCTTCCTGGTTTCGGCATGAAGCCGATGGTTCGCTCTATTCGCCGCGCGCCATTGATCCGGCAGATGCCCGCAAGGTCACCATCTGGGGCGACCTAGCTGAACTGGATTACGGGAAGCCGACGACCCAGGCCGCTCTGGTCAGCTATTTCGGTAACGTGATCAGCCATTTCATCGATTGCGGCATTCGCGGTTTCCGCTGCGATGCAGCCTACCAGATTCCGGCGGAAGTGTGGGGTAAACTGATCCGTTTTGCCCGTTCCAAGCGCGAAAATACGATTTTTCTGGCCGAGACTTTGGGGTGCCGGCTCGAGCAGGTCCAGGCTCTGCGTTCAGCCGAATTTGACTACCTCTTCAACAGTGCTAAATGGTGGGATTTCAAGACTCCCTGGCTTCTGGAACAGTACGAGTCCTTCCGCCGAATCGCACCCTCGGTCGCCTTCCCGGAAAGCCACGATACCCCGCGGCTGGTAACCGATCTGGCCGCGGAGGATGTCAGCGATCCAGCCGTCATCGAACGGGCCTACCGCCTGCACTACTTCCGGACGGCCATGTTCTCGGCGGGCGTGATGATACCGATGGGCTATGAGTTCGGCTTCAGCCGCAAACTTCATGTCGTCACTACCCGGCCGGGAGACTGGGAGGAGCCCCGCTTCGACCTGTCCGTCTGGATCGCTGCCGTCAACCGCCTGAAAGCGGCCACCCCGGTCCTGAACGTCGAGGGACCCCAGTATCGCATCCACACCGACGATCCGTCCGTGGTGGGCCTGACACGGAGAATGCCAGGGGATCGTCCATGGGCTGTGACCTACATGAATACCGATCTTTTCTACCCTCACACCATCCGGGTCGAGGGGCTCGATGCCGACATGGAGGAAAACCGCGAAGTCACGCCAGACTGTGCGGAAACTATCTTGCGTATTGGCGATACCCTCGTGCTGGAGCCCGGGGAGGTTCGGGTGTTCGTCAACCCGCAGCCACGAGGATAACAGCAGGACGCTGCAAATGACACCCACAAGGCAGGATATACGAAGAGGCATGCAAGAGGATACGCCATGAACAAGGCCGAGGGGAAGGCCGCCGAGACAAAGGTTCACGGGCCGGCTGTGGTGGAGAGTTTGATCGCGACAGGCAACAGCCGTCCCATCATGATCATGAACGTGCAGCCCGAACTAGACGGAGGCCGTTTCGCTGTCAAGCGGGAGGTTGGCGATACTTTCGTCGTACGCGCCACCGTTTTCAAGGACGGCCATGACAGGTTGACGGTCATGCTGCTCTGGAAACGGCAGGACGAAACAGGCTGGCGCAAAACGCCGATGACCGTGATCAATCCTGGTCTCGATCTGTACGAAGGACAGTTTCTGCTAGAAGATAACGCCTATTATACCTACACCATCGAGGCGCGGGTGAACGTCTGGGAAAGCTGGTGTGAAGAAATCCAGAAGAAGCGCGCTGCCGAACAGGACGTTGCTCTTGAGCTGATCGAAGGCCGGCTTCTGGTCGAGGCTGCCATGCACCGTGCCAGAAGCCTGGACAAGGACAACCTGGCCGACCTGTTGCGGCGGTTCGAAGGTGCGGAATACGCCGAACGCTACCACCTGCTCCTGTCGGAAGACGTCAAGGACATGATGAATCGCTGGGCGGATCAAACCAGCGTCTGCCGCTACGACCGGGAACTGGAGCTGTTCGTGGATCGGGTGGGCGCCCGTTATGCCGCCTGGTACGAGATGTTCCACCGCTCCCAGGGCACGGAATCCGGCCGGGGAGCTACCTTTCGGGATTGCGAACGCCGTCTGCCCGAGATTCGTGACCTTGGCTTCAATGTCATCTATTTCGTTCCTATTCATCCGATCGGTCGCACCCATCGCAAGGGTCCCAGCAATGCTCTGGTAGCTTGCCCCAACGATCCGGGCAGTCCCTATGCCATCGGCGGCGCCGATGGAGGCCATACAGCCGTTAATCCCGAACTAGGTACGCTTGAGGACTTCCGCCATTTCGTCGCCGCTGCTGCCGCACACGGCATGGAAGTGGCACTCGATTTCGCCATCCAGTGCTCTCCCGACCATCCCTGGATCCGGGAATCACCGGAGTGGTTCAGGTTCCGACCCAACGGCACGATCCGGTATGCAGAAAACCCGCCCAAGAAGTACCAGGACATTGTCAATGTCGATTTCTACAACCCTGACGCCTTGGCCTTGTGGCATGAACTGTTGCGGGTCATTCTATTCTGGGTGGAACAGGGCATCAAGATTTTCCGCGTTGACAACCCCCATACCAAGCCGCTGCCACTCTGGGAATGGATGATCCGGGAAGTGCGCCGCGGGCACCCCGACGTGATCTTTTTGTCGGAAGCCTTTACGCGCCCGCCTATGATGAAGATGCTGGCCAAGGTCGGATTCTCTCAATCATATACATATTTCACATGGCGCAACTTTAAGTTTGAATTGACCGAATATCTGACCGAACTGACCCAGACTGATGTCGCCGAGTACATGCGGCCCAATTTCTTCCCCAATACGCCCGATATCCTGCCTGAGTTCCTGCAACGGGGAGGACGGCCGGCCTTCATGATCCGCTTTGTCCTGGCTGCCACCTTGTCGTCAGTCTATGGTATCTATAATAGTTTCGAGCTGTGCGAGAACACAGCCGTGCCAGGCAAGGAAGAGTATATGAATTCTGAGAAGTATGATTACAAGGTTTGGGATTGGGAGCGGCCTGGCAACATTAAATCCTTGGTTACAATTGTCAATCGTATCCGCATGGAGAACATCGCCCTACACGAGCTGACCAACCTGAAATTCCATGGCGCCTCTGATGACAATATCCTGTTCTACAGCAAGATGACCGCTGATCGGTCCAATATGATTTTCGTCGCCGTCAATCTTGATCCTTTTGACAGTCATGAATGCGAGATCGAAATGCCGCTCCCCGACATGGGTGTGGAAGAGCATGACAATTATGCTGTCGAAGAACTGATTTCCGGGACCAAACATCTGTGGAACGGGATGCGTCATCGCATCCGTCTCGATCCCCAGGTTTCCCCGGCTCTCATCTTGCGTGTCGTGCCTTGGCATTATGTCGATTTCCAGAGTCCAAGCTGGTAAGAACGGGCAGTATGCCGGCGCGCCGCCTGAGATGCCGACGCTGGTCCAGCCGGAGGGCTGGACCAGCGTCGGCAGTCGGTACCCCTGCCTGCCGATGGCTGGAGGATTCTATCCTGCCCGGATTCCTTCGTCGCCAGCGCTGGTTCGCCGGGACGGCTGCCCCCACTGTCACCAGCCTTGATCAGGTGCAACTTGTCACCCAGGCTGGCGATACCCTCCTGGCTGCTGACGGTTCTTGCCGTTGCCGACGACGAGACGGGAAACGTCGGTCCCAGGCAGGACGGGAACGGTCAGTTCTATTTCCTGCCACTTGCGATTCGCTGGGCTGATGGCGACGTTCTTCCCCCTCCTGCTCTTCTGCCCTTCGTCCTAGCCCGGGTGCAGCAGGATACACGCATCGGTTTTCTTCACGATGCAACTGCCGACGATGGTTTCGTGCGCGCCCTAACCCAGGCCATCCTGATCGGAACAGCACTGCCAGGCCGGCTTGGCAGCCGGATCGACCTGTTGCCTGCGACGGCCGACGGCGGCCGCCGGCGCATGGACGACAGACCGCTGCCCGTGGAACGGCTGGGCCACGACCAGAGCAATACTTCCCTACGCATCGGGCCAAATATGATGCTCAAGCTCTACCGTCGGCTGGACAGTGGTCCGCATCCGGAGGAGGAAGTGACTCGCTACCTAACCGAAACAGCCAGATTCTCCTTCATACCGCCCTTGCTTGGCAGCCTGCGCTTGCACACCGCCCCTGGCGCAGAGAAGGTATTGGGCGTATTGCAGGGATTCGTAGCCAATCAGGGGGATGGCTGGCGCTGGACGCTCGCTTATCTGGACCGATTTCTCACTGACCTTGCAGAGCAAGGTGGTCAGAAACCTTCTCCCGATTATCATGCCGCCTTCCTGTCGCGAATCCGTACCTTGGGCAGACGCATCGCTACGATGCACCAAGCTCTTGCCTGGCCAACTGCCGATCCGGCTTTCCGGCCGGAACCGTTGACCGATGCTGACGTGACGGGATAGAAAAGCCGAATTGACCTCCTGGCGCTCCGGGCCTGGACCGCGCTGAATGACATCCATCCTCTTTGTCCGCCAGAAGTACGGAAGGCGGTGGAGGAACGGTTGGAGCGCTGGCAGCAGGTCGAAGAATGCTTGCGCGTCCGACTGCCGGAGAAGGCAAGGGGCGTGAAGATTCGCCTGCATGGGGATTTACATCTGGGACAACTGCTGATGACCGGGGATGACTTCTGCATCCTTGATTTCGAGGGTGAGCCGAACCGTCCCCTGGCAGAACGGCGCGCCAAGGATACTACCTTGAAAGACGTTGCCGGCATGATCCGTTCGTTCGATTATGCGGCACGGGTAACCCTGTGCGCGCAGGCACCGGCCTCTTTCGCGCGCGGGCGGTTTGCGTTTGCCCAGTGGGAACACTTGACGACCCGGACCTTTCTGGCTAGTTACCGTGAGATTCTTGGCACCTCCCTCCTCTGGCCGCGGAAAGATGCTGCCCGGCTTCTCTCCCTGTTGATTCTGGAAAAAGCGTTGTACGAAGTGATCTATGAGGCCACGCACCGGCCTGCCTGGCTGCATATTCCGCTGGCCGGCTTGCACAATTTGGCGTGTGGCCGCTACTACCAAACATGAGGATAGGATGATAGGGTCCTCTCTGTCTGCAAGCGCTATCCTAACAGTCGCGCAAATGTATGAAGCCGATCGGGCCACCATGACGGCAGGGGTGTCGGGGCTGCAACTCATGGAGGCAGCCGGGTTTGCCGTCGCTCGGGCCGTGCGCGGCTGGTCCCGGCAGCCGGTGGCTGTTTTGTGCGGACCGGGCAATAACGGGGGTGACGGTTTCGTCGCCGCTCGCAGACTCACCAGAGCCGGCTGGCCGGTACGGCTTTTCCTGCTCGGGGACCCTCGGTCCCTGAAAGGAGATGCCGCATGGGCGGCCTCCCAGTGGCGTGGAATGGTTGAGCCATTGTCGCACTACGCCCTCGATGGCTGCAGCCTTGTTGTCGATGCCCTGTTCGGCGCCGGTCTGACACGCCCTCTGGGGGGAATCGCCCGCGTCGTGGTCGAGGATATCAACCGTCGCCGGCTGCCGGTGGTGGCAGTGGACGTGCCTAGCGGTCTGCATGGCGATACTGGCATGCCCCTGGGCGGTCTTGCGGTGCAGGCTGCGGTCACCGTGACTTTCTTTCGACCTAAGCCCGCGCACCTGCTGCTGCCGGGACGGCTGTTGTGCGGCAAGCTGGTGGTGGCCGATATCGGCATTCCGGAGCCGGTGCTTGATGCCATCAATCCGCAGACCCTTGTCAACGGTCCCAGCCTGTGGCATCTGCCCAGTATCTTGCCGGCAGGACACAAGTACAATCGCGGTCACGTCCTTGCGGTGGGCGGCGCGTCCATGACCGGTGCCATTCGTCTGGCCGCGCGGGCGGCGCGCCGGGTGGGTGCTGGCTTGCTGACGGTCGCGGCACCAGAGACGGCCCTGGCACTTTATGCCCAGGATGCGCCCGGCGTGATCGTTGCACCGTGCAATGACGTGCAGGACCTAGTGACGCTACTAGCCGACACGCGCCGCAATGTCGTGCTGATCGGTCCTGGTGCTGGCCGCCGTGCCGAAACCAAGGCGATGGTGACCGCTGCGCTTGCCAGTAGACGCCCATGTGTCCTCGATGCCGATGCACTGACGAGTTTTGCCGATGACCCGGCAGCGTTGTTTGCCCTTCTGCACGAACGGTGTGTGCTGACGCCACACGAAGGGGAGTACGCTGTCTTGTTCGGGCACCGTTCCGATGGAGTCAAGACCAGCCGGCTGGAGCGGGCAAGGGTGGCGGCGCATACGACCAACGCCATTATAGTGCTGAAAGGAGGCGACACGATCGTAGCTGCCCCCGACGGGCGGATGGTCCTCAACACCGATGCCCCGCCGTCGCTCGCCACGGCAGGCAGTGGTGACGTTCTGGCCGGCCTGATCGTTGGTTTGCTTGCGCAAGGCATGGACACCTTCAGCGCCGCATGTGCTGCGGTGTGGTTGCACGGCGCGATGGCGACCCGGATCGGGCCCGGCCTGATTGCCGAGGATCTGCCCGAGGCTCTGCCGGCCGTGTTGGCCGCCCTGCTGATGGAAAAGTGAGCCCTGTCGCTGCCGCGGTGTCGGGTCCGGTCTTGCGATGACCCGTGACGTTTTACGGCGGCGGCACGATGGCGCGGTGATGCTGGCCAGCCGGTAGCAGACCGATTCTGCGGGTCACGGCCTGCACGGGGTGGAACAGGTTCCGGTCCCGTACGGCACGAAACGCCTTCCTCCAGCACGTCGTCAACGCGTACACGTACAAGTACATCTATACCAACCTCCAATGCCTCCGTGACATCATACGGAGTCCGGAAAATTTCCGGACTCCGTATCAGCCCCGACGGGGGCTCTCCACAATCACACAGAACACAACACATGGGCAGGGGATAGGCCTCGGGGGAATGATCACGCGGACAGTCTTCCTTTGTCCGCGTACCATTGCACAAGTGATACAACTTGTGCAATGGGGCTGCATTTGGCACGCATACCAGCCTAAAATGTCATATTCACGGAACAATGGCAAAAATCGCATGATGGACTCGATCCTTAAAACGAATTCCAAGGCGCATGATCGTTCCGGCGTTGACCTCCAGAACGGCCCGGACCGGTATGTCCGGACCAATGGGATGCAGGGAATGGGGCACGGTGCGTTCGGCCATGTAAACAATCCGGCCCTCGTCATCCAGAAACAGCATGTCGAGCGGCAGAAACGTGTCCTTCATCCACATGGCGACCTGCCGCGGGATGCCATAGTCAAACAGCATGCCAGCCTTGGCGGGAAGCCGGCGACGGTGCGTGAGGCCACGTGCGTGTGCTACAGGATCTGCTGCCAGCTCGACCACGAAGCAATGGGGTCTGCCTGCGGCGGTTTCGATGACAAGGGAGGACGAGGACTCGGCTGCCACCCGAAAAAGGCCAGCAGCGCTTATCACAACCGCCAGCAGCAGCACACCCCAGTGACGTCTCACCCTCCTCCGCTTTGATCGGTCACGATCAAAGCGCCCCCTGCCTGTCTTGGTTCCCGCGCCTGAGGTGGCCATCTTCGCTACCATGACAGGTTCTTGCGCACAAGTGTCCTGGATTGACGCTCGCTGGTATTATCCCCTGCCCCCCAGCCCTGCCTGTTCACACGATGGTTATCTCAAGACCACCGACACCTTCGATGGCTGCCGACAAACGATCCCCCCTTCCCACCGAGGCAACTCCTTCCGGTGTCCCGGGGAACACCAGGTCCCCTGCAGCCAGGGCGACCAGGGTTGACAGCCTGGCGATGATATCAGCTACCGGCCAGATCATGTCAGCCAGATCGCCACGCTGGCGTTCGATCCCGTTGACGGCAAGAACGATGGCGCCCTGGCTAGGATGACCGATACTGGCCGCTGGTTGCAGAAGGCTACAGGGTGTGGAACAATCGAAGCCCTTGGCCATGTCCCATGGCCGACCGGCCTGGCGTGCCTCGGTTTGCAGGTCGCGTCGGGTTAGATCAAGGCCAACCGTATAGCCGAACACGTGTACCATGGCGCCGCGGGCGGAGGGGATATCCCGCCAACTACATCTTATAGCTGCAATAAGCTCCACCTCGTGCTGCAAATCGGCGGTGGCTGGCGGATAGGGGACACGCTCCCCCTCCCGCAGGGAGGGTGGTGGCTCGCGCGCCGGATCATCGCCCATTTCACGGGCATGGGTGGCATAGCTGCGGGCCACGCACCAGATGCGACGGATCGGAAACAGCGCTTCCCCCGCCACAGACAGAGCCGGCAGGGGCTACGCCGGAATGACATACGGTGCAGTATGGCTGGTCACTCGTTATGGGAATAACACTGATTTGCAGAAGAGGCTTCCCTGCACCCCCTTCCCCCTGGAGGGAAGCCCCCCTCCCCTATCAAGGGGGAGGGCTGACAAGGTCCAGGCGGAAGGCTTCATGCCCTTCCTCGATCCTCCCCCAACGGACCTTCTTTTCCGGCCAGACCGGCATGTTGTCGATCAACCGGGTCCGCCCCAGCCATGCCGCTGCAAGCACCCGGGCCGGTCGCCTGGCGGGGCCCGCCAGAGGAGTCAGCGTATCGGCATCGCATACCTCCAGGTAATCGACCGAATCGAACCCTGCTGCTAGGACCTGGGTCCGCGTCGTGTCCGCTACCGCCTTCGGATCTGCGCCACCCGCTACTGCCGTGGCCGCCGCCCGGAGGGCCTGATACAAGGCCCCGGCCTGGCTCCGTTCCGCGGGCGACAGATAGGCATTCCGGGACGACAAGGCCAGTCCGTCGGCCTCGCGCACGGTAGGCACGCCAACGACACGGACGGGAATGTCAAGGTCCTGGACCAGCCGCCGGATGACCTGGAGCTGTTGATAGTCCTTCTCGCCGAACAGGGCCACGTCGGGCAGGCTTTGCAGCAGAAGCTTGGTAACCACCGTGGCCACACCGCTGAAATGAACCGGTCTGAATGCTCCGCATAATCCCTCCGATAAGCCGGCAACACGCACCGTGGTTGAAAAACCTTCAGGATACATTCCCCCCCCTGTAGGGGCGAACAGGAGATGTGTGCCAATCGTGGCCAGCCGGCTCCGGTCGAGCGCTTCCACGCGGGGGTAGCAGCCGAAATCCTCCCCTGGCCCGAACTGGGCGGGATTGACGAAAATGGAGACGATCACCCGATCAGCCTGCCGCATGCCCTCCTGCACCAGGGCCAGGTGACCATCATGCAGGGCCCCCATAGTGGGCACCAGGGCAATGGTCTGGCCCTCCTGCCGCCAGATGGCGATTCCGGCGCGCAGGGTAGCAACAGTTCGGACAATGGGAACGGTCACGACCTTCCTCTTCCGCAAGCAGGACAATTAGAAATGATTGTGGGCAATCTGGGGCATCACAATATCATCCACATTGACATCCGGACAACCTTTCGCCCGCGTGGCATAGAGCAACCGCGTTTGGAAAAAGTTAAGATACGGCAAGCTGGTGTTCTGATAAGAAGCATCGCTTGCACGACTGACAAAGGGGGAACAATGACAGATCAATCACAGATCCGCCTGGGTCTGGTCGGCGCCGGTCCCCGGGGACGCGCCATCATCGAGACCTTGGACCATGTCACGGATGCCCGCCTGGTTCGAGTCAGCAGCAGCAATCCGGAAACGCGCGAACGAGTCGCGCCCGGGTGCCAGATCTTTCCGGACTGGCGTCCCATGCTGGATTCCACTGCCCTTGACGGCCTGATTATCGCAACGCCTCCTGCGACCCATTTTGCCATCGCTCACGCCGCCCTGGCGGCAGGTCTGCCCGTTTTGATGGAAGAACCGCTTGCCATGACCGTTGCCGATGCTGTTGCGTTGAAAGAACAGGCCGGTTCCGCGCTGATCATGGTGAACCATACCCATCTGGCGCATCCGGCCTATCGTTTCATTAAGGAGCTGGTGACAGACGAGACGGCCGGCCCGATTCGGGCCATCCGCGGTTATGCAGGCCTCCGTCATCCCGACGTTCCGATTCTGTGGACATGGGGCGCGCAGGAACTTGCCATGTGCATCGACCTGCTCGACACGTCCGAGCCTGAGGATCTGTCAGCCCGCCTCGTCAAGCGCCAACATTTGCCCGAAGGCAGTGGAGAAACCATCGAGCTGCGGTTCGATTTTGCCAAGGGGACCGATGTGCGACTCCGTCTATCCAATATTTTGGAAGAGAAGACGCGCTATTTTGCTGTTCATTTCGACCGGCTGACTCTGATCTATGATGGAAGGGGGGCCGGCACGCTTACGCTCCACCCGTCGGCCCCCGATTTCCAGGTTCCCGAGGATGAGGGCCAGCGCATTGAACTACCTACCGAAGACCCGCTATTCAACGTGCTATCCTGGTTCACCTTGGCGCTCGCCAATGGCGTTGAGGATCTGGGCAGTTTGAATCTAGGAATGGATGTAGTCTTCCTTCTGGCCCGTTGCCAGGCAATGCTGGAGGGCAAGGACAGGCACACGCTCTCAGCGCTTTCTGCTTCAGTTGAGCCATGAAGAACCGTTCCGCATATCCCCTACGTGCCTGCGTGTCCGTCCGGAAACCATGCCACTAGAATCAATCCCCCCGGGAGGTCGGGCGCCCTTCCGCCAGCTCGCGGGCGAGATGTCCGTGCTCCCAGGCATGCTGCAACTTGATCGAAAGGGTCGCCAACGGCGGCGAGAGGGGGTTTCCCCGGAAAAACCCGGAAGGAGAGAAGTCCTTCCGTGGAGGGATGGCTCTTGGAGCCGGAGGGGAAAGAGAACCACAGGGCGGGGAACTGTCAAGGCCGTTAATGCACCGTCTCGCCATGCAGACTGATATCGAGAACCAGTTTCATGGTGTTTTTCTCATTTATCTGCTACAAAAAACCGTGTCAGCAGTTCCAGCCTGACCCGTTGTGCTCAATCGGCGCACGGGCCATGGGGCCATGGCAGAGCAAATCAAGCCGCGTGCCACGTCACCATGCATCCCAAAACATAGGCGATTTCAATCTGATACGCCGCCGTGCCTGGAGACAGGAGAATGGATTGATCGTCTTCGGTCTGCCCAGAAAACAAACAAAAAATCAAATATGCATGTACCGTCAGCCGGGGACGAAACAATGGACAGGAAAGAACGGATCCTGGTCATCAAACTGGGAGCACTTGGGGATCTTGTGCAGGCTACGGGACCGTTTGCCGCCATCTGCGCCCATCATGTGACTGCTTTTCGGATCCTGCTGACCAGGCAGACTTATGCAGACTTCATGCGCCAGAGTCCCTATTTCGATGCCGTCTGGGTGGACGAACAACCCGAACTCTGGCAGATTAGTCGCCTCCTAGCCTTGCGTGCCCGCCTGCGAGGCGGGCGGTTCAACAGGGTGTATGATCTTCAGACCTCCGACCGATCGTCGTTCTATTTCTGGCTGATGGGGCGGCCGCCATGGTCCGGCATTATCCACGGCTGCGCTTATCCCTACCTCAATCCCGGCCGCGATCACATGCACACCCTTGATCGTCAGGCCGAACAGCTTGCCATGGCTGGCATTCCGGTGACACCGGGGCCGGATCTATCCTGGATACGGAGTGATGGGGCGGCCGGACTCGAGCTGAAACCGCCGTTCGTGCTGCTGGTCGGTGGCGGGGCACCGCATCGGCCCGGCAAGCGCTGGCCGGCGGAACATTATGCGGCCCTGGCCAGACGGCTGGTGCAGCGTGGCCACACGCCCGTTCTGATTGGCACGGACCAGGACCGTTCTGCGATCGACGTCATCATGGATACCTGCCCACAGGCCGTGGATCTGTCGGCCCGGACGTCGTTTACCGATCTGGTCGGGCTGGGACGGCATGCGGTCGCCGCCGTCGGCAACGATACCGGTCCCATGCATCTGCTGGCGGTCAGCGGATGTCCATGCGTTGTTCTTTATGGTCCGGCATCGGATCCGGCCTTATGCGCGCCGCGTGGTACCCGCGTTATCCTGCTGCGCAGCCCGCATCTGGCAGAGGCTATCGCGACGGTCGAGGCGATGCTGTCGTTCTGATCCTGGCAAGCTAGAGGGGCCACGCAACGCCGTCTGACCTGCTCTTCGGTTTCGCGACAGGCGATGCGATCTTGTTGCCGTAACCTTGAGCAAAAACTCTGCCGGCCATGCCAATCTTTCCTGACGTACCGACTTTATTTTGCGCCTCTTCCAGATGGCGCCGTGGCAACGCCGCGCAAAGGACGGGCACCCGAGAGCATCGCTTAAGATCCGTGACGGCGGGAAAGACCGCGGCCCTTTCCCGAGGGTATCGGGCGAACGGCCCCGGATGACCAGGACACGCCTTTAAAACATCAAAGTTGATGATTTTTAGGGGTTGTCCGGTGTCGGTCAATGTTCCTACTTTTTACGTATTGATCAGCAGTGCTAACATGGCTCTGCGCCTGCATCTGATGACGCTGCGCGCCTGGTCGTGACAACCGCGCAGGCGGGGCCGCGCCTGGGGGGGACACATCGTCGCCCTGCCGGGGCGGGGATCGCGGCGGCAGCAGCCGCGACCTGCGTCATGATGACGAACCCGCTGGGCCTGGTCATTGCGGCGATCGCCGGCGGCACTGTGCTGGTCTACAAGTATTGGGGGCCGATTTTAAAGGAAAGGGTTCTCCAAGGGCCTTTGGGGCGGCCTTAAAGCGGGCCTGGCGCCGGTGTTCTCGGCCATCGGATCAATAGCTGGTCCGGTGTTTTCCCTGCTTGGCGCCGTCCTATCGCCGGTGGTGTCCCTGGTCGGTCGGCTGCTCGGCTGGATCGGCCCGCCTGATCGCTCCGGTCGAGGACGTCGGCGGGGCACCGCCCAGTCTCATGGGCGAGCGCTTCGGCCGCGCGCTCGGCGGCATCCTTGTCGCAGTCGCCCGGCTCGGCGGACAGATGCTGAAGGCTGGGGCCGGGATCATTGGCCAATTGTGGAACGGCATCGCCAGCGAAGCCGACTGGCCCAAAGAGAAGTTCTCCGGCGTGGTGCAGGGGGTGCGCAATATGCTCCCCTTCAGCTCGGCCAAGGCCGGGCCGCTCCGGGACACCCACAAGCTCTAGTTCGTCGAAACCATGGCCATGGCCGGCGCCCTGAGCCCGGCGCCGCTGGTCAAGGCTATGACGGGTGTGACCATCATGGCCGCCCTGGCGCCCCCGTCGACTCCGCCGGCGCTGGCCGCGCCGAAGGTGCCGCTTTCGGCGGCATCCGCCTGCATAGCCGAGGGCGCTAAGACGGGCGAGGCCATCGTCCAAACGGTCAAGGACCAGCTTCCCGCCATCCGCGAGATGCTGCGCGCCGAGGCCACGGGCTATTAACCATGTTCGCGTTGTTGGGCGACGTCGAATTCCGCCTGACCACTTTCTAGAGCGCGATGGAGGGCAAGGAGACGACTCATTTCGCCGAGATGCCCCTGATCGAGGGCAAGCCGGCCTTGCAGTGGATCGGCAATGCCCTTGACAAACTGCGGCTCACCATTGTGTTGCGCCGGAATTTCTGCGACCCCACCCTGGAACTGGACGTTTTGCGTGGCATGCTGTGCGCACACGCCGCCATGCCGCTGGTGTTCGGCGATGGTCTGTACAGGGGCCGCTATGTCCTGATCGGGATCACCACCCGCACTACCCAGACCGGTCCGGATGGCACCGCCGTCGGCCTCGATCTGGAGGCGACCTTGAAAGAGCATGTCGAACCCATGAAGCCCGGGGAGATCCCGAACCTGCCAGCCGTCGCCGGCAAGGCCAGGCCCGAGGCCCAAAAGGCTGCCGCGACTACCGTCAAGATCGAAACTAATCCGGATGGTTTTCCCGTGAACAAGATCGTGAGGACACCATGACGGCGGGACAGTATCTCGAATACGTCACCACAGACGGCAACCGCTAGGATCTGATCTCCTGGAAGATGTACGGCGATCCCCACGCTTACGAAGCCATCGTCGCGGCCAACCCCGATGTGATAATCCGCCCGATCCTGGAGGGCGGCATCAAGCTGCGGGTGCCGGTCCGCGAGATGCCCACCCCAACCGTCACGGACCTGCCGCCATGGAAGCAGTGCCCCCCCCCCCGTCCGCACACCGACCTGGATCTTGACCTACGCCCGGCGGAACGTCACTATCAAGGTTAGCCCTTATGTTCTGCCGCTCGAATACATCGATGACCTGCACGACAAATTCGATGACCTGCAAATCACCCTTGAAGACATCGCCGGCCGCTAGCGCGGGGCGTGGTTCCCGACCAAGAGCGATCGCCTTGAACTGCTGTTCGGCTACGCGGGCGAAGCCGTTCAGCCTGCCGGCCAGTTCGAGATTGACAAGATCGAAGCTTCCGGCCCGCCCTCGTGGGTCGTGATCCGAGCCGTTGCCGCCGGCATCACGCCGGCCCTGCGCACCGAGCGAAGCGCAGGCTATAAAGGAGTGACGCTGCGCGATGTCGCTGGCACGATTGCCGGCCGGCATGGCCTAACTGTGACGGGCGACATCGACGCCATCAAGTTCGACCGGATCACCCAGCACGAGGAGCGCGACCTGGCGTTCCTGAAGCGCCTGGCCGAGAACCATGGCTACGTCTTCCACGGTCCGTGGCGATCAGCTCGTCTCCACCAGATTGCGGCTCTGCAAGCTGGGCCGGTGGCGTTGGAGATCGCACCGGCCGTTCTGATAAGTTGGCGGATCACGGATAAGGCACACGAGGTCTACAAGGGCGCGACGGTCAGTTATCACGACCCAGCTACCAAGTCCCTGATGATGCCACGGTCGTGAGTCCGACCCCCCCGGTGCCGTTCTCGGTTCCTCCTCTCCAGGGCATAATGCTCTGGATGCCCTAGGTGGGCGGGAAGTGCGCGCTCGCCAAAACCCTCGTCCCCATGATTGAGGCGATTCCCCACACCTGCTACGCCGAGCCGTTTGCTCCACCGTCGAAATCGGCCCAAGGTGGAGGCCATCAACGACAGGAGCCGCGAGGTGGCGACGCTGTTTCGGGCGTTGTAGAGACACCCGGAAGCCCTGTTCAAGGAACTGTCCTGGCGCCTGACAGCCCGACAACGCTGTTCTATCTCGACCTGCCGTCTGCCGTATTGGGGCTGCGAGAACGATTATGGGAAGGGTCTGTTCGAGCGGGCTGATTTCGAGCGTCTTTCAGAAGCTCTCAAGGAGCTGCAGGGACGTTTTTTATTGTCCCTCAACGACACGACGGAAGTCCGCCGCATCTTTGCCGGCTTCCCGATCCGGGAGGTCACCACGACCTACCAGATCCCGAGCGCCACAACCGCCGCCCCCCAGTCATGGAACTAGTCATCACTGACAACAAGGAATAGGGGCCATTGCGCCGCTTCGGCACCTTGGTCCGCTGCAAAATCAAGTGTCCCGCTACATCGGGGTTCGGGTTCGTCGCCGGTTTCCCCCTGCCCTGTGGCTTTCTCCCCCGGGCTTCGCTGCTGGCCTTGCTGGCCGTACCTGCCCGCTCTATGCGAGCATGCGTCGCCCTGATCTCCGCGCCGCACCGGGCGTTGGTGATCCGCCCGTCGGCCGTGATCCAGATCTTGCCGAGCCGCAACAGGATGTCCTTTGCCAGTACAGCAGAAGGTGATAGGCACCAAGCGCCTGCGCCGGCAGATGCGTGGTGTCGATCACTATGCCCCCTACGTATAGAGGCGTGTACGGCATCGTGCCCATTGACACCCCTCCTCTTTCTCAATCCCCCCAATGCCCACGCCTGCATGATGGTGGTCGGGGCCGATTCGTAAAGTTTTCGGTAAATATGGAATAAATACACACGAGAACCCTTGATGCTATCACGGTCAGTGTGTAATATATATACCCTAATAACAGGGCATTGTGGTCATGAATAGCCAGGGAACCATCAAGAAGCTGGAAGAGGATGGTTGGTACGAAGTGAACCAGGAAGGTTCCCACCGCTAGTTCAAGCACCCCGCCAAGCCGGACCGCGTGGACCGCGCACTATAATATGATGCTGCCTGAGGATTTGGTAGGCAAGGTGGACGCAATCACCACCAACTGTTCCGCCTTCATCGCTGAAGCCTTGCGCGTTCGCCTGGATAGCGCCAACAATGGAAAGATGGCTACCATAACCAGTCACCGCACCGCCCTTAAATCCAAAGCAGAAATGCGCAAGAAGGCGTAAACGGCGGCGACACAGCTCGCAAAATGCGATAATGCGGAGAGGAGTCGTGGCGTGCCGTTCTCCCTCTCCAGTGGTACCTGCGCGAGCCACGTTACCGTCACGCGCAAATTTTTGGCTGGTGGCTGGTGGATGGTTGCCAACCCCAAACCATTAACTACCAGGAGAACGCCCCATGACCCACACCCCTCCACTGGCCGCGGTCCGGCGGACTTTCCCCCTGTCCGGAGGTTTCCCTCGCTCCCCACACGACTTCTCCTTGGGCGCGGGCCGGGCCGCGACCCGTGGGGGGGAGGTGGGGGCAAGATCCTGTCTGGTCAGGAACCGAAGTATCGGAAAGCGGCCAGAAAACCGCCGAGCGCAATGATCATGGCGCCAACGCGAATCGTCAGTTCCTGTTTGAGTGCTTCCAGGTCGGCCTTGGTGGCAAGCCATGTTTCGATCAGCCTGGCCTGTTCTTCGGCCGGGGCTTCGGCTTGGCCTTCGGGCACGCCGGCGGCCATCAATCGTTTGATGAAAGCGTGCGTATCAAGGGCGATAGCAGCCATGCATTCCCCCAGTTCCCTCCCCTTACCATGGTTCCCAGGGAGCAGGGAGTCAAGGCCGCGCAGAAACAGCGGTTCTCGCTTGATGCCGCGCGCTGGCAGATGGGTTCGGGGTGGCGGCCCATTGGGGTCTGAGGGGTTAGTGGTCGTTGGGGCGCGCGGTGCAGGAGGTTAGGGCGGTGGATGGCGGTGTTGGGGGTTGTGGGGCAGTCGGCGGGGGCCTGCCTATCCTGTGGCGATGGCACTGAGCAGTGCTGCCCCAGGATAGAAACAGAATGATGACGGGGAAAGAGCGGAGAAGCGCGAAGAACCGGCCTCTGGCACCCTCTCTGAGCAAGTTATGGGCATTCGATCACCCGCGATCCGCCGCCATGACCTTCTGGTGCGCAAGGAAAGATGGACACTGCATCGGGAACACCGAGAACGTGGCAAGACCCACATCGGTCATCGAATACGGCACGTTGCCGCCGGTCCGCCTGTCCGGCAGAGCAGCGCAACGTTCGTGGAGGCGCTTTCCGGTTTCGTGCAGAAAGGTGGACAGGTCGGCGTTCTGCCCAAAGGTGATGAGATGGTCTGGCCAGACCCTGGCCCACCAGCCGGGAAGGTCACGTGGCCGCGGGGGGTAGAGGCGGAGTCGTCGGGTTGGTCAAAGCGGTTGTTATCCGGCCCGGATGGGCGTATGCTTCGGCTATCGTTCTGGCCTCCAGGGTGTGAAGGGGATGTTTGAACGTCTGGGCCCGGGCGTTTGCGGAGCAGTGTCCTCCCGCCTTTCCCCTCGCAGAAAAAATCAGCGCAGTAGAGCAGGGCTGTCTGGGCAGCATAGTGGCCACCATCCGCTCCCGGTGTCAGTTCGAGCACGGCGGCCTTCGCACTGCCATCTCTCTTGACGAGAAACAGGCTGGTGCCCTTTGCCATCCAAATCTGATCGTAGTTGGCGATAACATCAGCCACGAAGGTTGCCGCGTAGGATATCCAGTCCTCCGGATTTTGGCTCCGTGGCGTGCCTTGATGTAGGCTTCTCCCCATCCCTTGCCGGTAGCGTCACCGTGTTCGCCTTTCGGCAAACGCACGGGACCTGCCTGCCGCGCCGGATAGCAGTCAAAACTTCGCTGTCGATAGCTCCCAGATCGACAGCACCGTTTACGGCGATGAACTCACCTTCGGGAAGTGTGACAACCAGTCACACTGGCCCTTCCTGCCAATACCGTGCCCCTTTCAGCACCTGTTTCAGGGTCGTGTTATCGGCGGTTTGCACGTCCAGGTCCAGGGCCTCGATGGCCGCGGCCAGGTTGTCGAACGTTTCGTGGTGGCGTTCCGCGACGAAGTCTTCGTTGACGTACCGGGGTTTGTCGGAGGCTTCCTCGGCCATGATGGAGGCGTCGCGATGTTTCACTCCCCCATAATCACAGAGATATTCCCGCAAGGCATCCCGTTCAGCGTGCGAGAGGAAGGTTCTGTGTGCGGTTCACAGCTGGGACCAGACACCCGTGGCGGTCACGTTCCTTGGCCCATGGACTGACAGCATCCAGGACAGCACCATCATCCCCACCCAACCCTCCCCCATCGAGGGGGAGGGCTCGCAACATCCAGCCGGAAAAGTCACCGCCTGGTGGGAAGGTTCCCTCCCCCCTGATGGCAGACTCCCTCTCCTATCCAGGGGAAAGAGAAAGGTTCTGAAACGGGCCAGTTTTGAACCGGAGTGGGTTTTGAGCAGCGTTTTTTTGCGCTACAGTGCGTTCCACCCCGTCGGGCATGCTGCCCGGCACGGCGTTGTTGGCGAGACTGTTCATGATCATGCCTGTTCTGACCCTGATTACCGTTCTCGTTCCCCTGAGTCTGGTCGCTTTCGGCATTGCTCGCGCTCGCGCCCGCGCCCGCGCCTGTGCCGGACGCTGCCACTCCCTGCCCCACCACCACGGCCAGTTCGCCGCTCTTGCCACCCTGCTGCCAGGGCTGGCCGTGGCGGCCCTGTGGGGCGCCACCGACTCTTTGCTCCGGCCAGCCCTTGGTTATCTCCCGTTCGCACCAGATGGCAGGACGCTCGATGTCCTGGGGGCCGTGCTGGCGACGGGCGCTTCGCTCGGCGGTTTCCTGTTCGCCTGGCGCCGGCTCGCGCCCGCCTATCGCGCCCGCAATGCGGTCGAGCGCATGATCAAGATCTTCATGATCCTCTGCGCCACGCTGGCTGTGCTGACCACGGGCGGTATCGTGGCTTCGCTTCTGTTCGAATCCTCCCGTTTCTTTGCACATGTCCCACTCACGGAGTTCCTGTTCGGTCTGCACTGGAGTCCGCAGATGGCGATCCGGACCGATCAGGTGGGAGCGTCGGGTGCGTTCGGTGCCGTCCCCCTGTTCACCGGTACTCTGCTGATTGCGGGCATTGCCATGGCGGTAGCGGTGCCGATCGGTCTTTTCGCCGCCATCTACACGGCCGAATATGCCGCGCCGGGTTTCCGGACTGTTGCCAAGCCGCTGCTTGAAATCCTGGCCGGCATCCCGACGGTGGTCTATGGCTTCTTTGCCGCGTTGACAGTGGCACCTTTTTTGCGCGATGCTGGTGTGGTGTTCGGCGTTTCCATTTCGTCCGAAAGTGCGCTGGCCGCCGGCGTGGTAATGGGCGTCATGATCATTCCCTTCGTGTCCTCGCTTGCCGATGATGTCATCAGTGCTGTTCCCCGCGCCTTGCGCGAAGGTTCCCTGAGCCTGGGTGCGACCCGCTCCGAAACCATCTGCCGGGTCGTCCTGCCGGCGGCTCTGCCTGGTGTGGTGGGCGGCATCCTGCTAGCTGTCTCTCGCGCTATCGGCGAGACGATGATCGTCGTGATGGCCGCGGGTCTATCGGCCAGGCTCACGGCTAACCCGTTCGAAGCCGTGACCACGGTCACCGTACAGATCGTGAGCCTGCTGGTTGGTGATCAGGAATTCGACAGCCCCAAGACACTCGCCGCCTTCGCCCTGGGCCTGATGCTGTTCATCATCACGCTGCTGTTGAACGTCATCGCCCTCTATGTGGTGCGCAGATACAAGGAACAATATGAGTAAAGACGTGATAATATCCAATAACGAGATACCTTTCCCACCCGCATGTGCGCCCGAGCGCCTGCGTGCCCGTCTCCGGCACCGTCATGCCGCCGAGCGTCGCTTCCGTCTCTACGGCCTCGCGGCGGTGGGACCGGCCCTGATGATGCTTGTTCTTCTGTTCGTTGCCATTGTGGCCAAAGGGTACCCGGCCTTCCGGGAAAACGTGATCACCCTCACCATCCCCCTGACGCCGGCGACGATCGACCCCGAAGGCCGGCGCGATCCGCAGACGCTCGCCGCAGCCGACTACCAGGGACTGGTCAAGGCGGCCATGGCCAGCCTGTTCCCCGCCGTCGCCGGGCGCACCAAGCGCCGTCTCCTGTTCGATCTGGTCAGCACGGGCGCGTCCTACCAGCTCCATACCTTGGTAGTGAAGAAACCGGACCGAATCGGGACCACGGTGACACTGGAAGTTCCCTTGAGCGACGAGGCCGACCAGTTCCTGAAAGGGCATATGTCTGCCGATACGCCGGAAGCCGACCGCCGGATCAAGGACCAGCAGGTCGCCTGGCTGAAGGACCTGGAGTCCCGTGGCCTGATCCGAAACCGCTTTAACACCACCCTGTTCACATCCGGCGACTCGCGCGAGCCCGAGCTGGCCGGCATCCTGGGGGCAGTGGTGGGTTCCTTCTACCTGATACTGACCACGCTCTTGTTAAGCTTTCCGACTGGCGTAGCGGCAGCCGTCTATCTAGAGGAATTCGCCCCTCGCAACCGCTTGACCGACTGGATCGAGGTCAACATCAACAATCTTGCGGCCGTGCCCTCGGTTGTGTTCGGGCTGTTGGGGCTGGCGACCTTCCTCAACACCCTGGGTCTACCACGGTCGGCACCTTTTGTCGGCGGTCTGGTCCTGAGTCTCATCATTCTGCCGACGATCATCATCGCCGCCCGCGCCGCCTTGAAGTCAGTGCCTCCCTCCATCCGTGAAGCGGCCTTGGGGGTTGGCGCCTCGAAAATGCAGAGCGTTCTCCATCATGTGCTGCCGCTCGCCATGCCGGGCATCATGACTGGTACCATCATCGGGATGGCCCATGCCCTGGGTGAATCGGCACCGCTTCTAATGATTGGCATGGTGGCCTTCATTGTTGACATCCCGTCGACACCGCTTGACCCTGCCACCGTCCTTCCGGTGCAGGTCTATCTGTGGTCCAACAGTCCCGAACGGGCTTTCGTGGAGCGGACGTCTGCTGCCATCATGGTCCTGCTCGTGTTCCTGATCGTCGTGAACGCCCTGGCCGTGATTCTTCGCAAGAAATTCGAGCGGCAATGGTAAACGAGAATGGTGCATCAGTCATCAAACGACGATACCCGCGCGATCGCGATGGTCGGGTCGCCACTGGTGGACGAGACACGCGCCAAGATAACCGCCCGCAATGTCAATGTTTTTTATGGCAAGAAGCACGCCATCAAGAATGTGAGCCTGGACATTGGCTGCAATGAGGTGACCGCCCTGATCGGCCCGTCGGGATGTGGCAAATCGACCTTCATGCGCTGCTTGAATCGCATGAACGACATCATCGACACCTGCCGCGTCACCGGAGCCATTACCCTCGACGGAGAAGATATTCATGATCCCAAGGTCGATGCGGTTCATTTGCGGACCCGGGTCGGTATGGTGTTCCAGAAACCCAATCCGTTCCCGAAATCTATCTTCGAGAACGTGGCTTATGGTCCGCGCATTCATGGTCTTGCGTCCAGCCGAGCCGAGTTGGAAACGATTGTGCTGACCAGCCTGGAGCGGGCCGGTCTACTGGAGGAGGTCAAGGACCGCCTGCATGCACCGGGAATCAGCCTGTCCGGGGGACAGCAGCAGCGCCTGTGCATTGCGCGCGCCATTGCCGTCAGCCCTGAAGTGATCTTGATGGATGAACCCTGTTCGGCGCTCGATCCTATCGCCACGGCTCGAATCGAGGAACTGATCGACGAATTGCAGCACAATTTCACCATCGTCATCGTTACCCATTCGATGCAGCAGGCTGCCCGCGTGTCGCAGCGCACGGCCTTCTTTCACCTGGGCGAACTGGTCGAATGCGGCGGCACCGAACAGATTTTCACCAATCCATTACATCGCCTGACGCAAGGATATCTCACGGGCCGTTTCGGCTAATACCTTTGAGCCTTGGTCGTGACCGCAAGGCTCCCCAGGCCACGGTGGCGGAGGTCCTATAGGCGTAAGTCAAGACTTGCGCTCGTGGGCATGAGACACGGGTAGATGAAAATGGTACACGACATGGAGCACACGGCCCATACCGTGAAATCCTACGATGAGGAACTGGCCATGCTCGTCAACACCATCGCCCACATGGGCATGCTGGCCGAAGAGCAGCTGGCCAACGCCGTTCAGGCTGTGGTTCGGCGTGACAGCGCGCTCGCCAACCAGGTGGTGGCAGACGATTCCAGAGTTGATGAGTTGGAACAGGAAGTGCATAAAAGGGTTGTACGAATGCTGGCACTGCGTCAGCCAGTGGCAATAGATTTGCGCAATATCGTCATCAGCTTGAAAATTTCAAGCGATCTTGAACGCATCGCTGATTATGCCGCCAATCTGGCCAAGCGGGCCACCGTGCTGAACCAGCTCCCTCCGGTCAAGCCGGTGGCCGGCGTACCCCGCATGGCCAGGCTGGCGCAGGAACTGATCCGGGAGGTGCTGGCGGCCTACGTTGAACGCGATTGCGACAGGGCCATGACAACCTGGAAGCGGGACGAGGAGGTGGATGAGATATATATCAGCCTGTTCCGCGAGCTCGTGACCTACATGATGGAGGATCCGCGCACCATCACGGCCTGTACCCACCTGATGTTCATGGCCAAGAACATCGAACGAATCGGTGATCATGTGACCAATATCGCCGAGAGCATTCACTTCCTGATCGAAGGGACACCGTTGCGCGGCCGCTGGCCCAGAGGCAACTTTCCGGCTTCCACCTGAACGATCTTTCCATGCCGGACAGCCCCGGAGGCCAGACATGACGGTTCTTCAGAGAAGCCGCAGGGGTGCCGTCCTTGCCCTGGGCGCGCCGGGATCAGGCCTTCAGGAATTCAGAAATACTGTCGGATGGACTGCCACTGTGCCGTAGATCGTCGAGACTGGTGCGTAGCGCGTCAAGGGTCACCAGGATTCGCTCGATGCGGCCGCGCTGCTCCCGCGAGGCATTGGCGAGGTGGATGCTGGACTGCATGATATCGTCAGCCGGTGCCACAGCCTTGCGGGCATCGCCAAGAATACGGTCAAGGGTTCGCTCTGGTTGTGAGCAAAGGATCTTGAATGCTGCCATCCCCTGGTCGGCAAGGAACGTGCGCCAGTCTGCCAGGATGTCATCGAGGAGCGTGGCCAAGTGCCCGATTTCATCCCCTTTTGTAAGGCCCATGGAAACGGCATAGTCCCGATTGGTGTCGGGCCCCCGGCGCAGGACCTGCCGGATTCGCTGCAAAGGGCGTCCCACTGTGGCATCGAGCATTCCCCATACGAACAGGCTCACTACCAAGACCAGCCCGGCGGCGCCGATGGCCACCACCTCGACCGACCGGCCGGCCATCTGTACCCACATGGACGAACACTTCGCTCGACAGCACATAGCCCATCATCTGTAAGCCGGACAGGAAGCTGACTGGCAGTTCGGGAGGACGCTGATGCGTCACGAGCTAACTGTCCAAACGTTCCCAGAAGATATCCGGGACCAAGTCAACGGAGTCGGTTCCGCACAGAGCCCAGACGCCGATCAGTCCTGGTCTGCGCAAAAGACTATCCCGCAAGTCCGCCTCCACGGCAGCACGACCGGCTGGCGTGGTAAGATCCTGCCGGGCTATCCGGGCGACAAGAAAACGTACCGTGTCAAGCTCGGTTTCGAGATCCACCTCGACAGACCGGACGATCACCCGCAGGCTGGTTTCAGTCTAGCTCAAGGCATGTTTGATCTGGTGATCACGGGACATGCTGCCGAACACGGCTAGTAACCCGGCCAGCAGAACCAGGGTGCCAAACCCCACTTTGCCAGCGATGCGGGCTTTTTGTCCCTCCAGATCAGGTGGATCCTGAGTCATGACCGGCGGCCCGTTTTCCGAATCAGGCGAGACCCGGGATGCCGCCAGCCGGTCGGAAAACTCACTCGTGTCTCGGAATTCCTATGGTCCATTCCTCCTACTCCTGCCTGTTCATGATTCTGCGGGCACACCATCCCCCTATCGGCAATATGCGAAGTGGCCTCGTTTTACAACTGCAACATATACCAGTTCGCTGGAAAGCCGCGACACCACCCTCAAGGGAAAATCTCTGTAAAGGACTCATACAAAGCCAGATCTACCTGTGAGAGTGTCGCCGGCCGCCCCAGAGCCGCCAAGGATGTCACACCGTGATTGACCAGGCCACAAGGCACGATGCCGTTGAAGTGTTCGAGATCGGGGGCGACATTAAGCGCAATACCGTGCAGGCTGACCCAGCGATGCAGACGCACGCCGATCGCGGCAATCTTCTCCTCCCGTCCGTCATGACCCGCCACCCAGATCCCGACCCGGCCGGCCCGCCGCACACCAGCAACCCCAAGCCGTGCCAGAGTCCTCATGATCCACGCTTCCAGATCATAAACAAAGCCACGCACATCAGCGCCACGTGCGCGCACGTCAAGCATCACATAAACCACCCGTTGGCCCGGGCCATGATAGGTGTACCGTCCGCCGCGCCCACTGCGATAGACGGGGAAACGGCCTGGCTGCAGCAGCTCCTCGGCCCTGGCGCTGGTCCCGGCGGTGTACAGGGGCGGGTGTTCCAGAAGCCATACCAGTTCGGGTGCCTGGCCGTCCGCAATAGCCTCGACGCGCGCTTCCATGGCGGCTACGGCTTCCAGATAAGGAACCCGGTCAGGAGAAAGGCGCCATTCCACCATGGTTCCTATCGCTGCTTTCGTCGTGATCATGCGTCCTAAGGCTCTCCCTGCTGCCGGTCGAAGATTCACGGCGGTGCAGGAAGCGTGTTGCGCTCCCATGTTTTATCTCCTGGCTTGCCTGACCTTTCGCACGAGAATACGGGCAGCAATCGTGGGGCAAGTCATAGCATTCTTTCCCGTATCGCGACAACGCCAGCCATCGTCCGCACCGTCGCCAGCAGATGCGGTGACAGGGCGTAACGGTCCGGCAGGAGGATTTCCACCGTGTACCCCGGCACTTCCGGATAGACTGCCACCATGCCGCGGCCCTGGCCTCCGCGCGTCAGGGCTTCCTTCAGGGATATAAGCGGCCCGGCATCGGCAATGACGACCTCCAGCCGATTGGTGATACCGGCAGCCCTGGTCTCCAGATCCTCGACTTTCTGCACCACCAGCTTGACCTGATTGTCCTCAAGCCGTGCATCGACCGTCAGCAGCAATGGCTTGCCAGAATCGAGCGGCTCCCGCGCAGAGGCCAAGACCTCTGAAAACAGGGTGCCTTCGAAACTGCCCGTGGCATCGGAAAAACTGGCAAAAGCATACCTGGCACCGCTCTTGCCGGTCCGTTCCTTGCGACTGACTAGAATGGCGGCCATTTTCTTCAATCCTCTGTCGCCCCGCTCTAGTCTTCGCCGCACTTCCGTCAGGGATTGCACCTGCAACCGTTCCATCAGGGCGGCATAGGTATCCAGGGGATGCGCCGAGAGGTAAAAGCCGATCGCTTCATATTCGTAATCGAGTCTTTCCATCGGCGGCCAGTCAGACCGCTGTGGCAGCACGAGGAATGGCGCGCCTCTTCCCTTTTCGCCGAACAGATTGACCTGCCGGCTGGCCCGCTCCTCGGCCATGACGGTTGCCACGCGCACGAGACTCTCGATAGCATCGAACAGACGGGCCCGGTTGGATTCCAGGCAGTTCAAGGCCCCGGCCCTGACCAGGTTCTCCATCTGCCGCTTGTTCAGGATCCGGGGATCGAGACGACTCGCGAAATCGGCGATATCACGGAACGGACCGTTCCGGTCGCGCTCCTCGACCATGGCCTCCA
The DNA here is from genome assembly GCA_964624075.1 of uncultured Rhodobacterales bacterium. Classification (GTDB taxonomy): domain Bacteria; phylum Pseudomonadota; class Alphaproteobacteria; order Rhodospirillales; family Rhodospirillaceae; genus CAZUWH01. Next base: position 29,475 of record CAZUWH010000008.1, read on the forward strand.
TGGCACCGACACCCACGTTGCGGATGGCCCCCAGGGCATAGCGGATGGCCTTGCCTTCGACACTGAAAGTTGCTTCCGACCGGTTGATGTCCGGCGGCAGCAACCTGATGTCCAGCCGACCCAGTTCCTGGCGGAGCAGATTCAGCTTGTCGATGTTATGCATGTCGAGCGTCATGGTGGCTGCCATGAATTCGACCGCATAGTTGGCCTTCAGATAGGCAGTCTGATAGGCGATCATGGCATAGGCGGCCGCATGTGACTTGTTGAATCCGTATTCAGCGAACTTGGCAACGAGATCGAACACCTCGGAGGCCCTGCCTTGCGGCACACCCCTGGCCACGGCACCATCTACGAAAGTCTTCCGTTGCGCCTCCATTTCCGCCTTGATCTTCTTGCCCATGGCGCGGCGCAGCAGATCCGCCCCCCCCAGCGAATAGCCAGCCAGTTGCTGGGCAATCTGCATGACCTGTTCCTGATAGACGACGATGCCATAGGTCTCCTTCAGGATCGGTTCCAGAGTCGGATACAGGTAGTCTGGGGCCTCTTGACCATGCTTGCGGCGGATATAGGAAGGAATGTTGTCCATGGGGCCGGGTCGGTACAGGGCAACCACGGCGATGATATCTTCAAGCGCATCAGGTTTCATGTTGCGCAGAGCATCCCGCATGCCCGCGCTTTCGAGTTGGAACACGCCGCTGGTATCGCCTTTTGACAACATGCGGAAAGTGGCTTCATCGTGGGGGGGCAGACTGGTCAGATCGATTCGCACCCCTCTCGTCCGTTCGATCAACGCAACGGCCCGGGCCAGCACGGTTAAGGTCTTCAGGCCCAGAAAGTCGAACTTCACCAGACCAGCGCTTTCCACCCATTTCATGTTGAACTGGGTGACCGGCATGTTCGAGCGCGGGTCACGGTAGAGCGGCACCAGTTCATCCAGATTGCGGTCGCCGATCACCACACCGGCAGCATGAGTGGAAGCATGACGGTACAGGCCTTCCAGCTTCATGCCGATGTCGAGCATCTGCGCGACAACCGGCTCGGTGGCCTGCATCACGCGCAAGCGGGGCTCGCCGGCGATGGCATCCTTGAGCGGAACCGGATTGGCCGGATTGTTGGGCACGAGCTTGCAGATGCGGTCTACCTGGCCATAGGGCATTTGCAGCACCCGCCCCACATCACGCAACACGGCACGCGCCTGAAGTTTGCCGAAAGTGATGATCTGGGCTACGTTCATGTAGCCATATTTGTCCTGGACATAGTGGATGACACGGTCCCGGTGTTCCTGGCAGAAGTCGATGTCGAAGTCGGGCATGGAAATCCGCTCAGGATTCAGAAAACGCTCGAACAGAAGCCCGAATCGCAAAGGATCGAGATCGGTGATGGTGAGGGCCCATGCGACCAGGGAACCGGCGCCGGACCCACGCCCTGGCCCAACGGGAACACCGTTGCTCTTGGCCCACTGAATGAAGTCGGACACGATCAGAAAGTAGCCGGGGAAGCCCATCTGCACGATGACATCAAGCTCATACTCCAGCCGTTCCCGATAGGGCCTAGCGGTCTGTTCGCGGGCCGCAGCGGCATGGTCCTCTCCAAAGGAAATGGCATCCAGACGCTTCTCCAGACCGGCCCGGGACCGGCGGCGCAGTGCTTCTGCCTCGTTATGACCGGAATCGGTCCTAAACGGCGGTAGAATCGGCTTGCGCTTTTCGACCATGAAGGCGCAGCGCCGGGCCACCACCAGGGTATTGCTGACGGCCTCGGGCAGGTCGGTGAACAGAGTCGTCATTGCCTCTGCCGACTTGAAATGGTGTTCAGGCGTGCACCGCCGCCGCTCCTCCTGGGAAAGGTAGGCACCGCTGGCGATGCACAGAAGAACGTCATGGGCTTCGAACATGTCGGGGGTGGCAAAAAATGGTTCGTTGGTAGCCACCAAAGGCAGGTCAAGGGCATAGGCAAGCTCGACCAGAGGCGCTTCGGTGCGGTCTTCCTCCGGCAGACCGTGGCGCTGGATTTCCACGTAAACGCGACCGGGAAACAGGCGCGCGAACCGTTCCAGCAATGACCGGGTCTTGTCCGGCCGGTTGTCAGCAAGCAGACGACCGACCGGTCCGCTAGCACCACCGGTCAGCAGCAGCAACCCCCCGCTCTGACCCTCGAGGTCTGCTAGTGACACTTGCGGAAACTCATCTTCCCCCTGCAGATAGGCGTGGCTGACCAGCTTCAAAAGATTGGCATAGCCGGTCCGGTTCTGGACCAACAGCACCACGGCCGGGGGCGGATCGCGGAACCGGCGCGTTTCAACCATCTCCTCCCGTTTGAAAGCGAGCTGGCAGCCGATGACAGGCTGGATGCCGGCTTCGGCACAAGCTGCGGAAAACTCCAGGGCGCCGAACAGGTTGCTTGTATCGGTCAGAGCGACCGCCGGCATCTTCATGTCCCTGCACAGTCGGACCACGTCCTTGACTTTGAGGGCGCCCTCCGAAAGGGAATAGGCGGTATGGACACGAAGGTGGACGAAAGAGGCGTGAGGCATGGGAACAACCTGTCAGGAGGGATCGGGGTGCATCGCGAATACCGCCATGCATGGGTCTGGTCCGTGATCCCCTCGGATCCTTATTACTGCGGAAGGCTAGAAGCAGCTCTTCCCACCCCTCTGATGGCCTCCCAGACCCGCAAGGGGGTTGCCGGCATGTCGATGTGCGTGACACCAAGAGGAGCAAGGGCATCGACAATGGCGCTGACGACCGCAGGTGCAGCACCGATGGCTCCAGCCTCACCCGTCCCTTTTACCCCGAATGGCTGGTGGCGACAAGGCACTTCATGGGTCCGGAAACGGAAACGAGGGATGTCTTCGGCCCGTGGCAGGGCGTAATCGACCAGACTGCCGGTCACGAGTTGACCGCTGTCTTCCTCATAGACCACCTGTTCCAACAACGCCTGACCGATCCCCTGAACCGCGCCGCCGATGATCTGGCCTTTCAGCAGCAACGGGTTGAAGACAACGCCCGCATCGTCAACGATCGTATGGGTGATCAGGGCCACGGCGCCGGTTGCAGGATCGACCTCCACCTCGCGGCGATATGGCAACCATTGGGGAAGGTTGCCGCGGGAGGCGCGTAGGTCGCCGTGACCGAGAGTCCTTCCGGCCTGCCTGCCGCTACGCCACCGGCGGCCATGATTCCGGCAAGCGCCTGGTGCAAGGCTGCGCCGCCAACGGCGAGCGTGCGCGAGGCACTGGTCCCGGCCCCGCTCGCCACTTGGTCCCGTTTGCCCTGGATGACCGTGATCGCCGCAAGCGGTAGTCCCAGTGCCGCTGCCGTCATCTGGGCAAAGGCAGTTTCATGGCCCTGCCCGGTGCTCTGGATGCCGATGCGGACAGTGCGGCGACCATGGCGGCCACGTGCACCGTTGCGGTTTCCACCTCGCCACCGGCACAGATCTCGATATAACAGGCAAACCCGATGCCTCGCAGGCGTCCGTGCGCCGCGGCTTCCATTCGTCTTACCGGGAAGATCGAATGTCCCCATGTCATAGGTACACCTGCCAGCAGTGCGATAGGGCATGGCCGTCGTGGAAATGAAATTGCAGCGGTGGATTTCGACCGGTCCCCATCCCGTTTCACGCCCTGCCCTGTCCACGAGGCGCTCAAGCAGATAGGCGGTCTCCGGCCGGCCAGCGCCCCGATAGGCATCCACCGGTGCGGTGTTGGTCAAGGCCCCCCGGACATGAACGAAAAGAGCCGGGATGTCGTAGACACCAGTCTGGATCCCGGCACTGCTCCAGGTCGGCACGAACGCTGCGTAGGCCGAGACCACGGCGTCGATATTGGCAACCGTTTCCACTTTCAGGGCTAGAAAACAGCCATCGCCGACCACGGCCAGGGATGCGCGACTGTGATGGTCGCGGCCATGGCTGTCGGCGAGAAATCCTTCCGACCGGCCGCTGTAGCCGGCGCGCCGCAAACAGGACTAGCACGTGCTCAGGATACAGGAACAACCGCATGCCGAAGCCTCCGCCGACATCGGGAAAGACTACCCGAATGCGCGCTGCTGGCAGGTGAAATACCTCTACCAGCCAGTCCCGCAGGATGTGACGCCCTGGCTGCTGCTTGTAAGGGTCAGCAGGCATCCGGACGCAGGGATCATACGTGCCCAGGGCCGCACGCGGCTCCAGGGTGACGGGGGCGAGCCGATTGTTGACGAGATCGAGCGTGACCACGCGGGCGGGCTGCCCACGCCAGGGCCGCATCGACCGCTGCCGCATCTCCCAGCGCCCAGTCGAACAGCAGGTTGGCCGAGCACGCTCTCGTAAAGCCGGGGCCGCCTCAGGACGCAGCGCGGCCACGGTATCGGTCACAGAGCCGGCATTCGGACCCGCACGGTCTCGGCACCGTCGCGGGCGGCCTCCTGGGTGTCGGCCACCACGAAGGCAACCGGATCGCCGACATACCGGACGATACCGCGGGTCAGAACCGGCCGCTCCGATGCCACCATGCGCCGCCCGTCCCGGTTGGTCAGGCTTTCATCGCATGGCAGGGAACCGATCCCCTCGGTATCCAGGTCGGCAATGGTGTAGACGGCCAGCACGCCTGGCACTGCCAGAGCCGCTGTCGGGTCGATGGCCTTGAGGCACGCATGGGGGGGGGGGGGGGGGAGTGGGTAAGGGGAACGCACAACGACGGCCTGAACCGGGGAGAGGATGTCATCGGTATAGCATCCCCTGGCCGGTCAGAAGCCGTTCATCCTCCACCCGCGGCAACGACTGGCCGCTGCCCCATGCGTTTGCCATCCCCGTCCTCCTTTCCGTTCCTTCTATGCCCCCTCTCCCGTACGGCGGCGGCGAATCAGGAGATAGAGCGCCCCCTCCCCGCCATCACGCGGTTGGGCGTGTCTGAAAGATAACAGCTTGGGGCGCAAGTCGGGTTCATTCAGCCACAAGGGCACGGCGGTACGCAGGACACCGATGCCGTCCTCGGCGCGGCTGCCCTTGCCCGTGATGACCAGGATCGAGCGCAGTCCGGACCACCATGCAGCCTTGACGAAACGGCGCAGGGCTGTGTGCGCTTTAGCCTGGCTCAAGCCGTGCAGGTCGAGTCGGTCCTCGATCGGCAGGCGGCCGCGGCGGAAACGTGTGGCAGTACGCCGGTCGATATGGGCGTCATCGCCGTGGTCAAGCCACGTCTGGTTTCCTGTTGCCCTTAGTCCCGTCGCACCGACTGAGGGGGGACGAACACCGGGTGCGTAGGAACGTGACGTTCCACGATCGACAGAGTCTGACACCGGTCTCTCCCCACCAAGGGGAACCACCATGTGGACCACTTGCGCCCACACCAGCCGGTCGTCAGCGCTGAACAGCCCGGTTTCCTCATTCCATCGTGCCGTCATGATTCTGCATCACGGTTGCGGGGTCCTTCCTGTACAGACGGCAACTCGGCTTGTCCTTCTGCCGCCGCCTCTGCTTCCGATGCTTGCGGTGCAGAAGATAATGCGAGCCCCTCCACCGGGGTGGGGATGAACGACGGCATTGATTCAGAAGGATCAGGTGCCGTTGTCGTTTCGCGTGCACTATTCCCCTCGGTCGATGTGGCCAAGTGATTGCACACTAATGGAACTGTATTCTTCCATTGGTTGTTGTATGGTGAGTAGCCATTGTTATGTTTAGCGAAAACAAACATGCACATCCACCTCGCTGTTGTAAAAGGCCTGCTGCAAGGTGGCATAGCGCCTTTCTTCCAGTCTTTTTCTGACCTGCTCCTCTTCCGTCACGGTTCAATTCCTCTCGTGCACCGGCTCATTCTCCTCAATAGCGTGTCATGAGGGAAAAACAAGGCTTCCCGCGCCTCCTCTCTTTCTCCTCGCGGGTCAATATGTCCTGGGAAGGGGAGAGAATAATCCTTTTATATCAGAGCGCCAAGATGGTTCCCCGGCACAAACCTCCCGTATGCATACGCGCACTGCGGCTTATGGGCTGGACGGAACACTTTCTCCCTCTGAAGGGAAGCCCCCTCCCCCGATCCAAGGGGGAGGGCTTGCCGTTCCAGGGGGAAGAAAGGCTTCACGCCCCGTTCCCCCTGAAGGTCCCACCGCGAGGAGGGCCAGGGAGAGGGGATGGAGTCGTGCCTGCGGGTGTTCCCCAAGTCCTTCAGGCAATGCACTGGGCCCGATGGCGGAGCAGATGATCGGCAAGTGTACAAGCCACCATGGCCTCGGCAACAGGAACAGCCCGCAAGCCGACACAAGGATCATGCCGGCCTCGGGTGACCACATCGACCTCGTGACCGTGGATGTCCACCGAGCGGCGCAGGGTAAGAATGGAACTAGTTGGCTTTACGGCCAGACGGACGACGACAGGCTGCCCGGAGGAAATCCCGCCCAGGATGCCGCCGGCCTTATTGGATAGAAAGCGGACCTGCCCGTCTGCAGCCATGCGCATTTCATCGGCATTTTCCTCCCCCGACAAGGCGGCCGCGGCAAAACCAGCACCGATTTCCACCCCCTTGACGGCATTGATGCTCATCAACGCCTTGGCGAGATCGGCATCGAGCTTGTCATAGACCGGGGCTCCCAAACCAGGCGGAACGCCTTCGGCCACCACCTCGATCACAGCGCCAACACTGGAACCACGTTTGCGAATCGAATCCAGATACGTCTCCCATGCCTGGACGGCCACGGCATCGGGACAAAAGAAGGGATTGCGCGCTACTTCGGCCCAATCCCAGCGGGAACAGTCGATGGTCTGGTTTCCAAGCTGGACCAGAGCGCCCCGGATGGTCACAGATGGCCCCAGCACGATCCGGGCGATGGCCCCGGCCGCCACACGCAGGGCCGTTTCTCGGGCCGAGGCCCGTCCGCCGCCGCGTGGATCGCGGATGCCGTATTTCTTCCAGTACGTATAATCGGCATGACCAGGGCGAAAGGCCATGGCGATATCCGTATAATCTTTCGATCGTTGATCAACATTTTCGATCAGCAGGCCGATCGGCGTTCCGGTTGTCTTTCCTTCATAAACGCCCGAGAGGATCGTCACCTGGTCGGGTTCCTGTCTTTGGGTGGTAAAACGGGATTGTCCCGGACGGCGCTTATCCAGCCATGTCTGGATGTCGGACTCGGTCAGGGGCAGGCGTGGCGGCACGCCCTCCACCACGACGCCAATCGCCGGACCGTGGCTCTCGCCAAAAGTGGTGAAACGAAACAAGATGCCGAAGGAATTACCGGACACGACGGGATCCTTGGAGTCTTCACGTCTGCTTAGCCTTGTTGAACTGGTTCAGCAGTTCAGCCATCTCGGCGGCTGCGTCAACCGCCATCATGCCGACGGTGTGATAACCGGCATCGACATGGTGCACCTCCCCCGTGACGCCTGCACTCAAATCTGACAACAGATACAGGCCTGCTCCTCCGACATCCTCGATCGTCACGTTTCGTTTCAAGGGCGCATTTAGTTCGTTCCAGCGCAGGATGTGGCGGAAATCGCCAATGCCCGATGCCGCCAGGGTCTTGATCGGCCCGGCTGAAATGGCGTTGACCCGGATGCCGAATGCGCCAAGGTCGGTGGCAAGGTAGCGCACGCTGGCCTCCAGAGCTGCCTTGGCCACGCCCATGACATTGTAGTGAGGCATGACCCGTTCGGCGCCATAATAGGTCAGCGTGAGTAGCGCCCCACCCCGTATCATCAGGGCTTGGGCCCGCCGGCAGACATCGGTGAAGGAAAAGCAGGAAATGGCCATCGTCCGGGTGAAATTGTCAAGGGTGGTATCGAGATAACGTCCTTTCAACTCTTCCCTGTCGGAATAGGCCACCGCATGAACGACGAAATCCAGACGTCCCCACCGTTCCTGCAAGGTGGCAAACATGGCCTCCATATCCGGCGGATCGCTGACATCGCATTGCAACAGGAAAGAACTGCCGATGCCTTCAGCCAAGGGGCGAACGCGCTTTTCCAGCGCCGTTCCCTGATAGGTGAACGCCAGCCCGGCCCCATGGGCGTGTAGCACCTTGGCAAGGCCCCACGCGATGGAGCGATCATTAGCCACGCCCATGATCAAACCTTTCTTCCCGGCCATCAGAGGGCCGGCCGTCAGGAGAGGGAGAGCACTCATGGGTCCTCACTTGGTGGAAATCGCGGTGCAGGAGTCGATCCGGGCTGGCATACAACACGGCAACCTAGTTACGGAGAGGGTTGCATGGTCTCAAAAGGCACAGCCGCCGGAACACACTCCGGTCAGGTGAGCATGTTCCGTCTTCTTTCCCTTGCCTTCAGTGTACACTGAATGGTTCCATATCGTGTTGGCGAATGGCGGCAAAGGCAAGGTCACGACGTGGTGCCATGCCCATCTCCACGCCATTGGCGGCATGGATGGCCCATGCTTCCTCGTCATTGACTATCACGCGTTTGACAAAAGCCACGTCCCGCAAGCCCCAGCTCGCCAGTTCCTGCAGCGTCATAGCCCGCCTTTGCGGGGCAATCGTTCTGCCCGCGTTTCTGTCTGACGGTCCGTCCATGGCTCTAACCTTCCCGTTCTGACCTGCTGTCACCGCACCTTCCCCAGTCCAGGAATCATTCTTCCATGCCAATGACCTGTGGAGCCCGCTCTTCCTTGCAACGGATCTTCACCGACCGAATCCTGGGTTCAGCGCGTGAACGTTCAAGATCAATCGCCAGCAGTCCGTTCTGGAGGGACGCGCCTGTCACCTCGACCCCCTCGGCCAGCACGAAACTGCGCTGGAACTGGCGCGCAGCAATGCCACGATAAAGATAGATCCGATCGCCCTGCCCTTCATCCTTCTGACGACCACGAACGACAAGCTGGTTGTCTTCAATGGAAACGTTCAGGTCACTCTCGGCAAAACCGGCAACGGCCAGGGCAATGCGGAACTTGTCTTCGCCGACCTGCTCAATATTGCAAGGCGGATAACCCTCCGCTGACGTTTTCGATATCCGATCGAGAACACGCTCGAAGTGATCAAACCCCAACAACAAGGGGCTGCTGAAAACAGACATGCGCGCCACAACGCGTCTCCTCCTCGACTAAGAGCGAGCATAAAATCCGGACCCGAAATCGGCGTCCTTGCGATGGTCCATGAATGGCTCCATCCAACAGATCTATGAGCGGAAACACCACCGTCAACCTCTACCGAACCAAGTTTCCTTTGCCGTTTCCTTCACGTCAAGGCATGCCGCCTGCTATGATAAGGTGAGTTGGAGCAAGAGACAATTCTTATTATATTCGACTCTCATGATACCCTCTCTCCGGACGATCGGAGAAAGGAGCCCCGCCTGCCTCTAGTTACCCCGACTCGTTGGCTGAAAAAGATGTGTTCTGTTCAGAACGAATTCCAGCAAGGACGGCCAAGCAGTGCAAGGGAGCCCGTGCCTCCCTTCGCGCTCCTGCCTTTTCCGCTCACCGTCCGGTCGCACCTCGCCCCAGGGCCAAAGCCCGCAATAAGATGACGATGGTCGTGCCATTGTGCAGCATGGCGGTGAGGGCTGGCGGCAGCAGCCCTTGTGCCGCACCAGCCATGATGCCGGTATTGATACCGACAGAGACATGGAAGTTGCTGCGGATCAGGGTGAGGTTTCCTGGGCAAGGGCATGCAGATCCACCACCACTTCCAGACGGTCATCCATCAGCATGATATCGGCGGTGGCGCGGGCGATATCGGCAGCCTGCGGCATGGCAATGCCCACATCCGCTGCTGCCCGGGCCGGACCACCATTGACACCATCGCCGATGAAGGCGACCCGTCATCCTTCGGCCTTCAGCGTTTCGACAATCGCAGCCTTGTCTTCGGGACGCCTTTCGCAGAACACGCCGTCAAGGCCAAGCGCTTCGCCCATGGCTTCCGCCTTGCTCCGGATATCACCGGTGATCATCATAATGGCACGCGCCCCCTTGCCGGCGCAGACGGGCAAGGGTTGCGGCCGCTTCTGGTCGCACCGGTCCCGTAGTAGGGCGATGACCCCAAGGGGAATGCCGTCGGCGCTGACGAACAGGAGCGCTTTGCCTTCCGCCTGGAGTCGGGCGATCAGGCCATGTCCGGCCGCAAAGGAAACGCCCGCATCCTCTTCCACGTAATGACGGCTGCCGATGCGGATTAGCCGCCCGCTAACCCGGCTCGCCACACCATGACCAATGATGAAGTCCACCCCCTCATGCGTGATGTGCGCCAGATGATGGCGACGCGCGAGCGCCACCACGGCTGCAGGAATCGAGCGCGTGGTATGCTCGGCGAGCGAGGCTACTACAGAGCCAGAAGCTCGCTGCTCTCCATGCCCTGTTGCAGACACTGGATATCGGTGACATCAAGGGTATTGGCCGTGAGCGGCCGGTCTTGTCGAACACCACCGTGTCCACCTGGGCGAGGTTCTCGATCGCCTGTCTTCCCTTGACCAGACAGCCCATGCGTGCCACCCGGTACATGAGGCCGCCTTGAAGGCGATGGGGGTGCCAAACTTGACCGCACAAGCGTAACCGACCAGAAACACCGACTCAAGTCGCTGCCAGTCGCGGGTCAGGGCAAACATCATAGCGCCAGACAGCAACGTGATCATCACGCGCCGGTCGGCCATCTGTCGTGACAGGCACTGGATCTGTGACAGTCGCCCAAGAGCCTCGCGAATCGTGCGGGAAATGCGGGCCATGGTCGTGGCCTCGCCCACTTTTCGCCATGACCACCAGTCAGCCTTCGTGTACCATGGTGCCAGACAGGATGAGATCCCCTTGCACTTTCGGAATCGGCAGACTCTCGCCGGTGACGCTGGCCTGGTTGACCGTGGCCATTCCGGAGACAACCGCGCCATCCACCGGAATGAGCTGGCCGCTGCCAATCACCACCCATTCTCCGCCTTTCAAGGTGTGGTAAGGCACCTCGGCTACTTGCCTGCCCTCTGCGCTTTCGATCCAGACCCGGTCCGGTTCAGCCTGCAACAGCTTCTCCAGCAGGTTGTCGGAACGACGGGCAGTGCTGGCCTCGATCCAGCTCCCTAGTTCCGAAAGGAAGCGGGCAAAATTGGCGGTTGCGAATTCCCCCCGCAACACCGGCAGACCGATGGCCATGGCGTCCAGCACCTCGACCTTGATGCCGGTATCGGGCAGAGCCCTGATCCCCCAGACCCAGAACATCTGGCTACGTTGAGCCAGGTCAGGACAGCCCGCCAGGGCGGAGGCAATAGCCAAGCTCCAAGCAACATGCCCCCTACCTACCACCACCACCCGGACCGGATCAGGTTCCCCGACCCTGGGCGGGTACGGGGGCAGGGTACCTGCGCGCGTGCCTCCCTGTAACGACTACCTTCAGAATCTCCGTGCGTACGTTCTCTCCCGGACGGTACATGACGATCACGCTGCGGCAGGCCGGATTGGTTTCGCACCGAGAGCACACCTGCCACTTCCTCGATGGCCTGAAGCAGGCGGCCAGTCAGCATGGTCCGCAGACGCAACCGCCCGGGCCAGACCACGGACCAACCTCGACAGAGGCCGACCGGACCCACAGAGCCGGAGGTACGGACACAACCTTCACGACCCGCTCTCGGGCGTCTGCGTGGCACGTGCGTCCCGCGTTTCCACCTCGGCATCCCGGAAGCGTTCCTTCATTTCCTCCAACTCGCCTTGCACCATAGACCATACTCTGGCTGCTGCCCGAATCATGGTCCGCTGGACAAGTAGATTGCCAAGCAGGAGACCGATTCCGGCCCCGACGGCCATGCCCTTCAGAAAAGCATCATTCCGTAAGGGATTGAAGCCCAGAAAGGGAAATGGCATGTCCTGGCCCGGTGCCTGCCAGGATGGCCCCAGTCCCCCCCCTGTCGGAAACCGTTGTAGACCGTGTCCCCACAGGCCCGTGTCGGGTTGTCGTTTTTCTCACTCATCGCGTCATCCTCCCCCTTTTCCAGCTCAATGAGGAAACCAGCCGACAGAAGAAATCATCACCCCAGGCAACCTGTGCCGGTGCCTCATCTTGCCTTTTCTCATGGCTCCTTATTGTTCCTGCCGTCTCCGACAGGGGAATCGACCCATTCATACACTTCGGCCGCAGGCTCGTTGTCGCAGCCACAGCCCTTTGCGCATGATCTGCAGCCATTTTTCTCGTGCCGCCGCGCGATGGTGTGTCTCCCACCGACCGACCAGATCAAGCACGACTGCCGGTGAAGAGTCGAAATGGGTCGCGATTTCGGCGACACTTGCCCGACCACAGCGGGACAGGTAGGCTCTCAATTCAAGCAGCGTCATCTTCGCCCCTCCGTCCTCTCCGGCCTGCCTTCAGCCGGCTACCTCGACAACGGGGGGACGCCGTACCCCATAGCCTAGCCCCCACATCATCGCCAGGGCCAGCCCCAGAAGCGTCAGACCGGCGGTAATCCACAGGCCGGCCGCCATAGGATCACGGTCAAAGGTCATCGCCTGATAGAAGATAACGGCCGTGACATAGCCGACCCCGGTTCCCCACGCCGCACTGAACACTGCCCAGCGCCATCCCGCCTCATGACTGATGGTGCCAAGTGCTGCCACGCACGGAGCATAGAGCAGAACCAGCAGCAGATAGGCGAAGGCGCTGGCAGTCCCATCGAAACGGGCTGTCATGGCGCCGAATACCCCCCTTTCCACTTTCAAGGCCGTAGCCGCCCGCCCAGCATCAGCGACGAAACCGATATCGAGCCCCAAGGGGTCGGTCAGCTTGCTCAGACTGCCGGCCAGATTGGCAGGAATGGTTGCCGCAGCGGCCCATAGTTTGGCCCCCAGGGCGAATGGCCTGGAACTGATTCTATCTGAAGGTGTTTCCCCAGCAGCAATGCTGGCGTAAAGGGTATTAAGGGTTCCAACCACTGCCTCTTTGGCGAAGATCCCACTGAACAGACCGATTGCGGCCGGCCAGTTCTCCTCGGTCAGGCCCATGGGAGCGAAGATCGGCATCAGGCTCTGGCTTACCTTGGCCAGTACCGAGCGGTCGCTGTCGCGGTTGCCAAAGCTGGCATTTATTCCTACCGTGCCGAGAATCGACAGGATCATAACCATGGGCACGATCACCTGACCGGCGCGCAGGACAAAATCCTTCAGACGATGCCAGGCGCGCAGCACGACGGTCGCGAGAGTCGGCAAATGGTAGGGGGGCAGTTCCATGACAAACGGTGCTGCCTCCCCTTGCAGCAGGGTCTGCTTCAAGACCAGCCCCGTGCCGACAGCAAACGCCACCCCGATCAGGTAAAGGGCAAACACGACGTTCTGACCATTGGCAGGGAAAAAAGCGGCTGCAAACAGAGCGTAGACCGGCAGGCGGGCGCCGCATGACATGAACGGCGTCATCATCATGGCGAGAATGCGATCGCGGCGGTGTTCGAGAGTGCGAGTGGCCATGATCGCTGGCACGTTGCACCCAAAACCGACGATCAGCGGCACGAATGCCTTACCTGGCAGGCCAATGGTGCGCATGCCGCGATCCATCACGAACGCTGCCCGCGCCATGTAGCCGGAGTCCTCCAGGAACGACAGAAACAAATACAGAAAACTGATGATGGGAATGAATGTGGCAACGGTCTGGATACCTCCCCCGATGCCATCAGCGAGAATCACGGTGACAACCTCAGGCGCGGCAACCGCACGCAGCAGCGCACCACCCCCCTCCACCAGGACCGCTCCCACCGTCTGTTCAAAGAAATCAATGAACGCACCACCAATATTGATGGTCAGCATGAACATCAGATAGATCATGGCAAAGAAGATCGGGATGCCGAGAAAACGGTCCAGCACGACCCGGTCGATGCGGTCGGAGAGGGTACGGGACACCAGACCGTCACGATGCACGCATGCGTCAACGAGCAGACCCACGAAACCATAGCGTCTATCGGCGATCAGAATATCAGGCTCCTCGCCCGTGGCCATGGCAAGAGCTCTCTTGTGCCCTGCGACATCCTCCAGAATGGCCGGCCCGGCCAGGGCAGCGGCCTGTGGATCCTCCTCCAGCAGCCTGATGGCCAGCCAGCGGGACCCGACCCGATGGCGCCGCGCCGCCTCGTCCAGCTTCGGGACAAGAGCCGCCACCGCCGCCTCGATGGCCGGTCCATAGGCCGGACGAGCGACGGGACGCTTACGTTCCTGTGCTGCCTTGCGAATGACCTCTTTCAGGGCATCAAGGCCACGCTTGCGGCTTGCCACCAGGGCGACCGCCGGGCAGCCCAACGTCTGCGCCAATCGGTCTACGTTCACAGCGATGCCGCGCCGTCTGGCGATGTCCATCATGTTGACGGCCATCACCACAGGTACACCTATTTCGAGAAGCTGGCTGGTCAGATAAAGATTCCGTTCCAGATTGGCCGCATCGACGATGTTGACCACGAGCGCCGCCTCACCGGACAGGATGTAATCATGGGCGACTCGTCCATCCTCCGAAGCCCGCCCGCCATCGAGGGCATAGATGCCCGGTAGATCGACTGCCCGCCAGGTTCTGCCAGCATGCGGATAGACCCCGACCTTCTTTTCTACCGTTACGCCAGGCCAGTTGCCAACCTCCTGGTGGGCCCCGGTCAGGGCGTTGAACAGGGTGGTCTTGCCACAGTTGGGATTACCGACGATGCAGAGAGTTGTGATCGGGGAAGATTCGCTGCTGGTTATCATCGCACCCTCTCGATCATCAGCATGTCGGCCTCGACCTTGCGCAGGCTCAAGCCCATGCCGCGCACCCGGATTTCCACCGGATCGCCCAGAGGTGCCACCCGCGTCAGTTCGAATTCTGTACCTGGCGTCAGCCCCATTGCCAGCAGACGGTGCCGATAATCGCGATCGCCTGCCGCAAAGCCAGTGACCCGTCCCCGTTCACCGGGCTGTAAATCGCGTATGGCTCCCATCAGCCTTCCTCCTCTTCTTCTTCCCCGCCGACGTCAGGGCTGCCCCCACACCGCACCCCCAGCCGTACCACCGTTCCGACATCGCTCCAGATGGCACGAGACACCACCCCGACGGCAGGGTCCCGGTGATGCCGGCAGCACAGCTGGGATGATGGAGCATAGCAGCCGCTTCGTCCCCTCTATAAGATATGCGATTCACTCGCAACTCGTTTTTCCTCTAAACCTTCTAGGGGTATTCCGTCAAGGCCAAAGATGCAAATGCGTAGCTCTTGCAGGTTATTTATTGTGAATCATACCGGTTATAGGCACGATGGGGTATGCCTCTCTTTCGTCAGGAGGCCACCTGATGCATGGCCATGCTTTGGAAAGCTACCACCATCCTCATACCTTCACGGTCGTGGACAGGGTGTGCGAGTTCCGCACGCTGTGGGTCGTCTTCCTGACGGCAGTGACCATGGTGGTGGAAGTAGTGACGGGCTGGCTCGGGATCCATGGCCCTGCTCGCGGACGGCACCTCGAGCGCCATCCTGCTCGGGATAGCAGGGGGGGCCATGATGGTCGAGTCGGTAGAACGGTTGTTGGAGACCCCTGCCCCGGTACCGACTCGTTATGGTGAGGCCATGGTGGTCGCCGTGACCGGCCTGTCTGTCAGTGTTGCCAGCCTGTTTCTGCTCGGCGAGGCAGGATACGCTCACGGGAACGGAGGGGCTCGCTCCAGGGACCATGAGGATCTTCCGATGCCTTGTTACGAGGGCGACAACGGCTCCTGCGCACATGCGGACGAATCACAACCCCGATCACAACATCCGCTCTGCCTTTTTGCACGTCATGTCCGATGCCGTGACATCAGGCGCAGCGATCTAGCTCTGGCCGGTGGCTGGCTGTTCGACTGACACTGGCTTGACCCGGTCGCGGGCCTGGCCAGCGCCATGCTGATCGGGTTCTGGGCGATCGGTCTGGCCAGGGACAGCAGCACGATCTTACTGGACCGCAATACCGACGCCGCCCTCTCGCAATGGGGGCACACGTTCATTGAAGCCGATGCCGACAACCAGCTGGTTGACCTGCATCTATGGACGGCCGGGCCGAACTGGTTTGCCGCTATCCTCACTCTTATTACGCACTATCCGCGTCCCCCTAACCATTACAGGAATCTCTTGCGCAGCACCGTTCCAGCGCTCATGTACGTTACGGTCGAGGTTCACGCGTATCCGGGACCCGCTCTGCCAGCCGTGTCTGGAGCTCGACGTGCGGGGCGCAGCACGGGTCTAAGCGGCCCCCTCTATACCTTCGAGCCTTGATCGTGCCTGATCAAGGCTCCCCTAGCCGGCGGGCCGCATCCGCGGTCCTGGGCCTTTGCACCATGCGGCGCGCGGCGGCGGCGGACATTTGAGCGGGTGTCACGATTGACGTTCGTTGGTATTATGGAATGTTGCGAGGGCCAGTACGCCGGGAAATCTCCCAGACACGTCCTCGTGGGCGATGACGCCTGAACACCAGACATGACGCGCCTTCCGATCCGCACAGTCTTTTCGGGCTGGCGCACCCGCGCAAGGGGTGGTAGGTAACGTGGGGCCTGAAAGATTCCTGGAAACTTAGGGTATTCTGCCTGTGCATTTGGTAGGAGGGTGTTTGTTTCTTACCGCTTATACCCATGAGTATAAACCTAGACTTGCGCTTATGGGACCGCCGCAACCACGGAGGCGCACAGAATGACGCAAAAGCCAAAGGCTGCGGATGCTGCCCGTCGACACCCGGGAGAGTCTTGATCGGGCGCGATCAGGGCTCAAAGGTATAAAGTATAAGGTATTATGCATTTTCCGGGCGCCGTATTCAATGCCGGTTGAAGCGTGTGTCTGCCGAAACAGGGCAACAGGCTGAAAACAGGAAACATGTCGCCACGGATCGGGTTCTTCCGTGTCATTTTGGGAATGATACTGGGAATAATGGCCACCATGCTACCGCTGGCGGGGCTGCAGGCGCAAGAAGTGCCACGCACCAGGGCCGATTTCAAACTCTCGTTCGCGCCCGTGGTGAAACCAGGTCGCCCCGGCTGTCGTGAACATCTATACCCGCAAGGTAGTCAAGACTAGCAGACGGCTGTTACCACTCCTAGACGATTCTGTTTTTCGTCGCTTCTTTAGCGAGCAGTCGGAGCAATCGTCGGAACAGGTCCAGCGTTCACTGGGGTCGGGGGTCATCATCCGGTCTGATGGTATCATTGTCACCAACCACCGTGTGGTGAAGGACTCCGACGTGGTCACGGTGGTTCTTTATGACCGCCGCGAATATGACGCTTTCCTGCTCGGGTCCGATGAACGCACCGATCTCGCCGTCATCAAGATCACGAGCCGGAACGAGACCTTTCCCGCCCTGGGCATGGGAGATTCGGATGCCCTGGAGGTCGGCGATCTCGTGCTAGCCATCGGCAACCCTTTCTGGGTCGGCCAGACAGTGACAAGCGGCATTGTCTCCGCCGTGGCCCGCACATCGGTTGGCATTTCCGACTACCGCTTCTTCATCCAGACCGATACCGCCATCAATCCGGGCAATTCGGACGGAGCCCTTGTGACCATGGATGGCCGTCTGGCCGGTATCAACACAGCCATCTACTCCCGGGATGGCGGCAATATCGGAATCGGTTTTGCCGTGCCGGCTAACATGGTCCAGGTGGTGGTGGAAACCATTCTGACGCAAGGGCGAACGGTTCGGCCTTGGGTGAGCATCGCCGGGGACGGTCTGACCCAGGAAGCTGCCGACTCGCTTGGCCTGCGGACACCGAATGGTGTGCTGGTCACATCGGTTCACCGTGGCAGCCCGGGCGAGGTAGCCGGTCTCCGTCCCGGCGACGTGGTGCTGAGCATCAACGACCATGCCATGGCAGATGTCGAATCCCTGCGCTATCGTCTTGCCACCCTGCCCCTTGTCAGCACCGCCCTGTTGAAGGTCTTCCGCGCCGGTTCGATACGGTCGGTGAACCTGAAGCTGTCGGCGCCTCCTGAAACACCGCCGCGGGATGTGGCTGAACTCAAGGGGCGTACGCCCTTTTCCGGTGCCACGGTGGCCAACCTGAACCCAGCCCTAGCGGAGGAACTGGGACTTGACTTCAATGGCAACGGTGTCATCGTCATCCAGATCCGCTGCCGGACCCCGGCTGAAAGCGTGAGTTTGCGTCCCGGCGACATCATTGCGTTGCGCCGTCTGATGGGCGCTGCCGCCAACGGCTGGCGTATCGCTCTGCGTCGTGGCTAGACAGTCTTGCGGATGACCATCAGCGAGAACTGACCGGGGAGTATCGTCCGCGGGCGAGGTCATTTTCCGGCGTAAGAGCGGCTTCCAATCAGGTGGAAAATGAAACCGCCCGAGTCTCGGCCCATGAACGCGACAGGTGTCACCCTGGTGGCAGCGACGCAAAAATCTGGTGGATCGCTTCACTTTCCGCTTCGTAGCATTGGCTACAGCGGGCCATCTGCCCGATCAGCCATTCCACATGCCTTGTCCATGGAACGCCTCCGTCGCGGAAACTCTGATAACCGGCTAGGTGCACCGGCGGCTCATCACGGGCCAGCGAAGGACATCCTTCCAAACAAGGCAGAAGCAGGGATACCGGAACGCCGACCCATCTCTCCTCGGCCAGCAGCTCGGCCAGGGCGGCATGGTGGCTGTCAGCCCACGCGGCCGCCTCGGCCAGGCCGTCGATCAGATGATCCACGAGGTCAGGGGGTTTCTCCTCACCCCAGGCCCGGCGCAGACCCAGCACCTTTTCCGGCGCATGGGGGGCGATATCAGCCTTGGTGGCAACGATCCGTCCCAGCCCCCGGGTGACAGCCAACTGGTTCCAAGGCTCGCCGACGCAAAAGCCGTCCCACGAAACCGTTTGCCAGGTTTTCCACCATGCGCGGCGGGGGAATGACCGCCAGATCCACGTCACGGTCGGGATCAATCTGCGGTCAGCTATGACCGCAGCTCATAGGCATGCGTGGAGAAGGGAAACACGGAGGCAAAGCGCAGAGGCGTGGCAAGCCCCGACGCCCCGCTACCACCTGTGCCAGTGGACGGGCGGAGAGAGCGCGCGGACCGGCCATGGCCTGTGGATCTACCGCAACCATCGCGGCATGAAGGTTCTCTGAAACGGTAATGGCATTGCCGCCTCGCCCCAGCGTCCACCGGCGCCAGCATGTGCGCGACATCGAGCAGGCCGAAGGCCACCTTGTCGCGAATAGCCGCCCACGATGGCTCGCGGCTTGGCACCAGACGAATACCGCGGCGCTCGGCCAACCCGAGACCGTGGGCAACGGCGATCAGGGCGTAATCCACCAGCGGCATGAACCCGATACGCACCGCGCGCATGGCCTAAAGCTCCATTTCGAAAGCGATGATGACGCTGTGGGCAAATGTCCACCATCCGACGGTTCTGACGCATGGCAGCTTGCCGGAGTGCAATATAGGCCTCATTCTCACTCATATGACGCTTCTCCATCAGCAGGCCCTTAGCTTTTTCGATCACCTTGCGTTCGGCCAGCTGCGTCACGGCCGCATCACGCTCCCGCCGTATGCGGTCGAAGGCAGCGAAGCGGCTGATCGCGATCTCAACTATAGGCTGTACACGCTCTTTCCGTGGGCCATCCACCACATAGGCGGACACGCCGGCCTCGATGGCGGCGGCGGTGGCCGCGCACTATCCGACTGACCGACAAACATGGCAATGGGGCGGCGTATCGCCCGTGTCACCTGAAACATGCTCTCCAGGGTGTCACGGTCGGGATTAGCTAGGTCAATGATCACCACATCCGGTGCCAATGCCTGCACTCGCTCAGTCAGATTGGTCATGGAGCGGATGGTCATGACCCGAGTATAGCCGGCCTCGACCAACCCTTGTTCAAGGATGGCCGCCCGATCAGGCGTGTCATCGATGACCAGGATATTAAGGTCCCGACCGCCCATGGCCCTTGTCCCTCACGCGTCGTCGCAACACGGCTTTGAGTCCAGAGCATACGGCATTGGCCGTGGATCCCCGTGTCCCCCTTACAGGTTCTTTATGCCCCTTTTTTGTCTATTGTGGCCAGAATTTCTGCGACAAAGGCCGGAATGAGCGCGGTGGCCGGTCCATAACGGGCGTCCACGAACAGACTGGCACCCTGCGACGGTCCCAGGTTGATCTCGACGGTCCGGGTATGGGCGCGCACAAGACTCACAAAACCGGCTGCCGGGTACACGTGACCTGAAGTACCGATGGAAACGAACAGGTCACAGTCCGTCAGGGCGATCTCGATTGCGTCCATGGCAAGCGGCATCTCCCCCCGAACCACACGACACGAGGCGCAGATAACCAATCCGGGCCGCAGCGCGGGCAGGCAGTGGTGGGGGAAAGATCGTCACGCCAGGCAAGGATCGCTCTGCAGCCGCTAGCGCACCACACTTTCAGCAGCTCGCCATGCATGTGGATCAGAGCCTGCGAACCAGCCCGTTCGTGCAGATCGTCCACATTCTGTGGGTCACGAGCAGCATTCGTCCCGGCCATCCCCGTTCCAGACAGGCCAGAGCCAGGTGGGCCGGATTGGGGTGCATACCTTGCAGGGCACGGCGACGCATGTTGTAGAAGGCATGCACCCGGGCCGGATCACGGGCGAAAGCCTCCGGGGTGGGTGGCGACGTCCTCGAGGCAAACCTTGGCCCACAGACCCCCGGCATCCCGAAAGGTAGCAAGCCCCGATTCCCCAAAGATGCCGGCACCGGTCAGGACGACGATGCTCTGGCATGGGAACGCCTCCCGGTTTGAACCTTGCGCCAATGCCGTGCCGCTTTCGGACGAGGGCTTTTGAACAGGGACGGGACATGATAATTGGTTGTCGGCAGGAATGAAACCGGCATGCGGACAGCTGTTCTCATCATGAGATTTATTCCTGTTCGTATTCACCTGCCTGAGGGGAAAGGCCATCCCCCTTGATGGGAACGGGCGGGGTGGTGGTAATTCATACACCTAAAGAGGGTGTCATGGTCGTTCCGGCCTTGCGAACATTATGGGAATCGGCATTGTCACGCTCGCCTTGAAATCACTTCCCTTCCATCTCTCCCCCGTCACGGAGAATATTGTCACGACAATGATACACTTACAACGTGTATAACTTTCATGGTTGGAACGACCGGCATGAAGAGACATGGATAACGGAGAAAGGTATAGTAAGCCGTTTCGGGTGCTGTTTGTGTGTACGGGCAATATCTGCCGTTCGCCTACGGCCGAAGGCTTGTTCCGGAGGACGGTCGCACAGGCCGGTCTGTCGGCGCAGATCACTGTCGATTCGGCCGGCATTGACAGCTGGCATGCCGGGGAAAGCCCTGATCCCCGCGCCATTGCCGCGGCCCGCCATCGCAGTGTTGATATTTCCGTCTTGCGTGCCCGCCAACTGGAACGGGTAGACTTTATCCGTTCCGACCTGATTCTTGCCATGGATCGCGGCCATCTATTGGCCATGGCCCGTGCCTACCCGCGTGGTCGTACCAATCGTTTGCACCTGTTTCTCTCTTTTGCACCTCATGCCGGCGCTGTCGACATCCCCGATCCCTATTATGGGGGTGCAGAAGGGTTTGAGCGCGTTCTCGACCTGATCGAGGTGGGCGCGGCTGGTCTGCTGACAAGCATCCGCAGCCGCCTGGCAGTAGCAGGAGAAGATTGAGCCCATGGGTCCGGACATCGTCAGCAAGATCGAAACTCTGGCCGGCAGACGGATGACCAGTCATACTGCCCTGGCGGGGGGATGTGTCGGCGAGGTCTATCGGGTCAGTCTGGCCGACGGCACCGCTCTCGTGGCCAAGGTTGGCCGCCCCGGCAGTGGTCTGTCCCTCGAAGGCTGCATGTTGACCTACCTGCGGACCAGAGCCCGCCTGCCGGTGCCCGAGGTTCTCCACGCCGATGATCGTTTGCTGCTGATGACATATGTCGAAGCCGGCGATGGGTTGACCCCCAGCGCCCAGTTCCATGCCGCCGAACTGCTGGCCAGCCTGCATGAGATCAGAGCCGAAGCGTATGGGCTGGAACGTGATACCCTGATTGGCGGTCTACATCAGCCCAATCCGCTGTCGCGAAACTGGATCGACTTCTTCCGTGACCATCGTCTGCTGTACATGGGGGCCGAAGCCATGCGCAGCGGGTGGCTGTCGTCTTCCCTGTACAGCCGGCTGGAGACTTTCGCCGCCCGCCTGGAAACCTGGTTGGAAGAACCTGTGGCGCCGGCGCTGATTCATGGCGACATGTGGGGTGGCAACGTGCTATGTCGCCAGGGACGGATTGCCGCCTTCATCGATCCGGCTATCTATTATGCTGATGCCGAAATCGAACTGGCCTTTTCCACTCTGTTCGGGACATTCGGCACGGCGTTCTTTGATCGTTACCAGGCGATTCGTCCTTTGCGCCCCGGTTTTTTCGAGGTACGTCGCGATATCTACAACCTCTACCCCCTTCTGGTGCACGTGCGGCTCTTCGGTAGCAGCTATGTCGGTTCGGTTGACCGTACCTTGCGCCGGTTCGGCTGCTGACGGCTGACAGGCCGCTACGTGCATAACCTGCTGTCTATGTCTGTAGACGTGTTACGCGTATGACACGGAATCGCGTATGAGTACATGATATAGGAGAAGAGAGAGCCGGCAGTAAACGTGTCTTCAGGAGGAGGGCGCCATGAGGGAGATGGGTGTCGCGGCGTTTGCAGCAGGGGATATCGCAAAAGTGTCGTCCCTGCCCACCACGCTGGTACGGGCACCCGCCGGGCCTGAGGCCGGAGAAGAGCCAGCCTCCACACGCAGAATGGATGTTCGTGGACAGCATAAGCCTTTCGCCCCAGGCCGCGCCGGCCCTGCTTCAGACCGTGCCGGCCGTCGAGGCGACGGGCTTTATGTGGCAGGAAGAACAGATGCCTGGAGACACTGGTCCCGGCCAGAAAGAGGAGCGTGCGCACACCGGCGTACTATTCCGTTCGGCGGGAATATCCGGGGAATCCGCCCCGGCAGGCCCCCTCCCCTCACGGAACACGCCCTCAGCGGCAAGAAACGATGCTGCCCATGAACGGGGCGGGTATCGTGGCGTGTTCAGTGTCGAGGGCGACAGATGGTATGACCAGCTATTCGCACTACGGATGGACGAGAACATGGATGGAATGACCGATGTCCAGGACACAGGCATGCAGTCAATGCTTGTAATACGTGTATTAGCCGGAATCGTGCCCCTGGTCGAGGCGGCTGCACCCGGGAGGTGGTCGAGGCAACCGTTCCCTCCTCCGCACACCCTCTGGTACCGCCTGTGGTTCTATCGTTCCAGCAGGCCTCGGAACGGGATGGACCGGTGACAAAGATCACGGAAGGCGGTGCCGATTCCAGCATTTGACCTGGTCTGTCATGCGTTGTGATCCCTGCCATCTGCACCAATGACCAGTCGCATCCTACCGCTCTCCCTTCCGGATCGGATCGGGTAATCGTATACGCACAAGCCCTGCAGCTCGCGGGGTTGCACCGTTCCACACCCGAGGCGTCCCCATCCCTCTGGATGGGCTTCTGTATGTACACCTCTTTGACGGTGGGAGACGCGGGGATCCGTCGGGAACGGATCGAGAAGACGTGAACCCCCCCGCCTGGACGTTGCGAGCCCTCCCCCTTGGATCGGGGGAGGGTTGGGGTGAAGGTGAAGGGAACGTCTAGTCGGTGATGGAGGGCTCTCTCCCTCCTCCCCCTGGATGGGGGCGTTCCTCTCCCTCTTGAAACTCTTCCCCTTGACGAGGAAGGATGGGGTGAAGGTGGCCGACAGCGCAGACCGTTTTGTGCGCATGATGCGCATGAAAAGAAGGTCTGGTCTTTACACACGGAAACTTTCACCGCACCCACAGCGGCCCTTTTCATTGGGGTTGCGAAATACGAACGAGGTACCCATCCGATTCTGCTGGTAGTCAAGCTCGGTGCCAACCAGAAACATCATTGCCATCGGATCGATGAAAACCTTGATGCCTTTGTCTTCAAGGGCTTCTTCACCAGCTTTTTCTTCGGTAGCCAGTTCCAGGGCATAGGTCATGCCCGAGCAGCCGCCATTCTTGACTCCGATTCGCAAGCCAAGAATCGGCTGCGCGGATTTGGTCATCAGATCCTTGAGGCGGGACACGGCTGCCTCGGACAAGGTAATCGGGTTGGACATCGTATACTCTCCCTCAAGACGATTACACAGAAAATATCAATACAAATCAAGAGCGATCCGGGCTGCATCCGACATACGCGCCGGTGTCCACGGCGGGTCCCAGACCAGGGAAACATCCACTTCCCCTACACCGGGCACGGCAGCGGTCACACTGGCCACCTGGGCAGGCAGTTCGCCAGCCACCGGACAGGCGGGGGCCGTCAGCGTCATCGCGATGGTGGTCTTGCCGTCCTCGGCGATGCGGATATTATAAACGAGCCCCAGATCATAGATGTTGACCGGAATCTCAGGATCGAACACCATTCGCAGCGCTTCCGTCACGGCATCAACCGTGGCGACTGGCATACCGGAAGGTAGGGCGCTCCCGGCGCGAGCGGTTACGTCCTCGTTAACGGAAGAAGTTATTGCTGCCTGGGACATGGGCTTCCTTTTCCTGCAAGCATTCTTATTCGGTTCTGGCGGTACTGGTGTCGTCAACGGCAGCAACCATGGTATGCCAAGCCAGGGTGGCGCACTTGACCCGGACTGGAAACTGACGGACGCCGGCCAGAATCTGCAACCGTTCCAGTTCGGTCTGTAAACCTTCCGGCAGGGCATGATGCGGATGTCCTTCCTCTTCCCCCGTGCACATGGCATGGAAGGCGTGGAACAGAACCCTGGCTTCAGCTTCGCTTTTGCCGGTCAGCATTTCGGTCATCATCGAAGCCGAGGCGACCGAAATAGCACAGCCCTGACCGGCAAAGGCGGCATCACGCACGATTCCGGCCTCGTCCACCTTCAGAAACACGGTCAGCGTGTCGCCGCACATGGGGTTATGACCATGGGCCTGGCGGTTGGCATCCGGCATAGGCCGCAAGTTGCGGGGCCGTTTGCCGTGGTCGAGGATGACCTCCTGGTAGAGGTCGCGCAGATCGTCCATCATCAGCTGAAAATCCCCTGTACCGCTTCTAGGGCTTCGGCCAGTGTGTTAGCCTCGGCCTTTGTGTTATACAGTCCAAACGAGGCACGGGCCATGGCCGGTACCCCGAACCGCTGCATCAGCGGCTGGGCGCAATGGTGACCGGCCCGGATTGCCACGCCATGCCGGTCAACAATGGTGGCGATGTCGTGCGGATGGGCGCAGTCGAGCGTAAAGCTGATCACGCCCGCCTTGGCCGGGGCTGTGCCAAACAGGCGCAAGCCCTTGATGGCCGTGAGTTGCCGGGTAGCGTAGCGCAGAAGGTCGGTTTCGTACGCGGCAATGGCGTTCAAGCCGATGGCCTCGACGTAGTCGATGGCCGCGGCCAGCCCGACTGCCTGGGCGGAGGCCGGCGTGCCAGCCTCGAACTTGTGCGGCAGAGTCGCCCAGCTTGAGCCCTCGAAGGTAACGGTGGCAATCATGTCGCCCCCTCCCTGATAGGGAGGCATGTCCTGAAGGAGGGCCTCGCGACCATACAGCACACCAATCCCGGTGGGCCCGTACAGCTTGTGACCGGAGAAGGCATAGAAATCGCAGTCAAGGTCACAAACGTCCACCGCCATGTGCGGCACTGCCTGGCAGCCATCCACGAGTACCCTGGCGCCGACGGCATGGGCAGCGGCTACGATATCCTTCACTGGCAAGATGGTGCCCAGCACGTTCGAAACGTGGGCAACCGAGACGAGTCTGGTGCGCGGCGACAGGAGCTTTTCATAGGCGGTCCAATCGAACTGACCATTATCATCGACCGGCACGACCTTGAGCACGAAGCCTTTTTCGACAGCCAGCATCTGCCAGGGCACGATGTTGGAATGATGTTCAAGCCAGGTCAGGATCACCTCGTCGCCAGCCTTCAGACTGGCCCGCCCCCAGGTTGCTGCCACCAGATTGATGGACTCGGTTGCGCCGCGGGTGAAAACGATTTCTTTGCTTCGGCGGGCATTGAGGAACGCCCGGACCCGCTCGCGCGCACCCTCATAGCGGCGGGTGGCCTGTTCCGACAACCGGTACGCCCCACGATGGACATTGGCATATTCGGTCTCGTAGAAGGTCTTGATGGCTTCCGTCATCTGGATCGGCTTCTGGGCCGAAGCAGCACTGTCCAGAAAAGTCAAGGGCCGGCCATGCACCATCTCGCCAAGGATGGGGAAATCGGCCCGGATGCGGTCAATGTCATAAAAAGGTGTGGCTGCGGTCTGGAACATAACATTCATTCCGGTCTCTCCTGTCCGTTTCCCGCCAACACGCTGTCACCCTTGAGCTGATGCGGGGCCATGCGGCTGGCCAGCCAGGCAGACACCATGATCCGGGCGGCCTCGGATAGCCCAGGCAGATCCGCTGCCACCGCATCGATGACATCATCAAGAAACGCCTCGATCAGGAGAGCACGAGCGGTGTCGACATCGAGGCCGCGGGCACGCAGGTAGAACAGGGCGTCCTCGTCCAGCGCCCCGGCGGTCGCCCCGTGGCTGCACCTGACATCATCGGCGTAGATTTCAAGTTCCGGCTTGCAGTCCACTTCAGCCTGAGGCGACAGCAACAAGGCCTTGTGAAGCTGGTAGCCATCACTCTTTTGCGCAGCAGGGCGGACGCCGATGCATCCCTGAAAAACACCCCGGCCATTGCCATCCAGTACACCTTTGAACATCTGGCGCGACGTGGTGGCCGGCGCGGTGTGATCGACGACGATGGTATTGTCGACATGACGATTGCCGTCGGCGGTATAGGCCCCATGCAGACGACAGGCTGCGCCCGTTCCCCCCAACGTCACCAAAAGCTCGTTGCGGACCAGGCCAAGACCGGTGGTGAGGGTGAAACGCTGATAGAGCCCGTCTTTTGCAACTTCCACGGCGGTAAAACCGATGACATCAGTCTCGCAGGCACCCGACTGGGCAAGGACATGGGCAAAGGCGGCTCCGGCTTCGACATGGACAAGACCGACCATGTTGACAAGGGAAGGACCGAGACCGATGTGGCTTTCGATCAGGGTGGCGCGGCTCCCGCCCTCGGCCATCACCACCAGACAGGGATGGGTGAGAATCGGGAAGGCATCGGCCTGTGGCGCCGAA
The DNA here is from genome assembly GCA_964624075.1 of uncultured Rhodobacterales bacterium. Taxonomy (GTDB): domain Bacteria; phylum Pseudomonadota; class Alphaproteobacteria; order Rhodospirillales; family Rhodospirillaceae; genus CAZUWH01. Next base: position 56,512 of record CAZUWH010000008.1, read on the forward strand.
ACCAGAACCACATGCAGAGGCTGATCGATCGCCAGACCGCCTTCGTAGCGCACGACCAGACCATCCTCCAGCCAGGCGGTATTGAGGGCTGCCATGGCTGGCGCGTTTCCTGGCGAGAGCAGGAGTCCTTCCAACCCGCTACTGTCATTGAGCAAAGCCTCCGCCAACGGTTCGACCGTGAGGCCATCGGGCAGATCGTTCAGAGGTGACGACAGTGCCGGCGACAGACGGCCATTGACCAGCACCAGCCGCGGCCCGGCGACAGACAGCAGACTCTCCGTTGGCAGGGAAGCGACGGCAGCCGTTTCTCTCCCTGCCCCTTCCGCCCTTCGGTAGGAGCGCATCGCCAGGGGCTTCAGGTTGGTGTACTTCCATGCCTCGACCTTGGGGGTCGGTGTCCCCCCCAGCGCCTGGTAACGGGCAAGGCCAGCCCGGCGGAGACTCGTCACCCATAGCGGCAGAGTGGTCGGGGGATCTGCCCAATGATCAAGGAAAGGCAGCGCGGCGGCAGGAGGTGTAGCAGTCATGGCTGGCTCTTCATTTGGCTTGTTTGCCCCGAATCATCTGTACCACGTCGTTTGCATCTTCCTGATTTCATGCTGTTTACCCTATTCATGCGGCGGCCGTGGCGAAGGGGGCGTACCCTTTGGCCTCCAGTTCCAGTGCCAGTTCCTTGCCGCCGGAGCGGACGATACGTCCTCCCGCCAGGACATGCACATAATCGGGAACGATGTATTCCAGAAGTCTCTGGTAATGGGTAATGACGAGGAACGAGCGCTGCGCCGAGCGCAGGGCATTCACGCCTTCGGCGACAATCTTCAAGGCGTCGATGTCAAGCCCTGAATCGGTTTCGTCCAGCACGACCAGCCGGGGTTCCAGCAAGGCCATCTGCAAAACCTCGGTCCGTTTCTTCTCGCCGCCGGAGAACCCGACATTGAGAGGGCGCCGCAGCATGTCGTCACTTACGCCCAACCGTTGTGTCTTCTCCTGTATCAGCTTCAGGAACTGCATGGCATCAAGCTCGGCCTCGCCGCGGGCCCTGCGCTGGGCATTCAGGGCGGTTTTAAGGAATGTGGTCGTGGCCACACCCGGAATCTCGACCGGATATTGGAAAGCAAGAAAGATGCCAGCACTGGCCCGTTCTTCCGGAGCGAGCGCGAGCAGATCCTGGCCTTCGTAGAGGATGGTGCCAGCGGTGACCTGGTAGCCGGGCTGCCCCGCGATGACATTGGACAAGGTGCTCTTGCCAGCGCCATTGGGTCCCATGATGGCATGGACCTCGCCCGGGGCGATGGACAGGGTGATGCCCCTCAGGATGGGCCTGTCCCCCACAGAGGCGTGCAAGTCACGGATGTCGATATGTGCCATGATTGGAAACCCCCTTTGTTTGCTTGTCTACCTTCGTCTCTTCCGTTGTTGTCACCGTCACCCGGCTGTGTCGTCTATCCGACACTGCCTTCGAGGCTGATGCCGATCAGCTTCTGGGCCTCGACGGCGAACTCCATTGGCAGGTTCTGCATGACCTCCCGGCAGAAGCCATTGACGATCAGGGCCACGGCCTCCTCATCCGACAGGCCACGCTGCTTGCAGTAGAAAATCTGCTCGTCGCTGATCTTACTGGTTGTTGCCTCATGCTCAACCAGGACGGAAGGGTGCCGTGCCTCGATGTAGGGGACCGTGTGGGCGCCGCAGCGGTTACCAATCAGCAGGCTGTCACACTGGGTGTAGTTGCGGGCACCTTCTGCCCGCGGCAGCATCCGCACCAGTCCACGGTAGGTGCTGTTGGAGCGGCCGGCAGCGATACCCTTGGCAATGATCCGCGACCGGGTATTGCGGCCAATGTGGATCATCTTGGTGCCGGTGTCGGCCTGCTGCCGATGATTGGTGATGGCAACCGAATAGAAGGCACCGCTCGAATGATCACCCTGGAGAATGCAGCTTGGGTACTTCCACGTGATGGCAGATCCCGTTTCCACCTGGGTCCAGAAGATTTTGGAGTGATGGCCACGGGCTGCGCCACGCTTGGTGACGAAGTTGTAGATGCCACCCAGTCCCTCCTCATCGCCCGGATACCAGTTTTGCACCGTCGAGTACTTGATTTCAGCTTCGTCGAGTGCCACCAGTTCCACCACGGCGGCGTGGAGCTGGTTCTCATCGCGCTGGGGCGCGGTGCAACCTTCAAGGTAGCTGACGAAGGCACCGGCGTCGGCGATGATCAGCGTACGCTCGAACTGGCCGGTATCCTTTTCGTTGATGCGGAAATAGGTGGACAGCTCCATGGGACAACGCAAACCCTTCGGCACGTAGACGAACGATCCATCCGTGAACACCGCCGAGTTGAGAGTGGCGAAGAAATTATCGGAATAGGGAACCACTGATCCGAGATACTTCTGCACCAGATCGGGGTATTTCTGCACGGCTTCTGAGATGGAGCAGAAGATGACGCCAAGCTCCTCCAGTTTCTTTTTGTAGGTGGTTGCCACCGAGACGCTGTCGAACACGGCATCGATGGCCACGCCAGCGGCCACACCAGTCAGAATTTCCTGCTCCTTTAGGGGAATGCCGAGCTTGTTGTAAGTTTCAAGCAGCTTCGCATCCACCTCGTCCAGGCTTTTTGGACCATTCCCGGGCCGCTTGGGCGCAGCATAGTAACAATAGCCCTGGTAGTTGATGGGGGGATAATCAAGGCGTGCCCAATGATGGGGTTCCTCCATGGTCAGCCACAGACGATAAGCCTTGAGCCGCCATTCGAGCAGCCACGCCGGCTCGTTCTTCTTGTGCGAGATAAAACGGATGATGTCCTCGTTCAAACCCAGGGGAGCCCGGTCAGCCTCAATGTCGGTCACAAAGCCATACTTGTATTTCTGTTCGGTGACAGTCTTCATCGGATTACTGATCTCGGCAGCCATGGGCAAATCCCTCATTGTCTTATGTTTCCTCAGGCCGGCGGCCTTGCGCTGCCCGATTCGTGTTCCTCAGGTAGGGTCGGACTGTATCCGTACACGGCCGGGCTGTGATCCGGCACTGCTATGGTCGGCTGCGGACCGTCACGTACGGCCGGCCCAAGGGATGGCATGGCCACAAGATCGGCGAGCGAAACCTCTTGCAACGCGCGACGGATGGCCTGATTAACGTGGTTCCAGTGGCCATGCATAGGGCAGAGACGTTCGATTCCGCACAGATCATCGCCACCCTCAACGCAGGTTGTAATGGCGATGGGTCCCTCTACAGCCTCGATGATGTCGGCCACCGAAATTTCCGTGGCCGCCCGTTTCAGGCTGTAACCACCTGCAACCCCACGGTACGATCTCACCAAGTGACCGTGAACGAGGGCTTTCAGCAGCTTGGCAACCGTTGGCAACGGCACCCCCGTCTCGGCGGCAATCTGGGAAACGGTACGTACCCCTTCGACACGCAGCATCCCGGCAAGAACGAGGACGGCATAATCCGTGAGACGGTTGATGCGAATCATGAACAACTCCGGGATGATAAAACAGTACTATATTAGTCCTCTTTTACCTAGGCCGGTTTTTTCTTCCTGTCAAGGCCTTATCCATGTAAGGATCTTATATAAGCAAGATCCATGATAGGTGGATGCAGGTAGAATGACCGGGAGCAAGGAGAGGGCAGGAGAGGGTGACCCTTCTCCGCAGATGCTGGTCTTTCGGAAACGAAACAGGGAAGGCGTGGCTCCTCCCCATGCTCTTTCGAGTCCATGACATGCAGGTTGCGCCAGTAGACCCAGAAGAATTGGTGCCACTTGCCCCGTTGACCTTCGTGATCGGCGGGGCGCGGTCGGGCAAGAGCACCTTTGCGGAAGCTCTGGTGACCGCCCATGCCGCCCGTGCCGGTCAGAGGCCGGTCTATCTGGCCACGGCGGAAGCGCAGGATGCGGAAATGGCGGAACGAATCCGCCGTCACCAGAGCCGTCGCGGCCATCTGTGGGAGACGATCGAAGCCCCCCGGGTCAGGTCGTCCGTTCTGGCCAGCCTGCCGATGGGGGCTCCGGTGCTGCTCGACTGCCTGACTCTGTGGTTATCCAACCTCATGCGGGCGGGTGCCGACCCCGAAAGCGCCTGTCTTGACCTACTGGCAGGTCTGACCGCGGCGCCTGGACCGGTCGTTATCGTCAGCAACGAAGTCGGCCAAGGCATTGTTCCGGACAATGCCTTGGCCCGGGCCTTCCGGGACCACGCCGGTCATCTGAACCAGCAAATGGCCGCTGCCGCCCGGCGGGTAATCCTGGTCACGGCCGGTCTGCCGCTCGTCCTCAAGGCAGAGTAGGACATGTGGCCTGCATAAAGTGTTTCATTGCACCCCCCAAATACCCCTCTCTCTCAGTGGAACCTTCTCTCCCCCATCAGGGGAATGGCGTGTTCCCTCCAGGCGGAGGCTGCACGTCTTCCTCGATCCTCTCCCCACGAACCCTTTCCACTCCCACCGACGCATACAGGCACTGATTGTACCATGAGGTTGTCAAGGCTGTAAGCATACGGCAGTGCTTGCTCGCACGGGTGTGACAGTTCCAACTGTGAATACTTCTCTTCGCCAGATGACCATGTTGTCCTCCGGTTCCCTTAAATTCCAAGGGACTGGGGCTCTTAAACACATCATGAACATATTGCTATTGCAGGAAAAGATTGGAGAATCTCCTCCGTGCGGAGGGAAGGGCAAGGGAAAGAGGAAGGCATTATGCGTTCTCCTCCATCCCTTCAGGCCTTCGACGCAAACTAAAAACGGCCCCAGCAGGGGAAGATGGAAAGGCCTTCGGACTTGCCAGCAGGCGTTGAGAAAAAGGCGCCAGTTCCTTAAAGTGGCGGACATGAAGGAAGGATCGTTCCGTGCCACAGGCTGCAAGAGTTTGGCCATCGTCATGGTCGGCGTGGTCGTGGTCGCCTGCCAGCGCATGGAACCACCGGTGCCTCTTGTTCTCAACATGCCCGGTGCCAGTCAGTGCGTCCGTCCCCCTGGCCATGGGCCCACGGCCATCGTGGTCCGCAAAGGCGATACCCTGTACGCGGTTGCCCGTCGCTACAAGGTGTCGGTGAAGGCCGTGATCATCACCAACCAGTTGCAACCGCCTTTTCTGTTGCGGGCAGGTCAATCCCTGACCTTGCCGTCGCAGAAGATTCATGTGGTCGAAAAGGGCGATACTCTGTATGGTATCGCTCGCGTATATGATGTTGAGGTTCCCCTCCTGGCCCGCACCAACGGGCTTTCATCGCCCTACAAACTTCTGATCGGCCAGGCGTTGTCCATTCCTGCCCCGCTCAGGCGTCTGCCCGTGACATCCTCTGCACCTGTTGCCGGAAAGATGGAAGAAACACTCTCTGCCGGTTCTGCCGGCCCGGACCGCAGCAGGGGCAGGGAAGCGGAGGAACACCCTGCTGGCATCGTGACGGTCGAGCCCCTGCCGCTACTGCCGCGAGGGGGTGGTCCGCCCCAGGCATCTCCACCCGTCGTCCCGCCGCGTGTTCCGGCAGAAAGCACATCCCCTGCCCGTCCCGCCAATGCCAACCTTCCGAAGCCGCCCAGACGCTCGGGTCAGCCGTTGTTGTGGCCCGTCACCGGCAAGATGCTGAGCCGTTATGGCGCTCTGGGCGATGGTACGCATCATGACGGGATCAATATTGCCGCGCCGCGGGGAACGCCTGTACGGGCGGCTGACAACGGCGTTGTGGTGTATGTCGGCAACGAGCTGAAAAACTTCGGCAATCTGCTGCTTATCCGACACGCAGACAACCTTTTGACTGCCTATGCCCACCATGACACCATTCTGGTCCGGCGCGGCGACACGGTGAAACGGGGACAGATCGTCGGCACCGTAGGCGCCACCGGTGGCGTCAACGCGCCGCAGCTCCATTTCGAAGTGCGTCAGGGAGTCAAGGCGGTGGATCCCGTTCCATATCTTTCTTGAGAGCCGGGCCGGGTGGTCTGAGTACGGGAAGGGGAGACGGGTCTCTGCAAGGACGCGCTTTTCTATCCTTTTTATCTTTCGGGCGACGGATTTTTTCCGGCGATCAATATTTCCTCTTTTAATTTTGCCGGATCACGGTATAAGCAGAAACTAGACGCGCACGCGCACGTGCCTCTGGCCCTCTGGTTAAGCAACGACGTCAGAGTGTTCTCCTGTCACCGGATCACCAATCCGGTAGCCTAGAGGATGTGGCAATGTCCGCAGTGTTTTTCCAGATGGGGAATAGGCCTGCTTGTGTCTGGAGGTCATCCTTCTCCGTGCCCAAAACCGTGGCCATGTTCTGGCGTCGGGCGGTTTCTAGGGCAGGACGGAGACGGCGCGCCTGGTATCGTCCCGATTCAGCCTGATGTTGTTCATGGCTCCAGACGGCGGCCGTTAAACTAGATCTTTCTTTTCTTTCAGTAATTCACGTGTCGTGTACAGAGGGAGTGCGCGATGACTGAGAAGATCTGCCGGTTCCTAGACGAACAGCGGCCGTCTTCGCCGTGTCTTGTCGTGGATCTTGACATCATTGCCGAGAATTACAATAAACTGCGTACCTATCTTCCGGTGGCTGATATCTGTTACGCCGTCAAGGCCAATCCCGCCCGCGAGGTCGTCGAGCGGCTGGTATCACTAGGATCGAGTTTCGACGTGGCGAGCCCCGCCGAGATCGACCTGTGTCTGGGCTGCGGCGTCAGTCCTGCCTGCATGTCTTATGGGAATACCATCAAGAAACAGGCCGATATCGCCTACGCGTACCGGCATGGCATTCGGCTGTTTGCTTTCGACAGCGCGGCTGAGTTGCACAAACTGGCCCTTGCCGCCCCGGGGGCACAGGTCTTTTGCCGGATTCTCGTCGATAATACAGGTGCGGAGTGGCCCCTGTCGCGCAAGTTCGGCTGCGACATCGAGATGGCGGTGGATCTGTTGAAACTGGCCCAGCAGATCGGGCTTGAACCTTACGGTGTAGCTTTCCATGTCGGCTCGCAGCAGACCGACCTCACCCAATGGGATGCGGCGGTCGGCAAGACCGCCATGCTGTTCACGGCCTTGAACGAAGCCGGCATCGAACTGAAACTGGTCAACCTGGGCGGCGGTTTTCCGGCCCGCTATCGTTCGGAAATCGAGGGGCTTGAGACCTATTGCACCGCGGTCATGAATGCGATGACCAAGCATTTCCGCAATAATCTGCCCATCATGATCCTGGAACCGGGGCGATCGCTGGTCGGCGATTCAGGCGTATTGCAGGCCGAAGTCGTCCTGATTTCGCGCAAGAGCTATCAGGATGAGACCCGCTGGATCTATCTGGATGTTGGCCGCTTTGGCGGCCTGGCTGAAACCGAAAACGAATGCATCAAGTATCGAATCGTCACGCCTGATGTTGGTGGCGTCACCGGACCGGTCATCCTGGCCGGGCCGACCTGTGATTCCGTCGATATCCTGTATGAAAAGGCCGGTTATGAAATGCCGCTGGATCTGAAGGTCGGGGACCGGGTCCACATCCTGTCCACCGGCGCTTACACCGCTTCCTATTCCAGTGTCAATTTCAATGGCTTTGCGCCTCTGCGCTCCTATTTCATCTGAACAATCGTGAATACGCTGCCAGGCACCCTGCAGCGACGGTTGCGTTTTCTTTCTTCACCCTTGTAAATTTTGGCTCGACAGACAGGATGAAAGCCGATGGGAATCATGTCAGTGTAACATACCGGCGTGCACCAGGTTAACATCATGCAAAGGAACCGCTACCGGAGCCCGGCAGTGACGAGTGGGCTTGGGTGGGACGCCCCTCTGCCGGGTTGAGGAGCCAGATTCCGCAAGATCTCCTTGCCAACCGCAAGCGCTTTTCTGCGGAAAGACAGCGTCGATCTGTCGTGTCTGCAACCGCTATGCCAGCCGCAGAGCCAGCGGCACGCCGCTATGTAAGCAACGAAGACATTCTCAATACCCTTCTCGCCATGACGGAAGGCATCGAGACTCTTGTCGTCGAGACCATGGCAGTGGAACGAAAAGCGAATTCATGGGCAGAGACGGCGTCTTCTTTTGAAGATATACGGATCATCGTCGCCCAGGCCGTCATCGCCGATGGCTGAGATCGAGCGGATCGTCCAGACCATGGCAGGACTTCCGGGATACCTTGGCTGCCGGCAATGGCGGAAGCGGTTCAGGGCACGGCGCAGGCCATCGCTGCGCAGATGACTGACATCAAGCAGATGACGCAGGAAATCAAGGATATCGAGGATGCCTCTTTCCGCGGCATGCGCAAGGAATTAACCGATATGATGAATCATACCAGGGCAGAGATCACAGCCTTGCGTCCGGAGGGGGCCGACGACAAGCAGATCGCAATTGCCACCAATGAACTGGACGCCGTGGTCGAAGCTACCGAGATGGCGACCTCGGAAATTCTGGAACAGGCGGAAAACATCCAGACCATTTTTAGAATTTACGGGAGGCCTGTGCTGCCAATCACATGGACGATCTGGCCTGCTACATCGATGAACTGGAGAACGTCTGGACAGCCCTTCTGCTGGCGTGCGGATTCCAGGGTATTACCTGGTCAACGCATCAACAAGATTGTCAATACCCTGCTTTATATCGAGCAGCATATCAGCACCATGATGGCCATCTGGTAGATCGAGCGAGGCACCGGCCAGTCGTATCTGATGGTCAATGCGCCCGATGGTCAGCGTCCGGACAAGGATCTCCTCCACGGCCTCCAGCTTGGCAATGGCGGCGTCAACCAGGAAGACATCGATGCCCTGTTTGGACTAAAGCGTCATTAGCGGAAGGGCGCGCTACAGACTGGTACCGCCCACCGTCAGGCTGTCTATCCGTATCGTTGGCTGGCCCACGCCGACCGGCACGGTCTGTCCACCCTTGCCACAGTTCCCGATGCCGTCATCCAGCTTCAGGTCGTTGCCGATCATGCTCACCCGGGTCAGGGCATCAGGACCGTTGCCGATCAGTGTGGCTCCCCGGACGGCCGGACCGATTTTACCGCTTTCAATCAGATATGCCTCCGAGGCCGCGAACACGAACTTGCCCGAGGTGATGTCCACCTGCCCACCGCCGAAATTCGCTGCATAGAGTCCTCGTTTGACCGAGGCAATGATTTCGGCTGGCTCGGTGTTCCCAGCCAGCATGAAAGTGTTAGTCATGCGCGGCAGGGGGGCATAAGCATAGGATTGGCGGCGTCCATTGCCCGTGGGATGTCTTCCCATTAGGCGCGCACTGAGACGGTCCTGCATGTATCCGACCAGAATGCCATCTTCGATCAGTACCGTGCAGCGGGTCTGGGTACCTTCGTCGTCAATAGACAGCGATCCCCGACGATCGGGCAGCGTACCGTCATCTACCACTGTCACACCCGGGGCTGCCACCCGTTGTCCCATCAGAGCAGAAAAGGCTGAGGTCTTCTTGCGGTTGAAATCTCCTTCCAGACCGTGCCCCACGGCTTCGTGCAGCAGCACGCCCGGCCAGCCTGGTCCCAGCACCACCGGCATCTCGCCAGCCGGTGCCGGAATCGACTCCAGATTGACCAGCGCCTGGCGCAGCGCCTCATCCACCGTGGCACGCCAGGATTGCAGAGTCACGAAGGTGTCATAGGCCATCCGGCCACCGGCACCATGGCTGCCGGTTTCCTGGCGGTCTCCCTGCCCGACCATGATGGAGACATTGAGACGCACAAGCGGACGGATGTCGCCTGCCGTCTGTCCGTCGGCGCGCAGGATATAAACACCTTGCCAGTTGCCGGCGAGGGTGGCGATGACCTGCCTGACCCGCGCGTCGCGGCTGCGGGCATAGGCGTCGATGTCCGAGAGCACCTTGATCTTGGCATCGAACGGCATTAGAGCGAGGGGGTTCAGATCGGCATAGAAGGTCTGGCTGGTGGGGAGCGGTGGCACGGCCTGTCCCACGCTGCCGCCACGAACGGTCTTCACGGTCTCCCCTGCCCGTTGCAGGGCTGCAAGGGACAACGTGCTAGCATGGGCATAGCCGACGGCTTCCCCCGATACCGCCCGCAGCCCGAGCCCCTGGGCACTGTCGAACGAAGCGTTCCTGATTCGTCCGTCATCGATGCTGAAACCTTCCGACTGACGGTATTCCAGAAACAATTCACCATCATCCGCGCCAGCCAGGGCGTCTGCGACAAGGCGGCAACTGGCTTCCTTGTCCAGACCGGTATCGGTAAAAAACAGTTCCTCGGCACGGGCAGTATCAGGCATGACGGAGTCTCTCTTTGAGCGGGGATGGAAGAAGCGTAATCATACAAATTCTAGAAAATTCCGGGAAGGGCTGTGTGACCAAGGTGACCGGGGAAAAGAAGAACGTCCCGGTTTTCAGAAAAAACGGCGGACGTGCGGGAGAGTGCATGGTCGATCCCCGCCCTGGCATGCGCAACCCTGGTCAGGACGGCACCTCCTGGCACAAACGCAAGTGCGTCCCGGCTGGTGAAGGGAAACAGGTATGGAAGAGGAAGATGGGACCGCCCGTCAATTAGCCGCACTCATGGCGGCGGCGCGGGCCTGTCGGGTGTGTGCGGCGCATCTGCCGCTGGGACCGCGGCCGGTGCTGTGCGGTCACGCCTCGGCCCGGCTGTTGATCATCGGTCAGGCACCCGGAAAGAGAGTACATAAAACAGGTCTACCCTGGAATGATGCATCAGGCGAGCGTCTACGCCAGTGGCTTGACATTGATCGCGACACTTTCTACGATGAGGTGAGGATTGCCATCATTCCCATAGGGCTCTGCTACCCTGGCCGTGATGCCAGGGGGGGTGATCGTGTCCCGCGCCCGGAATGTGCGCCCTTGTGGCATCCGCCGTTGCGGGCGGCGCTGCCTTTTACCACCCTTACGCTTCTGGTTGGGCGTCATGCCCAAACCTGGTATCTGGGCGCACGCGGTCAGAACACGATGACAGCCACCGTAGCGGCCTGGCGGACTTATCTGCCCGCATGGTTCCCGCTGCCGCACCCAAGCTGGCGCAATACGGCTTGGCCCAAACGCCATCCCTGGTTTGCGGAGGAACTGATCCCGGCCTTGCGCCAGCGGGTACACGATATCGTCAAGTCTTGAACGAAGAAACAGGACCCGCCGGCGGATACGGCTTCCGGAAAATCCTCGGGAGGGTGGGCATCGTGCCAGTGGTTGCGGTGGACCGGACGCCCGCCCCTCCCGGAAACCAGAACCGTCCACGAAATCTTCCGGGAATTGGCTACTTCCTGTCCTGATTCTGTGTCGCGGGAGCCTGCGCCGCGGGCACTCCCCACCCTCCTCCCCATGGACCACGATACGAACCATAGGCATAGGGACCATAGTAGGAACCATAATAGTGCGGCGCGCCACCGTCCCCCACGGGGCCATGGCCATAGTACGGATAGCCGTACCCCTGACCGTAGGCGCTTGACCGGCTAGAGATGTTCATGTTGAAATCGCTTTATCTATTACCCCATCCGTCGAACGAGCCACCTCAACCCCGCCAAGCATCAGCAGACGAGAACGGAAGCGCACTTAAACTCCTCAGTCGCCGCTGCAGCGAAAATAGTCTTCAGTTTCTTTCATACGACACCCCAAATTTGCTGGATATCGATGTGCAACGTTCCTTGCGCCTCCTCACGGATGCGTCTCGGTTGTACCACTCACATGCTCTTCCAGCCTAAAGGCCGGTAAGGCCGGATAGTCATGGAAACTGCCTTCCAAGGCAGGCGAGAACATGGTCTGTTAGCGATTTTCATTATGGGATTCGTTCCAATTCGCATTAGTAGCTCCATCCTCGAACTCTTCTCCCCCGAGGGAGCAGGCCCCTCTTCAGTGGGCCAAGGGGCGTGACCGTTGCGAGCCCCCCACCACGGACCAGGCGTCACGATCATCCCCACCCCAATCCTCCCCCGATCCAAGGGGGAGGGAGCCTTCCCTCCAGGAAGAGAGAGTCTCCCTTTCAGGAGGCGGGCGTGCCCCCTTCAGGAGGAGGGGGAATGTCTATGTCTAATGGGGAAAGCAGCGATTCCACACCTTGCCGAGGCAGGTTTGTGTGCATACGGTAGCCTGGAGGAGGAGAGTGATGCAAGGATGCCTCTTCTGCAAATCAGTGTCATTCCCATAATGAGAATCGCTGACCGCTGCAACCATTCATCATCCCACGACCGCAATGCACTCCATGATGGCACAATTTGTATTTGATACCGCTCCGCCGTGCTTTTCCAGGTACATCTATGCGTTAGCCTCCCGCAAGACGGCCTGCCATTCGTCGGCTAGTGAGAAGACGTTGGCTCCGCAACTCTCCTTCAGGTTGAACAGAGTATTCTGCTAGCTTGCATAGCTATCGTTCATCAGCTTTTCGATGGTCTGGGTGCGTAACAGGCCAATGTGCCGGGGACTGCGGGGCATAAGAACAACAAATTCGTCGCCACCGATCCGCCCCAGGCTATCGCTCTCCCGCACGTTGGCGCGCAAAAGGCCTGCCACCTGGCGCAGCACCTTGTCTCCGGCGGCAGGGCCGAAGGTGTCATTGACCGGCTTGAGGCCGTCGAGATCGATGAAGATCAATACACCGCCCCTCGCCATGGCGCTGGGTGCAGCAAGCTCGTCGCGCAGTCGGTGCTCGATTCCACGCCGGTTCAAGAGGCCGGTCAGTTCGTCGGTGATCGACAGCCGTTCAAGATGGGCGATGCGCTCGTGGCTGGCTGTCAAGCGCTGCTGGGCCTCGATGGCCATGCCTATGGTGAATGCGACTATGTGTAGCCATTGATTGTATGTAACGAGACAGCTATCACTGATTCGCTGCAGTCCCTGGAGCAGCGTGCGCAGCATTTCATCCAGCGCGCTATCGGAAAGGTCGTGATGTTGGAACTTGTTGCCGTGGGCTATGCGCTCAAGGTTGTTCATGGTACCCTCATGCTCTGCAAATATCCATCCTGTCCCCCAACTCCGAAACAGCTCAGGCAACCAGCGTGCCAGGTGCAATAACGGCCTTCTCCGCCAGACTGGCCAAGGCGACGGGCGGGCGGATAGACAGAATTTGCCGCCAGAAAGACGGCAGCTCCTCCGGGTGGGTAAAACGAGCCGACCTCCGTGTGGTGAAATGGCCGGTTTTAGACGCGGGCTATCGGGGAATCAGGGGACCGACAGGGACATGATGGGACGGAACCCGTGGAAACCTTACGCTTTGCCCTGAGTATCACCGGCACGGCGCTCATGGAGTACCCTGCGCGCCAGGGCGTCGCCAGCCTTGCTGATGCAGCTGGTCGGTCGATTCGTGTCGATCTCGACCGGGCCAGTTAAACTCGACCGGAAACTGCCCTCACACCCGCGGGCCCCTGTAGGCCCCGCGGGTGGCCGATCAAGGTTTCCTCCACTCCCCGAGCGGCACTCTCCGATCGCCCTGGCTTCAGTAAGCCCGCTCGATACAGAACGTGACCACGTCCAGCAACGCACGCCGCAGCGGACTGTCGGGAAAGAGATACAGCGCGGCGCGGGCCGCATCACCATAGGCACGCGCCCGGCGTAGAGCCTCTTCCAGGCAGCCGTGTTTCTGCAACAGTGCCAGGGCCTGATGCAGATCGTCTTCGTTCTGGTCCAGGTCTTCGAGGGTGCGACACCAGAAGCTCCGCTCCTCGGCATTGGCCGCCGCGAACCCCAGAATCACCGGCAGGGTGATCTTGCCTTCGCGGAAATCGTCACCGATGGTCTTGCCCAGCTTCTCCTGTCTGGCCGAATAATCAAGCACGTCATCTACGAGTTGAAAAGCTATGCCCAGGTTGAGACCGTAGGTCTCCAGCGCTTCCTCTTCAGCCGGCGGACGGCCGGCGACTACCGGCCCCAGCCGGCTTGCGGCGGCAAACAGGGCGGCGGTTTTGGAGCGGATGACGTCGAGGTAAGCTTCCTCGGTGGTGGCGGTATTGTTAGCGGTCAGCAATTGCAGCACCTCCCCTTCGGCAACCACCGAAGATGCCCGTGACAGAATGGCAAGAACCGGCAGATGGCCATCCTCGACCATCAACTCGAAGGCGCGGCTGAACAGAAAGTCGCCAACCAATACACTGGCCTTGTTGCCCCACACCGCATTGGCCGATGGCTCCCCCCGACGCAGACGGCTTTCATCCACCACATCATCATGGAGCAGGGTCGCGGTATGAATGAACTCGATACAGGTGGCCAGGATGACATGCCGATCGCCCTCGGCATAGCCGCACAGGCGCGCACTCGCCAACGTCAGAATCGGACGCAGTCTTTTACCACCTGCCGCGATGATATGACCGGAAAGTTGCGGAATCAGCGACACCGGACTGTGCATGCGTCTGATGATGGTTTCATTGACCCGACGCAGGTCATCGCTGACGAGAGAGGTCAAGGCATCCAGCGCATTCTCCCGCCCCAGGGTGGCGTTGACCATAACAGACACCGTGACAGTCCTTTCTCGCTATCGTTTAAGTATTGACGCAGCGCTAAGAACGGTCGAACATAATTGGCGTCTTCTTCTCCGGTCAAGAGCAACGATCCGGGAGCCTGCGATATCAGGTGGGTTTCTGAGGGGCTGAAGGCAGACAGAAGGGGCGGCGCGTCGGAAGGACTCCTCGCGGCCCTGCCCCGGATGCCGAAGATTGAGCATATGACATATGAAATGCCCGGCTCCTCTTCCTGGAGCGAAGATACGTTACTGGATGGTCGGATCCGGTTGCGACAACCGTGTGCAGGGTATCGGGTGGCCGTTGATTCGGTGTTACTGGCGGCAGCGGTTCCGGCGCAGCCAAGTGATCGGGTGGCCGATGTCGGCACCGGCACAGGGGCGGCTGCTTTGTGTCTGCTCGCCCGGATGCCGGAAATTCAGGTCGTGGGTGTGGAGCTTCAGCCGCCTCTGGCCGAACTGGCCGCGCACAACGCCACTCTCAATGGACTCGGCGACCGCTTCAAGGTCGTCACAGCTGATGTGTTGCAGATGGTGCAGGATTCTCGCCTGTGCAAAGGAGAATCGACGGAAAGCACCGTTTTTGATCACGTGATGAGCAACCCGCCCTTCGCGGCCCCTGGTACACAATCCTCCGATCCCATGCGTGCTATGGCACACGGGGAGGTTGATATGCGGGCATGGATTGCTGCCTGCCTGAACCTGTTGCGGCCACAGGGATCGATCACGCTGATTCACCGCGCCGAGACGCTTGACCGGTTGCTGGCGATCCTGACGGGGGCGGTCGGCGGAATCGAGGTCGTCCCCTTGTGGCCACGCGCCGGTCTGCCCGCCCGCCGACTGATTGTGCGGGGCCGCAAGGGCAGTCGTGTCCCGACCATTCTCCAGGCTGGTCTGGTCCTGCATACAGCCACTGGCTATACGGCTGCCACTGATGGCATCCTGCGGTATGGTCATGCCCTGTTGGGGACCGAGGTGCCAGGGCGCAGAAGAAAAAAGCCCGGAGAATCGATGCCGGAAACAAGAAGCGAATCGGAAACGGTGCCGGAAGCCAGAGAGCGCGAAGAGAAAGAGGGTGCCAACGATATCGCCTCGGCACGACGCGTGCTGGAAACCGGATCGGCAGCTCTGGCTGCCCTTGCCACCGATCTAGGGACCGATTTCATTGCCGCCCTGACACTGATCGCTTGCGCCAGTGGGCGGGTGATCGTTTCCGGCATGGGCAAGAGTGGCCATGTGGCCCGCAAGATCGCGGCAACCCTGGCTTCCACCGGTACCCCGGCCTTTTTCGTTCACCCGGCGGAGGCAAGTCATGGCGATCTTGGCATGATCGGGAAGGACGACGTCGTGGTGGCATTATCCAATTCTGGCGAAACCGGCGAACTCTCCGACCTGGTGGCCTATACCCGGCGCTTTGCCATCGGCCTGATTGCCATCACCAGCCGCCGCGACAGTAGCCTCGCCACCGCTGCCGACGTGATTCTGGCATTGCCGGCGATAGCGGAGGCCTGCCCGCTTGGTCTAGCCCCAACGACATCGACGACCATGATGCTTGCCCTGGGTGATGCCATAGCCGTGACGCTGCTGGTACGGCGGGGTTTTTCTGCCGCTGATTTCCATCTGTTCCATCCCGGCGGTCGACTCGGCCAGAAGCTGCTCAAGGTCGCCGATCTTATGCATCAGGGCGACCGCGTACCTCTGGTACCAGCGGATCTGCCCATGACCGAGGTCATTCTGGTGATCACCCGGAAAAGCCTAGGATGTGCCGGTGTGATCGATAACAGGGGCATGCTCCTGGGCGTGATCACCGATGGCGACCTGCGCCGCCACATGTCGCCAGCCTTGTTCAGCCAGACAGCACAGGCTGTCATGACCAGCAACCCCAAGGTAGTACTGGCTGGCATCCTGGCGGACGAGGCTCTGCGTTTGATGAACGACAACAAGATCACCAGTCTGTTCGTCCTCTCCGAGGACCAGCGCCCCATCGGCCTCATCCATGTTCACGATTGCCTGCGCGCGGGGATAGCATGATGATCCAGGCCAGTCCTGCCTATACCCCACTCGCCCATGACGATGGCAGTGAGGTAAAGATCCAAGGAAATGCCGTCCTTCTCTCTTTTCCGCTCTCTCCCAGACGACACGGGGGGCATCGTCATTACAGCCGTTTCGTTACCTTGATGAAGGTCCTGCTGCCCAGTCTGGCAATCGTCCTGGTGGGGCTGGTGGTGATGTGGCCCAAATTCAACAGCGGGGACAGACGGTTCCCGTTGGGCTTTGCCAACCTGTCCGTGCAGGCGGGAGAACCATCCAGTGTGATGAATGCCCGCTATCATGGTACCGGCAAGGACAATCAGCCCTTCTTCGTCACGGCTGCGTTCGCCACCGAATCAGCGCCCGGACGACTACACCTGTCGGCGCCCAAGGCCGACATCACTCTGCGCGATGGAACCTGGCTGATTCTGGGAGCCAACAGAGGCCAGTACCAGTATCGGCGTGACAGTGCGTTCCTTGACCTCGAAGGGGAGGTGAGCCTGTTCCATGATGGCGGCTATCAGCTCCATACGCACACCGCCCGGGTCGATCTCAAGGCTGGAACGGCCTCCGGTGACAGTCTGGTCAATGGGCAGGGACCACTCGGCATTCTGGCTGGCGAAGGGTTTCTCGTCTTCGACCGGGGCCGGACTGTTGTCTTGACCGGTCGATCACGGCTGCGGATCGAGCCTGACGTCACCCCGTCCGGCAACCTGTCTAGAAAAAAGTGACGGCCCATGATCGCCTGCGCTCTCCGGTCCAATGCGTCCTGGTCTTCGGAACGAAGGCAACGCACCCTGACAACAAGGGTACGATGCCAGACCGGACGGGTCTTGTGGCTGACCGCGTGGTTGGTGGTGGGCAGCTCCGTTATTCGGACAGCGGAAGGATTTGATTTCACTGCGGCCGGCAACACCCCCATCGAGGTGCTGGCCGAGCAGGGAATCGAGTGGCAACAGGACACGAAACGTCTGGTAGCCCGTGGCAATGTTCAGCTCAGCCGCGGCAATGTAACCGTCTGGGCCGATACCTTGACGGCCCATTATCGTGAGCGGGGTGACCGGGCCACGGGACCAGCCGATGTCTACCGACTGCAAGCCATGGGCAATGTCCGCATTACCTCGCCAACTGAAACGGCCTCCGGTGATGCGGCCGACTACAGCGCAGACGACCAGCTTCTGGTTCTGCGTGGTCGTCCGGCCCGCTTGGAGACGCCGACCGAGACCCTTACGGCTCATGACACTATCGAATACCATGAGGACCGGCAAGTGGCGATGGCACGTGGCGATGTCCATGTCATCACACAGGAAGGGCGTACCCTGCGCGCCGACACGATCACGGCCGACTTCCCCCACGGCAAACGGCCCCTCGGCGAGCAGAAGCAGAAGATGAAGATCACCCATCTCGCGGCTGCAGGCAATGTACGGATCGAGACAGCAGAAGAGGTAGTCCGCGGAGAGCACGGAACCTATAATACCGAAACAGGTATCGCTACCCTGACGGGCTCTGTTAAAATCACCCGTGGGGATAATCAGATCAACGGTGCGCATGCAGTGGTCAACTTAAAGAGCGGGGTGAGTCGGCTGTATGCCGTGGCGCCTGGAGCGGAACGCAAAACAGGGACACAGGGGCGTGTCCGGCTTCTGGTTGTGCCGAATAGAAAGCATGATCGCCAGGATGCCGGTACGGACAGCACGCCTGGGGCGGACAGGCCCGTGACGCCATGAGGTGGCCTTGAGGAAGGCGGGGGTGAGCACATCAAAAATCAGCATGGAAGAACAGCCCCGGGTGGATGGGAATGAGCCAGGTCCGGAGACAAGCCTGGTCGTGGGATTGACGGCAGACCTGGTGACGGAAAGGAGCGGTCTCGTCGCCCACACTCTGGGCAAGCATTTCAATCGCCGCCCGATCCTTCGGGGAGTCAGCCTTTCCGTTCGACGGGGGGAGGCGGTTGGTCTGCTTGGACCCAACGGAGCCGGCAAGACAACCTGTTTTTACTGTATTACCGGGCTGGTTCGGCCCGACACCGGATCGGTTGAACTCGATGGTCATGTCATCACCCATTTGCCCATGTACCGGCGGGCGCGGCTGGGTGTGGGCTACCTGCCCCAGGAGGCATCGATCTTCCGAGGCCTCACGGTTGAGGCCAACATCATGGCGGTTCTGGAGATGGTCGAACCGAACCGTGATCAATGTGACGCCATGCTGGAGTCGTTACTGGCCGAATTTGCCATTACCCATTTACGTCGGACCCCTGCATTGGCCCTCTCGGGCGGAGAGCGGCGGCGGGTAGAGATTGCCCGTGCCCTCGCCTCCCATCCGAGTTTCATTCTGCTTGATGAGCCGCTGGCCGGCATTGATCCTATTGCGGTGAGCGAGATCCGCGATCTGGTGGCCCATCTCAAGGATCGAGGGCTGGGTGTGCTGATCACTGATCACAATGTGCGCGAGACGTTGGAGATCATTGATCGTGCCTATATTCTGCACGACGGTAGGGTACTCATGGAAGGTCGACCACTGGAAATCATCGACAACTCCGATGTGCGCCGCGTCTATCTGGGTGAACGATTCAGTCTCTGAAGGCTCTGAAGGCAGGACATCGAGGGTGGAGCGTCATGGTGCTTTCCGTACGGCTGGATCTGCGGCAGACCCAATCGCTGGTCATGACTCCCCAGCTTCAGCAGGCCATCAAGCTGTTGCAGCTGTCGAATCTCGATTTGTCAGCCTATGTCGAACAGGAGCTTGAGCGCAATCCCTCGTTGCAGAGGAATGAAGGGGGTGACGAATCCGTCTTGTCCGACCCCCATGACTCTGAACCATCTGATCCCCGTGCACTGGCGGTCGAAGGCGCGGAACATCTGCTCGACAGCATCAGGGGGCAGACAGAAGCCCCCCTTGACATCGATTATGATAACGTTTTCACCGACGATGCGGCGGGCAGAAAGGAGGATTGGGGCGGAAGCAGCCTGTTTGACCGGTGGGGCCAGGGCAGGCGAGCCGGCTTCGAGGGCCCGGACAACGCCATCGAATGGATCGTTTCGGGTGGCATGAGTCTGCGTGACCATCTCTCGGCCCAACTGAGTCTTGAGGTAGGGGATCCGGCTGACCGGGTGATCGGCGCCCATCTGATCGAGATGCTCGATGATGCCGGTTATCTGTCAGACGATCTGCAGGAAGTGGCCACGCAGCTCGGTTGTGACCTGACGCGAATCGAGGCCGTTCTCGCTCGTATGCAGCAATTCGATCCCCCCGGTATCTTTGCGCGCACCCTGAAGGAATGCCTGGCTATCCAGCTCCGGGAGCATGGACCGGCTTGACCCAGCCATGCAGACCCTGCTTGACAACCTGGATGTGCTGGCCCAGCGCGATTTTGCCACGCTCATGCAAAAGTGCGGGGTCGATGCCGAAGATCTGGCCGGGATGATAGCGGAAATTCGTGCCCTGACGCCTAAACCGGCAACCACTTTTGACGACGGGGAGAGGCTCGCCCCGCCGGTCACGCCTGATGTGCTGATGCGGGCTGCGCCCAACGGCGACTGGGTGATCGAACTGAATGCGGAAACCTTGCCACGGCTCCTGGTAGACACCCAGTACTATGCCAAGGTTGGCACGCACCGCCCGTTCGAAGGAGGAAAGGGCCTACTTCAGCGAGAATCTGCAGGCAGCCAACTGGCTAGTGAAATCCCTACACCAGCGTGCGACCACCATCCTGAAGGTGGCAAGAGAAATCGTTCGCCAGCAGGATACCTTCTTCGTTCATGGTGTGGAGCACCTGAAGCCCCTGGTGTTGCGCGATATTGCCCAGGCGATCAACATGCATGAAAGTACCGTGAGCCGGGTGACGGCGAACAAGTACATCGCTACCCCGCGCGGCATTTTTGAGCTAAAGTACTTTTTTACCCAGGCGATCAATTCGACCGACGGGCGTACCGCCTATTCGGCCGAAGCGGTGCGGCACCGGATAAAGGTCCTGGTCGATGCTGAAACACCCGACAGGATTCTTTCTGACGACGCGATTGTTCGTATCCTTCGCGAGGATGGTATCGAAATCGCTCGCCGGACCGTGGCAAAATACCGTGAGACTCTGCACATTCCGCCGTCGGTACAGCGCCGTCGGGAAAAAGCAGTCTGTGGCATGGTCTGCTCCTCTGCCGAGGCTGTTGACGAATCCTGACAGGCGCCCTATTGTTCTACACGGTGTGGGTGTATGGTCGAAGGGAAGGGCAAGAGAGTGAGAGAGTGCATGCGTGGCACTCGGTTAGGCGTTGCAGCAGGACATCGTCATCATGCAGATCTCCATCAAGGGAAAACAGCTCGCCATTGGCGACGCCTTGCGTTTTCATTCTGAACAGACATTGCAGGTATTAGTTGCTAAGTTTTTCGATAAGGCAATCGGTGCGACTGTCGTTCTGTCACGGGAGGCGCACAATTTCCGTGCCGATATCATTGTGCATCCGTTCCGGGGGGTGACGATCCAGGGCAGCGGGGTAACAGGCGACGCCTACGCCGCCTTCGATGCTGCTATCGATAGGGTTGAACGCCAGCTACGCCGCTACAAGGGACGTTTCTCCGATTACAAGGCCAGGGGAGAGGTGGTGGCTGCCCAGTATGCTATCATCGCGGCCCAGGAAGACAACGAAGAAACCCCGGTGGAGGACAGCGCGCCGATCATTGTCGCTGAAATGAGCGCTGACGTGCCGGTTTGCAGTGTGAGCGGCGCGGTCATGCGGCTTGATCTCGCCAACGCGACGGCGATCCTGTTCCGCAACAGCGCCCATGGCCGCCTGAACATGGTCTATCGCCGTGCCGACGGGAATATCGGCTGGGTGGATCCGCAAGGTGATGGCACCGGATGAAATCCGGCCTTGCGCGGAAAGGGGACGGAGCATGGACATTGCCGACCTTATCCGCCCGGAAAGCATCATCGCTAATCTAAGGGCTACTAGCAAGAAACAGGCCCTGCAGGAGATGGCGCGCCGGGCGGCGGAACTAACGGGCCAGAGCGAGCATCAGGTTTTCGAGGTGTTGCTGGAACGCGAACGGCTTGGGACCACCGGTGTGGGCCATGGCATCGCGATTCCGCACGGTAAGTTGCCCCACCTCGATTGTCTGTATGGCGTCTTCGCGCGTCTGGGCCGCTCGATCAATTTTGAATCTATCGACGAGGAACCGGTTGACCTCGTCTTTCTGCTGCTGGCACCGGAGACGGCCGGGGCGGATCATCTGAAGGCCCTGGCACGTGTGTCGCGGCTTCTGCGGGACAAGGCAACATGCGAGAAACTGCGTGGCTCCGACAGTGCCGAAGCTATTTACGCTCTTCTGACCGGATCTCAAGCTAGCCGGGCGGCCTGAAGGCCTGTTGTGAAACCGGCCGCAAGGGCACGGTGTGAACAGGTGCGGGAAATATGAGTGGCAAACATCTGGGATGGGTCGGACGTCATGAGAATTGGCATCATCGGCTGTGGCGGCCGAATGGGGCGGATGATCGTTGCCGAGGTTCTAGACACCGAGGCCTGCATCCTCGTCGGGGGAATCGAGCGTTCCTGTTCTCCCCATATCGGCCTGGATCTGGCTACTCTCATCGGTCGCCCGCCGATCGGACTGGTCGTCGGCGAGGAACCGCGGCCATTGTTTGATGCCGCCGACGTGCTGGTCGATTTTTCCTCGGTCAGCTCGACCGCTGCCAATGCGGCACTGGCTGCGGAAACGGGCAAAGCACTGGTGGTTGGCACGACCGGCCTGGGACCGGAACAGACCGACGCCCTAGCCGCGGCAGCACGACGGGTCCCGGTGCTCTGTTCGCCCAACATGAGTCTTGGCGTGAATATCATGTTCTCTCTGGTTGAACAAGTCAGTCGCACACTTGATGACGGTTATGACATCGAAATTATGGAAATGCATCATCGCAACAAGGTGGACGCTCCTTCCGGCACTGCCCTTACCCTGGGGCGGGCTGCGGCTTTGGGACGCGGGATCGATCTTGGCGTGTCGTCGCAGCGGGTGCGCGATGGCTACATCGGCCAACGCCGGAAAGGCGACATCGGCTTTGTCACGGTACGCGGCGGGGACATGGTGGGCGAGCACACCGTGATCTTCGCTGCCGATGGGGAGCGGGTGGAACTGACGCACAAGGCCAGCTCGCGCGTCATTTTCGCGCGCGGCGCGGTGCGGGCAGCCCTGTGGATGCACGGGCGCGAGCCAGGCCTGTATGCGATGCAGGACGTACTGGGCCTGGGATGAGAGGATCTGGCAGAACTGATAGAGGATGGACGACAGGATGGATAGAATGAACCGCGGGACTGCCCTGTTGCCTGCCATCCGTGCCCTCGCCCGTCAGGCGGGGGAGGTTGTCATGGCCATCTACCACTCAGCCTTTACCGTGGCGATCAAGCCCGACGAGTCGCCGGTCACCCTCGCCGATCAGGCTGCTGAACGGTTGATTGTCGAGGGCCTGCGCCGGCTTGCCCCTGACATTCCCGTCGTAGCCGAGGAGGACATGGCTGCCGGAAACCAGCCGGATATCGCTGCTGGCGTGTTCTGGCTGGTCGATCCTCTGGACGGGACCAAGGCCTTCATCCGACGCAATGGGGAATTCACGATTAATATCGCCCTGATCGAGAATGGCCAGCCGACGCTTGGCGTGGTGTATGCGCCAGCACTGGAACGTCTGTATGCCGCGGCCGGGCCAGGCACGGCCATGGTCGAGCAGAGTGGTACCAAACGCCCTCTCTGTGTCCGCCCGCCCCCGGCGGGGGGTATGGTGGTGGTGGCAAGTCACATGCACGGCAATCCGGCCTTGCTGGAGGCCTTCCTGCAAACACGCCAGGTACAGGCCGTGATTCATGCCAGCAGCGCACTGAAGCTGTGCCTGGTCGCTGCAGGCGAGGCCGATCTCTATCCCCGCTTCGGTCGGACCATGGAATGGGACACCGCGGCCGGGCATGCCATCCTCGAAGCCGCGGGGGGATGCGTATGCACGACAAACAGCGAGGCGCTGCGCTATGGCAAGCCCGGCTTCGACAACCCCCATTTCATCGCCTGCGGTGCTTTGTCCTGTTGAAGAACATGGGCCCCCAGTTGTTGTTATCATCGCTGGTCCGACCGCCTGTGGCAAGTCGGACCTGGCGCTTGCAGTGGCCGAGGTCTTTGCCGGTACCGTCATCAATGCCGACAGCATGCAGGTATACAGAGATCTACACCTGCTTACGGCCCGGCCTGATTCTACAGAGATGGCAAGAGCACCGCACCGACTGTATGGTGTGCTGGGAGGAGACGAGATCTGCTCGGCCGTCCACTGGCTAATCCTGGCCCGCGCCGCAGTGGCCGAGGCCCACGCTACCGGACGGCTGCCGATCGTAGTGGGCGGCACCGGCCTGTATCTCGAAGCCCTGCAACACGGTCTGGCACCAGTTCCGGAGATACCGATGACCGTGCGAACGGAAACCCGTGCGCTGATGGCCGCGATTGGACCGGTGGCCTTCCATGATCGTCTGGCAAGACGCGATCCGGCCATGGCAGTTCGGCTGCGGCCGTCGGATACCCAGCGTCTGCAGCGGGCCTGGGAAGTGATGGAGGCCACGGGCCGCTCGCTCGCCGATTGGCAACGGAAGGAAAGGGGCGCCCCGGTATATACCCGATTCTGTTCCCTGCTTCTGATGCCGCCACGGCCAGTATTACAGGTAGCCTGCGACAGCCGTTTCCGCCGCATGGTGGCGGCCGGGGGGATCACAGAGGTCAAATCCCTGCTGGCTCGGAATCTGCCGCCCGATCGTCCGATCCTCAAGGCGCTGGGTGTGGGCGCACTCACTGCCTACCTTCAAAGCTATCTGACTCTGGAGGCGGCCATCGCGGCAGCGCAAGGGGCGACGCGGCGCTATGCCAAGCGTCAGTGCACTTGGTTCCGTCACCATCTGAACGATGCCCGCGTGGTTCCGGATCAATATGTGCCAAATCATCCCATGCGTGCAGAAATTCTTTCTTTTGTTCGCCGCTTTCTATCGGCGTGAGTGAGAAAGAAACAAGGCGTGGGCAGGATCGGACTCTGCAGTTCCCGGCGGTATGGGTCTCTTGCCAGAGAATTTTGGTTGAGCGGAACGCAAAATCCTTTGTCAGCTATTCCGCCTGAAACAGGAGGAGACCTCTGAGAACCCAGAATTTGTCATTTCCGCGCAAGCGGGCATGACGGTCATGGGGGGTGTTCAGGATGCTTCTGCTTTGTCCGCTTGTCCTAACCAGACCTGAATTATATCCTGATCTGAAAGCAGGAAGCGCTTCGCGCTCTTCAAGGAAGGCCCTTGCGTTTCGTGCCTTGAGGAGGCCGCTATTTCAGGGATCAGGAACGGGCACCGTTCATGTCAGCACTTCTGCTCCGCTCTGTAGCCGTGCTCGTCCTTCTGCTGGTCGGAAGTCACCCAGCCGGAGCCGGCGCGATTCTTGACACGATCAAAGGCCGCGGTCACCTCGTCTGCGGCTCCAGCACGATTCATCCCGGGTTCGCCATGGTGGATGGCGAGGGACGCTGGTCAGGATTCGACGTCGATTTCTGTAAAGCTGTCGCCGCCGCGGTCTTGGGCGATGGCAGCCGTACCATGTTCATCCCATTAGGTCCGCAGATTCGATTCGACTCCCTGGTCAACGGCGAGGTTGATGTCCTCTTTCGCACGACGACCTGGACATTGACTCGTGACGCCGGATTGCCACTTGATTTTGCAGCGGTCACTTTTTTTGATGGCCAGGCCTTCATGGCGCGTCGTTCACGGGGCTGGCAGCATCTAGACGATGTCGGGCCGGCAATAGTTTGCGTGGAAGCCGGAACGACTACTCTTTTGAATCTGGAAGATTACATACGCAAACGGAATCAACCCCTCAAACCCCTGGTTTTTGATTCTCTAGAGGAAGCCAAGAGGGCCTTTTTCCGGGGACGGTGTGATCTTTATACCACCGATGCTTCCGCTCTCGCGGCGATACAGATGTCCGATGCGCCCGATCCCGAAGCCTTTGTCATCCTTCCAGAGCGCATTTTCAAGGAACCGCTGGGACCGGTAGTCCGCAATGATGACCGTCAGTGGTTCGATATCGTTAAATGGGTCGTCTTTGCCACCATCGAGGCCGAGGAACGTGGGGTCACGTCGGTCAATGTGGACGACAACCCAGCTCCCGCACGGCCACCCTCCCTGCAACGGTTTCTGGGCATTGAACCAGGAATCGGTATACTGCTCGGATTAGATGATCGGTGGGTGTATAGAATCATCCGGCAGTATGGTAATTACGGGGAAATCTTCAACCGCAATCTTGGCCTGGCCTCATCGCTCAAGCAGGAGCGCGGCATGAACGATCTTTGGACCCGCGGCGGTCTGCTTTATGCCATGCCACTGCATTGATTGCGACGGATAGAAACTGAATGGCGAAGGGGAAAGGGTCTTTTCGTGGACGGGGTCCATCGGGAGAGGATCAAGGAAGGAAGAGGCATGAAGCCTTTCACCTGGGATCTGCAAGCCCTCCCCCTTGGATCAGGGGAGGAGACCTTCTTTCCAGGGGGAAGACGTGTTCCCTCCAGAGAGAGAGGGTCTTCCCTGGATACCTCCGTCATACGCCACCGCCCTACACGGCCGGATCAGCGTGGGCCTCGAGTGCCCTAAAACAGAATCACCGCCAGGGGGTCGTCGGGGGCATTGGCTTGGAAAGAGAGGGTGATGGGAAGGAGGCCCAGGGTATGGGCGTGGGCAGTGCGTTCGCTCGCCATGGTGTAGCGGATGGCAAGGGAGGCCAGCAATTTCTCGCGCGCTACCCGTAAGGACACCTCGTCCAGGTTGGGGCGGGTATCGTGGGCCAGGGTGGTCAGACAGTCCACCACCGCGTTCAAATTTTGCCCGCAAGGCCGATGCGATGCGAACGCCTCCAGCGCCGCCTGCATGCGGGTAAAGCAATCCATCGGTTTTGAGTGCCGATATATCCTCCAACACCATGGCCGTGTCGTTGCCGGTCGTCTGCAAGGTAAGGAGCGACCGTTCGAACGATTCCTTCAGCGCCGTTTCTTTCCGCTGCCAGGCGTCCGCCCGTTCGGTGCCCTCTGCCGCATGTTGACCTACTTTAACAAGATTCTCCAGGAGGATTGTCACGTCACCCCGCGACTGGCGGGCATGGGCTTGCAGCGTGCGCGCAACCACATCCAGCGTGCGTCCGTGCGCGCCCAGCCGCCCGCAGCGCAAGCCCGCGTTGAGTCCGATCAGGTGCATGTCGGTTCAGAACCCGCTGTTCCTCTGTTCCGCCAGGGCGTCTCCGGCCAGAGTCGCTTCCAGTTCGTCCAGGCCATGGGTAACATGTTCCAGCCGCTGGCGGGTGATATCGTAGATTTGCAGGCCCCCGACCACCGTGGCCACCCGCCCACCCAGGGTTCGCACCTGCTCCGGGAACGCTCGCACTACCTGAGCCGCCCGTTCCTGCCGCTCGCGCAGCAGCGCCACCGCTTCCCCTAGCTGGCCGGTGACGGTAACGCTCAGGTGGGCGAACACCTCGTAGCGGGACAGGGCCGTGGCGGTAGCGGTCCGCAAGGCCGCCATATCACTCACGACCCGTTCCAGCCGTTCGCGCCCTTCTCCCGCCAGGTGCACGATCTCGCGGGTGAAGACGGTGAAGTCCTCCGTGCCGCCGTCGAGACGGGCCGCCTCGATGCGGGCATTCACCGCTAGCATCCGCACCTTGGTCATCAGGGTAGCAAGGCGTACTAGGGTGCGCTCCATCCGCCGCGCCGCTTGCTCAACCATCGCTAGTATGGTATACGGACCGTGTCGTGGGCGCGCTGGTGTTCACCGAGCATGTCGCTTACCCGGGTCAGAGTATCCAGGACTGTTGGAATCCGTCCGACGTCAATCATCCGGCCACTGTATCGGCCAGGGTGGACAGGAACCCGGAGCACCATGTTAGTTTCACGCAAATGCTCGCCCGTGGCCAGGAGGGCGCCCTCAGAGGAGTCCTGGAAGGTCGCCAGTTGGGCCTTGGTACCACGCGGGATGGCTTTGGTCCACGCGGGCATTATCTGGTTCTCCATGCTTCTTCCGGGATGACGTTGAGCCACGCGTCCCATCTTCTTATCGCTGCCCCGCCTTCAAGATTTCAGCGGCCAACCGCTCCAGCGGCGCCACCGTGCAGGCGGCCCCCAGACGGATCGCCTCGCGGGGCATGCCGAACACCACGCACGAGGATTCGTCCTCCGCCACCGTGGGAGCGCTAGCCTCGCACATTTCCAGCAAGCCACGGGCGCCGTCATCGCCCATGCCGGTCATCAGCACGCCGATGGCGTTGGCCCCGGCAGCACGGGCGGCAGAGCGGAACAGCACGTCTACCAATGGCCGGTGCCGCGCCACCAGCGGTCCGTCCCGTACCGCCACGGCATAACGGGCGCCGTTTCTCTGCACCAGAAGATGGCGGTTGCCGGGAGCGATCAGCGCCTCGCGGAACGTGAGCGCGCAAAGGCCATTGAACCGGCGGGCGAAGGCGGCGGTGAAGCCTTCGGGCATGTGCCGCACGATCGCCAGACCCGGCGCATCGGCGGGCAGAGCCGCGAGCAGCACCCGCACCGATTCGGTGCCGCCAGTGGAGGCGCCGACGCACACCACCGTCTCAGTCGTGCGGGAAAGAGCGTGGCCAGGTCGGGGTGGTGGCAGAACGGCGACGGCGGAGAGTTTCCTCTCCGGGTTCCGGGCGCGCAAACGGGTCCTGGCCATGGCCTTCGCCGCATCGCCGATCCGTACCCCAGCCTCGAACAGAAATTGGCGTGTTCCCAGCCGGGGCTTCAAGATCACCTCGACCGCACCCGCTTCCAGCGCCCGCCACCACGTTTCCGCTCCCTTCTCCACCAGTGAGGAACAGATCACCACCGGCACCGGCCGCTGCGCCATCAGCTTGCGCAGGAAGGTCAAGCCATCCATGCGCGGCATTTCGATGTCAAGGACGATCACATCAGGCACTTCCCAGGTGATCAGCCGTGCTGCGCGCCATAGGGGTCGGCGGCGGTGCCCATGACCGTCAGGTCCAGGTCTTCGTTCAAAAGGGCCGTCATGGTTTCTCACACCAGGGTGGAATCATCGACCACCAGCACCCTGATCTTCTTGCCGGGTTGCGCGTTCATGTCTTCCGATAGACCGTTGGTACCACCGGGGAGAAGGGCAGGGCGAAATCGGTAAGCGTTTCGGCATGGCTCATGAACAGATAGCCTCCCGGCCGCAGGATGCGACACAGGCGCTCCAGCACCCGCTGCTGCCGTTCGTGGTCGAAATAGATGATGACGTTGCGGCAGAAGATCACATCCTGCCATTCCGGCAGATCATACGAAGGCTCCATGAAGTTCAGATAGCGGAACGTTACTGTTTTTCCCACAGCTCAGGCACGATGCGCACCAGGGCGGCCTCGGGGCCGCGGCTGCGCAGAAGATAGCGCTTGCGCAGTGGCCACGACGGGATCGGCGCGGCCACTGCCTCCGGGTAGATGCCAGCCCGCACCGTCTCAAGCACTTCCGTGCAGACATCGGTGCCGGTGATATGGCGAACCGATCCCGCCGGCGACCGATGCCCTGGATGATGTCGGAACGCCAGCACATGCTGATGTTGGGCGGCGGCGCGATGGCGGGGGCGAGTCAAGGGCGGTCACCTCGTATACCCAGTCGGTCAGTGCCTCCAGGATGAGCGGTGTTCCCTCCACCAGTGCTTCCCAAACGGAGATGATGCGGTGGTGGAGGATGAGGGCGATATCGGACAGCCTGAACCGAGCGCGCAGGTCGATCACCGGCACACGGCCCCGCCGGGCATGTCGATCATACCGCGCAGGAAAGACGGCGCATAGGGAATGTGGGTAAAAAGACGGCGCATAGGGAATGTGGGTAAACGGCAGCACGTCCAGCACTTCGCGCACCTGGATCCACGGGCGCGGCGAACACCTCTTCCCCCAGCCCGAAAGTGAGATACGCGGCAACGGCAACGGAATCATCAGGGGAAGAAGTCGTCATGACACGTCCTTCTGGCCTTCCGGGTCGAACAGGGTTTCCAGGGTGAGGAGGGTGATGAGGGTTTCCTCTTCCCGCCCGATGGCATGAACGAACGATGACGGCCAGGGCAAGCCCAGGGCGAGCGCCCCTTCCAGGGCGGAGAGGGGGGTGACGCCCCGAACACCTGGTCCGGCCCCCCACCCCCCACCGAGACACCACCTTGCCCCGCACGTTGACAAGCCCCCGCACGAACGCGGCACTGCTCTTGCCCTTCTCTGGACCCTACCTCTGGTAGGACCGTGACTGGCAGCAGGTCCAGCACCTCCCGCATCTGGCTGGCCGATACGCGAATATCGCATCGTTCAGGGCAAGCGTCAGCACCGTCTCGCGGCCTGCCCCAGCTTCCCTCGCGTCAATAGCGCTTGAAGGCGACATCGCCTTGTTCTCCTCCGGTGTCATCCAGCTTCAGGGCGAAGCCGCCCTTGGCTGGGGATTTGGGGGTGGGCCTGAAGGGGGGGGGGACCGGCGGCCGCGGCGGAAGGACGGTCCGGGCGAACGCCTGTGCCTTCAGCCAGTCTGAAGAAGGCGATCGTGGTCTGGAGCTGCTGGGCCTGGGTGGCCAGTTCCTCGGCGGTGGTGGACATCTCCTCCGAAGCACCGGCGTTTTATTGCGTCACCTAGTCGAGCTGCTGGATGGCGGTGTTGATCTGATCGGCACCGATATTCTGTTCCCGCGAGGCGGCGGAGATTTCCGCGACCAGATCAGCGGTGCGCTGGATGTCGGGCACGAGTTTCGCTAGTTTCTGACCGGCTTCTTCCGAGGCGGCGACCGTCTGGCCGGACAGGGTGCTGATTTCGGTGGCGGCACTCTGACTGCGTTCGACGAGCTTGCGCACCTCGGCGGCGACGATTGCGAACCCCTTACCGAGCTCGCCTGCCAGTGCCGCTTCGATAGCGGCGTTCAGGGCCAGCAGGTCAGTCTGGTGGGTGATTTCCTGGACGATGGCGATTTTTTCGGTTTCGCTGGCGTTGTCGGCGTTCTGTTTGATGTTGGCGGCCATCTCCTCGGTTGCCGAAGAGGCTTCTTCGGTGGCGGAGGCCTGTTCGAAGGCCCCTTGTGATAACGTTTCCGCGCTTGCCATCAACTGCTAACTACCAGCAGAAACATTGTCCGTGGCACTGTTCACTTCCCCTACCACCTGGCGCAGGCGATCGACCATGCCGTTCAGGTGCCTGATCAGGGCGCCGATTTCGTCCTGGTACGAATAGGCGAGAGTGCGGGTAAGATGACTCTCGGCGATCGTCTGCACGAAGCCCCCCGCCAGGGCCAGCCCACAATTGATCCCACGCCCGATCAGGAAACCTGCAACCAAGGTGGCGGCCGCGGCGACAAGGACGCTGCCCCACAGGATCAGCAGCCCCCTTTTGTCAAACACCTCGTCCACCAGACGGGATTCCTCGACCGTGGACTAGTCATAGGCGCGCACCGCGATATCCACCTGCCGGTCGATCTGGTCGTCGACTTCCCGCATCTTCTCGAACAGAGTGACGATGGCCAGAAACGCTGCCTTTCCATCCTTGGCCAGCTGGGTTTCCTTGTCGATATCGGCCAAAGTGATGATTTTCTTTGTATCTTTGGCGATTTCGGTCTTGAGGGCGGCCCATTCAGCGGTTCATTCGGCCGTATCAAGCGCGCGGTCGATGACCAAATTGGCAATGAAACGATAAGCTTTGGTCCCCATGCCACTGGCCTCGGTCACGACAACGGTCGCCTCCGCCCCTTGCGCGCCTTTATCCTGCAGGTCGCGCAAGGTATTGATGCCGGTCGTGGTGATGGGTGATGCCGGCCATGAGCAGAATAGCCAGGACCTGAACTGCAAACCCCACCAGTAATCTAGCGCGGATGGTCATCGTCATGGTCGTATCCCCCTGGATGGAATGTTATGTGGTCTGTCATTCCCGCCTTGCGGCGTGCCCTTCTTGGCGTCACTCCTGGTTAGGAAGGGTGGTGGTGATGAGCCCCGATGAACTACTGCGCAAACTGAAACGGCGGTTTGGCGTAGCAGTGCAGGTCCGTCAGCAGGGCAAGGAATCGCACTTTTCGGGGACAAGAAGACGATGCTTCAGAAAAACGGAGATCTCGATCGCGGGCGGCTTGATGCCACCGCCGAGGCCCTGGCAGCCTGTCTTGCCGATGGCGAGGCGATTCTCCTCCCTTCC
This sequence comes from uncultured Rhodobacterales bacterium, assembly GCA_964624075.1. Taxonomy (GTDB): domain Bacteria; phylum Pseudomonadota; class Alphaproteobacteria; order Rhodospirillales; family Rhodospirillaceae; genus CAZUWH01. Next base: position 88,105 of record CAZUWH010000008.1, read on the forward strand.
CCCGGCCTGCCGGGAGAACACTTGGTCGTCGTGTCGGCACAGGCAGCGGCGTAAGACGATTTCCATCACGTGGCCTCCTTTTGATCCAGGCGCGATGCGTTTTTGACGAGGCGGAGGACGTCAAGGATAAGGGCGACCGTGTGCCCCCCCGTCCGCCAAGGATGGTGGCGCCGGAGAATGCCTCCCTGGTGCCATGGGGGCGTGACAGGGGCTTGATCACCGTCTGGTGCTGGCTGATCCTCACCTGATCGACCACGAGGCCGATGCGGCGCTCGCCGACAGCGACAATCACCACCCGTTCGATCGGCTCCAGCCGGCGCCTCTACCCTGAAACGGGCGCGTAGGCGAGCTCCCGGCTCAGCTCCACGCATTCTTCGACCACCGCCAGCGGCAGCACATAGCGCTCCCACCCTACCCGTACCAAAAGACCGTCGATGATGGCAAGGATCAGGGGAAGCTTCCAGGGTGATGGTCACGCCCTGGCCGGGGGTGCTGGTCACCCCAATTCCGCCGCGCAAGGCATCGAGGCTTCGCTTCACCATATCCATGTCCACCCCGCGCCCCGAGACACTGGTGACCGTCCGGGCGGTGGAGGAGCCAGGCTGGAAGATGAGGGCGAACAGGCCGGTTCCGCTGATCGTCTCATCAGACGCGAGCAGCCTCTTTTCCTCGGCCCTGGCACGGATCGCTGCGGCATCGAGCCCCCGCCTATTATCTTTGATCGACACCAGCACCTGCGCCCCGGCGTGGACGGCCCCCAGATGCATCTGCTCCTGTTCCGGCTTGCCCAGGCGCCGCCGTTCCTCTGGTGTTTCCAGCCCATGGTCGATAGCATTGCGCAACAGGTGCACAAGCGAATCGTTCAGGGTGTCGATGACCGTTTTGTCGAGTTTTGTCTCCTCGCCGGCAAAGGTGAGCTCGACCGTCTTGCCGAGATCGCGCCCGAGATCATGGACCAGACGGCGGAAGCGCCCGAACAGGGTGCCGATCCTTGCCGGTATGCCTTTCCCAGCGCTTTCTTATTTTTCCAGAGCACGCATGTTTTCCCCCCGGATACAGGCTCCAATCTTCGCTAGTCTAGTACAGATTCTGTCTTTGTCCTTCTTTATCTTGCCAAGAGTCGGCACCGTACCGTGGTTCAATCTATCCTCTCCCTGCCGAATTGTCAATATCTTTGGCTATATTTTACGGCATTTCAAACTGTTTCTAAACCAGAAGTTTATGCCTCCTCCCGAACATCAAAACCGTGCGTTCCTTTTTCAGGATTGACGGCAGGGGGTGGAAAGAAGGCGAACGTAACATGTCGCATCTGTTGCAAGATCGTATCTTCAATCAATAGAGGTAATGAAGGAGGTGGGGATGAGGCTTCCCTCTGAAGCTCTCCCCCTGGAGGGGAGGTGCCCCCTCGGGGGAGAAGGGTTTAGGGGTGGAGCCTGACTAAGGCGACTTAGCATAAATTCCATACTGAGAATTGCTGATAAATCCATTGAAGCGCTTTACAAAGGCGGCGAATTTTTTTACGGTTTGCTTACTTTAGAGTCGTTCCATATTCCGCTCTCGAAAAAATCCAGCAATGAGGTGTATCATGGCGTCCAGGAGAGCGGGAGAGCTGTCTTCGTCTAGCGCGGAGGAAGTGCTAGTCCCGCTTCGGTTCATCGCATTTCATCCTGATCACCCCGACACTCGTCGCGTCGCCCCTGTCAGGAGGGAGGGCGGGGAAGCGGCGGGTGTATTCACCGGCAAACGGGCAGGCAGGAGTTTCTCCTTAAGCCGGCGGCAGTTTCTGGCCGGCGCGGCGGCGGGGTGCCTGCCTGGCCTGTCTGCCCATGCAACCGATTTTTCGCCTCTAACGATAACGAGGTCTATCATGGTATTCGAATTGCCTCCCTTGCCCTATCCGATCAACGCGCTTGAACCCTATCTCTCGACGCGTAGTTTCGAGTTCCATCACGGCAAGCATCACGCAGCCTATGTCACCAATACCAACAATCTCCTCAAGGACTCTCTTCTTGCGGGCAAGTCGCTGGAAGAGGTGATCGGAAAGTCTGCCGCTGACAGCAGCAAGGTCGGTCTTTTCAACAATGCAGCTCAGGTGTGGAACCATGCGTTCTTCTGGAAGTGCATGAAACCTGGCGGCGGTGGTGTACCCACCGGTGAACTGGCCAGCCGGATCAACAGCACGTTTGGATCGCTCGACAAGTTCAAGGAGGAATTCAAGAACGCTGCAGTCACGCAGTTTGGCAGCGGATGGGCATGGCTGGTGCTGGAAAACGGTACGTTGAAGGTAACCAAAACTGCCAATGCCGATACGCCGATTGGACACGGGCAGAAGGCCTTGCTGGCCTGTGACGTCTGGGAACACGCCTATTACCTGGATTACCAGAACCGCCGTCCGGATTTCGTGCAAGCCTTCCTGGACCATCTGGTCAACTGGGATTTCGTGGCCCAGATGCTGGCCGGTTGAGAACGGAAAGAGTCGCGGGGGTGCGCAGGAGCGGGCCGTACGGTCGGAGGGAACGACGACGCTCCTAAGACTCCCCGCAAGTGTCGCCTGAGGGTGGCGCGGGTCGGGTCGGGTCGGGAAACCAGTCGCGAGGGGTCTTTGATTGTTCTCTCTAGACGGGGAGCCTGGTTTCGGAGAAAGGGGCTCCGGCGTGCTTGAAGCACAAATGGCCCCTCTCTCCTGGATCGGGGGAGGGGTGAGGGAGGTGTTTGTACGTCTTCGATTCGCATAACGCTCCCGCACCTTCCAGAATCCCATGGCGTCCTTTAGAGTGTCCCAGGAATGATTTTCGGCCCTGTCGTTTCCGGGCCTGCTGTACGCAATCCGTAAGCGAGATGCTTACATTCCTGGAAACAATACCTTGATATGGCATGGTGTCATCTGGTCAGAACCGCTAGCAAACGCTGACCAGATGTGCACAATCGAACAGTCTTGGGGAGTCCGCCTGTGAGCCATCTGTCTATTCTGAAAGCTGTTGTCTTTGATCTTGATGGAACTTTGATTGACAGCGCCCCTGATGTGACCCATGCCGTCAATCTGATGCTTGCCGAGCAAGGCCGCTCTCCTCTGCCCATGGAGAAAGTGCGGCCGATGATCGGTGATGGCGTGCGGGTATTGATCGAAAAGGTCCTGGCGGCAACTGGTCTCCCGGTGGGGGATGAAACCATGCTTGCAAACTGCGCGACCCGTTACAGGTACTTTTATGCCCACCACCCTGTTGCGCACACGGTTGTCTATGACGGGGTGCGCGAGGGATTAGCCGCCTTGCGGACCGAAGGCTACCGTCTCGGTCTCTGCACCAACAAACCATACGACATCACCCGGCTGGTGCTCGATGCCCTGGGCATGATGCCGTATTTCATGTCCGTTGTCGGCGGGGAAAGCACGCCGTTCCGGAAACCTGATCCCCGTCCCCTCCTGGCGGTCATGGAACAGATGGGCGTGGAGCGGACAGCGTGTGCCTACGTCGGCGACAGCGAGGTGGACGTGGTCACGGCCCGCAACGCCATGGTGCCGCTGGTGCTGGTGACTTATGGCTACGCCCGCGTGCCGGTCGTGGACTTGGAGGCAGCAGCGAAGGTAGAGTCGTTTCGTGATCTGCCGGCCGTTCTGCGGGGGCTCCCCATGCCTGCCGGCCCTGACGTGCGCAACGCATAAAACCGAAGATGACAGGGAGGATAAGTCATTTCTTGAAGAATGCAGTCCCTGAGGTGGTCACGTCGAGAGCCTTGAGGGACAAGAATCTTTTTTTGCTGGTAGATCCCGTATGGCGTCACTGGCTGTGGTTGCGTCTGACGGGTCGGGCAGAGGGAAGGCAGCGGATCGTGTCGCGTTGGCCACCTTATCTGGGATCGGCGTGGAAAGGGCTACCCCCGGAAGAGCCAGCCGTCGTCATGCCGGTGTTGCGGGCGAAGCCACTGGAGGGGGCAGTCGAACTGCCATTGCCAGGAGGTATGATTCGGCTGAATCCGGGAACCGAGAGGGCGCTTTTTGCCGCTTCCCTGGCCGATCCTGAAACCACACGTGCCCTGCACCGATTCGCTTGGCTACCGCTTCTGCACGACATGCTGCCACCGGAGCAGTTCAAGGCCCTGACCGTGACGATGTGGCGTGCATGGGCAACACTTTTTGCTACCCATGAGAGAGGCGAACCATGGCATCCTTCCACGGCGGCCGAACGGGTGGTCAATTTGCTCGCTTTTGCCCGTCGGTATGGGCTGCCGGCTCCAATAGAGGAGACACTCCGCCTGCTGGCCGCCCATGGGCCGGCCATTGCCGCCCGGCTGGCATATCGTGGCGACTCCGGAACGTCGAGCTGCTTCGCCAGAAACGGGCGCGGATTGTTCCTCCTGGGACTGACCTTGGGATTGCCGGCCTGTGCCGGTGCGGGTGGTCGGATTCTGATCGAGGAAGCCAAACGCCTGTTCCACTCTTCAGGCATGTTACGTGAAGGTTCCACCTCCTACCATCTACTGCTCACGCGCGCCTATGTGGAGGCCTGGGGGGCGGCCTTGACGCATCGCCGACCAGAGGAACCGGCCCTGCGGGCGGTGGCTGTCGCAGCCTTGCAGGTGGTGCCGCGGCTGGTACTGCCGGGTGGGCTGCCGTTGGTGGGAGACGTTGCCCCCGACTGTCCGCCTGAACACCTGGCTGGCTTGTTCGGGGGCGAGGACGGCGGCTGGCTGGGCTGGCTGGCCGAGGAAGAGCGGACCGCATTCCTGGCTCTGCGCGCGGCGGCGCAGCCGGCAGATCCGGATGTATTGCGGGCGGCAGGGTGGCTGCGGGCCGATTTCGGTCCGTGGAGCGGTTTGTGGCATGTCAATCCGGACGGCTGGCAGCCGGTCCCGGGCTATGGACATCAGGATCTGGGCGCCTGTGAATTGCACTACCAGCGTGAAGCCGTTCTGGTAGACCCGGGCCAGGGCGCCTGGAGGGAGGCGGCGTTGTACCGTTCCGGGGCCGTGCATGGCCTTCTGTCCATCGACGATGCCGACCCCTACCCTCCCAACCGCCCCTGCTATGATGCGGCCTTTCACCGTCATGTCTGTGGTCCACCCCCCGTTCTGACCCGCTCTGGAAATACGGTGACCGTGAAACATGATGGCTTTACGCGCCTGCACGGTGGCGGGTCCATCGGTCCGTTGGTCCGGATTTGGCGTTTTGCCGGTGGGCGGGTGACTCTGGAAGATTGCGTGGAAACAGCCGTTCCGGTGACCATTCGCCGCCGTCTGGTAACGGCCCTGGTCGTAGCGCCGCCGGGCGACGATGGCAGCATACTGCTGGTTGGTCGCGACGGACGCCGATATCGTGTAACCGCTGATACACCACTGCGGTTACATCCGTTCACGCGTTTCACGGGCTATGGTCGGGGAAGACCGGCAGCCATCTTGGAAATGACGAATCGGGTGCATGGTGCCTGGTCGGGCATGGTGACTCTGACGGCCCTGTAACCGTTAAGTCATGTCCGGGACCTGCCTGAAAGACAGGCTATTGCTACGACAAGGCCGGTGCAATCGGAGGAGAAGGGAGGCCCTGATGACCGGACTGGCTTCATGGCGGCGTGCATGGCAACACGGAGGCAGAAGCAGACGGAAGTGCCTGACACCACGATGAAAGTCGTCGTCGCCGTTCCTGGTCGTTTCCACGGTTTCGATCTGGCCCGCGTGTTGCACGGGCAGGAAGTGCTTGCGCGCTTCTTGACCACCTGTCCTGCCTTTGTCGTGCGCCGTTCTCTGTCCGCCAGTGCGCCGTTCAAGACCGCCGGCTGGCTTGAGGTGGGACGGTGGTTGCATCGTCGTCTCCACCTGCCGGGGGAGATTGATCCCGCCCTGGCCACTGCCTTTGCCCGGTTCGTTGCCCATTCCCTGCCGGACGGAGGACAGATTCTGGTCGTGTGGAGTGGTGCTGCACTGGAGGCCATCACCGCAGCGCGCACGCAAGGCATGAAGGTGGTCCTGGAACGCAGTACTCCTCATGTTGCGTACCAGACCGAAATCCGGCGCCGGACCTATAAACGCTTCGATCTAGTCTGGCCGGGAACATCGCCGCGCCTTGTGGCGCGCGAACTGGCTGAATACGAAGCCGTTGACGCCATTGCCGTGCCGACCCGCTTCGTGGCTGAAACGTTCATGCGTCGTGGTATTCCGAAGGAACGACTGATCGTCAACCCCTATGGAGTCGATCTGTCGCGCTTCGTGCCGTTGCCTCTGCGCCGGGATACGCGGCCATTGCGAATCCTGTTCACCGGACGGGTGGGAGTGTGCAAGGGCGTGCCATGGCTGTTGCGCGCTTTCGCCCGTCTGGATCTGAAAGCGGAGCTGCATTTGGTCGGCCCACTCGACCCTGGCATGGACCGTGTCCTGCGGCACGAGCCAATGGAGCGTGTTGTTCTGCACGGTCTGGTTCCAGACAGGCAACTGCCGGCGTACTACACCGCCGCCGACATCTTCTGCCTGCCGTCGCTGGAAGAAGGCCTGCCGGTCGGAGTGGTCCAGGCCATGGCGTGCGGGCTGCCCGTGGTAGCCACCACCGAAAGTGGGGCAGCCGATATCCTGCGGGATGGAATCGATGGGCGCATTGTCCCCTCTGGCAATCCACCAGCCCTGGCGGCAGCCCTGGAAGAGCTTGCCGCGGATCCGCTCTTGCGGCAGACCATTGGTGACCGTGCCCGGCGGGCCGTGTCAACTGGATACGACTGGACCGCTTATGGCCGTCGGGCGACGGCGGCCTATGAACGCGTGCTGCGGGGAGCATGACGGAAGCGTGAGGAAACACTAAGGCGGGCGGTTGACCGATTCACTGGCCGTGGATGCCCATCTGGGTATGTTTCATGCTTGTATTCTCCTATTACGTTCATGGAATAAAAAAGCGTGCCCCAAAGTGATCAAGGCACACAAGCATTCGCGATTCACGTCAAGGTTCTTTCTCACGGCAGGATATAGCAATACCATGCCTTGTCAAACCAGCCTGGCCGAAAGATGTTACCCACCCCATCGCATTTCTTCGGGGAAAAGATACGAAAGCTTGTCACCTCCAGCTCGGAGCCCAGCCTTATCCCTCCAACCCTCTCGGATGCCTTGCCTGTGACTACCCTCATACTGACCACGACGCCACTCACCAGAAATGCCAGTATCGTCTCTTTCGCTGCTGTCTTCAGCTTGTTTCACTCCCCAGCCGATTGGGTGCCTCTTCTTCATGCACAATGGGGAGCTGCCATGTTTAGGACTTCTTTTCATCTGTCTCTACGTTACACGACCACCCCACTTCTGTCATGGTAGCATCGGACGTACATTTGTGTTCGCTAACACGATTTTAGTTATATCTTGTAAGCGGAGGATTTACGCTCACGGGATCGTCGCGACCGCGACGGCGCGCCGAATAGCGCAAAAGCCAAGGGCCACGGATGCGGCCCGCCGGCGCTCGAGGGAGGTCACGATCAGGGGCTCAAAGGTATGACGCCAGATCACGGGCATCAAGGAGGCATGTCGGGCCTTCCCGGGTCCATTCCGGCAATCCCCTTGCCAGAATGGCGGAAAATGCTTGACCACAGGCGCGGCTACCCTCACTTATCTTTCCTGTCAATGGTCTGCTTGTTTGCAGTGTAGCAGGAATGCAATGGGATTAAGATTAAAGGATGCAAAAATGGAACGAGGTAAATGACGCATGGCGAAGGAAGACGTGCTCGAATTTTCCGGCACCGTGGTTGAGTTGCTGCCGAATGCGATGTTCCGGGTGAAGCTGGATAATGAGCATGAGATTCTGGCGCACACGTCAGGGAAAATGCGGAAAAACCGGATCCGGGTGCTAGCCGGGGACCGTGTGAATGTCGAGATGACGCCCTACGATCTCACCAAGGGCCGCATCACCTTCCGCTTCAAATAGTCCTGGCCCGCGTTGCTTGCTTCTCATGAAGGAGGGGAATCTGCCCGCGTCGAAAGAGCCCCGGCGGTTGCCGTTTGTTCTAGCGTCGGCATCGCCGCGGCGGTTGGCGTTATTGCGCCAGATTGCCGTTGCTCCCCTCTGCGTTGACCCTGCCGACCTTGACGAGCGGCCCTGGCGGAGTGAACGGCCGGTGGCGTGCGCGGCGCGTCTTGCGTGTGATAAAGCCGCGACGGTAGCTAGGCGTCATCCCGGCTTTCACGTGCTTGCCGCCGACACGGTGGTAGCGTGTGGTCGTCGTATTCTGCCCAAGGCAGAAACCGCAGCCGAAGCGGAGCGATGCCTTGCGCTTCTCGCTGGCCGTCGGCATCGGGTGTTGGGAGGGGTGTGCCTGCGCACGCCGGAGGGGCGGTCGATTGTACGCGTTGTCACCACGATCATTGCCTTCAAACCCCTTGATGGCCTTGAACGTCTTGCCTATCTGGCGACGAACGAGTGGCAGGCCAAGGCCGGCGGCTATGCCATTCAGGGCCGGGCGGCAACGTTTGTGCGCTTTCTCAGCGGTTCCTATTCCAATGTCGTGGGCCTGCCCCTCTACGAGACCGCCGCCCTTCTGCAAGGGGCCGGTCTCCTGAAGCCTGGCGTGCTGGAAGAAGGAAGCGGCCGGTGAACCTACCGGCGCGGGGAACCGATCTTCTGATCGTGGCCTCGCGCACGCCGGGAGAAGTTCGCTATGCCCTGCGCCAGAGAGGTTGTACCACCGACGTGGTGATCATGCGCGATGGGGGGCACCCTTACGGATCGATCCATCTGGGCCGGGTGGTGGAGATGTTGTCCGGAGGGGCGGCGCTGGTTGATATCGGTGGCGCTCGGCCCGGCTTTCTTCCCTTTGAGACCCCTTCCGCCGCCATGCTTGCTGCGGCGCCTGGCGCGCCGTCCGTAGGGTCCACACTTCTGGTGCAGGTCGCACAGGAAGAACGGACCGGCAAGGGGGCCAAGCTGTCTCGGCACATAAGGCTGGCCGGAGTGTTGACGGTCCTATCACCGTTGCGGGCAGGGGTAGCCGTTTCACGCTACCTCACCAGCGAGAACGAGCGTCAGCGACTGGTGGCGATGGTACGGCCTTGGCTGACAGCAGCAGAGGGCGTGGTCATCCGCCGTCAGGCGGCCGGAACCACCCCGCTTCTGTTGCGGGCCGAGATCGATTCCTTGCGGCAGCGGTGGCAAACCTTTCGTGCCGTTGCCGAGTCGTCGTCGCCGCCGACCTGTCTTGATGCTGGCGTTGATCCTCTGGCCGAATTGTTCGAGCGTGCCCTGGCGCATGGCGATGGGGGATCCCACGCGATCACAATCGTGTGTGATGCGGCCATGTTGCTTGCCCGCGCCCGTGCCTTGAGCCAACAGCTGGAACATGCCGCAACGGTTCGGCTGGACCTGGCATCCGGCTTGGCCTCGGGAGTTCTGTTCCAGGACATTGAGGACGATATCGCGGCGGCACTGGAGCGCGAGGTTCCTCTGGCCGGTGGTGGGCGGCTGTGCATCGAATCCACCGCGGCTCTTACGGCCATCGATATCGACACGGCCGCGGCAGGTCTGGGAGCGGCTGATGCCGTCAACCAGGCCGCCGTTGCCGCTATTGCCTGGCAGATGCGCTTGCGCAATCTGTCCGGCGCACTGGTGGTGGACTTCATTAGGCGACGTGCAGGCGAGCGCCTGCATCGAGTCGTTGCCGCCCTGCGTAGCGCCGTGGCAGGCGATCCGTTGCCGGTGCGAGTCAGCGGGCCATCGCCTTCAGGGCTGGTGGAAATGATTCGCGACCGTCGCCGTGCTCCGTTGGCCGACCTGCTACAGCAGAATTACCTGTGTTGCAGCGGGACCCCGATGACGGTCGGTCTGTCGGCCTTGCGTCTGGTGTTGCGGGAAGCGACAGCCCAGCGTTGCGCCGGTCTTGGACTGGAGGTGGCTCCTGTCGTGGCGGAGGTTCTGGCGGGTCCGCTGGCAGCGGCGGTGACCGAAACCGAGGGATATCTAGGGCATCGACTGGTCATCCGGACTAGTCCGGTGCGCAGGGCGGACGATGTGGCGGTCATTGTGCCGTCATAGGGTCGTCTTGCCTCTTCCGGCACCGGAACACTGTTCTGCAATGGATTGGTTGCATCATCGAGCAGAGATTCTAATGATACCGACCGGAAGAACTCATAACCCGTTTGCCCGGAAGGGCGGGATGCGCGCTCTGGCGTGCGGATGAGGCTGTTCCAGGCATCACGGCAGGGGTCAAGGATCGCCTCGACGATATTCCGGCGGCGGGGGGAGGGGACGTTTCCTCTCAAGAATTCCCAGATATTCCCGGCTTAGTTCAGTTCCGGGGCAGAGGGTGGCAGGGGCAAGCGGAGTGATGTTGTCGGGGACCATCAGACGGTTGCCATCCTGGTGCCGGCCCGCGCCATCGAGAACGGCAATGACATGAGCCGCCGGTGGCGCGCGCGGCCGATCCTCGGCCAGAGGCAGGCTCATGAGTTCGGCGTTGACAGTAGGCAGCACCAAAGCGGCGCCGGTTCCCCTTTTGGGACAGACGGCACCGGAGAGATAGACCCATTGATGGCGCGTTGATCGTGGGGCGTGGGCGGACACGCCCCCCGGCGCGCCCACAGCCTGGGCAAGGTTCCCTGCGGGCCTACTCTTGCCTCCTTCTGGAACCGGATTTCCAGAGGCTTGCCTGTTGCCGCGGCCAGAAGGGTGTTTTCTCCCAGGTCAGCGAAGTTTTTTTGCAATCCTTCTAAGCGTCGATATCTTTTTTCAGGTGATACGGACGGGGTGTCAGCCACGCGAAACGCAGTGTCTTCAACAGCATACCGACGGTGCGTTCGGCCATCGCAATCCTGGAAAGTTCCGCCTCTTGCCCGGCCGTAAGCAGCCGTCGCCAGCCCGGCCGTTTGCGATCCGAAAGCCCGGCAGGACCTTCGGCATTGTCGCGATGCACCCAGTCCCGCGCAATGTCTGCCAATCCATGCCGCCCCTTCGTGCCGGCCCGGCTACCTTTTCACGGAGCGATTCACGTCCGACCTGCCCACCGTTACCAGCGTCGAAGCCCTATCCGGCAACCGCCTGCGCCTCTGTTGGCGCGATGGCGGCGAAGGCGCGGTCGACATGACTGGCGTGATCGCTGATTTTCCACCCTTTGGCCCCCCCCTTGCCGATCCGGGGACATTCGCTCTGGTCTCCGTTGTCGGCCATGGCCGTGGCATTGCCTGAAACTGTGGGCTCGACTACAGTGCCGACAGTCTGGCCCACCTGGTCGAAGACCAACGCGATCGGAACGGTGAGGATATTTGCTCGCTAGCAGGAACGAATGGCACTGAGCAACCAGGAGGCCGCCGACCTGCTGGGAATCGGCCTGACGACATATTAGGGATACCGCGCCCCGCGGCATCTGCCGGTACAGGTGATAATCCGCCTGCCGTGCTATGGAGCTGGATTGCGTCCTGCTCCAGGCTCGCTTTCACCCCCGCCGAACCGGCCACCCGTGCAAATTTGTGGCTGGTAGTCAGTGATTGGTGGCTGGTTACTGACCACTTACAAATATTGTTAGTTGTGTGACTTCCTCGAAAATACAATGAAGTTTTACGCCGCAGTCCCCCGCATTGCTACCTCGATGCGCAGACCAAGCCAGTGCATCATCGATACCCCCGTCTTTGGAGTCAAGGAAGCCGATTTCATGTCCAGACAGTAAATCTTGCCTACCGCCGATTCATCTGGTAGACAATAAATGTAACGCATGGAGATGCAGCCTGAATAGGATGAGCAGAAGGCAGAAAGCAACCTTGCCAAGCATGGCGTATCTTTCTAGGCCGCTCATGCCTTCAACTTCACTACCGCCCTGGTCGTGGTGGACGACTGCCAAGACTACGGCGAAACCAGCAAGGTTGACCTTTGGTTCATCGGCCACCGCCTGCATTCTCTGGTCTACGCCGAGCGCGGCGATGCCCTCCGCGTCATCAGCTTGCGCAAGGCCAACAAACGGGAGGTGAAAGCCTATGCCGAAAGCCTTGGAGCCTGACTGGGAGGTGGCCTGCCGCCTTGCTCTGCATAATCTGGCCAAAACAATCACCGAGGGTGAGGACGCGGCCACCACCTGCGCGGCGGAGGAGGATCCTGACGCCCTGCCGGCGGCCGATTTGTTCCGCAGGAAGCGCGGACGGTCTTTTGCCGCGTCCACTAAGGAAAAGGGTTCCCTGCGGCTGGATCGGGACGTGATTGCCGCCATGCGTGCTAGCGGTCCCGGCGCTGGCAGACGCGGATCAATGAAGCCCTGCGTAAGCACTTCGTGGACATGGAGACTCCCTGACGTGCTTTGTGGCTGGTGGGCCAGTGGGTAGTGGTCAATAACCAGCCACCAGCCACGAGTGGAAAGGGGAGAGGCGGGTCGTGGGCTGGCCTCCTTGGGCATGGCATCCCAGGTCTGGCCTTTGAAGAAGCGCCCAGGGTACGGAGCGAGCTTGAATCCGGTCTCGCAGCCGGCGGTGCCCATTGCCTGAAGGCAGTGCGCCATCACCACGGCATGGCAGTGCTTGCAGCCCGGCGGAATTTTTATACAGCCCATTGTCGGGTTCCAAGTTTGTTCGGTCCATATGGCCCTAGACGTGACCATATCGGCCTATATACCATCTATAGGTGTAGTTTTTTCTCGGAAGTGCACGTCTCTTTCATCAATGATGGTTTTTCTTCACAATCCCCCGCTCCCCCCCCCCCCCCCCCCCCCCCCATGGCGCAGCCTCTGGCCACGTCGCCACCCCGCCCAGGGCGGCGATGATGTCCGATGCCAGCTCCCGCAATTCCTCTGGCGTCGCCAGCATGGCATAGGTGTTGCCGCCGTGGTGGAGCGGCACTGATACACATTTTTCGCTTGACATAGTATGTATCAATGTGTATCGTATTCCTGATGAGGGAGGGGGACTGATGATCAGCAGCCGGGAAGTGATCCCAAAAATCTAGGCCGACGGCTGGTACAAGGCCGGCCAGACCCGGCGATCATGTGCACTTCAAGCACTCGACCAAGCCCGGCAAGGCGACGGAGTCACAGTCATAAAGCGCTATTATCCCGCCGTCATCGGCAAGGACGGAGGCCGCTACGGCATCACTTTCCCGGATTTTCCCGATTGCGTGTCCGTAGGCAATACAGCCGAGGAGGCTTTCCGCAACGGCACTGAGGCTCTTTCGGGCCATATGGCGCTGATGGTCGAAGACGGCGGCCTGATTCCTACCCCTTCCTCTCTAGAACAGGTGACATGGGAACCTGATGAGAACGTGGCGTGCGTCACCTTGATGCGCGTGGTGCTGCCTGGCCGTCCGAAGCGCATCAACATCACGATGGACGAAGCCATTGATTGCCGAGATCAATTCCATCACCGACAATCGTAGCGGCTTTCTGGCGTCGGTAGCCCGCCGCCGGGCGTAGCGACACGAAAAGTTCAGCGAGCGCCACCTGCATGCCCCCCCCCCGGCAGTGAGGTCGGCAGGACTGCTATACGCATGCGGCGCGATCTTCGGGGGGGCAGGTTATGGCGGGGCCCCTTGTCCCCTTGTGGATTGCCGGTGGTGGGTTTTTTGGTTCCTCGACGTTTCAAGTGGATTTGAAGAGTTGGCCGAACGGGGCGGC